>JBOGKM010000071.1:0-58172 GCA_050747745.1 Terriglobales bacterium
CAGTTGCCGAACTTCCATCGGGGTCGCGGATCACGGACTACATCAGCCTTGGCGTGGTGAGCAAATCCTTTCCCGCCCAAGCGATCGAAGGGGTATTGGCGCGCACCGGCAGGGCCAGCCTCCGTCAGCGGGACCTGCCGGCGCGGGTGGTGGTGTACTACGTGATTGGCTTGGCGCTCTACATGCAGTCGTCGTATCGGGAGGTGTTGCGTTGTCTGCTGGAGGGCATCCAGTGGCTGCGCGATCCCTCGACACCGGTGCGGGTAGCGGGCAAATCGGGTATTTCTCAGGCGCGCACGCGGCTGGGCTGGGAACCGCTGCGGCAGTTGCACGACGAGCTGGTCCAGCCGATTGCGGTTCGCAGCACACACGGTGCCTGGTACCGTGGCTGGCGACTGGTGAGCCTGGATGGCAGCACGTTCGAGGTGGCGGACGAGAGGGTTAACGAAGATGCCTTCGGCCGCCCCGGAGCCAGCCGGGGAGCGAGCGCCTATCCGCAAATCCGCTTTGTGTCCCTGGTGGAGAACGGCACGCACGTGCTGTTCGGCAGCCAGATGGACAGCTATCGAACCGGCGAAATCACCTTGGCCAAAGCCGTGCTTCCGCGTCTGGGCAAGGGCATGTTGTGCCTGGCCGATCGGAATTTTTTCGGCTTCGCGCTCTGGCATCAGGCGCAGGCCACGGGCGCGGACTTGCTGTGGCGGATGAAAAAGAACATGCGCATGGCCTGCGAAAGCCGTCTCGCGGATGGCTCCTACCTGAGCCAGGTTTATCCCTCGGAGCGGGACTGGCGGCGCAAGACCAGCGGCATCGCGGTGCGGGTGATCGACTACCGCCTGGAGGGGGTCGAGGGCGCCGAACCCCTCTACCGACTGGCGACCACCATCCTGGATGCCGACAAAGCCCCGGCCAGCGAACTGGCCGCTCTCTATCATGAGCGCTGGGAGATAGAGACCGCCTTCGACGAACTGAAGACCCATCTGCACGGGGCACACATCGTGCTGCGCAGCAAGACTCCCGATCTGGTGCGGCAGGAATTCTACGGTCTGCTGATGGCTCACTTCGCTATCCGCGGCTTGATGCACGAAGCGGCCTTGAAAGCCAACGAGGACCCCGATCGGCTCTCCTTCCTCCATGCTGTACGCGTGGTCCGCCGCAAACTGGCCGTCTATTCCGCTATTCCCCCCTCGGAAGAAGAGGGCATTTCATGAAGCCGTCCTCCGGGAAATCCTTCAGGAACGCGCCGTCTCCAGCCGCCATCGACGCAATCCCCGCGGCGTCAAACGCAAGATGAGCAACTTCCCCTTGCGTCCTCGCCACGCCAGGCCCCTGCCACACATCGACATCGGAAAAGCTGTCAAGGATACTTAACTGAACAGTATTACTTTCAGCCCCGCATCCTCGCCCACTCCCTGGCGCTCACCCGCCAGCCCCAAGCCGCCGAGGATCTCGCCCAGCAGACCTGGCTCGGCTTGCTCTCCGTCATCACCACCTACAGCGGCCGCGCTTCCCTCGGCACCTGGTTGCTCCGCCTCACCCGCAACACTTTCCTCGCCCAGTTGCGGCACCAACGCGTCTCGCCCCTGTCGCTCGACGCGCTCGCCGCTGCCGGCCACGCTCCTTCAGCTCCCGATCCTGCGCTGGCTGCGCTAACCTCCCGCCTGGATCTGGATTACCGCCTCGCCGAACTCTCCCCCGACGAGCGTCAGGCCGTGCTGCTGCACGACTGGCTCGGACTCCCCTACGGTGAAGCCGCTCGCATCATGCGCCGCCCTCCCGGCACCGCCAAGGCTCTCCGCTGCCAGGCCTGCCGCAAATCTCCGTCTTCTCCGGAGCTGGCCGCATGACTTTCTTCCGCGAACTCCGCCCTGTTGATCTGTCCGCCCTCCAGGCCGCCCATCAGCGCCAATGTGCCGCCCTCGGTTGCCAGTTCGGATTCCCCGACCTCAGCGACCCCCGCTACCTGCTTACCCTCGTGGCTGAGCGCGATGGCGTCCTCATCGGCGCTCTCACCGCTCATGCCACCATCGAGCTCATGTTCCTCGGAGGCGATCCCCTCATGGTCCGCGCCACTATTCGCGATCGCTCGCTGCTCGCCCAGCGCTTGCGTACGGCCGGTTGTGATGAGGCCCACGCTTTCGTCCCCAACGTCCGCCTCCCGGCCATGGCTCCCCTCCTGCGGCGCCTCGGCTTTCGCCGCTCCAATTCCGGCTATACGCCCTTTTACGCCAGCCTATGAATCCTGCCGGCCAAAGCCTTCCCTCATCGCGCCCGCGCCGCTCGTCCCGGCGCCTCCGCTTCTGCCCGATCCAGGCGCTCGCATTCGGCGCACAGCCGATATCCGCCGTTGCCTATCGCCCGCTCGGTCTGCGTTACCGCGCCCGCCGTGCTGCACGCGGCGTTGTTGTGGTACACGCGCTTTTTCTGTGGCTTTACCATTTCATCCACCGAGTGAAATGCGGCAATCAGAGTCATAACTACTGCCTCCCGCAGCAAAATCAGCTTCGCTCTGGCCCGCTGGAGCTAGCTGGCTCGACCAAGGCTGTTTTTGCGTTAGACCGGCTTCAACATCGCACAGCTCTTATATAAATGCAACTACTCCCCAAGCCTCCAATGAGCACCCCGTTCCCATCTCACCCTCCCGCCCTCCCGCCCGCCCCGCCTTCCGGCGATGTCCGCGCCCTCGAGGACACCGCTCTGTCCAGCACCGTTCCCAACCGCGCTGAACAGCCCTCCGCCCAGGCGCCGCTGCTCGCGCCGGAAATCCCCGACGACATGCAAGGTGCCCTGCGCGAGCTGGTCCGCGCCTACGAAATGGAATCCGATGCCGTCCGCCGTCACAAAGTCCGCCAATGGCGCGAGCAGGAAGAGTTCTGGCGCGGTAATCAAAACGTTTGGTTTAGTACCAAGGACTCCGCCTGGCACACCCCTTTCGAGCACGACAACGAGGGCCGCGAGGACATGCCTCGCTTCGATTACACCGTCAACCTCTATCGCCCCTGGGGCCTGTCCATCATCGCCGCCCTCAGCCGCGCGCCCGTCAAGGTCCAGTACCTTCCGGCCTCGGCGGAAAGTGAAGACGACATCGCCACCGCCAACGCAGCCTCCAAGGTCGCCGAGCTGGTCGCCAGCAACAACAAGCTCGACCTGCTCCGCGTTCGCAAAGCCTACTACCTCTGGAACGAGGGTATCTTTGCCACCTACGTCCGCTTCGTCGTGGATGGCGGCCTGTTCGGTTACCGTAACGAGCCCAAGCTCGAGGAAAGCCTCATCGAGATCCTGCCCGACCGCTGGGAATGCCCCAACTGTAACGGCTACATGCCCGCAGCGGCCCCGCAAGCCCAAGCCGTGATCGCCGGCGGCCCCGTCGCCTGCCCCCATTGCGGCCTCCTCCTCGGCCCCGATAGCTTCCATCCCGCCGAGCACATCTCCGCGACCGTAAGCACGGGCGAGCGCCGCGTGCCCCAGGGCGCCGAGAAAATGGATGTGTTCGGCCCGCTCTACTTCAAGGTCCCGCCCCAGGCCCAGCACCAGCGCGACTGCTATTACTTCATCTGCTGCGAGGAAATGCACGTGGCTGCCTTGCGCGCCGCCTACCCTCAGAAAGCCGCTAAGATCGCCGAAAACGGCAGCTCCGGCGAGGACACCTACGAGCGCATCGTCAGGCTGAGCTTGGCCGATGCCCAGGGAAGCTGGAACACGCTGCTCATGTCCTATCTGGTCACCTACAAGCGTGCCTGGCTAAGGCCCGAGGCCTTCTGGGCCCACGCCGACGAAGATATGCGCCGCCGCCTGCTCGAAGCCTTCCCTGAAGGCTGCCGCGTCGAGTTTGCCGGCGATGTGTTCCTGCATGCCGAATCCGAGCGCCTGGATGATTGCTGGTCGCTCTGTCCCGGCCAGCCCGGCATCGGCGCCTACTGTGATCCCCTCGGCGCCGATGCCATCTCCATCCAGCGCCAATTGAACGACAGCGCCAACATCCTCGCCGAGCATCGCGAAATGGCCTCCGCTCCCCCTGTCCTCTACGACGCCCGCTACATTAACGGCGACGCCCTCGCCCGCAAGCGCATGTCCCCCGGCTCCTACGTCCCCGTGGTGATCGAAAACGCAGGCGTCCAACACTCGCTTGCCACCATGATCTTCCAACCCCAGTTCCGCGTCGATCCCGAGCTCTGGAACGACGGCCAGCGCCTCGCCGAAGCCGGCCAGTTCATCACCGGTGCCCTGCCTTCGATGTTTGGCGGCGGCATGCCCAGCCTCAAAACCGCCGCCGCTTATGCGCAATCGCTCGAACAGGCCATGGGCCGTCTGCAACTGGTCTGGAAGCAAATGCGCGAAGCCGAAGCCCATGAAATGACCATCGCCGTCGAGTGCTTCAAGCGCAACCGCAGCGATGACGTGGAAATGGTGGTCGAGGGCGACTCCAAGGCCTATCGCAGTGAGTACATCCGCCTGGGCGAGTTGCGCGGCAACGTCGTCGTCCGTCCCACCGCCGACGAGGACTTCCCCGCTACCTTCGGCCAGATCCGCCAATCCATCGAGCAAATCCTCGCCTCCAAGGACCCCGAGCTCCAAAGCATCATCGGCGCTCCTGTGAACCGCCCTATCCTGGCCCATTATCTCGGGTTGCCGGATCTGGTCGATCCCGACGGCGACAACCGCAGCAAGCAATTCCGCGAAATTGACGCGCTCATGCAAGGCGTGCCCAGTGAAGCACCCAGCGGTCAGCTCGTCCCCACCGTGCTGCCCGATCCTCTCGTGGACGATCACCAAGTCCACATCGCCACCATCCGCGAGTGGGCGGTGGCGCAAGCCGGATTGCAGGCCAAAGCTGCGCGCCCCCAGGGCTACGCCAACGTGATCGCCCACTTGATGGCTCATCAGGACGCCGAACAGGCCCTCGCCGAGCAAATGCAGAAGCGCCACGCCCAGGTGCAGGAGGCCGCATTATGACCCAAGCCGAAACCCTCGTCCTCATCCTCGCCGCCGCCCGCGACGGCGGCGCCCAGCCCCCAAGCGCCGCCATGCTCTCCGACGGCACTGTGCTGCTGGAGTTTTCCGAGCAGCACGGTTCCGTCCGCATTTCCCCCGACGGCACCGCCGATCAGGTCTGGCTCGACTCCGATGGCGAGCTGCATTGCGAGGTGTCCGCATGATCTATCTCATCGAGCACGGACAGACGGCGCTCGACGCCAGACGCGAAAGCCACGGCGGCCGCGACATCCCGCTCAACAAAAAGGGCAAGCTCCAGGCCATCCATCTGGGCATCAACATCCGGAACATGGATCCCAAGCCGGACGTAATCCTCTACTCCCCACGCCGCCGCAGCGAGCAGACCGCCAAGCTCGCTGGCCACGTCGCCCGTATTCCGGCCCTCCCGGCTGCGGCGCTCGCCCCGCTGCACTCCGGCGGTCTTGCCGCCGGCAGGGAGCCGGCCGCCTCGCGCCGCTTGCGCCCGTGGTTCGCGCGCCCCAACCGCCAGATCCCACATGGAGAATCCGTCGCCGCCTGGCGCCGCCGCCATCTCGCGCTCTTGCGTCGGTTGCTGGCCGCCAAACGCCCGGTTGCCCTGGTCACCCACAGCAACGTCATCGGCTCGCTCACCGGCGGCCCCGAGGCGGCTTTGGCCGCCATGGCGGCTCCGCCCCAATCGGCCCGCCCTCAAAAGCTCTCGATCCGTCTTATGCAACGACTCAGCAAGCCCTCATAGGAGACAACCACCATGTCCATTGCTTCCACCTGTATTGATTTCATCGGCGCCCGCCAGCGCACTATTCGCCACCTCTCCCTTACCCTCAGCGGCGAATACTCGACCGGCGGGGACACGCTGGATCTGACCGCCACCACCAACCCTAACCGGATCCCGGCAGCCAAGGCCTTTTCCGCCCTACCCGACGTGATCTCGCTTGAAAACTTCCCCGGCGGCTACACCTTCGAGCTGATTCCGGGCACTGCCCTCAATAACAACCTGCTGAAGATCTACACCGCCGAAGGTACCGAACTAGCGGCCGCGGTCTACCCAGCCGCCATTTCCGGCGCCACCGACATCGTGGTCAAGGTAGTCAGCAAGACCAATGTCTAGCTATTCGCGCGGCGCTGCCTGCCGCATTTCGCTGTTAGCCAGGGCGCGCCGCGCAATAGCTGACAGCTAACCGCTAACAGCTTCCTTCTATGTTGCAGGGCTACACTCCCGTCCCGCTCGAGCACTTCGGCGGCCTCGTCACCAACTGGCCTCCGGGCATGCTCGATTGCACCCTCATGGCCGAGGCCACTAACGTGCGCTATACCCAATCCGAGCTGTCCACCCGCGAAGGCCTGACCCTGGCTATGGCCACTCCCTCCGGCGCCGCCATCCGTGGCCTTGCCGATTACGTCCAGCTCGACGGTACCGAGCAGCCGGTGGTGTTCGATGATGCTGGCCATCTTTACGTCGAGTCGCCCGCGGGCAGCGGCCATCTCGCCACCGCCGACCCGGCCTCGCCCGTGGCGCTGCCGCCCAATACCTGGATGAATGGCGCCTCCGCCTTTAACCGCGAGTATATGGCCTTTGGCGATGGCCTCGCCGGCTCCGTCCCTCCCGCCAGCTTTGATGGCCTGCATCTCGATCCAGTTACTCCACCTGGTCCGCCCGCGGCCCCGCTTGCCTCCGCGGCCGACAGTGCCTCCGCCGGCAACATCGCCGCCGGCCAGCGCTTTGGCGTCGTGCTGTTCCAGACCCGCGAAGGGTCGATCACCGCCCCGTCGTTGCCGTTTTTCTGGACCGCCGCAGGCGGCAAGCAGGCCGTGATCTCCAACCTGCCCATCGGCCCTTCGCCTCAAATCGTCGCCCGCGTCGTCGCTTTTACGGTCGCAGGCGCTTCCCAGGCGGGCCCCTACTTCTACATTGCCCAGCCCCAGACCGTCAACGGCGTCAACGAAACCGCGACCGTCGTTTACGACAACTCCTCGACTTCCATCACCGTCAACTTCGACGACGATTTCCTCGCCGCCTCGCTCGACATCAGCGACTACTTCCGCTCCATGCAGCTGCCCAGCCTCCAGGGCGTCATGTTTTCCCAGACCACTCAGCGCCTGATGTGGTGGGGCGATCCCGCCCAGCCCTCCACCGTCTACTGCTCTCAGGCCGCCGACGCCGGCCTGTACTTGGGCGACACCGGTTTCTTTCAGGTCGAAGAGGGCAGCGGCCTCAAGGTCACTTCCGTCTTCGAGTTCCGCAACCAGCTCTACGTTGCGCTCGAACGCGGCATTTATCTCGTCACTCCTAACGACGGCGATCCGGCCACCTGGAGCATCACCCACATTACCCACGACGTCGGTGCCGTCAGCCCGCGTGCCTTGGCCGTGGGTTCGGATCTTGTCTTTTTGGTGCATGAGTCGGGGGCCTACATTTTCGGCGGTGGCGCCTCCACCTGGGTCAGCGAGGAATTGCTCGGCCCCTCGCGCCAGCAGCCCGGTGCCTGGGACCAGATCAACTGGAGCCAGAAGGCCCTCATCTGGTGCTCTATCGACCACAACGAAAAGTGTGTGCGCGTCGGCGTGCCCACCGGTACCAGCCCAGTCTGCGATGCGATCTACAAACTCAGCTATATGGATGGCTGGGATCCCAGCTTGCGCTTCTCCGCCTTCACCGCGCGCTATCACTACTTTCCCGGCCGGCGGTGGTCGATAGATACCATTGCCGCCAGCCAGGCGGTGCGCGTGCGCCGCCCCCTCACCCTCGGCCCCTTGCCCGCCGACCGGCGCCTGGCCATCGAGCAGATGTTGGTCGCCTCCTCCGGTCCCGACGGCTCCATCTCCTTCCTCGATCCCACCAGCGCTGCTGACAACGGCGTCCCCTTCGCCTGGGCTGTCACCACCGGCGCCTTTTCCGCTTCCGAACTCCTCCGCCGACAGCGCCAGGGTATTGAAGTCATCGGCCTCGTCCAGTTGCGCGCCACCGGCAGCGGTTCCGTCGCACTGGAACTGCTCGCCGACGCTCGTCCCCCGCGCCTCGTCTCCACCCTCACCCTTGCTCCCGCCTCTGCCCGCAGCCATAGCGTCCTTGCCCTGGCGCACGGCGAGGCGGTCAGCATTCGTCTTTCCGGCGGCCACAGCCCTCAGCCCGCCGCCATGCAGTTACAGGCCGCCTATGCCTTCGCCAAACCCTTCTGGGCTCTATGGCCTTTGAAACCTACCACCTAACCACCGGCGCCACTCCCCGCGCCCCGCGCCGCTCCCCGCCCATGCCTTTGCCGCCTCTGCCCCGTCCCTTGCGGCTGCCGCTGCAGGCGCGCCATCTACCAACCGCGGCCTTCTGGGCACGCATTCTCGCACAAGCAACGAAAGGAGCCAACCATGGCCAGAGGGGATAAAGGAACTTACAATCAGCAGGAGCAGCAAGCGTTTTCGCAGGCGGCGCAAGCCGCCCAGCAGGGCGCTACCAACCAGAATGCCGCTTTCGGCGCCGCCTACCCGGGTTATCTCACTGAACTCGCCAATCCCGGCTACTCCCCCGGCGAGCAGCAGTCCATGACCCAAGCCGAGCTCGGCTCTCTAGCCGGCGCCTTCGGAGCCGCTCGCGCGCGCGAACAGGGCGCCGCCGCCCGCACCGGCAACACCGCCGGTATGAACGCCACCGAGGAGGAGCTGGCGCGCCAGCAGGGCCAGCAGCAGGCCCAGGCCATGGGCTCCCTCGCCCAGGCCTTCGGCAACGCCGGCATCGCCGGTACCCAAAACGCCCTTCGCGGCTTAGGCTCGCTCTACGGCCAGAGCACCAGCGCCGCCAACGCCGGCATGGGCGGTGAATCCCGCGATGTCGCTTCTCAGGGCCAAGTCGCCTCCAAGCCCGGCTTCTGGTCCAGCGTCCTCTCTGGCGGCCTGCGTGCCGCCCGCGGCTAATCACTTCTCCCATCCCCAGGTTACTTCTATGGACCTCAAACTCTCCGGCCTCGACGCTCGTGACATCGTCTCCTCCCGCCATCCCTGGCTCCAGGCCCTGGCGGCGTTAGAGCAGAATCGCTTTGACACCAGCAAAAACCGCACCCCGTCTCCGGGCGCGAACTCCACCCAGTCTGATTCTGCTCTGCACCCTTCCCCCGCTGGCGACCTCGCTTGGGACCTCGCCCGCCGCCTCCGCGTCGCCAGCGTCACCCCCAGCGGCCGTCGCCAACCGTCGGAAATCGCTGGCGTCGACGCCAGCGCCCGTGTCCCCAATTCTGATCAGACTGAATCCGGTGAGATGGCCGCCGGACACGAAGTCAGCCAGGGCCGCCCTGCCTTTTTCGGTCCCCTCATGCCCCCGCCCTCCGGCATTGCGAATGGCGTTGGCGTGCCCTCCGGTCCCATCGTCACTCACCCTTTCGGCGCCCCGCTTGGCATGAATGCGCCTCTTCCGCCCATCTCCGCCAGCCGCCTCGCCACCCGTCCCAGCGGGCCACCGGCCGCACTCGCCCCGCGCTTGCAGCGCCGCCAGGCAGCCCGGCGTGGGGCTCGCGATCGTTAAAATGACTCCCGCCCCCAACGAACCCGTGTTCTCCGGCGGCACGTGGCAGCTCTGGCCACTTCGCCTCCAGTTGCTCAATGCCGCCGCCGCCCACGCCCTCACCCGCTGCGAAGCCCGCATCCTCGGCCTCCTTATCCGTCACGCCGGCGCGCCCCTCACCCGTGCCGGCGCCCTCGAACTGCTCCGCGGCGACGTCTTGAGCTCCCGTGCTCTGGACGCTCACGTCTTTCGCCTCCGTCATCGCATCCCCAACTTACCCGTCCGTACCATCCCCGGCGTCGGCTACGCCTGGCAGGAATCCAAGGAGATCTCTCATGCCTGAACCCACACCCACCGAAACCGTTGAAGCCGAGCTGCAGCAGCTTCACGCTGCCCTCAGCCACCTTTTCTCTATCCTCGCCACCCGCGACCTGTCCAAAGCCAAGGCCAACGAAGTCTCCCGCGCCGTGCTCGACCTCATCGCCGCCCGCCGCGAGATCCAGTCTGGCTCTGGCCGCAAACATAGTTCTCAGCCCGAGTTGCGCCGGGAAAGCATCGAGGAATGGAACGCCCGCCACGCCTCCTACGCCCATCTCATCCCGGCAAAATCATGAACTGGCAACCCCGCAGTTGGGCTCAGGCCGAGGCCCTACTCAGCCCCGCCGACATTCTTCTCTTCGGCGGGGCCGCCGGCTCGCTCAAGTCCGAAACCCTCCTCATGGATGCCGCCGCCGAACGTGACCACTCCGCCCTGCGCGCCGTCTTGTTCCGCCGCAGCTTCCCCGAACTGGAAAAATCCCTCATCCGCCGTAGCCGAGAACTCTACGCCGCCATGGACGGTACCTACAACGAGCAAAAAAAGCACTGGGCCTTCCCCTCCGGCGCCACCGTCGAGTTCGCCTATTGCGAATCCGAAAACGACATCTACCGCTACCAGGGCGCCGAATTCAGCTTCATCGGCTTTGACGAAAGTACCCACTTCACCGAATTCCCCATCCGCTACATGCTCTCTCGCCTGCGCACCACCGCCTCCGGCCTCCGTCTCCGCCTGCGTCTCGCCACCAATCCCGGCAATGTCGGCCACGCCACTCACAAGGCCATCTTCCACGGCGAAACCTGCACTCACTGCCACCTCGGTCCCAACTCCCGCCTCCCTCACACCGTCTACTCCGACGCCCGCTGGCCCAGCGATGGCCATCCCATCGGCAAATCCACTTGCTTCATCCCCGGCCGCGTCACCGATCATTCCCTCCTCGGCGCCACCTACCTCGACTCCCTCGATTCCCTTCCCGGCGCCTTCCGCAAGGCTCTCCTCGACGGCTGTTGGGACGTCTACGAAGGCCAGTACTTCGACCACTGGATGCCGGAGCGCATGCTCGTCCACCGCGCCCTCGCCGGTATCGACGATGCTTGGAAATTCTGGGTCGCCGCCGACTACGGCTTCAACCTCAGCCAGGCCGCCGCTTATCTGTTCGCCAAATCCCCCGCCGGAGTCACTTACGTCATCGAGGAATACACTGCCCAGCATCAGCAAGCCGCCGATTTCGCCTGCGAGCTGCGCCAGCGCTTCACCCGTCCCGGCCGTCATGTCGTCGCCTGGTACTTATCCCCCGACGCCTGGGCCGACCGGGGCGACGGCCACTCCCTCGCCGACCAAATGACCGCCGCCTCCGGAATCGTCTTCACCCCCGCCAGCAACGACCGCATAGGCGGCGCCATGCTCCTCTACAGCCAGCTCGACCGCGGCGAGCTATTGATCTGCGACGGCTGCCGCCAGCTCCGCGAGGCCATCCCCACCCGCATCCACGATCCCAACCGACCCGACGACATCCTCAAAGTCTCCGGTGACCCTCTCGACGACTGCCTCGACGCCCTCCGCTATGGCGTCTACAGCTACGTCTCCCCACCCCAAGCTTCCCGCACCTCCCAGCTCGCCTCCTTCATCACCTCTTCGGATCCGACCATCATTGCCCTCCAGCACCGCCTCGCCGAATCCCGCCTCGCCCCACCCATCGCCTATTACACCCGCCACCCTCCTCGCCGCTACTGCCGTTAGTCTCGGCGCGCAGTTGAACCTTCGTTGACTTCCTTCACTGCCGCCGCCGCCCAAAGTGCTAACCTGCTGCTGATGCACCCTCTCACCCTCGCCGATTTCGACCAAGCCCGCCGCCACGTCTCCGCCCACGCCTACCACACCCCGCTGCTCACCAGCCGCATCCTCGGCGAGCGCACCGGCTTCGACGTTCGCCTCAAAGCGGAACTTTTCCAGCGCACCGGCTCCTACAAAATCCGCGGCCCGCTCAACAAGTTCCAGCATCTCACCCTTGAGCAGAAATCTCGCGGCGTGATCTGTTCTTCCGCCGGTAATCACGCCCAGGGCGTCGCCCTCGCCGCCAGACTGCACGGCATCAAGGCCATCGTCTGCATGGCCGAAAACGCCACGCCTTCCAAAATCGAAGCCACCAGGGCCTACGGCGCCGAGGTCGTCCTCCAGGGCGCCATCTGGGACGAAGCCGACGCCCGCGCCCGCGACCTCGTCGCCCGCCATGGCTACACCTATATCCATCCCTTCGACGATCCCGAACTCATCGCCGGACAGGGTACCGTCGGCCTCGAAATTCACGACGACTGGCCCCAAGTCGAAGTCGTGCTCGTCCCCATCGGCGGCGGCGGCCTCATCAGCGGCACCGCCATGGCGCTCAAGGCCCGCAATCCCAAAATCCGCGTCTTCGGCGTCGAGTCCAGCGGCTCGCCTGGCATGCAGCGCAGCGTCGCCGCCGGCCATGTCGTCACCCTCGACCGCGTCGATTCGATCATCGACGGTCTGCGCGTCAAAAAAGTCGGCGAGAATACGTGTTGGGCGGTCACTCATTTTGTCGAGCAGGTCGTCACCCTCCCCGACGCCGCCATGTTCGACGCCATGCTCTGGATCATGCACCACTGCAAGCTCGTCGTCGAAGGCGCCGCCGCCGCCCCCGTCGCCGCCCTTCTGGCGGGCCTCATCCCCGCCGCGCCCGGAACCAAGGTCGCCTGCGTCCTCAGCGGCGGCAACGTCAATCTCGATCAGCTCCGCAACCTCCGCTGGAACTAATCCACCGCCTTTCGCAGCAGCAGCACCGGCTCCAACACCGCCCCGCTCGCGTCAATCGCCGCAACCGCCCGCATCATGTCCGGCTCGCTCACCGGTTCCACCGTGATCACAAACGGCAGCCGCTCTTTGTCCTCCCACGGCTGTTGCAGCGTGCAGTCAATATTGATGCCGTGCTTGCCCAGAATCCCCGCGATCCGCGCCAGCACGCCCGGCCGGTCCTGGATCCGCAACCGCAAGTACCACCGCGCCGGCGCCGGCACCCGCGCTAGCAGCAACTCGCGTCCGGACAGAAACCCTCCGGCGAATTTCGCCGATGCGCGTCCCGCGGCCAGATCGGCGGCGATCTCCATCACGTCGCTCAGCACCGCCACCGCGGTGGCATCGCCGCCCGCCCCGCGCCCGTAAAACATCTGCGTGCCCAGCCGCTCACCTTCAATGAACACCGCGTTGTTCACGCCCGTCACCATGCCCAGCAGCGAGCGCTCCTCCACCAGCCACGGACGCACCGAAAGCGTCAGCCCCGCCTCGCTCCGCTCCGCCGCTCCCACCAGCCGGATCGCCGCTCGCAGTTGCCGCGCATACGCCATGTCAATCGCCTCCAGCCCCCGTATGCCGCTGGTCGGTATCGAGGTCGGCAGCACCCGCACCCCAAACGCCAGCCGCGCCAGAATCGCCAGCTTGTCGCGCGCGTCCAGACCATCCACGTCCGCCGCCGGATTCTGCTCCGCATACCCTAACCGCTGCGCCTCCGCCAGCGCCGCGCCGAATTCCGCCCCTTCGCTCTGCATCCGCGTCAGGATGAAGTTCGCCGTGCCGTTCAGGATGCCGTACACCGCCCGCAGCCGGTCCGCCGCCGTGCCCTCGGCGATCGCCCGGATCACCGGAATCCCGCCCGCCACCGCCGCCTCAAAGCCCAGCGGCAGGTTCTTCCCCGCCGCCAGCCGCATCAGTTGCTCGCCATGCGCCGCCATCAGATTCTTGTTCGCCGTCACCAGTGGCTTGCCCCGCTCCAGCGCCTCCAGCGCCAGCGCCCGCGCCGCCTCCGTCCCGCCCATGGTCTCGATCACCAGATCCACGTCCGGGCTGCCCGTCACCGCGCGCCAGTCATGCACCGCCGCCGCGCCTTCGGGTATATCGGCGGCGTCCATCTCGCCCCGCCGGCACACCACGCTCACCCGCACCCCGGCTCCGCAGCGCCGCGCCACCTCTTCGGCATGCGACACCAGAATGTTCGCCACCGCCCGCCCCACCGTCCCGAACCCGGCGATGCCCACCCGTACGCTTTTCGCTTCCCTCTTCATCGGCTGTCCCAGCTCACGCCGGGCCCCTGCTCGACCATCGCGGCTTCCAGAATTTCCCCCTCCATCCCCGCGCGCCTCATCGCCGCCTGCATCGCTGCTTTTGCCCTGCCGCCGTCCCTCGCGATCACCAGTACCGACGGTCCCGCGCCGCTCAGCGCGCACCCCAGAATCCCGTCGTGTCCCGCCAGCGGCCGCATCACGCCCAGCAACGGACACAGCGCTGCCCGATAGGGCTCGTGCATTCGGTCCTCCATCGCCGACCGCAGCATCTCGCCCCTCCCTTGCCGCCACGCCTCGATCAGCAGCACCGCGTTCTGCACATTCGCGACCGCCTCGCCGCGGCCGTAGCTCGCCGGCAACGCCGCCCGCGCCACCTCGGTCGCCAGTCCCTGCGCCGGCACCGCCAGCAGCAGCGCCCACGGCTGCCCCGCCGCCACCCGCAGCCAGCGCAGCTCGCCCTCGGCGCCGGTCTGCGTCACCGCCAGCCCGCCCCACCAGCACGCCGCGGCGTTGTCGGCGTGACCCTCCCGCCGCGCCGCCTCTTCCACGACGCGCTGTGCCGTCCACTTCAGGCGTCCGAATCGCACCGCCAGCGCCACCCCCGCCAGCCGCGCTGCCGCCGAAGATCCGCAACCTTTGCCGATGGGAATTTCATTGTCCAGTTCCAGCGCTAGCGGCGCCGCCGCCCCCCCGGCGGCTTCCATCACCTCGCGATAGACATTCAGGATCAAATGCTCCCGCGCCTCGCCACACCGCTCTGCGTCCCGTCCTCGCGCGCTCACCCGAAACTCATCCGCCCGTTGCGCCTCTACCCGCAGCCAGCGGTTCCACGCCAGTGCCGCCGTATCGAATGCCGGACCCAGATTGGCTGAGCTGGCCGGCAGCTCCATCGCAAACTCGGGGTTCAGAGCCATTCGATATTGTACTCAGCCGCTTCCGCCAGCTCCTTGACTTGTTCGCGCGACTGGGCCCATACTGCTAGCGACAACCGAATAGCCTGATTCAGTACCCCCTGAATCTTATCAAGAGTGGCTGAGGGAACAGGCCCGATGAAGCCACGGCAACCGGCCCCGCAACGGCGGGGCGTCAAGGTGCCAACTCCTGCCCGCAAGGGAAAGATGAGATGGGGCTGCGCGAGATCCAGAAAGCCAGCCGCAATCCATCGCACCTCTTCCTGCCGGGAAGAGGTTTTTTATTGCACGAAAGGATGCCGGTCATGAGCTTTGAGCTGGGTTTACAGTGCCGCGACTGCGGTAAGCAGTTTCCTTCGCAACCCCTTGCAGGCTGCGACGAGTGTTTCGCCCCCTTGGAAGTCCGCTACGATCTCGAGGGCGTCGGTCACGCCATCTCGCCCCGCCTGCTCGACACTCGTCCCTCCAACATTTGGCGCTATCGCGAGTTTCTGCCGGTTCCGCTCCAGCCCCAGCCGGGCGAACGCCCCGTCGGCGGCACGCCCCTGGTCGCTGCCCCCGCGCTCGCGAATGCGCTCGGTGTGCGCGATCTTTACATCAAAAATGACGCCGTCAACTTCCCCACGCTTTCCTTCAAGGATCGCGTCGTGGCCATCGCTCTCAGCAAGGCGCGCGCGTTCGGCTTTCATACCGTCGCCTGTTCCTCCACCGGCAACCTCGCCAACGCGCTCGCCGCCGGCGCTGCCGCCGAAGGCTTTGCTTGCTATGTCTTTACCCCCGCCGACCTGGAAGAAGCCAAAATCGCCAACACCCTCGTCTACGGCGCGCACCTGATCAAGTTCCGCGGCAACTACGATCAGGTCAACCGCCTCTCTTCCGAAATCGCCCAGCGCTATCCCTGGGGCGTCGTCAACGTGAACCTGCGTCCCTACTACGCCGAAGGCTCCAAGACCGTCGGCTACGAAATCGCCCAGCAGCTCGGCTGGCGCCTGCCCGGCGCAGTCGTCTGCCCCATGGCCGGCGGCTCGCTCATCGGCAAAATCGCCAAAGCCTTCGATGAGCTGCGCCAGCTCGGCTGGGTGGCCACGCCCGGCGAAGGCGCGCGTATCTGCGGCGCGCAGGCCACTGGCTGCTCGCCCATCAGCCGCGCCGTCAAGGAGGGTCGCGGCGAGATCGAACCCCAGCGCCCCAACACCATCGCCCGTTCGCTGGCCATCGGCAACCCCGCCGACGGCTTTTACGCCGCCCGCACCATCCGCCAGACCGGCGGCTGGGCCGAGGACGCCAGCGATCCCGAAATCGTCGCCGGCATCGAGCTGCTGGCCCGCACCGAAGGTATTTTCGGCGAAACCGCCGCCGGCGTCACCGTCGCCGTGGCGCAAAAACTGATCGACCAGCAACGCGTCGATCGTGACCGCCCGCTGGTGCTGGTCATCACCGGCAACGGCCTGAAAACCCTCGACGCCCTTAATCCCGCGCTGGCCTCCATTCCGGTGCTCGCGCCCCGTCTCGATCACCTCGAAGCCTATCTCGCCGCGCCTCGTCCGCCCGCCCGCACCGCCGCCTGAAAGGAAACCACTCATGTCCTGCCAAGTCAAAATCCCGACACCGCTGCAGAAGTTCACCGATGGCGCCGCCATCGTCGCCTGCGAAGCCGCCACCCTCCCGGCCTTGCTCGCCGAGCTCACCACCCGCTATCCCGAGCTCAAGGACCGCCTCTGCGAGCCCGACGGCCGTCCCCGCCGCTTCTTCAACGTCTACGTCAACGACGAGGACATCCGTTTTCTCGGCGGCAACAGCTACCAGTTCCTGCCTCACGACGAAATTCTCATCCTCCCCTCCATCGCCGGCGGCCGGACCTAAGCTGCCCGGAGGCCGGCCGGCGCTGGCTGGGAGCTGCCGCCTAGGCTTGATTGAGTTCGCTGCCCGCCTGCTGCACCAGCGGGCGCACCACGCGGTTGGTCCAGGCATTGTAGCTGTCGGCGCCGGAGCGGGCTGCGGCATCGTCGCCGTGGCGTGGCTGCGGTAACAGGCGGTTGGCCTGCGCCATCGCCGCTACGGTCGCGGAAGGCGCCACGCCGTGCGCCAACGCCGCCAGCTTGCCGGGCAGCGCCAGCGTGACCTGGGCGGGCCCGTGCGCGGCCGCCCGCAGCACCGCGCGCGCCACATGCGCGGCGCTCTGTGAAGTTCCCGGCATACTGCCGGAAGTGGCAAACCAGGCGTACTCGCGGTCGTGATCGCCGCGGATGGTGACGTGTTCCTGCGATCCCGTGCGGGTTAAAAAAGGGCAGACGCAGGTGACGCGCACGCCATCGCGGCGCACCTCGCTCGCCAGGCCCTGCGACAGGCCCACCAGCGCGAACTTGCTGGCGGTATAGGGCAGCATATGCGGCACCGGCACCACGCCGCCAATCGAGCTGATGTTGACGATCCGCCCCTGGCGGCGCGCGATCATGTCCGGCAGCACCGCACGCGCCAGCCGCAGCGCCGCCCAGAAATGAATGTCCATGGCCTCGGCGAAATCGGCCTCGCCCATCAGGTCCCAGGGGCCGACCTGAATCACCCCCGCGTTGTGTACCAATACGTCGACCCGGCCCCAATGGCTGCGCACCGCATCCACGACCGCGCCGGGCATGTCCGGCTGCCGCAAATCGCAGGTGAGCGGAAACACTCCGCCCGCTGGTCCCGCGCGCGGCGCCAGCTTGAGGCGGGCGCGTTCCAGCTCGGTGCTGTCCCGGGCGCAAATGGCCACGCGCGCCCCCTGGTCCACAAACTCGCGCGCAATGGCGTAGCCCAGCCCGCGCGAGCCGCCGCTGACCAGCACCACCTGGCCGGTCCAATCCACGCGGCTGCGTTCCCGCCAGCTCTGGTAGCCCACCGCCAGCACCGCCGCGCCCGCGGCGGCGCCGGTGAGTCCGAGACCACCGAGCGTGATCGTCGCGCGCGCCAGCTTCCACATCACGTTCCTCGCACGCGGACTGCGCTTCGCCCTATCCATGCCGCGCCTCCTCCGCCTCCGGCGCCAACTCCTGGGCCATGGCCTCCAACACGCCCTGCACGAAACGTACCGCCTCCAGCTGGGAGAACTTGCGCGCCAGCTTGATCGCCGCCGCAATTATGGCGCGCCGCCCCGACTCGGGCTGCAGCAGCATTTCTGCTCCCGCCAGCTTCAGCAGGCTGCGGTCCACAACGTTCATGCGCTCCAGCCGCCAGCCGATGGCATGACGCCCGATCAGCGCCTCCAGCTCCGTCTGGCGCTCAACTACGGCTTCCACCAGCGTACGCGCGCGCAGCGCCGCAACTGGCGCGAGCGGATGCGCCTCCAAATACCAATGCTCGACTTGCGCCGCATTCTGCCCGCCCAGATCGAGCGCATAAATCATCTGCAGCGCCGCCTCGCGCGCGGCGGTTTCAGCGCTGGCCGGGCGCGCGCTCATGGCGCGGCCACCTCGGCCGCCGCGTCCAGGACCAGCTCCTGCGTGATCTCCGCCGTTGTTCGCAGCGTGGCGAGCACGCTGCAATATTTCTCCTGCGACAGCGCCACCGCCCGCCGCGCCACGCCCGCATCCACCCCCGCGCCGGTGATGTGATATTTCATGCGAATCCGCGTGTAGACTGCCGGCGGCTGCGGCGCACGCTCGCCTTCCGCGCTCACCTCGACCGCGCCGAACTGCTGCCGGGTCTTGCGCAAAATGATCACGATGTCGGTCGCCGAACAGGCGCAGAGGCTGCGCAGCAGCATCTCCATCGGCCCCGGAGCCCGGTTGGAATCGCGATCCGCATCCATCAGCACGGCATGACCGCTCGACCCCTGCGTGAGGAAGGCCTCGCCCTGGGTCCAGGCCGCGGATGCAACGGTGGTCGCCATGTACCTATTATCGGCGATTGTCGGAAACCGGCTCGGGGTGGATGGTCACCCGAAACAGTTGCGGCAGGTTGCGCTTGATTTCGGCCTCCAACTGGGTTACCCGTTCGTGCACCTGCGCCACCGGCAGGGTGTCGGCGAAGCTGCAATGGCAGCTCAGCACCAGATGACCGCCGCTGCGCCGCAGTTGCAGGTCGTGGCAGTCGAGCAGGCCGGGGATCTGCGCCGCGAGGCGCTGCACTTGCGCCACCAGCGGCTGCGATTCCAGTCCGCGAGCGGCACTGATACGGTCGGCTTCGGGCTCGATGTGGGTGACGATGGCGTGAATGGCGGGCAGTTCCTGCCGCATTTGCGTCTCCAGCCGGCTGACCAGATTGTGAGCTTCCGCCAGCGGCAACTGCGGCGCCAGTTCGAGATGAAACTCCACGTCCAGGCCGGGGCCGGCGCGGTAAATGGAAAGATCGTGAATAGTGAGATTCTGGCGCTGGGCGATTTCCTGAATATGGTCGAACGGACCCAGCGGTTCCGGGTGCCGCATGCTGGTTTCAATCACCACGTCGGCATCCGACAGCCGCTGGCGAATACGATCGGCAGCCAGTTGTTTGACCACTTCGGCGCGCTCCAGCGTGGTCGCGGGCAGCAGCTCCAGGGCCGCATCCACAAAGTAACGGCTGCCCACACGCCGCAGCCGCAGGCGGCCGGCGCCGGCCGCGCCGTCGATGCCCGCCAGGCCCGCGCGCAGCTCGCGCAGCAGTTCCGGTGGAGCTTCGTCCAGCAGCACCCCCGCCGTGCGCCGCCCCAGCCGCAGCGCCAGCCAGATCATGGCGGCCGCCACCGTCAGCGCCGCCACCGCGTCGGCGTGCAGCAGCCAGCCGATGCCCGCGCCCTCGGCGATTTTCACCAGCACCAGGCCAATCAGCACCGCCAGGCTGGAGGCCATATCGGTGGTGAAATTCAGCGCGTCGGCGGCGAGCGCGTCGCTGTGGAACTTCACCGCCGTGCGGCGCAGAATCCCCGACCGGCTCCAATCCAGCGCGATCGAGGTCAGCATGACCGCAAACGCCCATCCATCCACGTTGACGGAAGCGGCGTTGCGGCCACTCATCCAGTTGCCCACCGCCACGCCGGCGATGGCCAGCGCGGTGAGAACCAGCAGGCCGGTTTCGATAAAGGCAGAAAAGTTCTCAAACTTGCCATGGCCGAAGGGATGGTTGGCATCAGCCGGGCGTGCGGCGATGCGTAGGGTTACCCAAGTAAACACTACAGCCAGCAGGTCCAGGGCCGAATGCGCCGCCTCGGCTAGAATGCCTATGCTGCGCGTATGCACGCCCACCAGCAGCTTGAAGACAAAAATGCCCACCGCCGCCAGCACCGAGATCAGGGCGACACGCTGCTTGCTCCGCTCCATCGGGATAGCCGCCGTACTCATGGGCTTTCCGCAGCTTAACCTACACTGGCTGCGACATGGCCTTTTCTTCATGCACGCGCAGTGCTAATGTCGGGGTAAGCGAGGTCGCCGCGCGTTCCATGTCTGGCCATTCCTTCGGCACAAGCCGCTGCCTCAGTCCGCGCGTGGTCTGGCCGTACGTCTTCATCTTGCTGCTTTGCGCAGGCGCCTGGGCGCAAGGTACGCAGCAGAGCCAAAAACCACCGCCGCCGCCGGCCGCGCCAGTGCTGATTACTCCCGGCAGCGCGGCCGTGGTTCCGGGCGGCGTCACCCCCAAATCCGAACCGCCGCAATCCTCGCTGCCCGCCCCGGCTGGCAGCGCCGGCGCATCCCCTGGCGGCAAGGCTGGGCGGGTGATCCCAGAGTTCAGATCCAACGTCAACCTGGTGCTGGTGCCCGTGGTGGTGACCGATCCGCTCAACCGCATGGTCACCGGGCTGGAAAAACAGTTCTTCAGCCTGAGCGAGAATAATGTTCCGCAAAAAATCACAACCTTTTCCACCGAGGACGCTCCCATTTCCCTCGGCGTCGTGTTCGACTCCAGCGGTAGCATGGGCAACAAGATCCAGGAATCGCGCCAGGCGCTGATTCAGTTTTTCCAAACGGCCAATCCGCAGGACCAATTCTTCCTGATTGATTTTTCCGACGAACCGCACTTGTTGTGCAGTTTCACCTCGAACATTGACAAGATTGAAGACGCTGTCACGTTCCTGCAGGCGGGTGGCCGCACGGCGCTGCTCGATGCCGTTTACATGGCGCTGGCGCAGATGCGTTTCGCCAAATACCAGCGCCGCGCGCTGCTGATCATCTCCGACGGCGGCGACAACCACAGCCGCTACGGCCTGCGTGACGTCGAGCGGGTGGAGCGGGAGGCGAATGTACAGATCTACGCGATTGGGCTGTTCAACCCGGCTGGCGACCGCCCCACATTGGCCGAGCAGAACGGCCCGGCGCTGCTGGACGGCATTACCGAATCCACCGGCGGCAAAACCTTCGAAATCGACGATCCGGATGAGCTGGCCGATACGGCCACCAAAATTGGCATAGAATTACGCAACGAGTACGTGCTCGGCTATTCGCCCACCGACCACAAGGCCAATGGCAAGTGGCGCCGCATCCTCGTCAAGCTGCGCCCACCGCCGGGTTTGCCGCCGCTGACGGTTTCCGCCCGCGCCGGCTATTACGGACCGCACCCATGAGAACTCGGACGATCGGGGCCGCGCTGGCCCTGCTGGCAGGCTTCGCTCTGGCCGCGGCGGCGCAACAGGCTCAGCAGCAAGCGCCCTTCGTGTTCCACGCCAACGTGGGCGAGGTGCTGGCGCATGCCACCGTGGTGAACCGCAAGGGGGAGCCGGTCACCATGCTGCCGGAATCCGATTTCACCATTTACGAAAATGGCGTGCCGCAGCGCATCCAGTATTTTGCGCATGATGACGCGCCGGTTTCGGTGGGCATTTTGCTGGACAACAGCGGCAGCATGCAGGGCAGCCGGCCCGCCGTGGACCGCGCCGCCATCAACTTCGTCAAGGCCAGCAACCCGGATGACGAAGTCTTCGTGGTGAACTTCAGCGATGAGTACTACCTGGACGCGCCCTTCACCAACAGTATCCCCACGCTGGACGCGGCGCTGGAGCATATCGAATCGAGCGGCGGCACGGCGCTCTACGACGCGATCATCGCCTCGGTGGACTACATGAACAACAACGCGCGCAACGACAAGCACGTGCTGCTGGTGGTGACCGACGGCGACGATGACGACAGCCGCTACACGCTGGAACAGACGGTACGCATGCTGCAGGTTAAAAACACGCCGCTGATCTACTGCATCGGCATCCTCGACAGCCTCGACACGCGCTCCATGAAGCATGCGGCCGAGCGCGCGCTGAAGGCGCTGTCGAAGGCGAGCGGCGGCACCGCCTTCTTCCCCAAAAACCTCAAGCAGGTGAACGCCATCACGCTGACCTTGGCGCACGAGATCCGCACCCAATACACCTTCGCCTACCGCTCGAATCAGACCGGCGCCGGCTACCGCGCCATCCGCATCGACGTCAAGGATCGCCACCAGAAACATTTGACCGTCCATACCCGCGGCGGATACTACGACCCTGGAACCGGCAGTCAGCCGTTAAAATAGGAGGCAGGACTACCTCCGTGAACGCCTATTTGGATAACAACGCGAACACGCCAGTGCTGCCGGAAGTGCTGGAGGCCATGCTGCCGGCGCTGCGCGGCGAGCTCGGCAACCCCAGCTCGATCCATCAGCGCGGGCAGGCCGCCAAGGCGGCCATGGAACAGGCGCGAAGCGAAGTGGCAGCCTTGATTCACGCGCCTGCGAGCGGCATCGTGTTCACGTCAGGCGGCACCGAAAGCGACAATCTGGCGATTCGCGGTCTGCTGGGAGCCTGGGAGGAATCTCATCCCCGGGCGCCGAAGGCGCATGTCATCACCACCCGCATCGAACACCCTGCGGTGCTGCACGTCTTCGAGGATCTCGAACGGACGGGACATCCGGTGAGCTGGATTCGGCCGGACGGCGACGGCCGCATATCCGCCCAAGACGTGGCTGGCGCGCTGCAGCCGGACACGGCGCTGATTTCGGTCATGCTGGCCAACAACGAAACCGGCGTGCTGCAACCGATAGAGGAAATCGCCGCCCTGGCGCAGCGGGTCAAGGTGGCCTTCCACGTGGATGCGATTCAGGCGGTGGGCCGCGTGGGAGTGGATGCGCCGGCGCTGGGCTGCAGCGCGCTCAGCCTCAGCGGCCACAAGATCCACGCCCCGGCGGGCATTGGCGCACTGTATGTCCGGCGCGGCACTCGGCTGCGACCGCAGCAGTTGGGCGGACGTCACGAACGCGACCGGCGCGCGGGCACGGAAAATTTACCCGGCATTGTGGGGCTGGGAGTGGCGGCGCGGCTGGCCCGTCAGGAACTGGGCCAGCGCGCGGCGCATTACGCCCAGCTGCGCGACCGGCTGGAAGCGGGCGTACGCGCCGCGATTCCACGCAGCGGCGTGGCCGGGGAAGCGGCGCCGCGGGTGCCCAATACCAGCGATATCTACTTCGAGGGCATCGAGGGCGAAGCGCTGGTGATCGCACTCGATCTGCATGGTTTCTGTGTTTCGACGGGTGCGGCCTGCTCGTCGGGGTCCATTGAACCCTCGCACGTGCTGCTGGCCATGGGCTGGCCCAAGGCGCGGGCGCGCGCTTGTCTGCGCTTCAGCTTTGCCGCGCAAAACACCTCCCACGAAGTGGAACATCTCCTGGACGTGCTGCCTGCACTGGTCGAAAAGCAGCGCACGCTGGCGTTGGCTCAGCCCGCCGGAGCTCGCGCTTGAGCTCCGCCGCTCCCCAGGCCGCCTTGGTCGCGGTAGCGATGTCGGGCGGCGTGGACAGCTCAACCGTGGCGGCGCTCCTGCACGCCCAGGGCACGCCCATTGTCGGGCTGACCATGCAGCTCTGGAATCAGCGGCGGCTGGCAGGCGCGCCCGGTATGGCGCCCAGCGCCGCCGGCCGCTGCTGCTCGCTCGACGACGTCCACGACGCCCGCCGCGTAGCTGAACGGCTTGGCATTCCCTTCTATGTGGTGAATTTTGAGGAGCAGTTCGAGCGCGACGTGGTACGCACCTTTGTGGACGACTACCGCGCCGGACGCACCCCGGTGCCCTGTAGCCTGTGCAATACCGCCGTAAAGTTTCACCAGTTGCTGGCCACCGCGCGCCAGATCGGGGCCGAAGCCGTGGCCACCGGCCATTACGCCCGTGCCGGCTACGACCAAGCCAGTGGCGCTTACGGGCTGTGGCGGGCGGTGGACGAGAACAAGGATCAGACGTTTTTCCTCTGGGGCCTGACCCAGGAACAGATTGCCGGGGCGCGTTTTCCGCTCGGAGAAATGCGCAAAAGCGAAGTGCGGGCGCGGGCGGAAGCGTTTGGCTTGGCGGTCGCGCACAAGCCCGATAGCCACGAAATCTGCTTCGTGCCCGGTAACGATTACGGCGCCTTTCTGGCCGCCTATGCCGCCGAGCAGGGGGGAACAGAACCGGCAAGCGCGGGGGAACTGGTGACCAGCGATGGGCGCAGCCTCGGCCACCATGCCGGAGTCGAGCACTTTACCGTGGGCCAGCGCAAGGGCCTGGGCGTGGCCACTGGCACGCCCCTGTACGTGATCCAGTTGAATGCGGCCGAGCGGCAGGTGGTGGTGGGCGGCGCGAATGAACTGCTGGCCCGCCGTCTCTCCGCCAGCCGCTGCAACTGGATCGCCGGGGATGGGCCTCAGGGACCGCTGCGGGTGGAGGCGCGTATTCGCCATCGGCACACGCCTGCCGCCGCGTGGGCAGAGCCGGGGCCAGGGCAGCGGCTGAGGGTCGAATTCGACCAGCCGCAGCGCGCCATTACGCCTGGCCAAGCGGTGGTGCTGTACCAGGGCACGCGCGTGCTGGGCGGCGGCTGGATCGACGCCTCCGCGCCCTAAATCAGGAGGCGTGCGCGGCAGCGCTCAGCCGGGGCGCCACCTGCTGCCGCACACGGCTGGCGTAGCGCAGCGTCCAGATGATCGTAGCGACGGTACATACGCCCAGAATCAGCGGCGACAACACCAGTACCGCCGCCGCCGGCAGCATGAATACCAGCACCACCTGCACTCCCAGCTCGCCGGTAAAAACAACGCCCCACACCAGCGTCACCAGTCGGTTGCCGCGGCGCACGTCGGGAAATGCCCAGCTTTGATCGTAGCCGGCGCGTTTGACCGGATCACGGCCACCGAAAAAGTAGCGGCCGAAATAGAACATCAGCGGCCGCGGCAGCGCCAGGGACAAAAAGCAGGCAATACCGATGGCGCCGGTGGCGTAGGACTCGCGCAGCAACAGCAGGCGCGGGCTGCCGCCCACGCTGATGGCGCCCAGGTTCACCACAATGCCGAACAGCACCACGCCGGCAATGGGATCCATTTGCCGCTCCCAGGCCAAGCCCCAAATGCCTTCGGCCACCGGATACAGCGTCGAAATCACCAGGGCACGGAATTCGGAGGTGTGCAGCCATTTGCGCGCGGCTGCGTACAACAGCACCGGCACAATCGCGTTCCAGGCCACGCTGCTGATAATGCCGCGCAGAATGTGGGAGGTATCATCCGCAGGCGCGACTGCCTGCGGGACCGGGCTGGCGTCGGCAGTAGACATCCTTGTTTCTACTTTAACCCCAGCTTCGAAGCTTAGTCGTGGTGGGTCGGGCGCGGGCGCTGACTGAGGCGGTATTCGCGGCGAGCGGCGGCCTTTTCGTAACGCCGCTTTTCTTCCTCGGTCTCGGGCAGCACTGGCGGGACCGGCTGGCGGTCCCCGTGCTCATCCACGGCTACATAGGTGAGATAGGCGGAACTGGTGTGGCGGCGGCGGCCGGTGAGCATGGATTCGGCAACAACCTTGACTCCCACTTCCATCGAGGTGTGGAAAGCTCTGTTGACGCTGGCTTTCAGGATCACGAGTTCGCCAATGTGTATCGGGAAGCGGAAATCCATCTGGTCAATCGAAGCGGTGACGCAGACGCTGCCGGCATGACGCGAGGCGGCGATGGCGCCGCACAGATCCACCAGGTGCATAACCTTGCCGCCTAGCACGTTGCCCACGATGTTGGCGTCGTTGGGCAGGACTAGCTCGGTCATTTCCGCCTGCGAGAGCCGGACGGGGCGCGGTTCCAGGACGGCGGGTTTCATAACGGTTAGGAGGAAGGATGATCCGGCCGGACCGGCGTCTCCTTGCGGCGCAGATAGGAAATTAGATAACACTCGGCCTGCTTCTGAATGCGCGGGTCCGCGTGCGATTTCAGCCAGCGCTTCTGCTGATTGTCGTACTGCAGCGTGCCGTGCTCGCCGGGAGTGTGATCCACCTCGAGCACGTAGTAGATGAGCACGATGTCTTCCTTGTCGCGGGCGATGCTGAAAGCGGCTTTGTCGGCATGGCGTTGCGCGGGCAGCCAGGGACAGTGCTTGGCGTAGCCAAAATTACACCAATCCTTGAGCATTTGATCGGTGGGCGTCTCCCCGTCGTGGCCGGGAGCGGTGCACACGCCCCGCCAGGGCTCGCCCAGCGGCAGGCGCGGGCGGGCGTGCCAAGGCCAACTCTTGAATTCCTCCGTGGGTAGAAAGAACGGACAAGCCATAATGGAATTCTTATGGTAGCAGACAGGCGAGAGATGCTGGAGTCGTTCCTGCGCCAGAATCCGGGCGATGCGTTTGCGCGCTACGGGCTGGCGATGGAGCTGATGCGCAGCGGCGAATCAGAGGCGGCGCTGGAGCAGTTCCGAACCTTGCAGGCGCGGCATCCGGATTATGCGCCGGGATTTCAGCAGGCCGGACAATTGCTGTTGCAATTGGAGCGCCGCGGCGAGGCGCGCACCGTGCTCGCGCAGGGGCTGTCGGCGGCAGAACGCGCCGGCGACCGGCACGCGGCCAGCGAGATCCAAGGCTTGCTGGCGGAGGCGGAGGGATAACCGCTGCTACTAGACTGCACGTGGTCGCCAGCGATCCACCAACTCCCACCAGAACAGCTTGCTCCACTCGAGAAATACTTCCTTGGCGCCGCTGCGATTGCGCCACCAATAGCGCAGGCCGCCGTCCGGCGGGTCCGGCGCGGCCGCCATGAAGAATCGAACACCCGGAAGTTCATGCGAGAAAATCGTCAGGGCGCGCCAGCTCTGATAATTGCTGGTCACCAGCAGCACTCGGCGGACGCCCGGACCGAGACAGCGGCGGTCGGCGATTGCTTCGGCGCGCGTGGAATCAACGCGGTTGGCGCAGACCGAAATTTTGGCTGCCTCCGGCAGGCTTGCGGCCCAGGCCGCGGCCAGCGCCCCGGAAGACTGCCCGTATATCCTCAATGACTGCACCGAAAGAATCATGCGTGGCGCCAAGCCGCGGCGCAGCAGCGCCAGCCCCTCTGCCGGGCGCAGGTTCGCCTCGCCGGCAACCACGAGGATCACGTCGGCCGGTTGCGGATCGTTGACCACCAGGAGCCGGCCGGCTTCCGCTCCCACCACGAGCAGAAAAGCGATGCAAGCTGCCGCCACGATCCATAAACGACGCATGCAGCCAGTTTACGAGAACCGGCGGCGGGACGCGCCGGCTCAGGCGGCTTCCTCTCCGACAATATAGTTCTGGGGCGTACCGCAGTAAACGCACACGCAGGTGTGCGCGCCGCACACCTCGGCGCCGTCGTCGCACGGCAGCCGAAACGAGCGCAGGCATTCGGAGCAGTGTATGCGCCGTTCGCCCGCGGCTTGGCGCGGCAGCCAGGGCAACGCGGCGCGCACGGTGCGCAGGCGCACGCTGGTGCGAGCGAGATGGGCGATCGTTTCCAGCATGACGCGTTGGCCCGTGGCGGCGCGGTGTACAGTGGCATCGGCGACGAGCGCCTCCGCATCCAGATCAGCGCCGCCGCTGAGGGCGATCAGCGGCAGGGCGGGAAAACGCTGGCGCAAGATCGCCAGCAGCTCCAGGCCGGACATGCCGGGCATGTTGATGTCGCTGATCACCAGATCGGGCAGCGACTGGCGCAAATCGGCGAGCGCCTCGAAGCCGCCACTGGCCACGTGCACCTCGTAGCCGTGAGCGGCGAGCAGCTCGGCGTATAGGCCGGCCAGCGCCGGCTCGTTGTCCGCAATCAGAATGCGGAAGGAGAAATGACCGGATTGCATACACCCTCCTCTTCCCGCAGCTTCGCGTCCAGCCCGAGCTGACGCAAGAAGAAAATCGCCTGAGGCCGTCGCCAGGCCCCAACTACCTTCCTCACTCGCTGCTGCTGCTCGCCGCCGCCGCCGGCGGCTGGTTGGGAGCGGGGGCGTAGATTTGATCGGCGTAGGCGACGAAAATCGCGACCACTTCGGGATCGAACTGTGTGCCGGCGGCATCGCGCAGCCGGGCGCAGGCCTGGGGAACAGGCATGCCCTTGCGATAGGGGCGATCGCTGATCATCGCGTGGAAGGCGTCGACGACGGAGAGGATGCGGGAGCCGAGGGGAATTTCGCGGCCCTTGAGCTTGCCGGGATAGCCGGTGCCGTCCCAGCGCTCGTGATGGTGGAGGATGTGCAGCGCCACCCATTCGAAGCCGGGAACCTGGCGAAGAATGGCCCAGCCGTATTCGGGATGACGGCGCATCACCGCAGCCTCTTCCGGGTTGAGGGCCTGCTCTTTGTGAAGCACGGCGTCGGGGATGCCAATTTTGCCGATGTCGTGCAGGCTGGCGCTGATCTCCAGTTCGCGCAACTGGCGGGCCTCCCAGCCGAAATGGGCGCCCACGGCGATGGCCAGCTCGACAATTTGGGTGCTGTGGACGCCAGTGCCGAGATCGCGCAAATCGACGAGCGCGCCCAGAGCGCAGGCAAAGGCATCGAGATTGACGGGCGGCGCGGCGGTATCAGCAATCGCCATGGCAGCGGTCTAATGATTATGGTAATCGTGATGCTGATATTGCTGGCCGCCGGCGTTGGACCCGGAACCGCTGTCGGGCACGTGCAGGAGGGCGCCGGAAATCTGGACCAAGCCGTAATCGAAAAAGCCGAGTTCAGGGCTGACGGGAACGGCGGCATCGGCGGAGGATTCGATGGCGGCGGTGACGGCGGCGAGGTTCTGATGCAGGCCGGCCAGCAGGGCGGCTTCGCCAGCCACGATGGGGGTGCTGAAGGACGTGCCGCTCACCGAGGTCGCCCAGATGAGGCCGAAGCCGGGGAAGGTGGTGTAGAGCGCCACGCCGGGGGCGCCGACGGTGGCGTCGGTGATGCCGCCGCCATCGTAGTTGGAGAAGCTGGCGGCGAGCAGTTGCGACAGACTGGGATTGGTGCACAGACCGGTGGCGGGATTGGCCTCACAACCGTCCACGGCGCCCACGCCGATGACACCGGGATAGGCGGCGGGATATTCGGCTGCGGTGGTGCTGAAATTACCCGCGGCGGCAACCACGGTAATGCCATCGTTCATAGCCTCGTCCACTAAGCCCTGGAGGATCGGATCGTCGACTGGTGTGGTGGAACTGAGATTGATGACGTTGACCTTGTGATCAATGGCATAGGCCAGCGCTTCGTAGACTTGGGCGGAGGTGGCGATGCCATTGGCATCAAAAGCGGTGATGGGTAGAATTTGAGCGTGCGGTGCGATGAGATGGACCAAGCCGGCGACAGCGGTGCCGTGACCGAAATCGGGGTGGCACTGCAGGATGGATTGCAGCAGCTTGAGCAGCACATTGGTCAAGGCCTGATCGCCCTGATTGAGCATGGAAGCGGAGCTGTCGAAATTCAGCACGGAAGCGGTGCTCTGGTTCAGGACCGAGGCTGTGCTTTGGCTGCTTTGCGACGAGCCGGTGGAAGAGACGCAGCCATTGAGGACAGAAGCAGTGCTCTGGGACAGCAAAGAGCGCAGCAGATTCAGCACCGAAGCCGTGCTTTGATTCAAGACCGAGGCTGTGCTCTGGTTCAACCCCCAGGGCCCGAGCCGATTGAGGACCGAGGCGGTGGATTGCGAAAGATCCCAAGCGGACCAGTTGGGGGAGTTATCGACGAAGTTCCAGCCTTGGTTGTAGAGCAGCACCTTGCTGAGCACGGGATTGAAGGGCGCCACGCCATCGTCAATGACAGCCACGGTGGCGCCGCGGCCCGAGGCGCGCTGGAGGACGGAGGGTCCGGAGGCTACCTGGCTGACGGCGGGCTGGTTGACATAGCCCTCCGGAACGCTGGCGCCATAGAAATCCTGGTCCGGGTTGAGCACCGAGGCGGTGCTTTGCGACAACTGCATGGAGACGGAATTGAGCACTGACGCGGTGCTTTGATTGAGCACCGACGCGGTGCTTTGGCTCAGGCGGCTGGGCGGAGCCAAGCTGATGACGGCGTTGAGGGTGGCATGGCGGGCGCGCGGATCGGATTGGATATCGGCGAGAAGGGCGGCACCGCTTTCGCCGGTGTTGGAAGTGACGAGATAGACGTTGCGCGTGGGACTGAGGCGCACGGCGGTGGTTTGATGGGCGGCGTCAAAGCTCGCCACCGAGGAGGGCTGCAGCTCGACCAGCACGCCACCGTTAGACTTGGCCGCCACGGCCAGGACACCAAGCAGCAAACAACCGCACAGCACGGAGGCGGCGGACGAAAACCGCCGCTGCCACCCGCGCGCAGGCTGGGAGTCTGTCATTGAGCTCTCACTTTCTGGTTGCTTCAGGTCACTCGTGGGCACGCCGCATCCCTCCGGTACCTTATCGGCAACGGGATGATTATAGAGGAGGGCAGTTCCACGCTGTCAAGGAATTGCCGGAAAAAAGTGGCAGGCTCAAGATGATCAACCGAGCATATTCCAAGTCTCCCGCTCATTCTCGTTCGATGACGGCCCGTAACGCAAAGAGTGCCTCCTCGCACTGGGGTTGGTCCACATCGCAGTGGGTGACGAAGCGTATGTGGGAGGGATCGAGGGCAGCGGCGAGGACGTTGCGTTCGGCCAGTTTGGTGATGACGTGGGGGGCGGAAAATTCGGTGTGACTGACGTCAAAGATGACTATGTTGGTGGCTACCTCGGGAGGATCAAGGCGGACTCCGGCGATGGTAGAAAGCCCCTGAGCCAAAAGCTGCGCATGCGCGTGATCGGAGGCGAGCAGGGCGGGACCGCGTTCGAGAGCGACAAGTCCGGCGGCAGCAAGAACCCCGGCCTGGCGCATGCCGCCACCCAACATTTTCCGGATGACGCGGGCGCGAGAGATGAGCGCAGCGCTGGCCAAAAGCATGGAGCCGACCGGAGCACCTAAGCCCTTCGAGAGGCAAAACATGACGGAGTCGAAGGGCGCGGATAGCTCGGCGACGGAAACATCCAGCGCCGCGGCGGCATTGAACAACCGGGCGCCATCCAGATGGGAGGCGACGCCGCGGAGGCGCAACTGATCACAAAGCTGGCGGGAGATGGCGGGCGTGGTGACGACCCCGCCGGCGAAGTTATGAGTGTTTTCGGTCATCACCAGGCCGGTTTGGGCGTGATGGTGGGGATCATCGAGGCGCAGGGCGGGTTCGACCAGGTTCCAGCTCAAGCGCCCGGTGGGAGAAGTAAGGGGGCGGAAGAGGCAGCCGGAAAACGCGGCGGCCATGCCCATTTCGAGGTTGAAGGTGTGGGAGCGAGCTTCACAAACGACTTCCTGGCCGGGGTGGGTGTGCAGGTGAATGGCGATCTGATTCGCCATGGTGCCGGAAGGCACAAACAAGGCGGCTTCGCGTTCAAACAAAGCGGCGGCGTGGGATTCAAGGCGGTTGACGGTAGGGTCTTCGCCGTAGACGTCATCGCCGACTTCGGCGGCCATCATGGCGCGGCGCATTTCCTGGGAGGGGCGGGTAACAGTATCGCTGCGCAGATCAACGGCGGCGCGCACGCCGCGAGCGGCCATTTCCGCGACTTCAGTCATGCCCTTGGGAGTGAAACGGCCGCGCATGCTTCAGTCTATCAATCTGTCGGACGATCGGTCGATCAGTCTTTCAGGCTACCGGTTCGAGGAATTCGGCCAGGACCCGATTGGAGAGCATGCGGCCGCGAGCCGTGAGGGAAATGATGGCATCGCGCTGCTGCAATAGACCGGAGGCGAGCAGCGAGGGGATGATACGGTGCTGCGGATCGGCAGGACGGAGGGCGACACCGCAGGTGCGGCGCAGGCCGAGAAAGTAGTACTCCTCGCGAGCGGCGGCGGGGGTGAGCCAATCGGGTGCGTGGCGGGGCAAACGACCGGCACGGAGCGGAGCGCAGTAGTCTAGCAGAGCATCGGGATTGGAAAAACGGTGAGGGCGGGGATGGATCAAAAAAGAATGGGCGTCCAGGCCACACCCGAGATAGGGCTGGCGCAACCAGTAGCGCTGATTATGACGGCTGGCGAAACCCGAGCGGGCAAAGTTGGAGATCTCGTACTGCTGCCAGCCGCGGGCGGTGAGCTCGTTGCAGGCCCATTCGTAGCTATCGGCAATGACGTCCTCGCTGGGCACGGCATTGGCATGGTAACGGCTGCCACCGGAAAGTAGCTCGCTGCCAAGACGGCTCTCCTGGTCCACTTCGAACATGTAAAGGGAAAGATGGGGGACGGAGGTCGCGAGGGCCGCGCGAACGGAATCGCGCCAGGAAGATTCCGTTTGGTGCGGCAGCCCGGCGATGAGGTCGAGGCTGATGTTGGAAAAACCGGCGGCGCGAGCGCGGGCAATGTCGTCCGAGATGGTGTTGGCCCGATGCAGGCGGCCCACGGCGCGCAACTCCGCATCCTGGAACGACTGCACGCCCAGGCTCAGACGGTTAACGCCGGCTTCGGCGAGCAGATCGAGGCGACGGACGGCGAGGGTGCCGGGAGCGACTTCGAGCGTGTGCTCCACATCCGGAGCCAAAGAAAAATTGGCGCGGATAGCCGCGAGCACGCGCCGGAAACCCGCTTCCGGCAACAGGCTGGGCGTGCCGCCGCCCCAGTAAATAGTGTCCAGGACGGCGCCACGCAGTCCGTCGGCCACAGATGCCAACTCCAGCTCGCGGGCCAGCAAGGTGCAGTAGTCGTCAAAGACGGCGGGCGAAGAGACCTGGCTGGCAAAGTTGCAGTAGCTGCACTTGCTGCGGCAGAACGGGGCCGACAGATATAGACCCAAGGACACGGAAGCTCAACCGGCCAGGGCGGAAGCCGAAGCGGCGCCGTAGGCGGCAAACCAGGGCGTGGCGGCATGGAGGCCGCGATTGACGGCTTCGATATTGGCTTTGCCCTGGGTGGCAAGCCATTGCTCGAAGGCGGCCAACCCTTGTTTGGCGTAGACGGCGATGCCATCCTTCCAAGTGGCGCGGCCGCAGAGCACACCCGCGAAATGGACGCCGGCTTCGGCCGCGAGCGCGAGGCTTTCGGTGAACTCGGCGTTGCCCACGCCCGCGCTGAGATAAATGAACGGGCGCTTCGCTGCGGCGGCGGCGTTGCGGAAGTGCTGCAGGGCTTCCGCTTTGGAATAGGCGGAAGGACCGGAGCAAGCAGCCGCGCCGGCGACGAATTTCGTGTTTACCGGGATTTCGACCTTGAGCACATCCACGCCGTAAACATCTTTGCTGAACTCGGCGATGCTTCCGCGCACGATCTCGGGCTTGTGGCGGGCATATTCAAGACCTTTTTCATCGCCGCCGTCGGGATCGTAACCGACGAACTCAAGGAAAAACGGGATATCGGCGCCGCGGCATTCGGCGCCGATGCGCTCGATGAAGGCGTGCTTGATGTCGTTGATGGCGGGCTTTTCGGAGGGAGTGTAGTAGAGCAGGACCTTGATGCAGTCGGCGCCGTCGGCTTTCAGGCGGCGCACGGAGCAGTGGGGCAGCAGATCGGGCAGGCGGCCGGGCTGGGTGTTGTCGTAACCGCTCTGCTCGTAGGCAAGCAGCAGGCCAGCGGAGGGGGCGCGAACCCGGGCGGCGGGCAGGCCGTACTCGGGATCAAGCAGAATGGCACTGGCATGGGGCGTGAGAGCGCGGCTGACGGCGGACTTGAATTCCTCCAGCATGGCAGGCAGCGCGGGAGAGCCCATTTCCTTCGCCAGAGCCTTTTGGAGGCTGCCGCGCTGATCTATGGCGGCGGCGGCAATGACGCCGCGCGAGTCCGACACCGCGTTCATGCCTTTGAGCTTACCGGGAGACAATTTCATAAGCTGATCCTCAGACTGATAGTGTAATCACTCCTGGACGGCGACAGCGAAGTCGCGGCCCTCCCAGTGGCCGTCGAGGTAGCGGAAGGTGAAGCGGATGGGAGCGCGCTGCGCGCGGCCGGTGGCCAAATCCGCGAACTCAAAACCGCAGCCGCTGGGCGAAGAACGCAGCTCGGCGATGGTGTGCCAGTCGTCCAGGCTATAGTGCAGGAAAAAGGGCGCATCGACTTGTAAGCGCAGGGTTGAACCGGAGGGCATGCGCGCGAGTTGACGGTGAAATTTCCAGACTTCCAGACGGGAGCGGGGACGGCGTGGACCGCAGTAACGGTCGGCGACGACGGAGATGCGGTCGAAGACTGCGCCATCGGCGAGAGAGCGAAGGAGGCGGACGTACTCGGCATGGGCCCAGAGCAAGGGCATGGCGCTGCCGCTGGGGCGGCCGAAGTAGAGGAATTTGGCGGGAAGATCGGGCAGATCCCAAATCTGTTCCGGCAGCAGCGAGAGGTGATTGGCCAGCCGCTCCATCGCCGAAACCAGCGGGCGGACATCGCGGCCGGCGGCGAGCTCGTAATGGGCGCGCTCGCCGGTCAGCAGCGGCCAGGCGCCGCCGCGGCCCCAGCCGTTATAGGCGTCGCCATCGGGATGCTGACCGTAGCCGTCGTGGTTATAGCGCCGCCAGCAGTCGCCGAACGGCGTCGAGACCTTGAGCACGGCGTCCACGGCGCGCAGCGAATCTTCGATCAGCGGGTCGCCGCCGGCACGGATGCCGTAGCGGACCAACTCGAGAAAACCGGCATCCACGATATCACGGGCGGGAAACTCGCACTGGCGGCCGGGTTGGATGTTGTTAATGTGGAGGACGGCGGAGTTGGGATCTTCATCGGCGCCAACGCCGACTCGGGGTGCGGGGTTGATGCGAATGTAATGGCGGGAGATGCCGGGCACGATGCCGCCCTCAGTGGTGACCGTCCAGGCTTCGAGATGGCTTTCGACAAAATCAGCGTAGTCGAGGGCTAATTGCGCCAGGGCGGTGTTGCCGTGGGAACGGGCCAAATCGGCGGCACAGACCAGACCGGCAATGTGGACCGCAAGCGAGGAGGGGGAGTAGCCGCCAGCTTCTTCCCAGCGCTCTTCGGGGGTGGCGGGACCGTGGCGGAGCATGTAGCCGATGGCACGGGCGACCATGGGATAGGGATCAATGTCGTGCAGCGCGCCTTCGCGGCGCAGGCGCCAGGCGAGGAGGATGGGGAAGGCAACTTCGTCGAGCTGAATGCCCTGCCAGTAGGGGGTGCCGTTGATCCAGAAGTTTTGCGCGAAGCCCCCGTCGGGATGCTGGGAAGCGGCGAGATAGAGCAGTGCGCGCCGGGCCGTGGCGGCATCGCCGCTGGCGAGCAGACCGGTGGCGGATTGGACCAGATCGCGGGTCCAGACGAGGTGGTAGCCGCCCAGGTCCTCGTCACCCTTGGTTTCGCCCCACGGAATGGAGAGCGAGGCGATCATCGCGCCTGGGTAAGTTTTATCTTCATGGGCGAGCAGGAGGCTGACGCTGCGCTGGTAAAGAGCGCCGCCATCCTGGGCATGACGTTCCAACGGGAGGCGATGCTCGCGCATACGCTGCCACTGGGCACAGAAGCGGTCACGGGCGGAGGCGAAGGGCTGATCAAGGGCCTGCACGAGGGTATTGATGGCCGCCTGGCGGGTGTCGCCGAAGGCGATGCCGACGACGAAGTCGTGGCTGGCGCTCAAGTCGATCTCGGCCCCCAAGGCGACGTTGCCATCGGTGGCCGTATTGAAGCTGAAGGTGGGGTGGAGATGGGCGGCCAGATCGGTCCAGCCGTCGCTGGCGCCGACAAAACCGGCCGAGCAGTGCAGCAGCGGAATCGTAGCGCCGATGGCGAGCCAGTAGCCGCTGCGATAAGCGAGCAGGAGGGGACGGCTCGCGACTTCGGAAATTTCGGCGTTGTTGTGCTGTCCGATGCCGCCCAGGTGCGGCGCGCACAGGATGAACTGGCGCAGCCGGTGGCCCAGCGCCGGGCTGGTTTCGACTTGCGTATGCAGCAGAACGCAGCTCAGGTGGGGATCGGCAATCAGTTCCTTGTGGCAGGTATAGCGGCCTTTGCGGTCCTGGGTGGTGATGCGATAGCCGAGGGCTTCGGGAGCGAGAACGTCGCTATGGGAATCACAATCGCGGCGTTCGCCATGGAAGAAGGTTTCCCCGTCGGTAAACAAAAACTGCACGTCGCGTAGCTGCGGGTGGTCGAGGGTGGGGAAATACATTTCCGTGAGCGTGCCCTGTGCGAGAGTGAACCAGACGCGGCTGGAGGCGGAATAGGCGGTGCCGATGGCGTCTTTGCCGCCGCGCGTCCAACGCGGGGGAATGCCGGGCGCGCCGAACGCTTCCCCGCCCTGCCGTGACGGCTGCTGGGGAGCGGCGCTGGGTACGATCGCTGCCGCGGTGCTCATGAATGACCTCCTGCCAGATTGGTATGCAACAACTCGATAATGCGGTCGCGGCGGATGATGCCGCGCACGCCGCCGTTGGCCAGAATGGGAAGCTGGGCGATGTTATGCTCCGCCATTTTCTGCAGAGCCGAAGTCAACCCCTCGCCCGGCATGACCGTCGCCATCTCATCGCGTGGGACCATGGCGGCGCGTACCAGCGTGGTACCCCATTGCGCGCGAGGGATGCGGGCCAGATCGGCAGCGGTAATGATGCCCAGCAAGTGGTCGTCCTGATCCAAGACCAAACTGGCGCGGAACTGATGCTGATCGGCTAGCTCGGAAATGAATTCCTCCAGGTTCACATTGGGGGCGACACGGCGAAAAAACGGCGTTTCCAGATCGCGCACCGTATAGTGTCGCAGCGCTGTTTGTATCTCGGTTTGTCGCCAGCTCTGCTCGGCGGCGCTGAGCAGGAACCAGCCGATGAATACCAGCCAGAGACCATCGAGGACGCCGCCAGAAAAAAAATCGAACACCCCCCAAAGAATAAAACCGATGGAACAAATCTTACCCACCTGCGTCGCCCAGCGGGTGGATCTGACGAAATCCTTGTTGGCACCCCAGAGGATAGCGCGCAGGACGCGTCCGCCGTCAAGTGGAAAGCCTGGAATGAGGTTAAAGACGGCCAGCAGCAGGTTGATGTAACCCAGCCACTCGAGCACAGCATACAGGGGCAGGTGGAGGTTGCCGCTGCGGCCCCAGGCGTAGAGCGCACCGCCCAGAATCAGGCTCAACAGCGGGCCGGCGATGGCGATTTTGAACTCCGAACCGGCGTCGTCGGGCTCGCGCGTCAGTTCGCTAACGCCGCCGAAGATGAACAGGGTAATGACGTCGACCGGCAGGCCGTGGGCGCGGGCCACCAGGCTGTGCGCCAGTTCGTGAAGGACAACAGCAACAAAAAAGAGGACGGTGGTGATGACGGCGGCCAGCACCACGACTAGCTCCGACCAGTGCGGGTTCAGCGCAGCGAAATAACTAGCCAGGGTGAAGCCGATCAGCCCGAGGATGACAATCCAGCCCATATGGAACCGGATATCAATGCCGAAAATGCGGGCGAGGCGGCGGCCGCTGGAGCGAGATGGCGGCATGGCTGTGCCTCTATTATCGCTCGGAGCGGGGTCGTGGCCAGCCGTGACCGCAACGGGAGGGGGAGTCGTTGTAGGATGGGTGCGTGAGCTCGCCTGCCTCCGCGCTCTCGTCACGCATGCCTCCGGAAGCGCCGCAACACGTCGAGTCCCATTTCACCGGCAGCGCGCGGGTGCGCGACTTGGTGATCGGAATGTCGGACGGGCTGACGGTTCCGTTCGCGCTGGCGGCGGGGCTGAGCGGCGCGGCGCTGAGCACGCGCATCGTGGTGACCGCGGGGCTGGCGGAAATCGCCGCCGGCTCGATCGCCATGGGCCTGGGCGGATATCTGGCGGCACGCAGCGATGCCGAGCACTACGCCAGCGAACTGGCGCGGGAGGAGCGCGAGATCGTCGAGCGGCCGGAGGATGAGCGGCGGGAAGTGGCGGAAATCTTCCAGACCTATGGATTGACGGACGAGGAGAGCACGCGGGTGACCGGGACGCTGGCGCAGCGGCCGGGGGCGTGGCGGGATTTCATGATGCGCTTCGAGCTGGGACTGGAAGCGCCCGAGCCCGGCCGTGCTTGGGCGAGCGCCGTGACCATCGCCGGCGCCTATATTGTTGGCGGGCTGATTCCTCTGGCGCCGTATTTCGCCGATATTCCCTTGCGGACCGCGCTCACGGCCTCGATCGTGGTGACGGGGACGGCGCTTTTGGTGTTCGGCTACATCAAGGGGTTGTTCACGGGGGCGCGGCCGCTGGTTTCAGCGGTGCAAACGGCGGTGATCGGGGGAGTGGCGGCAACGGCGGCGTTTTTTATTGCCCGCGCGGTGAGCGGACATGTCTGAAGGGTTTCGCTCGGGGTTTGTGACGTTGGTGGGGCGTCCAAACACCGGCAAATCCACCCTGGTGAACGCGCTGGTGGGGCAAAAAATAGCGGCGGTGACGCCGCATCCGCAGACCACACGCACGCACTTGCTGGGCATCGTCAATGCGCCCCAGGGGCAAGCGGTGCTGGTGGACACTCCCGGCGTACACCGGGGTCGCGGCCTGCTGGATCGAAAAATGGCGCGCAGCGTGCGAGAGGGGCTCGAGGGCCGGGACTTAAGCCTGTTTCTGGTGGATGCGGCGCGCGCCTGGGGTGCGGAAGATGAGATGGCGCTGGAGTTGGCTCGGAGTGGCCAGCCCGCGCCGCCGGCATTTTTGGTGATCAACAAGATTGACCGGCTGGCCCGGCGCGATGCGATTCTGCCGATCATCGCAGCGCTGCGCGACAAGCGTGAGTTCGCCGAAGTGGTGCCGATATCGGCTTTGCGGCGGGAGAACCTCGACGAGCTGCTGCGCCTGATCTGGCAGGCGCTGCCGGAGGGTCCTGCCTACTATCCGGCGGATCAGCCCAGCGATCAGCCGGAGCAGTTCTGGATTACCGAAATCATTCGAGAGCAGGCAATGCTGGCGACCAAGGAGGAAATTCCGCACGCGCTGGCGGTGCGGATTGAGGCCGATCGCATGCGGCGCTCGCAGGGGCAGCCGCTACGGGTGATCGAGGCGGTGCTGGTGTGCGAACGGGCGGGGCAAAAGGCGATGCTGATCGGGCGCGAGGGTACGATGATCCAGCGCATCGGCAGCGGGGCACGGCAGCAACTGGAAGCGTCGCTGGGAACGCGGCTGTTGCTGCGGCTCGAGGTGGTGGTACGGAGCGAGTGGCGGCAAGACCGGGAAGCGGTGGCGAACCTGGATTTTCGCCGGATGGTCTAGCATCCATTGACGGGCGCGGCCCCGCCGCGGCGGCAATCGAGATCGTGGAGACGGGGGCTGGAGTGTACAGCGGCGCCGTTTTGCCCTAATATTCCACGCATGCGCTGTCCTTTTTGCGGATATCTGGAAGATCGCGTGGTGGATTCGCGCGAAGGCAAGGAAGGAGCTTCGATCCGGCGGCGGCGCGAGTGCCTGCAATGCCAGAAGCGGTTCACCACTTACGAGCGGTTGGACGAGATCCCGTACATGGTAGTGAAAAAGGACGGGCGACGGGAAAAGTTCGAGCGGCAAAAGGTGCTCGGCGGGCTGCTGCACGCCACGGAAAAGCGGCCGGTGTCCATGGGGCAACTGGAAAGCATCGTGAACGAGGCTGAAGCACTGATTGTGGACTCACCCGAACGCGAGGTGGCGACACGCGCCATCGGGCAGTTGTTGATGGACCGGCTGCGGCAGCTCGACAAGGTCAGCTACGTGCGGTTTGCGTCGGTGTACATGGATTTTAAAGACTTACGCGAGTTTCTGAACGAGCTGAACCGACTGCTACGGCAGCAGCGGGATGCAGCCGAAACTTCCTGAGGTCGCATCAAACTCTTGTGCGAAGAGGAGGCCCAATGGCGAGGCGATTTGGAATTGCGATTCCGGCGGCGATAGCCGTGGTAGCGGCGGCGCTGGTTCCGGCATGGGTGCAGGCGGCGAGTACGCGCGCGGACGACGCGGCGCGGTTGCAAAGCGCGGCGCAGGTATTTCAACAGGTGATGGCGACGCCGGATCACGCCATACCGGACGAAATCCTGGAGCACGCCCAGTGCATCGCCATCATCCCGGGGATGAAAAAAGGAGCGTTCGTGTTTGGCGCCAACTACGGCAAAGGCGTGGCCGCCTGCCGCAGCCAGCCCAGCGGGGACTGGGGACCGCCGCTGTTTGTGACGATTGGAGGAGGAAGCTGGGGATTGCAGATCGGAGCGCAATCGAGCGACATCATCATGGTGTTCGGGAACCGGGCGCAGTTGAACAGTCTGTTGAGTGATAAATTCCGCGTCGGCGCCGATGCGGCGGCGGCTGCCGGACCGGTGGGGCGGCATGTGGCCGCGGCCACGGACGTGAAGCTGAACTCGGAGATCCTGACCTACGGGCGCAGCAAAGGGGCGTTCGCCGGCATCAGCATCAGCGGGGCGGTGGTACAGCCGGATACCAGCGGCAATGAGGCGATGTACGGCAAGCACAGCAACGTTCAGGACGTACTCAGCGGCAAGGGCGTGAGCGTTCCGGCGGCGGCCGAGCCGCTGGTGCGGGAACTGGATGCGCATTCGTCCGCGGCGGCGGCGAAGACGGGCCGCTAGACAAATCGCTGCGGGAGGAATGGAGCGAGGTCGAGGGCCCGGGTCATGTGGCCGGTGGCGATGGCGGAGGCGAGAATTTTGGCGGTGATGGGAGTGAGCAGGATGCCATCGCGGAAATGTCCTGCCGCGAGCCAATAGCCGGGGCAAGCGGTGGGTCCGAGGATGGGCCGTTCGTCGGTGGAACAGGGGCGGAAGCCGCACCAGGATTCCTCGATCTCCGCCGGCGCGAGTGCGGGAACAACGTCCAGGGCGCGGCGGTGCAAACCCGAGATGCAGGCGGCGTCTACGCCGGGGGCAAAGCCGCAATCTTCGAGCGTGGCGCCCACCACGGTACGGCCCTGCGCGCGGGGCACGAGATAGACGCCATCGGCTTCGATGACATGGCGCAAGCAGGCACCGCCGCGCAGGCACAGCATCTGTCCCTTGCGGGGGCGGACGGCCACCGGTACCGGGGCGGTGATCTGGGACGCCCAGGCGCCCGCGGCATTGACCACCACGGCAGCCTGCCAATGCTGGCCGGCAGCCTCGATACCTAGGCCCCCTGCGCCAGGAACCACCGCGGCAACTGGACTTTGTTCGACAATATCCACGCCACGCGTTCGCGCCGAAGCCGCAAGTGCGGCGGTGAGGGCGCGGTTATCGACGCTGCCATCGGCGGGGATGCGCCAGACCTGGCAGCCGTTGCACACCAGCGCCGGCTCCAGCTCCGCAACTTGAGCAGCGGCAAGCTTTTCCCAGCCTGCGAGCATGGGATTGGGCGCGGGGTGGCCGGGGCTGGCAAGGAAAAGCGTGCCGGTGGAGCGATAGCCGGCGGACAGGCCGGTTTCCCGTTCGAGTTCGCGGACCCAGGACGGATAGAGGCGGGCGCTGGCGATGGCCAGCGGACGCAGAAGCGGATCCGCGGTCTGGCGGGCGGCGAGCATGCCTGCTCCGGCCCAGGAGGCCTGCCGTCCGACAGGGCCGGCATCGAACAGCAGCACGCGCAGGCCGCGGCGGCGCAGCTCGCGGGCCAAGGACAGACCGATCAGGCCCGCGCCGATAATGGCGACATCGCTGTCCATAGCTTCAGCTTAGTCCTGCGCTGATTCGGTAAGATGGAGGTTTCAGGCCATGGGCGATAAAGATGTGATTGTCGAGACGGCGCGGCGAGTGCTGGCGGTGGAAGCGGCAGCCGTCGAGGCGTTGGAAGCGCGCGTGGGGCCGAGCTTCGAGCAGGCGGTGCAGCTGGTGCTGAGTTGCCAGGGCCGGGTGGTGGTGAGCGGAATGGGGAAAAGCGGACTGGTAGCGCGCAAGATCGCGGCGACGCTGAGCTCGACCGGCTCGCCGGCGCTGTTTTTACATCCGGCGGAAGCGCGGCACGGGGATTTGGGGATGCTGGTGCGCGGAGACGTGGTGGTGGCGCTGTCGCAAAGCGGCGAAACGGCGGAGTTGGTGGAGCTGCTGGGGCCCATCCAGCGGCTGGGGATACCGCTGATCGCGCTCACGGGCGCGCCGCAGTCGCTTTTGGCGCGGGCGGCGGCGGCGCATCTGGACGTGAGCGTGCCGGAGGAAGCGTGCCCGCTGGGGCTGGCCCCGACCGCTTCGACCACCGCCGCGCTGGCGATGGGGGATGCGCTGGCGCTGGCGGTGGCGAGTCAGCGCGGCTTCAGCCCGCGAGATTTCGCCGACCTGCATCCCGGCGGGGTGCTGGGCAAGCGCCTGCAACCGGTGAGCGCGCTCATGCATGCGGGCGAGGCGCTGCCGCGGGTCGCGCCGGAGGCGGCGTTCGCCGACGTGGTGTATGAGATGAGCCGCAAAGGTTTCGGGGTCGCCTGCGTGGCTGCCACCGACGGCACCCTGGCTGGGCTCATTTCCGACGGCGACCTGCGGCGGCTGTTTCAGGCGCGGGGGGCGCACGCGGTGGAGCTGCGCGCGCGCGAATACATGACGGCGCAACCGGCCACGATTGCGCCCGAGGCGCTGGCGCCGGCGGCGCTGCACATCATGGAAACGCGCAAGATCACCGCCCTGCCCGTGGTGGACGGCGGCGGGCGGCTGGTGGGGCTCGTACACTTGCACGATTTATGGACCACGGAGCTGATTTAAGATGACCACCCCGGACGCAGTGGCGCGGGCGCGCGCCATCAAGCTGATTCTGTTCGATGTCGACGGCGTGCTGACCGATGGAGTGATCTGGTATGTGCCCAGCGGCGGCAGCGCGGCGGGCCTGGTCGAGGTCAAGGGGTTCAGCGCGCACGACGGCATCGGCATCGCGCTGGCGCGGCGCGCCGGGCTGAAAACCGGGGTCATCACCAAGCGGAGGTCGGCTTCGCTGGCGCTGCGGGCGCGCGACCTGCGCATGGATTACGTGCGGCAGGGCGTGGATCGCAAGGCGGAGGCGCTGCGGGAAGTTCTCGAGGACTGCGGCTGCTCACCCGCCGAGACCTGCTGCATGGGCGATGACCTTGTGGATTTGCCCATGCTGTGTGCCGCCGGGCTGGCGGCCGCGCCCGCCAATGCGCGCGCGGAAGTGTGCGCAGCCGCGCATTTTGTGGCGCCGCACGCCGGCGGACAGGGTGCGGCGCGGGATGTGATCGAGTTCATCCTGCGCGCGCAGGGAAAATGGGAGGAGGCGATGGAAAGCTATCTGGCGGCGCCGGAACCGGATTACGCAGGAGAGAAAAAATGAGCTACAGCGAAACCCAGGTGCGGGTGCGTTACGCGGAAACCGACCAGATGGGGGTGGTCTACTACGCCAACTATCTGGTGTGGTTCGAGGTGGGACGGGTGGAGCACCTGCGCCAGCGCGGCATCAACTACAGCGACATGGAGGCCGACGACTGCAAAATCGCGGTGGTCGAGGCGCGCTGCCGCTACAAATCGCCCGCCCGCTACGACGACATCGTCACGATTCGCACCTGGGTGTCGCGCCGGCGCGGCCCGGTCGTGCATTTCCAGTACCAGGCGCTGCGCGCCGGCGATGGCACGCTGCTGGCGGAGGGGGAGACCGTACACGTGTGCATTGACAGGAATTTTCAGGCCTGTGCGCTGCCGGAAAAGTACCAGCTGCCGGTCGAGGAGAATGCATGAGCGAGCTTCTGGAACTGAAGGGCAAGGGACTGAAGCTGGAACAGGTGGCGGAGGTGGCCGAGCGCGGGCGGAAAGTACGGCTGGCGGCGGCGGCACTGCCGCGTCTGCGGGCGACGCGGGCGGTGGTGGAGCACGCACGGGCGCAGGATGTGCCCGCCTACGGCATCAATACCGGACTGGGGCGGCTGAGCGATGTGCGCATCGCGCCGGATAAGATCCGCGAGCTGCAGCTCAACCTGCTCCGCAGCCACTCCTGCGGCGTGGGCGCGCCACTGGCCACACCGGTGGTGCGGGCCATGCTGCTGCTGCGGGCGAACTCGCTCGCCAAGGGGTATTCCGGCGTGCGGCCGCAGGTGATCGAGGCGCTGTGCGCGCTGCTCAACCGCGGCGTACATCCCCTTGTGCCCAGCCAGGGATCGGTGGGCGCGAGCGGGGATCTGGCGCCGCTGGCGCACCTCGCGCTGGTGCTGATCGGCGAAGGCGAAGCCGAATATCGGGGCCGAAAAATGCCCGGCGCGGCCGCGCTGCGCGCCGCCGGCCTGCGCCCTCTGACGCTGGAGGCCAAGGAGGGCCTCTCGCTGCTCAACGGCACCCAGGCCATGCTCGCCTCCGGCACCCTCAGCCTGCTCGGCGCCGAGCGTCTGGTCGAGGCCGCCGAGGTCGTGGGCGCGCTCTCGCTCGAAGCCCTGCGCGGAACCCCAGTGGCCTTCGATGCGCGTCTGCAGGAGGTGCGCGGCCAGACCGGACAGGCGATATCGGCGGCGCGCCTGCGCCGGCTCCTCGCTGGCAGCGCCATCCGCCGCTCCCACCTGCACTGCAACCGCGTGCAGGACGCCTACAGCCTGCGCTGCATGCCCCAGGTGCATGGCGCGGTGCGCGACACGCTGGCGTTTGTGCGCACGACATTTTCCATTGAGGCCAATGCTGCCGTCGACAATCCCCTGGTGTTTCCCACGCCCGGAGGCACCGGCTCGGGCGAGGTCCTCAGCGGCGGCAACTTCCACGGCGAACCGCTCGCCTATGCGCTCGACTACGCAGCCATCGCGCTGTGCGGCCTGGCGGGCATCTCCGAACGGCGGCTGGAGCGGCTGGTGAACCCGGCGCTCAACGAAGGCCTGCCGGCATTTCTGGCGCCCGATCCCGGACTGCATTCCGGACTGATGATGGCGCAGGTGACGGCGGCGGCGCTGGTCGCGGAAAACCGCGTCCTTGCCCATCCCGCTTCGGTGGATAGCATCCCCACCTCCGGCAACAAGGAAGACTATGTTTCCATGGGGATGGGCGCGGCGCTCAAGCTGGAGCGCGTGCTCGCCAACACGGCCTCGGTGCTGGGCATCGAGCTGGTCGCCGCCCGGCATGCGCTGCGGCATCTCGAGCCGCTGCAACCCAGCCGCAAATTGCAGGCGGTACTGGCAAACGCGCGCGAGCGCATTCCGCCCCTCATCCGCGACCGCGTCCCGGCCACCGACATCGCCGCCGCGCGCGAGCTGATTGTTTCCGGCGCCTTGGCGTGATGTCCCAAGACTCGACGGTTGTGCCTAACGCCAGACCATAGCCCCGCCGGTCGCGCTGCGCGGCATCCACCGCATCGCGCGCGGCGTGCAGCCACGGTCCATCGCAGCCTTTTTCGCCTGTCGCCGCAGGTGGTCCTCGATCTCAACGGTTGTTTTCGTGAATATGCCCGTATTACGATATCTGGCGTCCGGAGCCGTACTGTGGTCTAATTCCACCTAGTTATGTTTCGCCTCTGGGGTCTCCTAATTCTCAGCGCCGGCCTGGCATTGGCGCAAGCACCGCAAAACACCACCTGCGTGACGAGTACGCAGATGCGGCACTATCAGACCGTCAGCGATCCGCAACTTTCGCCCAGCGGCCGCGAGGTGGTCTGGATACAGCACGCATCCACCGCAGACGGCGCCGCCAGCCATTTATGGCTGGCGCCGGTGAATGGCTCGCAACCCGCGCGTCAAATCACGTACTCGCCCGCTTCGGACAAGTTTGGCGAGAGCTCGCCGCAATGGATGCCCGATGGCTCGGCGATTCTTTTCACCGCGCGCCGCGGCACAAGCCGGCAAATCTTCCGCCTGCCCACGTCCGGCGGCGAAGCGGCGCCGATCACGCTGAAAACCGGAAAACTCGCGCTCAGCCCCGGCTTTTTCGAGGTTTCGCCCGATGGCCGCTGGCTGGCTTTCAGCGCGCGCCAGCCGCAGACCACGCAGGAGAAAAAAGACCAAAAGGACGAAAACGACGCAGTGGTGATCGGCCAGGACAAAAATCCCGACCGTATCTGGCTCTACTCGTTTGCCGAAAAAACCGTGACCGCGCTCACGCCCAGCAGCGTGGAGGCGCACCGCTTCGCCTGGAGTCCGGATTCCACCGAGCTGGCCATCACCTTCGGCAAGCTCGGCAACGCCAGTGACCTGGGTCCAAACACGCGGCTGGAAATTGTCTCCGTGAACAACCCCAGCCGGCGGCGGGTCGTCGGCACACCGCCCACCATCGGCGCCGTGGCCTTTTCTCCCGACGGACAAATGCTGGCGTTCACGGCACAATCCGAACATGACGATCCGCCGGGCGTGAGCGACGTCTATGTGATGCCCGTCAGCGGCGGCATGCCGCGCGATCTGAGCGGCTCAAGCCCCTACGCCATCGCCGGGCGCAGCCTCACCTGGAGCCGCGACGGCAGCTCGGTCTACGTCCAGGCGCAGCGGCACACGCGCAGCGCGCTGCTGGCATTTCCGCTCGCGGGGGGCGTCCCTGCGTGGCAGCCGGCGGCCACGCCCATTGCCACCGGCTTCAACATCAATCATCGCCAAAGCGGCTGGGCGTTCATCGCGCAAGCCACCGATCGGATGCCGCAGGTGGTCTATGCCGCCTCGCCCGCCGCCGCCGGCACCGTCCTCAGCCACGACAACGCCGGCTGGCCCTCGACCGGCTGGCGCGCCGCGACCGTAGTCGCCTGGCAAGGCCCGGACAATCTAACCATCCACGGGCTGTACTTTCCACCCGCATCCTGCCCGGCAAGCGCGCCGGTGATCGGCGGCAAGTCGCCCATGATCCTGATCGCGCACGGCGGCCCCACCGGCGCGTTCATCCAGACCTACAATCCCTTTGTGCAATGGCTCACCGCTCAGGGATGGGCGGTGCTGGAGGTGAATCCGCGCGGCAGCACCGGCTACGGATGGCCGTTCACTGCTGCCGACCGCAACGATCTGGGCGGAAAGGATTTTCAGGACGAGATGGCGGGCGTGGATTGGGCGCTGGCACACGAGCCGGTGGATGCGCATCGACTGGGCATGTTCGGATACAGCTACGGCGGCGAAATGGCGGGCTTCATCGAAGGCCAAACCCACCGCTTCGCCGCCGTCGTCGCCGGCGCGCCGGTCATTGATCAGTACAGCGAATACGGCACCGAAGGCGGCTCCTGGTATGATCGCTGGTTTTTCGGTCAACCCTGGAAGCGGCCAGCCGATGCCTGGCGCCAATCGCCGCTATCGTACGCCAAGGATGCCACGACCCCGCTGCTGCTGCTGCAAGGCCAGGCGGACACAACCGATCCGCGCGGCCAATCGGAGGAAGAGTACCGCGCCTTGCACCAGGACGGCGTGCCGGTGCGGTTAGTCGAGTTTCCGCGGGACAACCACGGGCCGCTGGCGGAGGCGATTTTCGGCGCTCCCAGCCACGAGCCCTGGCACGGCTTCGAGGGCCGGACACAGATTCTGGCCTGGTACCAGAAATGGTTTCGCAAAGCGGTGGGGCGGTAGCCTCAAACGCCCGGTCAAGAACCAAGACCGGAGATTGTCCGCTGGGGCGTCGTGGATTGTCCTCGCGCATGGTCGCGAGATCTCCCTGCCAGGCGCCCGAGCCGCCTTCCCATGAAGCACAAGATTTCGTGCGTTTGATGTGCTGATTGTACTGCGGAGTTTCTATTCTTCGCGCAGGACCGCCATGGGGTCGCGCAGCGCGGCACGGTGCGCCGGCACAAAGCCGGCGGCGGCATGTTCGAACAGCACCGCGCCCAACCCGCCGAGCACCAGGCCCGCGCATACGGCCCGCAGCGCGCGGCTCACCATCTGCCGCATCAATTGCGGCGGCTGCGCGCCGCAGACGGCGCGCACGCCCAGCTCGCGCAAACGGCGCTGGGCGCTATAAGCCGCAACGCCATAGAGGCCCGCCAGCGCCAGCACCAGCGCCACGATGCCGAGGGCGGACATCATGTAGCCCAGCAGGTAGATCGGTGCCAGCCCGAAGGCGATGTCTTCCTGCAAGCTGTGCATGCCCAGCAGCGGCAACTGAGGATCCAGTTTCGCCGCCTGTTGCCGGATCGAGGCAGCCAGAGAAACGGGTGCAACTCGGCTGCGAACCGCGATCAGCGAATCCGCCGGAGCGGCTTGCGCCAGGGGACGGTAGATGGACGGCAAGGCGCCGTGATTGGTCCACTCATACTCGGCGTCTGCCGCTACGCCCACGACGGTGAGCCAGGCACCCTGTTTGCCAACCCGAATGCGCTGCCCGACGGCGTTGCGGCCGGGCCAGCGGAGGCGCGCCAAAGTCCGGCTGACCACGGCGATCGGCGGAGCCGAGGCGTTATCGGCCGCGGTGAAGCCGCGACCGCTGAGCAAGCTTACATGCAGCGCGGCGAAAAACCTCGGGCTGACGTTCTGCACGATGCCGTTGTGGCGCGTCGCGGGCGCGGAAGCGTCCTCGTATTCTACCCAATCACCGCCGTCATTCGAGTAGGGTGTGGTGGTCAGCGCCGCGGCCGATACCACGCCCGGCAAGCCGCGCAGGCGGCCGAGCAGTTCGTCGTAGAAACGGTAGCGCTGCGCCGGAGTGGCATAGCGCGATGCGGGCAGGATGACCGCGAACGTGAGCACCCCCTCCGGCCGGAAGCGGCGTGTGCCGGCGGCAAAATGAGAAAAGCTGGTCAGCATCAACCCGGTGCAGGCAAGCAGAATCAGCGCCGCGCCGTCTGCACGCCCACCAGCACCTGCTGCGTGCGCCCACCCTCGCCGCCGCTGTTGGCACGCGCCGCGTGCAGCGCGTCCAGGCCTCCGCCGCGGCGCAACACACGCCAGGCAGGCGCCAGCCCGGATAGAATCCCGGCCGCCGCGCAGACCATAAAGGCCACCAGCAGCACGTGGTAGTTGACGCCGATGCGACTGTAGCCGGTCACCTGAGCGCTGAAACCCGACGGCGCCCCGTGGCCCAGCAGATGCAGCATCAGCTTGGCCAGCGCCACGCCCACCGCTCCGCCCAGAAACGCCAGCACCAGCGATTCGCTCAACATCATCTGCACCAGCCGCGCGCCGCGGGCGCCCAGCGCCGCCCGCAGCGCCATTTCGTGCTGGCGCGACGACGCCCGCGCCAGATTCAGATTGGCTACATTGGCGCAGGCCAGCAGCAACAGGAAGGCCATCGCACCCAGCAGCGCGTGAACCAACACGGGCGTTAAATTGCCGTTGATAAATACATTCTCAGGCACAGCCCGCAGCCGCGGCGCAGCCTCGCCGTCTTCGGGCAATTGCGGCGCCAGCGCTGCCATCCACGCGTTGGCCCGGGCCCAGGACACGCCCGGCCGCAGCCGCGCCACTGCCTCCAGTTCGGTCGCGCCCGCGCTCACGGCAGGCTGGTTCTGCACCTGGCGCCAAGTCGTGCCCCACTCCAGTGGCGTGTACTGCAGCGGCAGCCACACATCCACGTTGCCCAGGAAGTCGAACTGGCGCCCGAGGATGCCGGTCACGATATAGGACTGGCCATTCAGGTGCAAAACCCGGCCGAGAGCACCGGCCTCGCCGCCCAGATGTGCCTTCCAAAAACCATAGCTCACCATCACCGCTCGGCCGCCGAGTAGAAAATCCGTCGATGTGGACCTATGGCCCCAGCGTGGCGCCACCTTCAGCACCTTGGAGAAAAGGCCGGGCGAGACCTCCGCGGCGTCTACCTGCATGGGCGCGCCGTTGTTCCAAACCATATTTTCCGTGGTGAACGCGCCCGCAGCGGCCAGGGCGCTGCCCGGCCGCTGAGCGGCTGCCTGTAAATCCTGAAACTCGGCCGGCGACGCCGCCAGGTAGGGGCGGCCCGGCCCGGTCACTTCGACCGTAGTCAGGCGGTTCTCCTGCGGTACGTACGGCATCGGATGAAAATAGATGGCGTCGGCCATGCCATAAATGGCGGCGTAGGCGCCCATGGCCAGTCCGAAAGTGATGATGGCGACCGCGGCGTACCCGCGGTGGTGCCGCAGGTCCCGGAAGGCCAGGCGGAGATCGCGGCCGATGCTTGCCAGCCAGCGCCAGCCCCACTGCTCGCGCGTCGTTTCCGTCACCAGATCGTAGTTGCCGAACTCGCGTGCAGCCTGCACCGCGGTTTTGCCGTCGGCCGCCGCCATGCGCAGGTGCAACTGCAGCTCCTCGCGCAGCTCCCGTTCACGCCGTGATCATCTCATGATTGCCTCCCGTGCTCGAGGATTCCCGTCATCGCCGCCAGCCAGCGTGACCAGTGCGAGCGCTCGCTGCGCAACTGGCGCCGGCCGGCCGCGGTGAGCCGGTACACCCTGACGCGCTGCTTGTTCTCCGACTGTTCCCAGCGGGAGGCGATGCGCCCCTGCCGCTCCAGCCGGTGCAGCGCGGGATAGAGCGAGCCGGTGTCGGCGCGCAGCATCTCGCCCGAATGCGCGCGGATGGCGACGCTGATGCCGTAGCCGTGCTGCGGCCCCCAGGCGAGCGTCTGCAGGATGAGCAGGTCGAGCGTGCCCTGCAGCAGCTCCATCCGGTTCTGGTAGCGCGCGAGTGGCATGTAGCCACTCTACATCCATGGATGTAGGGTGTCAACAGCCATGGGCGGCACCGTAGAATGAGGAGATGCCCAACCGCCTAGCCGCCGCCGCCAGCCCCTACCTGCAGCTCCACGCCTCCAATCCCGTGGATTGGTTTTCCTGGGGCGAAGAAGCCTTCGCCCGCGCCCGCGAGCTCGACCGGCCCATTTTCCTTTCCATCGGCTACTACACCTGCCATTGGTGCCACGTGATGGAGCGGGAATCGTTTTCCGATCCCGCCTGCGCGGCGCTGCTCAACGACAATTTCGTCTCCATCAAGGTGGATCGCGAGGAGCGGCCGGATGTGGACCGGCTCTATATGAGCTTCGTCCAGGCCACCACCGGCGGCGGCGGCTGGCCCCTGTCGGTGTTTCTGACTCCGGACCGCAAGCCCATCCACGGCGGCACCTATTATCCGCCGCACGATCGCCATGGTTTGCCCTCGTTCGGGCGGCTGCTGCTGACCATCGCAGGCGCCTGGCGCCAGGATCGCGCGCGGCTGCTGCGGGCAGCCGACGAGGTGAGCGCCTATCTGGCGCAGGCGCTGGCGCCTGGCGCAGCATCCGGAACTGCGCCGGCGGGTTTGCTCGAGACGGCGTGGCCGAAACTATTTGCCGATCTCAAGGCAAGTTTCGATCCGGAAAACGGAGGGTTTGGGAGCGCGCCCAAGTTTCCGCGCCCGGTCGCCCACGCTTTTTTGCTGCGCTTCGCCCGGCACCACGGCGGCACCGATGAGTCTGCCGAGGCCATCGCCATGGTCGCCGCTTCGCTGCGTGGCATGATGCTGGGCGGGGTTCACGACCAGCTCGGCGGCGGTTTTCACCGCTATGCGGTGGATGCCGGCTGGCGCGTGCCGCACTTCGAAAAAATGCTCTATGATCAGGCCCAACTGGTCACCTCGCTGCTCGAAGCCTGGCAGCTCACCCATGCCGGGGATTGGGCCGCGGCGGCGCGATGCACGTGCGATTTTGTGCTGCGCGAAATGACCAGCCCGGCGGGCGGCTTCTATTCCGCCCAGGATGCCGACAGTCCCATTCCGGACAACCACCGCCGCCCGGATGGACCCAGCGAAGGCGAGGGGGCCTACTATCTGTGGACGCAGGCGGAAATCGCATCCCTGCTGGATGCGGAGACGACGCAGCGGTTCTGCCGCAGCTACGGTGTGTTGCCCGCCGGCAACGTGCCTGCGCAGCTGGATCCACAGGGCGAGTTCAGCGGCAAAAACATTCTTTATGTCGCCGACAACGCCGATGGGGCCGGACTGCAGCGCGCCCGCGAACTTCTGTACGATTATCGCCGTCAGCGCCGGCACCCGCCCACGGACAACAAAATCCTGACTGCGTGGAACGGACTGATGATTTCCGCGCTGGCGCAGGCGGGGGCAGCGCTGGAGCAGCCGCAGCTGGTGGCGGCGGCGGCGCGCGCCGCGCATTTTCTCGAGCAGCAGCGCTGGAGCGACAGCCGCGCCCGGCTGCTGCGCACGAGCGAAGTAGGCGGTTTTGTCGAAGATTATGCCTTCCTGATCCAGGGTCTGCTGGACCTGCACCAGGCCGGCTTCGATTCACACTGGCTGGAGTGGGCGCACGAGCTGCAACAGATCCAGGAAGCACAGTTTGCCGCGCCCGACGGCAGCTATTTCTCTGCCCCGCCCGATCCCGAGCTGCTCCTCCGCTTGCGCGAGGATTACGACGGCGCCGAACCGTCGGCCAACTCGGTCGCGGTATCGAACCTGCTGCGACTCGCGCTTTGGTATGAAAGCGAGAACTGGCGGGAGCGGGCCGAAGCAGTGCTGGCCGGCTTTGCTGCCCGGCTCACGGCCCAGCCGCAGGCACTGCCGCTGATGTGCGCCCACCTGGAAGCTGCCGCTGCGCCGCCGCGCCGATTGTTGATCGCTGGCGAGCGCTCGTCACCGCAAACCCAGGCGCTGTTGCGAGCCGCGCGCAGCCGCTTTCTGCCCGGCTATTGGCTCATGCTGGGGCCGCCGGCGGCGGACGCGCCCGCCGCCGCTTACGTATGCGAGGACTTCGCCTGCCGTCTGCCGGTAACCGACGCTGATGAACTGAGCAGACTGCTGGGCGGATAGCGATTTATGCGGCCAATTTCGCGCGGCGCGCATCCGCTTGGAAGTGGCGTTATATTGAGGTCATGGGAGCGATGGTAGGGGAATTGGCAGTCGAGTTTAGCCTACCGGACACGGATGCTCACGTGCGGTGGTTAAGCGAATTTCATCGCTGGGGGCCCGTGGCGCTGCTGTTTTTACCAACGGCTTATGGTTGGCGTCCGCGCTGGCAGCTCTGGAGCTTGTTGCGGCATTACGACAGTTTCATCGAGATGGCAACGGAGATTGTTGTGGTGACGTGCGATCCACTTCCGGAGTTGCGTATATTCCACATCCGCCGGGGATTTCCGTTTGTGTTTCTTTCCGACCGCGATGGCATGGTGGCGCGCAATTACGATGTGGCTGCTGGATCCGCCGGCGCTTTTGTGATTACCACTGGCGGCGTCATCCGAATGCACCGCGTAGTGGACGGAATCGCGCTACGCAGTTCTGGATCTTCCCTGTTGCGGCTGCTGCGCAGCCTGGACCAGCGGGACCGCCTTCCGGCGCGCGCCAGCTAGTTGGCCCGGCGAGGTTGACACGGGCCGGAGGCTTTGTCACACTGCGCTGTGTCGCTGCTGGGTTACGAGGCAGGTTCGATCGGGTTTGCGGCGGGTGTGCTGATCGCGGCCACCGCCCTGCGGCTTCGCGATCGCCACAAGCTGGCCGGAACACAGGCCTTGTCTGCGCTGGAAGCGACCGGGGATGGCATTTACGCTCTGGATCCCTATGGGCGCTGCACCTGGTCGAATGCGGCCGCGGCGCACATTCTGGGCTACAGCAGCCCTTCGGCTTACATCGGGCGTCAAATGCACGACCTGATTCACCACACGCGCGCGGATGGAACGCCGTTTCCGGAATCGGAATGCAGCGGGCTGAAAAATCTGCGCGCCGGGCGCGGCGTGGCGCAGCCGCAGGAACTGCTCTGGCGCGCCGATGGCAGCAGCTTTTATGCGGAGGTGCGGACCAATCCGATGCTGAAGGCCGGTAAGCTCCTGGGAGCCGTGGTGGTGTTCCGCGATCTGAGCGAACGTCTGCGGCGCGAAGAACAACACCGCCAAATGCAGAAGCTGGAGACGGTGGGACTGATGGCCGCCGGCGTTGCCCACGATTTCAACAATTTGCTTACGGTGATCAACGGTTATGCCGAAATTGCGCAGCAAGCGCCCGGGCTGGATTCCGACACGGGCAAGCACCTGGCCGCCATCCGTCACGCTGGCCTGCAGGCTTCGGCGCTGACACGCCAGTTGGTGGAGCTGAGCCGCGGCAGCTCGAGTGCGGGTGAGATCCTGCAACTCAACGAGGTGATCCGAGCAGCCGAACGGCTGCTGCGTTCGGTGCTGGGGGAAACCAATGTGCTCGAGCTGGACCTCGCACCGGATTTGGAACCCGTGGGAGGAATCCGCAGCCAGGTGGAGCAGATGCTGTTCAACCTGATCGCCAACGCGCGCGATGCGATGCGGGACGGCGGACGCGCCATCATCCGCACCAGCAGGCTCGATCTCGATGCTGCCGCGGCGCGGGCCCGCGGTTGCCCGCCGGGCGGCTACGTGGCGCTGACTGTGATCGATACCGGCGTGGGCATGGACGCCGCCACGCGCAGCCGCATGTTCGAGCCATTTTTCACCACCAAGCCGCCGAGCCAGGGCACCGGGTTGGGACTGGCCACGGTGCACGCCGCCGTGCGCCGCAATGGCGGCGCCATCGCGGTTACTAGCGAGCCCGGGCAGGGCACTTCGGTACAAATCTGCCTGCCCGTGCTGGGGGCAGCCTCGGGCGTACTGCCCAGCCGAGCCTCCGCAGCATCTTGCGCGCCAATCCAGTAAGCGGGAGCGCGAGCGCCGCCGTGCGGGCAAACCAACGGCCGCGGCCGCGCGGCCGCGGCACGGCGAACACGCAGGCGGTGATGCGGGTGGTCGTGATGGTGTGCCGGAAGCTGGCCAGCGGCTCGCCACTGGGGGTCTGGAGCGCGGGCAGCTCCCACAATCCCGGCATTTGCTGCGCATCCGCCGGGCGCTGCCGCAGCCACACGCGCGCGCCGCGCTGCGCCAGAGCGTAATGCAGGCTGAGCTTACGGCTCGGGCGCCGCCGGCCTTCATCGGGCCGGGCCCCGCGGCTGCGGCAGCGCCGGCGCAGCGGGCACTCCGTGCACCGGGGCGCGCGCGGGGTGCATACCGTAGCGCCCAAATCCATCACCGCCTGATTGAACGCTCCTGCCCGGCGTCGCGCTAGCCACGCCGTCCAGTGCTCCCGCGCCTGGGCCGGCGTCAGCGGGCGGTCCAGAAACCTGCGTGCCACGCGCAGCCCGTTGCCGTCCACCGCGGCCAGCGGCTCTCCTCCGGCGATGCTGAGCACCGCCGCCGCGGTGTAGTCGCCGATGCCTGGCAATGCCCGCGCCGCCTCCCATTGCAGCGGGAAGCGGCCGCCGTGCCGTGCTGCGATGATCCGCGCCGCGGCCTGCAGCCGCCGTGCCCGGCGGTAGTAGCCCAATCCGCTCCAGGCGGCCAGCACCGCCGTTTCCGGCGCACGCGCCAGCACCCGCGCATCGGGAAACCGCGCCAGAAAGCGCTGGTAATACCCCATCACGACCGCGACTCGCGTCTGCTGCAGCATGATCTCGGAAACCCAAACGCGGTAGGCATCGGGGCACTCGCCCGCCGCATCCCGCCAAGGCAGCGCGCGCGCGTGCCGCGTGTACCAGCCCAGCAGTTGCCGCCGCATCCACGCCGCGGTGGCGGGCGGAGGCGGTGGGGTTCGCGCCCTTGTCATGCCCGATGATAAACTGGTGCCGCGTAGGCGCGTAGCTCAGTTGGTTAGAGCGCTACCTTGACACGGTAGAGGTCTGGGGTTCGAGTCCCCACGTGCCTACCATTGTTTTCAACAACTTACCCTGGGGCGCCCCCTTCGGGCTGAACCTGCCGACGTCGGCATTTACTTCAGTCGTGAAATAAGCCGTTACGCCTGGCCTATAATCCAGCCATGCTGCTTCTCGCCACGCTGCTGGCTGGCCTGGCGCTGGGCGCGCACGCGCCGCGGCTGCAGGCGTCCGAACAAGTGCCCACCGCGTCGGCCAAGCTGGTGGCCGAAGGCGATGCCTGGGAGAAGAAGAACGACTTGCGGCACGCCCTTGATGCCTACAAGAAAGCCGACAAGCTGGCCCACCACCAGTGCGTGAGCTGCCTGCTGCGGGTGGCCACCGCCGAGCGTGGCCTGGGCCACCTGAAAAAGGCCGCCAAGGCGGCCCAGGAAGCGGCGCTCGCCGCCCAGGCGGAGCCGGCGCTGCTGGCCATCGCCGAATCCAACGCCGGCGACATGCTGGCCGCCGAGGCCGGTATTCAGCATCCCAAGTCCAAGCCCTTGAAGGAGGCTGAGGCCGCCTACCGCGCCGGCCTGGCCGTCGCCGGCAGCGACGCCGACCGCGACAGCTTCCGCTTCAAGCTGGCAGTGGTGCTGATGCGCGAGAAGCGCACCGCCGAAGGGCTGGCGGCGCTGCAGGCCTTGGCCGCCGCGCCCGGCGCCGGCGCCGAGCTGGCCAAGGAGGCGCGCGAAATCGCGGCCAACCCCACGCTGGCCTTCGAGTCGTTGGCGCCGGATTTCAGCTTCACCGCCAACAACGGCCGGATCTACACCAAGGACGCGCTGCACGGCAAGGTGGCGCTGATCGACTTCTGGGGCTCGTGGTGCCCGCCCTGCCGCGAGTCCGTGCCCATGCTGGTCGCGTTGCGCCGGCGCTTCGCCAAGAGCCCCGATTTCGTCATGCTCAGTGTCGGCAACGACAGCAGCGCCCAAGTTGAGGAAGCCTACGCCACCGCCCACCACATGGTTTGGCCGGAGTACTACGACGGCGACAACCGCATCGGCGAGACCTTCAACGTGGATTCGCTCCCGACCTTCATTGTCCTGAACCGCGACGGCTCCATCGCCTTCCGCTTCAGCGGTCTGGAAGAGAGTGCGCCCGGCGACCCCAGCCTGACCCGGGACGACATCCAGCGCGCCATCCAGCAGGCACTGAAGAAATAGGCGGCGCGGCGCTCGGGCGGCGCTGAGGCCGTGGGTTTTGGCCTCGCCGTTGCAGGCCGGCACGTGGGTTGATGCAGAGACCGGCGTCGTGTCCACTGGGACGAGCCCTGTGCCAATGCCGCAGTACGACGCGTCGCTGTGAGTTTATCGCACGACAGCAGAGCCGCCGCTGGGAATTCCCACTATTCCGATTGTCGAATCTGCCTTGAACCAGCAAGGATTTGAGGCCCTGATCGGGCGCGACGTGCTCGCCTATTGCCTCTTCCACGGATGCGGCTCGTCGAAAGCGCAATGGCACGATTTACTCTCTGGAGACCAAGCGGATGTCGAGGTCCATGCCAACTGCCTCCGCATAACGCGTCAGGGTCCGCATGTTTACGTTTTCGGGTCTGCGCTCGGCCAAGCCAAAACGTGTACGGGCGATGCGGTATGAGTCGAGAAGGTAGCCGGCGGAAGTATAGAAATGGCTGGAGACAGACGAGGAGGGCAAATCCTCCCTCTATACAGAGAAACTACTTCCAAGGTGCTCACCACGAATTGCTTGAAGCGCGGCAAGAGCTAAAATTTTCTGGACGATTTGTCGAATTCCGGTCCCGCCGTTCGTCGCTATAGTGAAGGCAGGGTAAATGGCCCGCCTGAAGACCAAACCAGGAGAAGACAATGCCGCAATTTTTGGTTGCTATTCACCACCCCGACAACTACGCCCCGTCCCGCGAAGACGAAGCCATGATCAGCGACATCTCAGCGCTCAACAAAGAGATGATTGCTGCTGGCGTCAGGAACTTCGCTTGCGGCCTCTCGTCCGCATCGCTCGCGAAGTCGCTGCGAGCGCAACCCGATAGCGGAGTCCTCATCACCGACGGGCCGTACCTTGAGACCAAGGAGCACGTCGGTGGTTTTTGGATATTGGAAACCGCTGACATGGACCAGGCGGTGGCGTGGGCGCGCAAGGCCGTCGTCGCCTGCCGGGCGCCGGTCGAGGTGCGAGCAATCTTCTTGCGACCTGCCGCCAAGTAACGGAAGAGCCACCCGGGCATGAGTGACATTCACAGGACGATTGAGGCCGTGTGGAAGATCGAGTCCACACGGCTCGTCGCCGGGATTGCCCGCGTCACCCACGATATCGGCATTGCAGAGGAACTGGCCCAGGACGCTCTCGTGACTGCCCTCGAGGTGTGGCCCGAGGAAGGTATCCCAGAAAATCCGGCTGCGTGGCTGATGACGGCGGCCAGGCGGCGCGCTATCGATTCTTTGCGCCGGAGTCACATGCTTGTGCCCAAGCACGAAGAAATTGCCCGGGAACTGGAATTGCAACAGCAGCAGTTCGCAGATGCGCTGGAGCAATCGCTGGACCAGGTCATCGCCGATGACGTGCTGCGGCTTATCTTTACCGCGTGCCATCCGATCCTTGCGGTGGAAGGACGCATCGCGCTCACGTTGCGTCTGATCTGCGGCCTCACCACGGCGGAGATCGCCCGCGCCTTCCTGGTGCCGGAGAAGACCATGGGTCAGCGAATCTTTCGCGCCAAGAAGGTTCTCTCGGAAGCTCATGTTCCCTTTGAGACGCCGCGCGGGGACGAGATGCGCCGCAGGGTGGAATCCGTACTTGCGGTTGTCTACCTGATCTTCAATGAGGGATATACCGCGACATCGGGAGGTGAATGGATGCGGGCCGCGCTCTGCGACGATGCGCTGCGGCTCGGACGCATATTGGCACAGCTTCTTCCTGACGAATCTGAAGTCCATGGTCTTCTGGCATTGATGGAGTTGCAGGCGTCACGCAC
>JBOGKM010000072.1:0-9415 GCA_050747745.1 Terriglobales bacterium
GCCGAGAGTGGACGGAGCGTGCCCGGCTTCGAGGGTGCGACGATGGCGATTGTGCACAAGGAGATCCGGTTTTTGCGCCGCAGTCCCTACATATTTTTTTCGCTGGCGATGCCGGTGATACTGCTGCTGGTGTTTTCCCTGGGCGGTTTCAGCGGCAACGGGCCGGGGCTGTCCCATATTCGCGGCTACGCCTACAGCGTTGGCTTGGCGTATGCGCTGCTGGCGTTCACGAACCTGGTGTTCAACGTATGCGGAGCGGATGCGGTGGGGGTACAGCTTTACTTTCTGGCGCCGGTGCGGTTCCGGCAAGTGCTGGCGGCCAAAAATCTCGCCTACGCGGTCCTGCTGGTTTTCGAGGCCGCGGTGCTTTATCTTGTCGCCTGCGTGATTGACCGTCCTCCCTCGGCGCTGATTCTGGCGGCCACGCTGCTCGGTTTTGTGATGGCGGCGCTGTGCGCCTTCACGGCAGGCAATGTGCTTTCCCTCTATTTTCCCAAAAAACTGGACCTGGCGCGCATGGGGCGCCACGCCGCGCGCGGGACGAGCAGCATGATCGCGATCGCGGTCGAGGCGACGGCGATCGGGCTGGCGGTGCTGTGCGTGCTCGCCGGTTACGCGCTGCATCAGCCCTGGACGGGGCTGGTGCTGCTGGCGCTGCTCACGGTCCTGGCCGCCATCGTGTATCGCGTGGCGCTGGTGCAGACCGACCAGATTGCGCTGGCGCGCCGCGAAACGCTCCTCGCCGAGCTGTCGAAGGCTTGAGCCAATCCGCGCGCTCATGCTAAGTTGGGATCGCGCCGTTGTGCCGCGCGCCGCGCTGAACCCCCGTATGATCCACACGCCGCAAGCCATCACCGTCGCCCACAGTCCCGACTCCGACGATGCGTTCATGTTCTACGCCCTGGCCACCAACAAAGTGGGCCTGGCAGGGGTGAAATTCACGCACGTGCTCAGCGACATTGAAGATCTCAACCGCCGCGCGCTGGCGGCGGAATTTGACGTGACCGCGGTCAGCTTTCACGCCTACCCGTATTTGCAGGATCGCTATCGGCTGCTCAATCACGGCGGCAGCGTGGGGTACGGCTATGGGCCGATGATCGTGGCGGCGCGGCCGATGGCGCTGGAGGAGGTGCGCGGGAAGGTGATCGCCATTGCCGGCGAACGCACCACCTCGGCGCTGGTGCTGCACCTGTGGGATCCGCAGGTGCAGACGCAGGTCATTGCCTTTGATCAAATCATTCCCGCCATCGTGGAGGGACGCGCCGAAGCCGGACTGCTGATTCACGAGGGCCAACTCACGTATGCGGCCTCCGGGCTGCACAAGATCCTGGATTTGGGCCGCTGGTGGCTGCAGGAGACGGGCTTGCCGCTGCCGCTGGGCGGAAACGTGGTGCGGCGGGACCTGCCGGCGGCATTCGCGGCGCGGCTTTCCGGCGTGTTGAAGGCGTCCATTCAATACGGTCTCGACCACCGCGACGAGGCGCTGGCCTACGCGCATCAGTTTGCACGCGATATGGACGCGCACCTGGCCGACCAGTTCGTTGGCATGTACGTCAACGAGCGCACGCTCGCCTACGGGGAGGACGACAAGCGCGCGATCCGCGAGCTGCTCGACCGCGGCCACGCCGCGGGCGTGATTCCCCGCGCGCCGCGCCTCGATTTCCTGGACTGATCCGCTTCCAGGGGAGACCACCGCGCGGAGGCCCTCGATCCCCAGCAGGTTGAATTCCGCTCAGTGCGCCGAGACGGAGCGCGAGTGCGAGGGGCGCTTCATCAGCATCACCAGCGGCGCCATCAGCCAGAAGATGATGGCGAGCACAAAAAAGGCCTCGACGTAGCTGAGCAGCAGCGACTGCTTTTGCACCATGAGGTAGACGGCAGCGAGGGCCTGGCGGGCGGCGGTGGTGGCGTCCATGCCGCGAGCAATCAGCATCTGCTGGAAGCTTTGCTGCAGGTGCTGCAGCATGGGGTTAGAAGAGCTTATCTGGGCCGTCAGCCGGCTCTGATGAAACTGCGCGCGGCGGGTGACCAGGGTTTCGACCACGCTGATGCCCATGGCGGAGCCGAGATTGCGCATCAGGTTGAACAGGCTGGTGGCATTGCCCATGTCCTTGAGCGGGATGGCGTCCATGGTAACGGTGGTGAGGGGGACGAAGATGAACGACAGTCCGGCGCCCTGCACGATCTGAGGAATGAAAAAGGCCCAGGGTCCGGCATTGAGGTTGAAGTGCGAAAAGGTCCAGGGGCCAAAGGAGGCGCTCGCCAGGCCGAGTACCAGCAAGATGCGCGGATCCCATTTTTTGGACAGCAGGATGCCGGTGAGCGGCATGAAGATGAGTGCGCCGATACCGCGCGGCGCGGTCCACAGTCCGGCGGTAATGGCGCTGTAGCCGAGCAGCTCCTGCATGAACAGCGGCAGCAGCACCAATGCACCGTAGAGGACAAAGCCGAGCGTGCTCATTAGAAACACACCGGTGGCGTAAGTGCGGTCCTTGAAGACGCGCAAGTCCACGATGGGGTCCTTGGTCTTCAGCTCCCAGACGACAAACCCCACCAGCAACACCACGGCGGCTGCGGCCAGCAGCACGATTAAATGCGAGCTGAACCAGTCGGCTTCCTGACCCTTGTCGAGCATGATCTGCAACGCCGCCACCCCTACCGCCAGCATTCCCAGCCCCCAGCCATCCACCTTGTTGCTGCGCGGCTTGATATAGTGGGGGTCGAACAGGAACATTTTCGTCATGATCACGCTGGCGATGCCGATGGGCAGGTTGATGTAAAACACCCACCGCCAGGAATAGGTATCGGTGAGCCAGCCGCCCAGCGCCGGACCGAGAATCGGCGCCACCACGATGCCCAATCCCCAAAAAGCCATGGCCTTGCCGCGGTCCTCGGGGGGAAACGTCTCCAGCAGCACCGCCTGGGAAATCGGCTGCAAGGCGCCACCGAAGGCGCCCTGCAGACAGCGGAAGAGGATCAGCAGCGGCAGCGAGGGCGCGATGCCGCACAGCAGGCTGAACAAGGTGAATCCGGAAACGGCGGCGATGAGCAGACGCTTGCGGCCGAATTGGTTGGCCAGCCAGCCGGTGATGGGCAGCACGATGGCGTTGGCCACCAGATAGCTGGTCAGCACCCAGGTGGATTCGTCAATGGTGGCCGACAGCCCGCCGGCGATGTAAGGCAGGCTGACGTTGACCACCGACGTGTCCAGCACCTCGAGGAAGGTGCTGAGCATGACGGTGATGGCGATGATCCAGGGATTGATGACGGGGCGGGTTGTGGCGTCGCGCTCCACGGGTGCGGGTCAGGAGACAGGAGACAGGGCTACTTGGTGTTGGTAAAGACGGTGGCTTCGACCGACAAACCGGGGCGGAGGCGGCTGAGAACCTGGCCCGGATCGAAGGTGATTTTGACGGGCACGCGCTGCACCACTTTCACGTAGTTGCCGGTGGCGTTTTCCGGCGGCAGCAAGCTGAACACCGATCCGGTGCCGGCGCCGATGGAATTCACCGTACCCTGCAGCGTGGTTCCGAATGCATCCACGCCGATGGAGGCCTTCTGGCCGGCGTGCATGTTCTTGAGTTGAGTTTCCTTGTAGTTGGCGACCACCCAGACGTTGTTGATCGGTACGACTACCAGCACGGTTTGGCCGGGGGCGAGACGCTGGCCCAACTGCACGGTTTTGTTGCCAATCTGACCACTGGTGGGAGCACGCACGGTGGTGTAGTCCACATTGAGCTGCGCCAGGGCGACGGCGGCTTCGGCCTGGGCGACCTTGGCTTGGGCGGTTTGCGCCTGGGCGCGGCTCATGGCGACGCGCTGGGGCGCGGTGGCGGCCTTGCGCTCGTTGGCGGCGGCTTCGGCCACTTGCGCGCGCGCCACGTTTTCCCGTGCCACGGCGCTGGCCACCTGCTGCTGCGCGGCACTGACCTTGGCTTGGTCCGCGCTCACCCCCGCCTGGGCCGCGGTGGCCGCGGTTTCCGCTTGCTGGAATTGCAGGGCGCTGATTTCCTGTTTGCCCACTAGCTGCTGATAGCGGTTGCGGGCGGAGACGGCGTTTTGCGCCTGCGCCTGCGCCTGCCTCAGCGTTGCCTGCGCGACGCTGACCTGGGCGTCGGCGGCGGCTACCTGCGCCGAGGAGAGCTTCTCGTTGGCCTGCGCCTGTTGCAGCGCCGCCTGGGCGGCGGTGAGCGTGCCGTGGCTATTGGCTCTCGTGACCGGCACATTGGTGCGTGCGCTCGAGGCCGCGGCCTGGGCGGCTTGGAAGTTGGCTTCGGCCTGCTGCAGTTGCGCCTTGTAGTCGCTGGGATCGAGCTGGAACAGTACCTGCCCGGCATGCACCATTTGGTTGTCGTGAACGTCCACGGCGAGGACCGTTCCCGCGATGCGGGGCGCAACCGGCTCGATATGCGCCTGAATCTGCGCATCATCGGTGCTGTCGCGGTAGCGGTAGTAGCTCCAGGCCCAGATGATGCCGACGATGATGACCACCGGGATGATGATAATGGCGAGACGGCGGCCGTGCCGGTGTGCGCGGGGCGCTGAAGCTTCGGTTTCCGGAGGCGGAGTGGTGGTGCTGGGGCTGCTGGGCATGTTCTGCTTTCCTTCTTCCTGTTTAGCCACGGCGGGACTCACTGGGGCAAATAATGCGCATATTGCGTGGCCGCCACCCCCAGCGCCTGCGCCAGGGTAGCCTTGGCCAGATTGAAACCATAGAGGGCGGCGATGTAGTTTTCATCTGCCACCGCGACCGACTGCTGCGCCTGCACCACTTCCAGGTTATCGCCCACGCCGGCGCGAAAGCGATCCTGGGCAAGGGTCAGTTCCTGGTGGGCGAGTTGCTGGGCATGCTGCGCCACGCCGACCTGCTGGCGCTGGGTGCCGAGATCGAGCAGAGCGGAGCGCACCTGCACGCCGATGGCGGACTTGAGATCGGCGGCTCGCGCCTGGGCATCGCGCAATTGCGCTTGGGCGCGCACGCGCTCGGCGGCCAGCTCGCCACCCGCAAACACGGGCATCGAGATGGTGGCGCCGGCGGAAAAAATGGGGTGGTTGGAATCCAACTCGTGTCCGATGGTGCCGTAATTGCCGTCCAGCGCCACGCTGGGCAGGCGGCTCATTTTGGCCGAAGCCAATTGCAATTGCGCCGAGCGCACCACGGCCTTGGCGGCGCGATAATCGGGCCGCGCGCCCAGCGCTTCGGCCACCGCCGCGGCGGGCGTAGGCGGCGTCAGCGTGGTGAACGGGGTAGTGCTGGTGAGGATGAACTTCTGCGCCAAGGGCAGACCGATGGCGCGCGCCAGCTGCAGCCGCTGCTTGGCCAGCGCGTTCTGCTCGGCGGTGAGCTGCTGCTGCTGCTGATCGCGCTGCACCTGGGCCCGAACGACGGCTAGCTTACCCACCGTGCCGGCGTGCAGCATATCCCGGGCTTGTTGCAGCGACGATTGCGCGGTAGCCAACTCGGCCTGAGCGGCCTGAACGCGGCTCTCATCCGCCACGCTGAGCAAGTACTGATTGGCCACAGCCAACACCACCAGGTTGCGCACCGAGGCGAGGTTATCCTGGGCCGCCTTTTCCAGCCTGCCGGCCGCGCGCGTGCTCTCGATCGCGCTCATGTCGACCAACGGCACATGCGCCGCCGCGCTCGCCTGAAACACATTGAAGGGGCCGACGATGGAGGGTAAGCCAGGGAAGCTGAAGCCGAACGCGGCGAGGTTGATCTTTTGGCGCAGCTCGCTGGCGCTCGCGTCCACGCTGGGCAGCAGCGCTGCCATCTGTGCCAGGCGCTGCGCCCGGGCCTGCCGGCTGGCGTCGGAGGCCACCAGCGGCGCCAGATTCTGGCGCAACCCGCGCTGAATTGCCTGCGTCAGGCTCAGCGCCAGCGGTTGTTCGCTCACGCCCCCTTGTGGCACGCCGCCCGTCGTATCCGCCTGGCTTACGCCCGGCAGCGGAATTTGCAGCGGCGGCGGTTGGTTCGGGCGCGCGGGCGGCAGCCCTTGTGCCGCCGCCCAACTTGTCCCGACTACACCCAAAGCCAGCAGGCAGACCCACTTATTCATGCCGCACTTCCCTCAACGGCTCCAGCGCCACGCCGTTCCAGAACAGATCGAACACAAACTCGGCGCCGTCCAGATCCGGTTCCAGACCGGGTATGCCCGAAAACCGCATGATGAACACTCCTTTCACCATTTCCATCAGTGCAAGCGCCGTTTCCATGGGCGGCAAAGCGCGCATTTCGCCTGCTTCCATGCCCTCGCGCAGCACGGCGGCCATATACTCCGCGCCGGCCACGTACAGCTCGTGCATCGGCTGCCCTTTGGCGCGACACAGATGTCCGAACTCGGTAACAAACATGCGAACAAACTGCTCGTCGCTGCGGAAGCACTCAAAACGCACCCGCAGTGCCGCGCGGATCTTATTTTTGACGCCGCTTTCGGCCTCGATGGCCTGCCGGGTGTGCTCGAACATTTCCCGGTAGCGCGAGGTCAGCGCCGCCCAAAAAATAGCATCCTTGCTGTCGTAGTAGAGGTAAAGCGTCCCTTTCGCCACGCCCGCTTCGGCGGCAATCATGTCCACCGTTGCCGCCCCAAAGCCGCGTTCGCCAAACACCTTGCGCGCCGCATCCAGGATTTCGGCTTCGCGAAACTCGGTCAACGCTTGCCGGCGATCTTTGCCCAAAGTTGTCATGATACTGACCAGTCAGTCAACTGAACTGGTGGTCAGTATAGCACCGCGCCCTAGCCCCGCCGAAATTTTTTTTAGCGGCCAGATTCGAGCTGGAGCAGTTGAGCCTTGATATCCAGGCGCGTGGGGCCGGAATAGCCGGTGAGGCTCCCATCACTGCCGAGAACGCGGTGGCAGGGCACCACGATGGGGATGGGGTTGGCGCGATTGGCGCCGCCGACGGCGCGATAGGCCAGCGGTTTACCGACTTTGCGAGCGATATCGGCGTAGGTTGCCGTTTTGCCGTAGGGGACACGCAGCAGGGCTCGCCAGACGGATTGCTGAAACGGGGTGCCGCGCCAGTCCAACTTCAGATCGAACCGCTGCCGCTGGCCGGAAAAATACTCCCGCAACTGGCGGGTGATCGTGCTCGTATGCCGGGCGTTGTCTTCAGCGCCAGGGAGGTTGACATCGCCGAAGTGAATCTCGCGCACACCGCGCTCGGAAACGGCGACGGTCAGTGGACCCACAGGCGAGGACACCACAGAGCGATAAAGCTTTTCCATCCCGTCAGTTTAGCGCACCACGTGCCACCATGGTTGCATGCTGGTTACGGTCGGTTGCGCCGCCGCCGTCATTTTCGCGCTCTGGCTGGCACGGATGGCGGCGCGCCCGGCGCCGCGTCCATTTCCCGCCTATGGCTGGTGGGCGCTGGCCGCGCTGGGGCTGCTGGAGCTGCTGCTGGCGTTGCGCATACCCGTGGTAGTGACGTTTTTCACGGCGCTGGCGTGGACCGCCTACATTCCGGCGGTGGACGCGGCTGTGTATCGCCGGCGGGGCGATTCGTTGCTGCACCACGGCGGCGCGTTCGCAGCGATGGCGTTGCTATCGGTTCCTGCATGGTTGATTTTCGAGGCCTATAACCTGTGCTTGCGCAACTGGGCTTACGTAGGAGTACCCAGGAATTTCTGGCTGTTTGCGCTGGGCGCAAGCTGGGCGTTTGCCACGATATTTCCCGGCATTTTCGAAACCGCCGAGCTTTTTCACTGTACCTGGACGAAGCGTTCGCGCTGCCGGAACTGGCGGGCGCGACCAGGGCCGTGGATCGTGGCCGGGGTGATGCTTTTGGTGGTGCCGCTGGCGTTGCCATCGCATCTGGCGGCGTATACGTTCGCACTGGTGTGGGTGGGCTTTATCTTCTTGCTGGATCCGATCAACCGGCGGCTGGGTTGGCCCTCGCTGCTGGCGGAACTCGAAGCCGGGCGGCCGGGCTCGAGTTGGGCGCTGCTGCTTTCGGGTGCGGCCTGCGGGTTTTTCTGGGAATTTTGGAACTACTGGGCGCAGGCACGGTGGGAATACATTTTTCCGATCCTGCACCGCTACCGGATCTTCGCCATGCCGGTTCCTGGCTTCGTGGGGTTCCCACCGTTCGCGCTGGAGTGCTTTACCATTTACAGCTTTCTAGCGGGAGCGCTATTGCCGCGGCGGCTAAGGGCGTGGCAGAACGGAACCGAAAAAGACGTTATGGTAGCCTGAACCGGAGTAGAGGAGGTCGGCTTTTTGCCTAGTCGCTCGGATGTGCGCTGGTCGCAACTGAAGGTGGGCATACTTGTGGCCATTGCCGCTGCCGTGCTGATCTTTGTCATTTTTGTGCTGACCGGGCAATCCTCCTGGTTTACGCCGCGCATGACTATCTATTCGTATGTGCCCGATGCCGGCGGGATACTCAGCGGGGCGGCAGTGAATTTGGAGGGGGTGGTCATCGGCAACGTGACCAAAATTCACCTGGCCGAGCATCCACCCAATCCGAACGATCCGGTCGAGATCACCATGAGCGTGGTGAAAGGGCATGCGCGCTGGCTGCGCACCAACTCGGTGGTGGCGCTAGGCACGGCGGGACCGCTGGGGCAAACGCTGGTCAACATCAACGCGGGCACGTTAGCCTCGCCGCCGGCGGTGGACGGTACGGTGCTGCCGGGGGAAACCTCGACGGGCATTAACCAATTGCTGGTCAGTAGCCATAGCGTGCTGGAAAATGCCAACCTGCTGGAGCAGCGCATCGGACAACTGCTGGACCAGATTCAGAACGGCAAAGGCTCGCTGGGCAAACTTCTATACTCCAGCCAGCTTTATGATCGCTTCAATCACACGGCGCAGAATCTTGAGACCCTGACCGCCAACCTCAACGCCGGCAAGGGCACGGCGGGCAAGCTGCTGACCGACGCGACGCTTTACAACAAGCTGAACACCACGCTGGACAACGTGAACACGCTGGTGGCTCAGATTCAGCATGGCAACGGCACCATGGCCAAGCTGATCCACGATCCCAGCTTATACAACCATGCCGACCAGTTGATCACCAGCCTGCACCAGACCACGACCAGGCTGAACGCGGGCCAGGGTGCGCTGGGTGCGCTGCTGACCAATTCGAATACGAGCGCGCGGCTGAAAGACGCGCTGGAGCGCCTGGACGTGGTGCTGGAGCAGATCCAGAGCGGCAACGGGACGGTGTCGAAGCTGCTGAAGGATCCCGACCTTTACAACAACCTCAACCACCTGAGCGTGGAGGCGCGCACGCTGATCAAGGCTATCCGCACGAATCCCAAGAAGTACCTGACCATCCATCTCGACATCTTCTGAATCGAGCGTGGCGGGCTTATACTCGTGGTTTGGACACGCGTAGGAATCTGCCGAAGCTGGCTGTGGTCCTGGCCGGGCTATGCTTGGCGGCGGCGGCGCAGACGGCGCCGGC
>JBOGKM010000073.1:0-13995 GCA_050747745.1 Terriglobales bacterium
TCCGGCGCCGGCGGCACTTCGGGGGCCGAAGGCTCCTGCCCCGGCACTAATTGCACGTTCACATATTGCCGGCGCCACGCGGAAACTTTGTTCACCGTCGCGCCTTCAGCCACCGCGAAGCGAAGCAGAAAAGCGCGCGTGGTTTTGTCATTCACCCGGTTTAATTCTTCCGCCACGCCCGACGAAATGTCGCCCGCGTGCAAGGCATCGCGGATCGCCTCATCGCCCGCCAGTAGTGCCAGCCGGCGTTCCACAACAGCCAAGGAGCGATGAGCCATCGCGGCCACTCTCTCCAAGTCGCCGTACTTTTCGAAAAGCTCCGCATAGACCACCGCCTCTTCCACCGGAGTCATTTCTTTCCGAATCAGGTTTTCATGGAGTCGCGCGGCCGTCACATCGGCCTCGCCGGGCTCCTCGCGGACCAGGCACTCGATGGCCGGCCGGGCGAGCATCCGGCAAGCCATCAGCCGGCGATGCCCGGCGACCACTTCAAACTTTTCGCCCGCCGGCCGCACAACAATCGGTTGAATCACTCCCAGCTCGCGAATCGAGTCCGCCAATTCTTGCAGGGATGCCGGATCGATCTGCGCGCGCACCGGCGCCAGCGGATCGACGATGTTGGCCAAATCGATCTGTCTCAGAAACATCATTCAACCCCTTCCGCGTTCGGGTTATCACCCAGCAGCGGTTTCGCGTGCATCACTTCACCGTCCCACCAGAGTTTCACGCACAAACCCGGCGCGAAGCCGGATTTCTTCACCAGCGGCCGGGGAATCGAGATCACGATTTGCCGGCTGCCGTGGCCCACACGTCGCACGTAAAACTGACTACCGTCCCGCGACGTCACCGCACCATAGGGGAGAAGCGTTCTAATTCGTCGAGGCATGTGACCACCACTCCGTTTCTGTTTTAGGAGGCGGATGGTACTCAGGTCTTTCGCCCGCCTCTCCAAACGCACCGTTCCAATTTTTCAGGATGCTCTCAAGCGCCACGTTGTCCTCCTCCAGGACCATCAGCGTGCCGCACTTGGGGCACTTCCGCTCATGCACGTCGCCCTCTTCCGGCTCGGGGATTTTGTAGAACCTTCCCCACGTCCGCCAGAAGCGAAATTTTGTAGTGCCTTTCACAAACTCAAAGAGGGCGTTTTTCCGATCTGCAAACTCGGCCGACTTGCCAACGTACTTCAAAAGCTCGCGAGCCCAGTTCCCTCTAAGCTCGCGAATATCCACCACATAGCCCCACCCTTCGCTTGCCTTTCGCCATGCGTTTGCCAGCTCTGCCTGGGCAATAAAATCGCCGTCGTAAACCAGGTGCGCGTGGGGGTGCCAGGTGCGCGTGTCCCGGTTATAGGTGACTTCGGTAGCCACGCACGCACCACATGATTTTCCCTTAAGGAATTTCTCCCAGAAGCGGCTCAGGCACTTACTGAATCGGCGCAGGTTGTACCGGAGCTCCCCTTCAGGGATGTTCCTGACGGTCAGGGTAATCATCCGGGGCCGGGTGATGGCTTGCAGGGCGTCACCGTACCGGCCGTAAAGCCGCGCTACCCGAGCCCGGCTACACCAGGGGCAAAGTTTCACGTTGCACCAGTGCTTCATGGACCAGTCACGCTCGCCGCAGGCATCACACCGCCACTGTTTGAACCAATGCCCACATCCTCGGACTCTTTCGGCGTGAAATGGGAGCCCAGCGGCGTCGAGTCCAGTGACGAGCGCTAGAGCTATGTCTGCTGTTTCCTGGTTGATGTTCGGCATTAGTCGTTTTCTGCTTCGGGTGCCTCGTAAGTCGTTGTGCTGATTGATTTGGGGACTTATCGAATATGTATTAAATTAAGAGGGCTCAACCCCTCTGTTTTGGTGCTTCCGCGGCCCTCAATTCCGCCCGGTCATTGGCACGATTCAGCTCCAGGGCGATCCGTTCGAGGGCGGACGCCTGCCGGTCATGTGACGAGGCGAGCCGCCGGGCAATCATCACCGCATCTTCGATCAGCCCGACGATCTTCCACCAGACGCGCCCCGTAGTGCCACGCTCGGGGAGATCGCAGAGCCGCGGCCGCTCATACATTCCGTTTCGCCTCATCGATCGTGAAATCGATCTGCTGATGGATCTTCTGGAACATGAAGGCGTCGAAGGTTCCCGGCACGTTGTTATGGGCGTACTCGCGCACCCGCTCCAGGCGCGCGCGGTCGCCCCGCTTCGATGGGTACCGCGGATAGTGCGGATCGCTGGGCGAAAGGGTGTAGAGCTGATCGATGGTGCGCACGCGATTGCAGGCGAAGTACCGCCCCTCGCACGGGCACAGCGGGTCCGCCGCCACGCCCGTCTCGCAAGCGTAAAGTCGCACCCGGCTAACGATTGCGCGTGTAGTGTCAGTCATCGCTCAGTCCGCTTTTCCGCCGCGGGCGCTGCCTTGCATCAGTCATTGATTTTCACCACCACGGCCGTTGCTGAATCGGCGCCCACCGCCACCGCCGGCGAAAGAGCCGCGGCCGTCGCGCCGGCTTTCCCCGTCTGATCGTTGAACGTGGTGACGACGTAGAACACCACGTTACCGATTGGCAACGTACCGTTAAAGGTAGACGTGCAGCCCTCGGGCTCGGTGGTCCCTGCACAGACGGATTGCCCGTCCGTGTGGAGCTGCACGTCCGATCCGTCCGATTGGACGTACCCTTCGTCGAATCCAGCTATGCAGGACGTTGCGGACGCCGTCGCACAGGCGGGATTGTTCGCGAAGCTCTGATTCCAAGTAAGCGTGATGGAATGGTCGGCTGAAGGCGAAGGCGGCGAACCGGGGGGTACGGCCTTCGCCTTGCAGCCGACAACTGCCGCGCAGATGACGAGCAGAACCGGCGCGGCAAGGGCGATCCGAGAATAGCCTGGCCGGCGAACTTTCCCCGCGCGGCTCACCGAAGACCTCGCCGAGCGTGGTCGAGAATGGTTTGCCGCACCGCATCGGCAAAACCATCGGCGATCCCTTGCGCGAGCTCGGGATTCGCCCGCAACCAGTAAATAAATTGCTCCCCGCCGCAAACACATAGCTCGGAACTTGCCACACGGGAGAGCACCATCAGCACTTCCGCGCTCCGGCCATCGTGCGTTGTGATCACCGAGGGAAAGTCATTGCACGAATTACTTCCGCGTGAAACCTTCTTCATGCCTGGGTTGTCCATGTAAAACCACCGAGTCACGGCGGGCGAACTTTGCGGGGGGGTTACCGTACTGCTACTACTCTAATAAATTATTCATTCGCGAAAGTTTTTTTCGCGTCCGCAGTTCACCAACCGAATTCGAATCCGTACCATCTGACCGGCATCATACGCGGGGCCAGTGACCTGTCAAGCCACAAGATGTAGCGGTTGCGCCGCACAGGCACACTACTAATAGTAGATTTCTCTTGACAACGTACCAGGACTGCGAGTCTTATCCTACCCAGGAGGGCGTCCATGCCGATCGCCACGAAAGACATCTCCAGCATCTCTTCCAAGTGGAGCACCCGCGCACAAGCGGCCGGGCCGGATTACCTAGCGGGCGTGAAGAACACCAACGTCGATTGGGCCGGCGCCACCGCCGCCGCCGCCGATAGTTGGGGCCAGGGCGTAGCCCAGGCCGTTTCCAACGGACAATTCGCCAAGGGCGTCACCGCTGTGGGCACCGCAAAATGGCAGTCCGCCGCCAGCTCCAAGGGCGCCACGCGCTACCCGTCAGGAGTCGCCGGCGCGCAACCGGCGTACAACGCGGGCTTCGCACCGTACCTCGCGGTGATCCAGCAAGTCATCTTGCCACCGCGTTCGCCGCGCGGCAGCCCCAACAACATCCAGCGCGTCACGGCCGTCACCAGCGCGCTGCATCAGAAGAAAATTTCCGGCTAACCGCTTCGGCAGCCCGATTCACACTTCACCAGAGAGGATAGCCGCACATGAAACTTCGTGATGTATATCTAATCAACGGGCAGACTCTTCACGATTCAGACACCGTGACGAAGGATATTTCTTCCGGGCTGAAGATCGTAAAGCTCCGCGTTCAGTACACCAACACCAACGGCGCCACCAGCAACACCGTGGGCCGGCTGAATGGCATGGTGTCCAAACTGGCAGTTCTCGACGGATCGAGCGTGATCCATTCGCTCTCGATGCGCGAGGAACAAGCGAAGAACTTCTTTGACTCCGGGCGCCTGCCGTTTCAACAGCTCACGCAAGCCGCGGCCGGCACCGTGATCGAAGAAGCCGTGATCGACTTCCGCCGCGGACCTGGAGACACCGCTTTCTATCTGGATACCAGCACCCTCCAGAATCCGCAGCTCCAGCTCACCCACGCTTTCACCATCAGCGCCACGGCGGGATTTGCCACCGGCAATGGCAAGCTCTCCGTGATCGCCACGGTGATCGATAGCGGCGCGCCGGCGCGTCTCGGCTACGTCATGGCGAAAGAGCTGGCATCGTTCGCCACGGCGGCCAGTGGAGACGAGGATTTGGACCTGCCGCTCGATTTCCCCATCGCTTCGATCTTGGTGCAAGCGCCGGTGGACGGCGATACGCCCGACACGTTCTTCTCGAATTTCAAGCTCAGCCAGGACACCGATTCGTTCATCCCGATCGATTCGGCGTACCTCGACTTGCTGTACAAAAACCTGGAAGAGTTCGGCGAAGCCGAGCAGCTGCAAACCGTGCTCAACGCCACCACCGGCACGCTCAAGGGCGATGTGTACTTCCGCACCGCCGGCATCCTCGCCGCGGCCGGCGCCACGGCCAAAGGTGTACTCACGGTGCAAGCAGCGAATGAATCTACCTTGGCCATGACCACCGGCGAAACCGGCGCCGTTGTCGGCAAGATGCAGGGCGGCGCTCCGCATGGCTCGGCACTCTACCGCTTCGGCGACGGGATGAGCAGCGATCAAATCTTCTCGCCGGCCGGCGTAGGAAAGTTTCAACTCATCCTCACACAGGCAGCCACCGGCGCAACGGCCAAGGTGGTTGTGATCCAGCAGCACTCCTAAACGCGAAGGGAGCGCATTGCTGGTGCGGGGCCGGCTCGCGCACCGGCTCCGCTGCTTACTTCGCAACGGGAGGCTTTATGTGGTCCATCATCGTTACCTGGGTACTTCGCGGGCTCACCGTCCTACCGGGGCTCATCACCGACATGGAAAAGTTGTGGTCCGGCGTCGGCGGCAAAGGCGCGTCGAAGTGGCAAAGCGTCGAAACGGCGCTCGCGTATTCGATCGAAGAAGCTGCCACGGACGCGGCCAAGCTCGCTCCCGCCGGCACGGATGCAGCCATCATCAGCAACGCCATCGCTGTCTTCACCAAGGATGTTAACGATGCGTTCGTCACGCTGATGAACGATCTCAAGTTGTTCCAGCACGCGCCCGCGCCCTCACCCGCGCCGGCCGTCACCCCGGCGAAGAAATGAAGCAGCCCTGGTTCCTACGGAAAACCGGCCTCACCGATGCCGGCACGGCCATCACCATCACAGCCGAACAAGTGAAGCCGGGGCAATGGCTCGAAGTAACTTTCCTATCACTGGACAACGAAAGTGGCGAAAGCGTTACCGTTGCCTTCGGCGCGCAAGCCATCGGCGGATTTACAAAATTCATCACCGACACGGCCGCAAATCTCAGCTCCGCCGCGGGCGCCTGGAAAGCCGGCCCTATTTTCCTTCGCGAAGGCGAGACGCTAGCAGCCCAGGTGACAGGCACATCGGATAAAGGCGCCGTCACTTTCGTCGCCTCCGGATGGTTGCACGATTATTCGCCGGAAGTTGTGATCGTTAGCCAGGTCGCAGCGCCGGCGCCGGCCGCCAGTTCCTAGCGCGGCGGAGGGATTCCGCCGTGATCTTCAGCGCCGCGATCACCACACCAAAACTCACCAGCAGCACTTCCCCGCTCATCACCGCGATTCCAATCGTGATGGGCACCATCACCGGCGTGCGGGTGTTCTTCCCTCCCGGCGTCAACGCGCTCGCGCACATTAAATTGCTTTGGGGTCTGTACCAGATTTTCCCGTCCAACGAGCAAGGCGACTTCGCCGGCGGCGACGTGCTATTCGAATGGCCCGAGGACATCAGCATCCTCACCGAGCCCACGCAAATCACCGCCGTCACCTGGAATGACGACGACACCTACGAACACACCATCTCCGTGCATATCATCGTCACGCCGGCGGCGCCTGGAAACTCCGTGCAGCAAGTTCTAGCCGCGGTCACCGGAGGCGCATCGTAAATGGCGGCAAAACTCACACCGAAGCAAATCCGCACCCTCGCGGGACAGGCGCAGCGCGAAGGCTACGTCCACCGCACCCTGGTCGGGCTCGATCAATTCGCCAGCGTGCTTACCGGCGGACTTCCAGACGAAACGATCAGCTCGCGTGCGCAGCGCGCAGCTGACGCGGGCAAATGGTGGGGCAAAGCGATGACGGGTTTCCTTCACATCTTCCAGCGTCAACACGGCCTGCAAGCGGAAGCGGGAGACGTGGGCCGCGACGTGACGGCCGAGCAAGCCGATCTCAGCGATCTGAAGGGCAAATAGATGCCTACTGGATTCCCTGACTATTATGGCGGGCTCACCCTGCCGGTCACCGTGCCGGAGGGCGGCACCGGCCTTACCACCGTGGACGCCCACGCCGTTCTAATCGGCGCGGGCACAGGCACGCTTCACGTTCTAGATCCCGGCACCAGCGGCTACGTTCTCACCGCGCAAGGCACCGGCGCCGATCCCATCTGGGCCGCGGTCACCCTGGACGTTTCCAACATCACCGGGATACTCGCAATCGCCCACGGCGGCACCGGAACCGATTCGCCGGCGCTCACCGCCGGCACAGGAATTTCGATCACCGGCACTTGGCCCGCGAACACCATCACCAATTCATCGAACTATGCTTCGCTTGCCGATCCGCTTCCCGTCGATCACGGCGGAACGGGGCTCACCTCCCCGGCGCTCACCGCCGGCAGCAATATGGTCATCACCGGCACTTGGCCCGCCAACACCCTCGCCGTCGCCAGCGCGCCCACTTTCAGCGGCGTCGTCACATCGGACGCGGGAGTCTTCGTACGCTCGGACTTCTACCCAAAATTCTATCTGGGAAACGCTGCCGGCACCGCGCACTGGTACCTGCAAGAGAACAGTGCCGCAGGCGAACACAGCACCATCATTATCTACGACCTCGTCGCCGGCGCGTCGAGACTCTCCATTGACACGAGCGGCAACGTTTCGCTCGACGTTCCGCTGGGAGTGGCGAGCGGCGGCACCGGAACCGATTCGCCGGCGCTCACCGCCGGCACAGGAATTTCGATCACGGGGAGCTGGCCCAATCAGACCATCGCCCTCGGCAGCGACTATCAATACCCGAACGTGGTGGCAGCCCAGGACGAAACCTCGCAGACCACGGCGGCAGCCACCATCACCACGTACACCGCCACAGTCGGCGGGCGCTTCCGCGCCAGCGTGGGAGTCTTTGTCAATGGCGGAACTGGCGGGGCTTCGGTCCCGCACACCGTCAAATGGACGCAGCACGGCTATTCAATGAGCCTCTTGCTGGCCAACGGTGCGGCCTCCGCCAGCAGCGTCGAAGCATCCAGCGGCTCCGCCGTTATCTACCCGGACGCCGACACAGTGATTACCATCGGCAACACCGTCACCGGCAGCTCGACGGATTGGTACTATGATGTTTCAGCCGCAATCGAGCAGCTCTAAAGGGGACCAAAAATGCCACTCACAGGCTCAGAGACTAAAGCAACACCAGCAGAGGGACGAAACGGCCTTGGGAACCTGCTGAAGATTTTACAAGGCGCGCAGGCGCCCGCAGCGGGCAAACCAGGAGCAGGCTCGGCCGCTCTCGCCTCCCTTGCGAAGCGTTCCGCCGACCTGGCCCTAGAAGAAGGGCCGCGCGGCAATGCCGCTCGCCACGCGCTGCGGCTCATCATCGAAGGTTTTCGGGAACTCGGCGAGCTGCTAAAAGAGAACGCGGAGTGATCGCGGCGATCTCACCGGCGACGCTTTACTATACGTTCGGCGCGGCGATCAGCGTCATCACCATCGTCAGCATCGGGCTGAAAATGATCGGCACACTCACCGAGCTGAAGATCGAGCTAGTGAAGCTCAGCACCAGTTTCGGCGATTTCGAGCGCCGAGTGACGAGCTTGGAGAAACAAATTGCGTCCCTTACCAGTGCTCACTGACATTTCGCCTTCGCCGGACACCTTCAACCAGGCCACCGACGATTTTAATTTGCTGCTGGCCAGCGATACTTCCAATTTCGACACACTCCAGGCGCTTCTCGACTCGCAGACCGATGGCCCAGTCGCCGCCACCCAGGACATTTCCACCACGCTCGATACGATGGGCAGCATCTTCGACGGGATCGACGGCACGTTCGGCGCGCTTGACTCGAGTCTTTCTCAGCTCAACTACGAAAACGAAATTGCGGACACGATGGCCCTGGACAAATCGTTCGAGAGCAACGTGGCGGGCTGGGTGCCGGACCTCGCGGACGCCGCGATCGCGCTGCTCGCCGCGATCGCCAAGGAAATTGCCGGGCTAATCAACAGCGCGATCTCCGGCGTCATCAGCATCACGGTCGGGCTCATTGCCCAAGCCAGCAGCCAGCTTGAAGGGCAGATCAACCTGCTGTACGGGATGATCGAGTCAATTGGGATTCCACCGGGAGAACAAGTCTACGAGTAGGGGAGCGAATCATGCCACCGAAATACGCGGTACAGACCATCAAGCAGGTTTCCAGCTTCGCGCAAAACGGCTCGCCGCTGCAAAGCTATGTGATCCACTTCACCGTGGGCGAGCACGGCCCATTCACCATCACGGTCGCACAGGCGGACTTCACGCCCGCGGCCGTGAAAGCGAAGCTCGACGCTTTCGCCGATAGCATCTCCCAAATCGCCGCGCCGGCAGGAGCGTAACCGTGGATTTGAGCTGGCTCGGCAATCTCTTCGGCAGCTTTCTCGGCATCTTCAAACCGCTCGCCCAAATCACGCACTGGCAAATCTGGTCTGCCATCTGGGATTTAATTAACCGTCTGCGCAGTTGGTATAAGTGGTACCAGACCAACGTGCAGGCCAACATGAAGCGTATGCGGGCGCTCTACGATCACTATTTCAACACCTTCGTCGCGCCCATCCTGAAGATCGTCGATACGATCCGGCGGATGACGGCCATCGTCGGCCTGGTGAATCACAAGCTGGCCACACAGCTCAACACCATGTTCGAGCGGATCGAGGGTTACATCCTCCTGCCCTTCAACACCGTGATACAGCACATCAACACGATGCAGCGGATGTTCGGCGCATTCCTCACGCCCCTCGGCTACCTGGACCGCGCCACGCTTATCAACTCCTTTTGGCGCGATCTGGTAGGACTGAAATCGATCTGGAGCAATCCCTTCAACACCACTTTCACAGACTCGCCCGTGCCACCGCCGCAGCCCATCAACACAGCGGTATCGGACATCTCACAGACCGTGCAAGGGAAACAGACAGAGATCAGCGATGATGTGTCCACGAACGTGAGCACCGTGAAACAACTGATCGGACTCGAGGCGTAGAGCCATGAGCGACACTCCCCTACCGCCTTTCCCCACGAATGACGGCGGCGCCGGATCGAGCGACGTTCCGCTAATCGTCGGGCCGTCGCAGGCCCTTCAGGATTGGGAGGAGTTGTTCGCCTGGTTGAAGACCAACTATGAAGACTACGGGAAAACCATCGGCGCGATCCAGCAGGCCACCGGAACAACCAGCCGCACCTTCGCCACGTTCATCAGCATTCTAGAGTTCATCATCGTTCACCTGGCCGAAGCAGAGTCTGCGGTGGACACCGTTTGGGCTCAAGCGGAAGCCGCCGCCTACGAACACTCGGCCGAGCCACTCGAGGCCGCGGCGGGAATCGAGGCGGGAATCGCCGTGGGCATCCTGGTGAAGGCCATGACGGGTGGCGGGGGAGATAGCATTTCGTTCGGCACATCCGCGGCCGCGGGAGCGGCACAGACGCTGTTTAACTCCCTGATCGAGCCGTTCACCCTGGTAAATCAGGGATTCGACCCCACACTCCCCGGCTCGGGCATACAAGCGCAAAAGTTCCTGCTATCAAAGGCGCTCGCCCTGGCCCTCAACGAATGGATTGTGGACCAACTCGGCAACCACCTTGGGATGGGCTTCTACAAAACGCTCACACCTTTCCTTGGCCTCATCGATCAGGCCGTCAACCCCTCCAACATCGTGCGGCAGGCAATGGAATCGAGTTACGCCACACTGGTCAGGACGCCGCTCACGCGCGATCTAAACCGCCAGTACCCTGTCAAAGACCTCGGTGCAACCGCGCTCGCCAAACTCTACTTTCGCGGCGCGATCGATCTGCCCACGTATGCGGATAGGTGCCTCAACCTCGGCCTGTCGCCCGACCTGCAGACGCAGCTCTTAGCCGAAGCAAAAAAGCAGCTCTCCCGCGGCGACATCTCCAAGCTGCTCAACGCCGGCCAAATCACCGCGGACGACGCGACGAAAACCCTGACGCAGCTCGGCTTCGATCCCCTCGACATCCCTCACATCATTTGGCTGGATACGCACGAGCGTTATTTCGCCGCGCAGCAGCGCGTGGGCACCGCGGCGCTTACCGCGTGGAAAAAGAACGTCATCACCCAGGACACGCTCGAGTCGCTAATGAAGCAGCTCAATTTCACCGACGATGAAATTGCCCTGTACGAGATCGAAGCGCAGTTCGAGAACACCATCACCAAGCTGCCCGGCGGTGGAAAGTCGCTCACCTATTCGCAAGTAAAGCAGATGTACGATCGGGACATCCTCGGCGTGGACGATGTGATCAACTTCCTGACCCAGGAAGGCTATGCGGACACGGACGTTATCAACCTGGTGCTACTCGATTTCACGGCCGCGGAGTCGTACAACTTGCGCCTGGCAGAGCTGTCGAACAGGATGCGGGTCACGGCCGAAGCCGATAAAGTGAGTGCGGCTGCCGAGGAAACCAAGGGCGAAACAGCCCTGGCCACCGCCAGGACCAATCTAGCCACCGAGCTAGACAGCGATGCGAAGGCGTTCGGCGAACTCCTCAGCTACCCCACGGCGCTTCAGCTCCTCGGCCTGGGTTAATTTCGCGATCGAACCGGCCGGTTCGCAAATCGCTCGCCGTCGACGCCGGCGTTTTTCCCACTTTCCCCAAATCGAATCGCGTGACACTTTGTTCCAAAATAAAATTGTCTTATCCGCGCTCCCGATCCCGCAGGGCCATGCCATTTATTTGTCGTTTTCGTGGGTTTTAAACACGACGTCGATGCCGGCACAATACGCCCACCATGCCAGGATGGCACGCCTACGGGCGAAAACCGGCATTTTGGGGCCAAACTCCCGGCACGCCGGCTGACGTCGCTTGGCACCCAAAACGCCAAATTGGCACAAAACGGCCGTGGCATTACGAATTAAGCAATTTGGCATTCCATAACCGAACGCAAACCTTCACACCACAGCGGGCGCCCAGCTTGTAGGCAGAAATTGAGGGGGTAACCGCGGCTGCTTTCCCGGCGGGAAGATGAACTCCATCACGCCTTGCTTCTTAAAAATCGAGCCCATGTCGTACCCCATCCGCGCGCAGATCAGCGCGAGCACGATTGTTGGTTTGACCTGCAAATACTCCTGAGCAAGGTGTTGGTAGCCAATCAACTGCCCCACCGAGGCCAGCCCCGGCCGTTCCACGATCTCAATAATCCAAGTTTGATCGAGCCGATCGGCCAGGACGTCAATCCGCTTTTGCGTGAGGGCTTTCCAGGTGGCTTGTTCGGCGGGAGACAAATACGCGGGAGCCATAATCCCCTGCCCCACTCGCACGTTGTACTGGAAAGACGCGAATTGATCGGCGTATAGCTTCAAAAACGCGCGCCACAGGACAACGCTGGAGGCGTTCAAACCTTCGTAAGAGGCGAGCTCGGATTCAGGAACGGCCAACGCGCTCTCCCCGCACCGGAATTGGCGTCACGGTTGCGATCGCCGCCTCACGGCGCGCGATCGCGAGTTTTTCCCGCGAACTCACCCACTCACTGATCGCCAGCACCGGCAAACTTACTACGAATCCGGCGAAGAGCACCAGCGCAGCCAGCGCCGCGGATATGAACGTGGTGCCGACGCTCAAAAGCAAATTCGGGTGGTGGTAGAGGGCCAGCCAAGTCACGTGCAGGGCTTGCCAACTCATCGCGCTCAAAAGGCCACAAACTATCATACCAACCACTTCGCACAAGACGATCCAGCGCCAAAATAAATTCCACCAGCTTCGCGCGCGCATCAGCTCCCTCCATTCACATCGCCACCGCCGCCTCACCAGCAATCCCCAGCAGTTCGGCGGGAATGTCGGATGCTATCACCGTATCCGTTGACCACCAAAACAGGCCCAGGTCGGCAACGTCAAACTGACCGAAAACGCTCGGCACCACAAACGGCGCATGCCGCGCGAACAGGTTTCGCTCATCGCGCTCGCGTTTTTCCTCATCCTCATCCGCCTGCTCCTGGTGCTCGATCTTCACACCCTCGGCCAAGAACACGTCCAGCGCGAAGCTTTCAACAAGGGTGAGTTCGTTCATCCCAGGGATAAATCGTTTCAGCACGAACAGCAGCACATCATCGGCCAAACCGATCCCCAAAATATCTAGAAACCCGCCCGTTCCCACCAGCTCGTTCGCTACCCCGCCAAGGACCAGGCCCAGCATGAATTTCCAGATGATGCCCACGATCTAGCCCTCCCCGCCAGCCGCCGGCGTGACGATCATGTGATTTCGCACCAGGTCGTAATCCGTCGTTGAAATCTCCACGCCCAGCGTCTCGCCCCACTGCCCCAACACTTGCGCGGAAATCCGCCCCGGAAGGCCAAGCTGCTTCGACAACCAATTCATCAAGGCGTACTTCTGACTGGGCAGCATAAACCGCAGCGGCACGTTAGGAACCAGACTGGCCAACGGGCAGCTCCTGATCGGCGTAATGAAACACAGCTGAAATCGTATGCAAGGTGCCGAATTCCCAGGGGGCGTAAACATCAGACAGCCAGGCCGCAATGAAAGCCGCGTACATCATCGGCGAGTTAAAGTTCAACGCCGGCGCGTAGACGGACATCAAATCCAGGAGGCTCGAATCAGCGTTTAACCCATGCGTATTTTGCCCCGTCACCTTCGCGCGCAAATCGCGCAGCAACGCCTGATAGCCCGTCACCATCGACTGAAACACACAGTAGCCGCCCGCATCCATCTCGTGCGGGAGAGTCGCGGCCCGCAAATTACCCGGATTCCGGTTTCGATAGCTGCGCGAGCCCACTTTCCAGCCCTCAAACGCCATGATCGCATCGGCAATCGCTTCCAGCACCGGAACGGCCATCACTTCCCTCCCTTCATTTTCGCCGGCGACGGCGTTTTTTGCAGTTCGCTCGGATGCCTCAGCGCGACCGTGCCATCCGGCAGTGTAATCGCCACGTATGGCACCGGCTGCATGCCAGGGACATGCACCACCGGCTGCGTTACCGCCGGCCTCTCCGTTTTCTCAGCCATTGGTTTCCTCCGGCATCTTCGATGGGTGAACGAGCGCCGTTCCCACGGCCGCGACTTGCACGAACTGCCCCGTTACCGTGTCGTACACCACGCGGCCCGGCACAAACCCCACGCCCGCCGCCTTGTGCAGCGAATCGGAAAGCGGCCCGCGGGTTGCCACGCCGGCAGCGTCTTTCGCCTTCAAAAGGCGCAGCCGGGTCAGCAGGTTAGTCAGCGCGCTCGGTTGATTGGCCATCGGGAGCCTCCGGCGGCGCCGTCCGCCGCCACATCCGTTCGCAGTACTGGTGTACCATGCGGACGCGCAATTCGTGCGGATCTTCTTGCGAGCCGCAAAGCCAACAGACATTCATCGGATTCGGCTCCGCGTCCGGCGCCGGCGGCACTTCGGGGGCCGAAGGCTCCTGCCCCGGCACTAATTGCACGTTCACATATTGCCGGCGCCACGCGGAAACTTTGTTCA
>JBOGKM010000074.1:0-25608 GCA_050747745.1 Terriglobales bacterium
GAATACGCCCGGCCCACGCCCCCGGTAACAGAATCACTCGCAAAGAGATATTACTAACTCATACCGCGCAGCGCGGAACCCACGTCCGCTCCGGCCGCCGCCAATCGATCCCCTCCAGCAGCATCGAGAGCTGCGCCCGCGTCAGCGCCACCGTCCCCGACTCCGCCCGCGGCCACACGAACCGCCCCCGCTCCAGCCGCTTCGCCAACAGGCACAGCCCGTCGCCATCCCACCACAGCAGCTTCACCAGGTCGCCCCGCCGCCCGCGAAACACGAACACGTGGCCGGAAAACGGATCCTGCTCCAGCGCCGTCTGCACCATCGCGCTCAGCCCCGTGAACCCGCGCCGCAGGTCGGTCAGACCCGCCACGATCCAGATCCGCGTCTCCGCCCGGGGGCCGATCATTCCGCCAGTTGCTCCAGCACGACCCGCAGCAGCACCGGGTCGGCGCCGTTCTCCACCCGCACGCTGCCCCGCCGCAGCTCCTGCCACACCCCGCCCCCGCCCGCGGGCTGGCTGCGATGCCGCGCCGGTCTCTCCGGCGCCACCCGCACCGCCAACAGCGTCCCCGGGTCCGCCGCCTCGCCCAGCCTCCCCAGCTTCGCCAACCGCAGCCACGCGTACACCTGGTTCGAGTTGACGCCGTTCTCACGCGCGATGCGCGCCACCGAGGCCCCCGCCGCCCCGGCAAGCGCCACGATCCGCTGCTTCTCCTCCACGCTGCGCCGCACCCGCCGCGCCTTCGACCCGTCCTCGGCTTCCATCTTCGCAGCTTGCCAGCAAGCCCGCCTCCGCGCTACACGGCCCGCTTTGTACGCTTACGTTGGAGGCACGTCAGAGGCCAATCCAAGAGTGCTGCAGGCATGGCCTTTAAGTGCACACTGCTGGTACCGGGGGTGCAATTGATTGCACATTGACACCGGTTCCCGCGCTGAGCTGGAGGCGGCTGAGGGGCGGCGACAGAACCTAGCGCTCGCCGCCGGGACTGCCCGGATCCGAGGCTACGGAGGCGGGATGCGCCTGGTCGTAGAGGCGGACAATGTCGCCGGTCACCACCGCGCCGGGATTGTAGTACAGCACCGGAGTCTGCGGCCAACCGAAGCTTACATCCACGATGGCGGTATAGCCGTGGTCCTTGGCGTACTTTTCGATGATCGGCATCATCTTGTTGCCCACGGTGTTAAGCACGTTGGTCTGGGCGTTCTGATAGTCGGACTGGTCGTTCTGCACCGTCTGCTGGTAGTCGCGCTGCTTGCCCTGGATCTGCTGGCTGAGATCCTGCTTGGCCTGGTCGCTCATGGTGTTGCCGCCATTTTTGAGCTGATTCTGCAGTGCGGTGATCGCATTCTGGGCATTTTTGAGACTGGTTTCGCGGGGAGCAAAACGAGCCTGGAGATTGGCGAACAGCTTTTTGCCCTCCGCGGTTTTCATGATGGCTTCGCGAATGTTGATAATGCCGATCTTGCTGGGACCGGTCACCGTGGGCGAAGCCGGCAGGACGGGAGCCCGGGGCGCAGGCTTGGCGGACTGCGCCACGGCCGCCGCCGAAAGCAGCGCGGCACACAGAGCGATGGCGGGGAAATTCAGCTTCGGTTTCATGGATTCCTCAAGGTTCAACTGGCGTAGCGCAAGGGATTTAGGCTAATTATAGTGTAGAACGCGCCGAGTTAATGACCGCTTTGATTCCCGGCAGCCTCCGGATGCGCCTGGTTGTACAGCCGCACCACTGCCGCAGTAATGTTGGCGCCGTTTTCAATGACCAGCATGGGCGAGCGCGGCCAGCGCAGACCGCTATCAATCACCAGCGTGTAGCCGTGCTTTTGCGCATAGCTGCGGATAATCGGCAGCATTTGTGTCCCCACCTGCTGTAGCACGCCTTCCACCGCAGCCTGGTAGTCGGACTGCGCATCCTGGGCCGACTGCTGCAGATCGCGCTGCTGGGTCTGGATTTCCTGGCTCAGCTGCTGCTTGGCGGTGGCGCTCATGGTGCTGCTGCCGTCGGAGAGCTTGGTCTCCAGCGCTTGAATCTCAGCGTTGGATTTTTTGAACTCCGCCTGTTTGGGGACAAACCGCGCTCGCAGGGCAGCCACCATTTTGGCGCCCTGTCCGGTGGCGGCGATGGCCTGCTGAAAATTGATGAAGGCCAGCTTGCTGGGGCCGGTGGCCGTGGGCGGCGGGGGCAAGGGCAAGGCCACCGGCGCCGCTGACTGGGCGCCCAGCGGCAGCAGCAGCAGTGCCAGCACGGCGCCAACGAAACATGCTCTCATGTTTTCCTCCCACCCACGCGCAACCCGGTTTCCTCATCCATTGTAAGGGGTGTTTAGAAGGTGCGGCCAATGGTGAAGCGCAGCACGTGCGGCGCTTCCTGGAAGGGCGTGCCCGGCTTGTTCAACAGTTGTCCCATGGTGAAGGCGATGGACTGCTGCACATCGCTGTCCGATAGGAACGCCGCCGGAATGCCCCGCTCGAAATCGGCCTTGGTAAACAGGGTCGGCGGCCGGATGATGGTGTCCACGCGGCCGGGATTGACGGCGTAGTACAGCCGTACCGGCGCATGGATGATCGGCAGCGTCACTTCCAGCTCGATGCCGGTGGATATCCGCATCTGGGAATTGGTCCCCGGCACCAGCGGGATGGAACGCGTAAACGGCCGACCGAAATCGGTCTGGAGCTGATTCAAAACCTGCTCGTTCACCTGCAGCTGGCTGTGTTGGGTGATCATGTCCAGTCCGGCGTCGGTAAAGAACGACACCGAAACCGGGATCTGACCCTGGACGATCGGGATGCGGTATTCCAGGTTGCCAATGGCCAGCGTATCGCCGCCCGGAGTGGCGAACTGGTAAGTCGGAATGTTGACGGTAAACGTCTCCGGAATCGTATTCGAGGGGTCACCCGGCGTGGGGTCGGGAACATTCTTGGTCAGCGGCTGGCCGGGATTGAACGGATCCTGCAGCGTCACCGACGTCACTGTCGGAATCATGGCGATGGGAGTAACCGCCATGATGTCGAAACCGCGGATGGTATCCTCGCCGCCGGTATAGAAGCGATCGAAGTTCGGCGGTGAGTCGCCGTTGTAGCCAGTGACGAAGTTGCCCAGAAAACGCATGGCCAACACATTGTGCCAGCCGGCAGGATGAAAATACTCCAACTGCAAGCTGGGCTCCATAATGTGCACATTGCCGCCCAGCCCGGAAAACCCCATGGACAGGAAGATGCTTTTGCCCTGGGTCGGGAAGGTGGGGTTGTTGACGGTGTTGATGGTGAACGAGGGAATGACCTCGCTGGTGATAATGCCGTTCAGGCTACTGGGGCCGTTGATGCCATTGAAGGCCACCGAGTTGAACAGCTCCGAAGCCGCTTGCGTGAAGGGCACGACGCTGGAGTTGTCCCAACTGTAGGTGATGCCGTATCGAGTAAAGGAGCGCGGTTTGGGATAGCTGGCACTGAAGGTAAACCCGTGCGAATTCTGGGCGTAGTTGAGCAGGTTGGCAGCCCCCAGGGCGTCGAAATAAGAGGACAGATTCTGGCCCGCCAGAATCGAAGCCTCCTTGGCTTGGTCGTAATGGAAGTCGTTGATGGAGGCGGTGAAGCCGAGCTGGATCGGACGGCCGCGCACGTAGGGCTCGGTAAAGGAAAACGTGACGTTGCGCTGCAGCGAACCGTAATCGGTGGATACGCCCAGGGTTTCGCCCAGACCCAAAAAGTTGTTGGTTCTATAGTTCAGGCCTAGGAAGCTGCCCGCAATCCCGCTCACCCCGCCGGTCAGACCGATGCTGTTTTTCCCCTTTTCTTTGACATGCAGGTTGATGTCCACCTCACCCTCGGCGCCACTGGTGTCCTGGGTGATGGTGGCGTCTTCGGGCTTGATGGTGGCGAAATACCCCAATTGATTGAGGCGCAAAATGCTATTCTGCCAGGCCACGCTGTTAAAGCGGCTGCCTTCGTCCAGCAGCAGCTCGCGCCGAATGACGCGATCGCGGGTGGTGGTGTTGCCGCTGAACTCGATATGGCGCACATAGAAGGGTTTGCCCTCCTGCATGTCCATAGTGATGTCCACGGTATGATTTTTCTCGTTTGGCCGCGGCTCGGGATTCGCCACGAAGTTGATGTAGCCATATTGGCCGTAGGCTTTGGTCAGCGTCTTCAGGCCTTTGCGCAACTTGGCGACGTCCATTACATCGCCGCTCTTGAGGCCGAGCAGTTGCAGCAGTGTCGCATCATTGGTGATGAAACGGTTGTTAATGAAGGTGATTTTGCCAACCCGATACTGGGAACCCTCCGCCACGGGAATCCGCAAATCGACCTGCCGGCCGGGACGGCTGCCGAAAAACAGGAAGCTGTGCTCTTTGGATTTGCGCAGCGCAATGGACGGATCCTCGACCTGCGCCTCGAAATAGCCGCGGTTCTGATAGGCCTGCCGGATGCTGTCCATATCCATCGAGAGCTTGGTGGCATCGTAGGTGCGGCTGAACAGGTGCTCGAAAATGAGAGAATCCGGGATTCCGATGGGGTGGAGCTGTTTCATTGCGCCCAGCAGCGTGCCGGAACTGAGCACCTTGTTGCCGGTAAAGGTGATTTTGCCCACCTTGACCTTGGGACCTTCGTTGACCTTGAAGATCAAGTTCACCGAACTCGGCGGTAGCATGTTGAGCACCGGCGTCACTGTGGCAAATTGGCGCCCGTGCTCGGCCAGCAATTCCCTGATCGCCACCACGGCGTGTTTCACAGTGGTCGGATCGTAGGGGCTGTCGCGCTCCAGATGCACCCCGCGGGCTTCGTAGCGATCCAGGATATCGGATTCGGTGATGGATTTGAGGCCCTCGTACTTGATGTCGCGCACCAGCGGCTTCTCGGTGACGGTGACATCAAGAATGATGCCGCGCGGGGTGTGCTGAATGGAGAAGATGACGTTATCGAAGGCGCCTAAATTCCAGACGGAATTGAAATCGCGGTTGATCTGCACCGGATCGTAGATCGAGCCGGGCTTGCTGCTCATGCGTGCCTGGATGGTCTGACAGGGAATGCGGTGATTGCCATGACATTCGATCGCATAAATCACATTTGGCCCTTGACCGGCGGCTGTGGAGATGGCGGCCGCAGCTGGCACCTGCGCCCAAAGTCCGCCAGCGGCGAACACGAGCAGGGCCGTGGCGCTGAGCCAGCGCGCCCACCCGCCGATCCGGGCGGGGGCGGGGTGATGCGAACCACAGCAGCGGCGAAGCCTGGACAATGCTGAAAACAGAGCGGTGTCGTCTCCGGCACCTGCGCGCGGCAGGTGGATTTGGCGTCGTGGCGCTCCAATGCTTGCCGGTGCGCCGGTTTGGGTCAATGTCTCCGATATTATAGCGGGCGAAACAGAAATTCGCGGCACAATTCCTTCTCTCGGTTCGACCAGCCACCCTGATGCCGCTCCGAGACATCTAACCCCCCCATGGGCGTTCTCGGCCAGTCCAGTCAGTTTCACGTCAAATGCGGGCGCTGCGGAGTCGTGTTCCCGATCTACGACTGCCTGAAGTTGGAACATTTCAGTATTTACCGTGCGGTTTGCCCTCACTGCCATTGGCCGGGACGTTATCTCGCCTCCGAACTTCACGCTCAGCCGGCGCCGGAACCCTCCGCGGCCCGCAGCCACTCCAAGCCTACTAAGGCTGCCTCCTGAACCCGCCACTGGTTTGGGCATTGCAGGCGCGCTACTCTATTCCCTGTAAGTTTGCAGGAGTCGCCGCGGCGTGCAACACATCATCCGGCAGTACAGCCTTGAATCCGGCAGCCTCGAAATCGAATACATGGAGCAGTACTTCGACGAGTTTGCAGCTCCCAAGACCACTCCGGAATTGCAACGGCGCCTTCAGGCTCGTGATCATCTCATCCTAATCTCGCTCGCGCCCTCGCAGGAAGACGAAAGCCATTGGGTTCCGGTTGCATTTAAAGTCGGCCACGAGTTGCGCCAGCCGGAGCTGGAAACCGAGCCGGACGTGTGCGATCTCAGCCGGCGCCTGAGCACATGTGTGAATTTCTCCCACCACCGCGTTTTTTATAGTTGGCTGGGAGGAACCAGGCGCCAGTGGAGGCACCAGGGCCACTACCGCGCGCTCACCGAACAGCAGGAGGAATGGGCACACCTGCACGGCTACCGCCAATTCGTGGTCAAAACGAAGAACCGTTTTTACGCGATGCGCGCCGCGCTTGATCATCTGCAATTCGACGTGCTCACCTTCGAGGCCGATCCGCACGACAACAGCAACTCAAAGGTTTACCTCAGCAAGCACCTCTCAACCGATCTGCTCCACGGTCACTCCACCTCGCGCCTGGTCACCCACGCAGTGTAGCCACAGCACTGCCGCTTCTGGCCAATTCCGCAATGGCCGCAAACGGTGTCGCCGAACCAGCAGCATCCGACCCTGTTGGCGGCGAGCACACCGGTGCAGGCGCGCATGCGATTTTCACCCATTTTACTGCCCCTAATGGGCGTTCCACTGCTGTATTCGCGCAACCCTCCCGCGTTCTGCCACCCACACTCCTAGCGGCGCCGCGTTTTGGTCGTTATTCGAGCAGGCAGCCGCCGAAGGCATTACCGTGGTGGTGAGCTCGGGCGATTGCAGCGCCGCCGGATGCGATACCGATGATGGCAGCCTTCCCGCCGCGAGTGGCGGCCTGGGTGTGAACGGACTCGCCTCGACACCCTATGACACCGCCATCGGTGGAATGCGGCTGCTGGACGCCGCTGGCGGCACCTCCGCTACTGCGCCCGTGTTCAGCACCCTGATGGCGCTAGTCACTGGCCAATCCCGAGATCTACAGCCTGGCGCGCAGCGTAGGCGGCCAGAATACATGCGCGGCTGGAACTGTCGCCACCTCCGCAGGTCTGGATTGCGTATTTCTCGACATAACCAGCGGCAACAATCCCAAACCATGTCTAGCGGGCAGCTCCGGTTGCCGCCCTCCCTCCGCACCGCCGCTGTAAAGGTCAGCACGTCCAATGTTGCGGCGGTGCCGGGATCAATACAAGATCCCCTTTCCCCTCCGCCGCTTATGGGCTGGCATTGCTGCTCATGACCGTGGATTTCTGGCGCCAGCGGGTCTGCGCCTCGTTGCTTGCGCCGGCGCGCTGTTGTTCACGCTTGCCTGTTCCGGTTCGCCGCATCCTCTGGCGCTACCGAGACGCTGCGCACACTGCGGGGCCACTATACTCTGACCATCTCCGCACAAAGTGCCCAGTCGCTGGGCACCGGACCGCTGGCGGAAGCGCCGCTCCAGTTCACGGTGGAATAGCCGGCTACGGTTGCGCCAGAAAACGGTAGCCAATGCCGCGCACCGTGACCAGGTGCCGTGGTCGCGCGGGTTCATCCTCGATATATCGGCGCAGACGCACTACAAAATTGTCGATGGCGCGTGTATCGGTTTCTTCCTTCAAGCCCCAAACGTCCTCCAGCAGCGCCTTGCGTGACACCGCCGTACCCTGGTGCAGAATCAGATAGCGCAGCACATTGGCCTCCATGAGCGTCAGCGCCAGGTGGCGCTCGCCTACGCGCAGCTCAAGGTTGCCGAAATCTACGTGACGGCCTTGAAATTCGTAAACATCACTGGCGGCCGGCGTGGATGCCTGCGATCGCTGCCAGCTTCGGCGCCGCAACAAACTGCCGATGCGCGCAACCAGAATGGCCAGTTCAAATGGCTTGGCCAGGTAATCGTCGGCACCGGCGGCAAAACCGCGAAGCACATCCTCGGCCTGACCGCGGGCGGTAAGCATCAGGATCGGAAGAAAAAAGCCTTCCTGGCGCAACTGCTCGGCTAAAGCGAATCCATCCATGCCAGGCAACATCACGTCCAGCACCAGCAAGTCCACCGCGGGTTCAGCCCTGCGCATGCGCTGCATTCCCGCCTCGCCCGTGGACTCAAGCTCCACGGCGTACCCTTCTGCTTGCAGGTTGAAATGCAGCCCTTGGGCCAGATGGCGTTCATCTTCCACGATCAGGATGCGCATCACAATGGCATTCCGGGCAGTTCCTCGGCGGCCTCGGCGCTCGGCTCCGCTGGTTCGACTGTGGCCTGCGGCAGACGCAGGCGAAAAGTGCTGCCACAGCCCGCGCCCGCGCTCTCGGCCTGGATCCGCCCGCCGTGCCGGCGTGCCACCTGTCGGACAATGAACAATCCCAGCCCGGTTCCGCTGATGTGTGCCGCCGGATTAGGCACGCGGTAAAAGCGCTTGAAAATCGATTTGAGTTCGGAACGGAGTATGCCGGCGCCATGATCGCTCACGCGCAGCTCCCAAGCGCAGCTGCCCTCGGCTTCGACCGCCCAATTGACCTGCGGCGCCCCACCGGAATATTTGACGGCGTTGTCAAACAAGTTCGATATCGCCGCGCGCAGTTCACCCGCATCGCCCCGAACCGCGGCCCTGCCGCCGATGGGAATGCCCTGGCACTGAATGGCGCCGCGCGGCAAGTCGTAGCGCGCCCCTACCTGGGTGGCAGCCTCGCGCGCCAAGGCGGTCAGATCCAACCATTGCAAGTTGATCTGATGGTTGGCATGGGCCGCGCGGCCCGCACGCAGAATCTGCTCCACCGTGGCCAGCAGGCGGTCGCTGTCGGCCAGCATGGTTCGGTAAAACTCCTGCCGCTGTCCCGGCGCCACCTCCCGTGCCTGTAGCGTCTCCAGATAGAGCCGGATGGATGCCACCGGCGTTTTCAGCTCGTGCGTCACCGCGTTGATGAAGGCATTGTGCTGCTCGTTGCGCCGGATTTCCCGCACCAGAAATATGGTGTTCAGCACCAGTCCAGCAACGATCAGAGGGAACAGCAGGATGCCTAAGATCAGCAGCACCTCTTCCTTGCCGCTCAATACTATCCAGCCGACATTGAAGAATGCCGCCAGCGCCACCAGGCAGGCGCCCAAAACGATAAATCCGGCCACGCGCCGGCGGCGGCCGCTGATGCGCATGCGTACAGTTTAAAGGTTTTCGCCGCTCCGCGGCGCGCCCGGGTGTACTTGTCTACCCCTCGGCTGCACCTGGACGCGACAGTGGCGTCGGCGCCTGCGAGATTCTCGCCAGCTTGACGTTTCTGGCGATATGCATCTGCTCCAGCAGCCGAATCTGCCAGTATGTCACGTCGGCTTCGTACCAAGCCAGCCCGTGGCGCGCCGAGGTGGGGTGAGCATGATGATTGTTGTGCCAGCCTTCGCCAAACGTCAGCAGCGCCACCCACCAGTTGTTGCGCGAATCATCGCGGGTGGCAAAACGCCGCCGGCCCCACATGTGTGTTGCGGAATTGACCAGCCAGGTCGCATGCAGCCCAACAACCACCCGAACGCACACCGCCCACAGCACCATGCTCCAGCCGCCCCACCAGTAGAGCAGCGGTACGGAAGCGAACAAAAACAGGTAATGGTAGCTATTGAGCCAAAGGTAGAACTTGTGCTTGCCCAAGTCAGGGGCGTATTGGGCCATTTGGCGAGTGCTGTTGTGGCAGCGCCGGCCCAAAATGATCCAGCCCACATGCGCCCACCATGCGCCATCCCGCGGCGAGTGCGGATCACCATCGTGATCCGACTTCTGGTGGTGCAGCCGATGGGTGGCCACCCAAAAAATCGGCCCTCCCTGCATCGTCATGGTGCCGCAAATTGCAAGTGCATATTCCAGCCACAACGGAACTTTGTAGGAGCGATGCGTATGCAGGCGATGGTAACCCATCCCAATGCCGCCGCCGATCGCGATCCAGTAAAGCATGGCGGCAACAAGGAAAGCCTTCCAAGTGAAAAAAAACAGTGCCGCCACCGCGCCGGCATGCAGCAGCACCAAAACCAGTGCAGTAGGCCAATTCAGGCCCTGCTTGCGAGCGATTTCGACAAGATTAGGCTCCGACAACGAGTCGGCGGGAGTGAAGACGGCTGCAGCGGACAATGGGTCTCCTGTAAGCTCAAGGCTCCACCTCGAACCTAACAGCTAGATCGGCAGCCTTTTGTAAAAGTTTTGTAATTCTTTAGGGGTAGCTCTGGCTGGCATTTCGGGCTGCATCGGGGTAGGGTTAATCGAGAGCGCCTTTTGGAGGAGCAAGGATATGCGCTGTAGTCTAATCGTGGCTGCTGGGCTGGTGCTGAGCTTGGGCCTGCTGGCACAAGCTCCGCCCAAAAACGCGGTCGACATCACCAGCCTCCCCGCCACGGACACCAGCGCTGCGCCCTCGGCCACAATCGCTGCGCCTGCCAGTGTCATCCGCATCTATATCAGCAACCTCAGCGGCGCTGATGCTACGGCATTGCAAGGGCTGCTCACGCAGTCCCTATTCGAATCTAAAAAGGTCGTGATTACGGAAAATCAGGCCAACGCCAGCTTGATTCTACAAGGCCGGGTGGTGCGTATATTGCCCCCCTTGCCCTCGCCAGCGCACACCAGCCGCCGTCATAGCCGCCACCACCCCGCGACGGGCTTGGCTGATACAACCGATCCGCAAGTCATCAAAGATCTCCAGGGGGTAAAGATCACCAATCTCGATGCCCTGAACGGCGGCGCCGACACCACTGCTGATGCCGCCACTTCTCTGGGTGCCGATAATGCCGATCTCGGGCCGGGCGCGCTCACGCTGCCCCCGCTCAACTTCGAGCAAGACAGCCCCGCGGATCTGGGAACCTATCAATTCCGTCTGGATTTACAGCTCGTAAGCCCGGATGGGGACTTGGTGTGGATGAGTGGCCAGGGCGACCAGGCACCGCCGTTTGCCTCGGCCGGCAAGGCCGTACAAGCGGTGGTGCCTGCGATGCTGGCCGCCATTGCCGGCCTAAAACCCTCCACCTCGCCCCAGCCGTAGGCCGGCGTCAGCGTCCCCGCCGCCTGTTGTCGCCGCTTAGGCGGCCTGAGAATCAGCTTGCGTCGGCGTGGGCACGGTGACCTCCAGCGGTGTCGGTGCCCGTTCCAAGGCTCGCAACACATTGAGGATTGCCACCGGCAAGGAGCGGGATGAGCTAATGCCCATTTTGCGGTAGGCGCTCTCCAGGTGGCGCTTCACCGTCGAGATGCCAATGTGCAGATCCTGCGCAATTTGGCGGTTCTTTTTCCCCTGAAGGCACTCGCCAATAATATCGATCTCGCGCGCACTGAGATGAAATTGGCGCACTAAGGCCTGCCGCGTGTGCACATCCACCAGATTGAGTCGATCCGCCATGGGCAGGTCCGTCTTCCGCTCCGAGGCCACCAGCAAGAGCAGGGGCGGCGGCGGCGAGGTTTCGCTGCGTTCCTCGATCATCGGCATCAAAATGCAATTCACCAACACGCTGATGCCGCTGCCCCGGTGAAAGCGCACCGCGTCCACGTGCACAGCCATGCCGGTGGCCAGACACTGACGGAAGGCCTCCTGCAAGCCGCTCATTTCCACCTCCGGCAAGCACTGCTCTAGTGGCGTGCCCAGCGTTTTCTTGGTGCGAAAGCGACTGTCCAAAAGGTCTAAAAAGGCGCCGTTGGCCTCCCGCAACGTCCGCTGGGCGGGATCATAAAGGGCTAGGCCCACCAGCGTGCTCTTCCACAAGGTTTCCAGAACCGCGCTGCGCAGCTTGGAGTTTTCTCGCATGTATCCTCCTGTACCGGTGCGGCCTCGTCGCCGCTCCGCCTATTGCATTGGACTCTAGGGGCAGGCAAAGCGCTGGAAGGCGGGGAAGCGCTACACCGATTCTTTCGGTTCAATATGGAAGCCGCGGCGCCCGACTGCCTCTTCCCAAAGCGGGCCGCCTGTACTTTAGAACCTGTCCGATAATTCACGAGCGTCATCAATACCTCAGCAGGATCATGATGCAGCCGAGCCGAAGCATGCCGAGGAAGTTGTCGGCGTGGTATTCGTAGCGCGTGACCAGTCGGCGGAACCACTGCGGCGAGGCACTATCCACGGTGGCGGCCAGAGGAAGACTGGCAGGAGTGGCGAGGACCATGATCTTCGCCCCCTGCCCCGCTTGGTTTTCCCGACGGCGAGGCCCTCTTTTTTGCGCTGGCGAACCTGCCGTCGATCAGCGCCTCCTTCAGGTCCAGCCCTCCCTCGTCGTGCAGTTTTTCCGCCAGCGCGCGGAGAGCTTTCTCCATCTGCCCGGAACGAACCCACCGCTGGAAGCGCCCCTGCACCCCATTGTGCCCCGGTGCGCAAAATCCACAGTATGCCGTGCAAAACCGCTCGCGTACCCGCCGGCGGATGTCCCCGCCTATTCCCACACTGCCGAAAACGCAGCCACGGCTCCAACCAAGCCCAATCCGCATCCGACACCTCGCCCGTGATTCGCATGCACGCTTTTCGGAGTTCGCCAGAGCCATCACTGTTGTGCCGCTATTTCTCTCCGACAACAAGCGCTTTCAGCGCTTCCACTATTTACCGGACAGGTTCTAGTGCCGCGTCACCGCTTGCGACAGCCATTGCTCCAATTGTTGCGGGGTTTTGGCCTCGGTACCATTCAACAGCACTGTGGGCGTGTGCTGCACGTCATCGTCGTTGCCGCGCCGCTGATCGGCTTGGACCAGGGCGAATAGTTTGGCATCAGAAAACGCCTCCGCCAGTTGCGTCCGGCCTATGCCATGCGGCGCTGCCCAGGCGGCTGCGGTATCCATGAGGTTGCTGGGAGTGATGTCGTCCTGGTGGGTGAAGCAGTAATCGCGCCAAGCCATGCCCAGCTTCAAGCTTTGAGTGTCGAAGAAGCGTGCCAGCACAGCCGCATTGAACGACCACAAGTGCTGGGGAAGCGGATAGTCCCGGAACTCAAATCCCACTTCTTGGCCGAAGCGGGGAATGATTTGCGACTTGAAGATCTGATGCCAGTGGGCGCAGTCGGGACACTCCAAGTCCTGATAGATGATCACGCGAATTTTGGAGTGTACGTTGCCCATCACCGGATCGGGCACGACCGCGGGAGCATGTGGAACCTTGATGGCAACCAGCGCGGCGCCCAGCAGCAGCGAGAGCAGCGCGGGTCTCATAGCACCAGTGTAGGCGAAATCGCCAATCATGCGACAATGGCGGCTATGACAGACGGACCCGGTCCCGCCCGCGCTCCCTCCGCCCGCACCCAGCTACGGCGGCTGCCGGAACGCGGCCGCTATGAGCGTGCCCAGATCGCAGCCATCCTGGATGCGGGATTTTTGTGCCACGTCGGTTTGGTGGCGCCTGAAGGCCATCCCGTCGTGATTCCCACCGCCTATGGACGCCGCGGGGAGTTTCTCTATCTCCACGGTTCGGCCGCCAGTCGCATGCTGCGCTCGCTGCAAGGCGGCATCGAACTGTGCTGCACGATCACGCACCTGGACGGGCTGGTGCTGGCGCGTTCCGTGTTCAATCACTCGATGAACTATCGCTCGGTGGTGGTGTTTGGCCGCGCGCGGGCATTAAGCACTGAGGCGGAAAAGCTGCAGGCGCTGGAAACCATCAGCAATCAGATCGCGCCCGGGCGCTGGCAGGCCGCGCGCCCGCCCTCGCCGCAGGAACTGAGAGCGACGCTGGTGCTGGAGCTGCCGCTGACCGAAGCCAGCGCCAAAATCCGCACGGGACCGCCGCACGACGAAGCCGCCGATTATCAGCTCCCGATCTGGGCCGGCACGGTTCCCATGCATCTCGCCTACGGTGTCCCCGAGCCCGACCCGGCGCTAGCTCCTGGCATCGCTATGCCCGCGCCGCTGTTGCCCGGCCGGCTGACTTGACTGCCCGGCGAACAAACTTCACAATGAGGCGCAATGACGACTGCCTCCCGTGAAACCATTCTGCTGGCTGAGGACGAGGAAATCGTCCGCAAGCTGGTGGTCGAGGTGCTGGCGCGAGCAGGCTACGATGTGCTCGCAGCCGCCAACGGCATTCTCGCCCTGGAAGCCGCTCGCGCCCACCCCGGGGCCATTCACCTGCTCATCAGTGATGTGGCCATGCCCGCCATGACCGGCTTGGAGTTGGCGCGCCAGATTGGCCAGTTGCACCCCGACATCCGCATCCTGTTGATCTCCGGCTACAGTGATCCAACCGCCGTGGAGGACTTGAAACAGCAGGCCGGCTTCGCTTACCTGCGCAAGCCTTTCACGCCGCAAACGCTGCTCCAGCAAGCCCGCAGGCTGCTGGACGGCGGTTCGAATCAGCCCGCCAGGATGTGATTCAACAGCGCCGCCAGGCGCCAGCCGGCGCGATCCAGTTGCCGCGCAACTACCTGCTGGGACTGACGCTCGTAGGCCCGCGACAGGCGCAGCGGGCGCCAGTGGCAGCCCGGCGCTAAATGCAGCGGAGCGTAGGCATCATGGACCGCCAAGGCGTGGCTAGCCCAGATCCAATCCAGGGGCCGCAGCGACCCCTGGGCGTAGCGGCGGCCGAAGCGGCGGTCCAGCTGGCGCGCGTAGGCGGGCACGCTTTCCGTGCCCACGGCGGCGCCCAGAAAACGCGAATCCCAGTCGGCGTGCAGGTTGCTGGTGTAGCGCTGGTGAGGCAGGCGCGTGCGGACGCAGTTGCCGCCACGATCGGCATCATTCGATACATGCAGCGGTTGAAACGCGTCGCCCACCAGATGGATCACGTAGCGCAGCGCCACTGCGCGCTGGCGTGGCGGGGTAGCCGAGCTTTGCAGCGCCGCCACAAAACGCGCCAGTGCGGCGCTGAGGCAATCCGATTGGCACAGGCGCGCGTAGTTGAACCGGTCGCGGCGAGCATCCAGGGGCAGGTCGACAAAATGGAACCCCTCCGTGGCCGGCGTGCGCACCGCGTCCGCCCAGCCCGCCACACGGGCCATGGCCGGCAGCGCTGCCGCACCCCGGCACGGGTGCCGCGGACGGGGCCCTCCCGGCGCGACCGCCAGAATGCGCCGCACCCGTGCTGCTGCCGCCGGTGACAGGTGCGCGGCGGCAATGAGCGCGATCACCTCATGGCCCTTGCAGCCCCACGCCCAGGCGGGCGCACGCAACCCTGCCAATAGCGCCAGCGACAGCAAAACGCAGTGAGCGCGCAGCCGCACTGCTGGATAATAGACCACAATCATGCCCGTGCAACTGAAAGAATTGCCCACCCCCTGCCTGCTGTTGGAACGCCCGCGACTGGAGCGCAATCTGGAACGGCTGCGCACCCGCCTGGCGGGTTTGGGCGTGGGCCTGCGCCCTCACCTGAAAACCTGCAAATGCTGGGAGGTGGCAACGCTCATGCTACCCACGCCCTCCGGTCCGGCCACGGTGTCGACCTTGCGCGAAGCGGAGGAGTTTGCCGCACGCGGGGTGCGCGATCTGATCTATGCAGTCGGCCTAGCCCCGCATAAACTGGCGCGGGTGACGGCGCTGCGCGCCCAGGGCGTGGATGTTGCCGTCATTCTCGACAGCCCGGACCAGGCCGCGGCCCTAGCCGCTGCCGGGGACGGGAACCCCATCCCCGCCCTCATCGAAATTGATGTGGACGGCCACCGCGCCGGCATTCGCCCGGAGCGGCGGGAGCTGCTTTTGGCGCTCGCCGCGGCCCTGCCACCGCAGGCCTTGCGCGGGGTGCTCACGCATGCGGGCGATTCCTACCACGCCCATGGTCCTGCCGAGCTGCAACGCGCCGCCGAACAGGAGCGGGCCGGCGCGGTCGAAGCCGCGCGCGTGCTGCGCAGCGCCGGCTACACCTGTCCCGTGGTCAGCGTCGGGTCCACGCCCACGGCGCATTTCGCCCGTGACCTCAGCGGTGTCAGCGAGGTACGCGCGGGCGTGTATTGCTTTCTGGATCTTATGATGGCGGACTTGGGCGTCGGCAGCCTCGGCGACATCGCCTGCAGCGTGCTGGCTACCGTAATCGGCCATCAATCTGGGAAAGGCCCTCTGGGCGGATGGACCCTCACCGACGCCGGCTGGATGGCGCTATCGCGTGACGTCGGCAACGGGCGCCACGGCTATGGCATCGTTTGCGACCAGGCGGGCATTCCGATCCCTGACTGGATTGTGACCGAGACTAGCCAGGAGCACGGCGTGCTGGCGTTGCGAGCCGGCAGCCGCCATGCGCCGCCCCGGCTGCCCGTCGGCGCGCGCGTGCGTATTCTGCCCAACCACATCTGCGCCACCGCCGCCCAGTTCGATCGCTATTACGTGCTCGACGGCGGCCTTGACGTCGTCGCCGAGTGGCCGCGCTTCCGCGGCTGGTAAGCCGCGCGGTGCTCAGGCGCTCTGCGCCTGGGGCGTCAGGTAACGGGCCAGCGCGGAGGCATCCAAATTGCCGCCGCTGAGGATCACGCCCACGCGCTGGAACTTCGCCCCCACCGCACCCGCCAGCAAGGCTGCCACACCCGCCACGCCCGAGGGTTCAGCCACGATTTTCATGCGCAGCAGCAACAGCGTGAGAGCTTCGATCAGCTGGTCATCGCTCACGGTCACCACCCCGCTCAAGTGTTGCCGCATGATGGCGAAGGTCAGCTCGCCAGGCTGTACGGTGCGCAAGCCATCGGCAATGGTGGGATTGTCCACCAGGGCCGTAATCTGTCCGCGCGCCAGCGAGAGTTGCACGTCATTGGCAGTCGCCGGTTCAACCCCAAATATGGCCAGCTTGGGATTGTGGCCGTGCGCGGCCAGCGCGGAACCGGAAATCAAGCCGCCGCCTCCCACCGGCACGAGCAGGGCATCCAGATGGGGCTGCTCCTCCAGTAGCTCCATTGCCGCCGTGCCAGCGCCGGCAATGATGCGAGCGTCATCGAAGGGCGGCACCAGCACGCGGTTGTGCTGCCGCACCAGCTCGGCCGCAAACTCCTCGCGATTGACTTTGGCCCGGTCGTAGAGATGGACTTCCCCGCCAAACGCGCGTACCGCGGCCAGCTTCGCCTGCGGCGCGTCCGTGGGCATCACCAGCGCCGCGCGGATACCCAAGTCACGCGCCGCCAGCGCTACCGCTTGGGCGTGATTGCCGCTGGAAAACGCCAGCACGCCGCGCTGGCGTTCCTCGGGCGTTAACTGCAGCAGCCGGTTGCGGGCGCCACGGAACTTGAACGCGCCCGCGCGCTGAAAGTTTTCACACTTGAGAAACACTTGCGCGCCGGCACGTTCGTCGAGCGAGCGTGAGTGCAGCACCGGCGTGCGGACAATACCATCGGCAATGCGCTCGCGCGCGGCGCGCACATCGTCCAGACTGGGCAGGCTGGTAGTCATCTTCCTGCGATTGTACCCGGAGCAGGTTTTCGATTCTGGCTCCCGACTTTCAGCTACGCTGGGGGCATGCCTGAGCCGACGTTATGTCTGGGCCATCGCGGTCACCGCTGTCCTGCCTGGCCGGAGCCGGAAAACTCGCTGGCCGCTTTTGATCGCGCTCTGGCGTGCGGATGTGATGGTCTGGAGCTTGATTTGCGCCACACCGCCGATGGCCGCATCGTCATCCATCACGACGATGCCCTGCATTTTCGCGGCACGGCGATAGAGGTGGGGGCGAATCGCTTAGGCAGTTTACAGCGGATGCAGCCGCACTTGGCTAGCCTCGCACAGGTGTTGAGCCGCTACCGCAATACCGCCTGGCTGGATCTCGAAATCAAGACCATGGAGGCGGCGCGGCTGTTGCCCCCGCTGCTGGAGCGCTACCCCCCCCGGCGCGGCTTCGTTGTGAGTTGCTTCGATCCGGAAGTGCTCCATCACCTGGCTATGGCGGCGCCGCAGGCGCCATGCTGTTTAAATTTGAAGCGGCCCTGCAGTTTGCGCCGCATCCGCGCTGCTGGTGTGGAATGGGTGGCACCTCACCAGGCCTCCTGTACCGGATGGTATGTTGGCTGGTTGCGCGCTCATGGCTGGAAAGTGCTGGTGTGGACCGTCAACCATCCGGCACGCATGCGCCTCCTGGCCAAGGCAGGTGCCGATGCTATTTGCTCCGATCTGCCCGATTTGCTGGTCCGGACGCTGGCTCGCTCCAGCACCACCGATGCAAGAGCCACCCACCCGCCGCTGGCAGCATCTTTTCCCGAACATGAGCAGCCCCGCGGCAGACATCCGGCAGCAGGTGGAGAACTTAGGCGAGTGGTTTCAAAACCTTGACCTAAAAGGCGTAGCTACCGCACCGCGGCATTTTCTGGGCGATTATCCCCGCAGCAAGTGGCGCCACATCAGCACCGCCCTGCCGGAGCGCATGGACGGACTCAGTGTGCTCGACGTCGGCTGCAATGCCGGCTTTCACGCCCTGGAATGCAAGCGCCGCGGTGCCCGCACCGTGATCGGCGTGGACGCGGATGCCCGTTATTTAGCCCAGGCCCGCCTGGCCGCGGAAGTGCTCGAGCTCGAGGTCGACTGGCGCCAAATGTCGGTCTACCACCTTCCCGAACTCGGCCAGCAGTTCGATTATGTGTTCTTCCTGGGCGTGCTTTACCACCTTCGCTACCCGCTGTACGCGCTCGACTTGGTGGTGCAGGCGGTGCGCCACAAGCTCGTCTTTCAGACCATGCTGCGCGGCCAAAATGCTGCCACCGAGGTCCAACCCGACTACGATTTTTGGGACCGTTCCCCCTTCGACCAGTCCGGATTCCCGCACCTGCACTTTATTGAACAGCGCTACGCCGGCGATCCCACCAACTGGTGGATCCCCAACCGCGCCGCCGCGGAAGCCATGCTGCGCTCCGCCGGCTTGAAGCTGGTGGCTCACCCCGAAGAGGAAACCTGGATCTGTGAGCCGGGCCGGCCCGATCCACGTGGTCCTATTTACCTCCTGGAACTGGAAGCACAACTATGAAGTTTGCCTTGGTGAACCCGCAGTGGTCGTTTGCCGGCTCGACCTACTTTGGCTGTCCGGAAACCCACCTGCCGCTCGAGCTGCTTTACGCTCAGCAACAATTGCAGGCCGCCGGGCACGAAACCTGGCTGCTGGACGCTCACCTGGAAGGCATTGACCCGGAGGCCGCCTCGGTACGCCTGGCCGCCTTTGTACCGGATTTTCTGGTGCTCACCACCGCCCCAACGTACTTGTTCTGGCGCTGCCCTCAGCCCGAATTGCGGGTTCCGGCGTTATGGATGCGTCGCCTGCGCCGGGCCGCCCCGCAGGCAATTTCGGTGGCCATCGGACCGCATGGCTCGGCTACGCCCGCATCTACGCGCGCCAAACTCGGCTGCGATACCGTCCTGCAGGGCGAGGCGGAACAACAGCTGGCTCTGCTGGCCGCCCATGGCCATCCCGAGCCCGGCTATCATCGGGCCGATCTTGCCCATCTGAATGCCCTCGATTACGCCTCCTACCCCATGCGCCTGCGCCAGCATCGTCATCACGTCTTTACCGGCGAAGGCCGTGGCGCTGAGATCGAGGCCAGCCGGGGCTGCCCCTGGGCTTGTACCTTCTGCAACAAAACCCTGTTTCGCAACCAATTCCGCCAGCGGCCTTTGGCAGCAGTGCTGGCCGAACTCGAAGCGCTGCTGCGGCTGGGCATCGGCTACGTGTATTTCATCGATGAAATCTTCGGCTGCGGCAAATCTACGCCCGCCCTGCTGGACGCCTTGCGCCGCCTGCCGGTCCGCTTCGGTGTCCAAACCCGTATCGATCTGTGGAATGAAGACACGCTGGCGGCGCTGGGCGCGGCCGGCTGCATCTCCTTTGAGTGCGGCATTGAAGCGGTCACGCCCGAGGGGCGGGCTCATTTCCGCAAGGGTTGCCACCTCGACACCGCTCGCATTCGGCAGTTGTTAGCTGCCGCCCGCCTCCACATCCCCTGGGTGCAGGCCAACCTCATCGCTGACGAAGCCGACGACCTCGACGCAGTCAACACCTGGCGCCAGCAGCTCATCACCGCCGGTGTCTGGGTCTCCCAGCCGGTGCCGGTGTTTGCTTATCCCGGCACTCCGCTCTACCAGTCCTTGTTTGGGCCACCCGATGACCACGCCTGGGAGCGCGCACACCGCCGTTACCTCGAAACCAACCGTGCCCGCGGCTACTACAGTGATGTCCAGGATCAGGCCCCGCTGCCGCTGGATGCGCTCGATGCCGCACTCGAAATCACCGCGCCCTTAAATGCGTAAACCGCGCCGCGTTGCCGGCAGCGCCAACAGCACAATCTGCGCGGCCAGAATCGGCGCGATCCAGCCCAGATTCCAGGAACTGACCACGGCCAGCAGCAGCATCACTTTCCACGCCCCCAGCCGGTTCCGGAACAAATAGACGTTCGGTACCACCATCCAGAACACCCCAAACGCAAATACCACCCAAGCGGTGGACGGCGTCCACGCCAGCAGTGCCGCGGGCGCATGGACGTAGTTGCCCGTGATCCAGAAATGCACGCTGTTCAACAGCATCCAGGTGCCCAGCAGCACGCCCAGCACAATTGCCACTTGCGCTGCCAAGGGTGGCAAACCCGTACTTGTGCGCGATGGCGCCGCGGATGGCAAAGGGCGCGGGGAGGTCAGACCGCGCCCTTGCATGGGTTCGGAGCGTGACCAGGAGAGGTTAGACATCGTGGCGCGCTCAGACTGCCCGAGATTACGGCTATTTTATTCCACCGAGTATCTACTGTCAACAGTTTCGGCGAAAATCCCGATTGCCGATAACATGCGGCCTTCATCTCCTCGCCGATGGGAGTAGAAAAGCTCCGGCCGGCATCGGGTACAGTACCCCAGCGTTTCAACTGATGCCGCCATCATGCCCGCCTCCAGCAATTGCGCACGCAAGGCGGCCCGGAGATCAAAACGGACCGCCAGATCAGCGTTCCAGCGCGGATCGCGCCCGTGCCCCGGCGGCGCGCCGGTCAGGAACAGCGCCGGGTATCGGCTGCCCACCGGGTCCGGCTCGACAGCCTGAAACCAGGCCTCGGCATCGGCAAATCGCGCGCTAAACGCCTGCACCACTTCCCCCCCTACAACGTAGCAGCAGCCGCCGATGCAAGGGCCGAGCCCCGCCACTAGATCCTCCGGCCTGCTGCCGTAAGCCGCTCGCATCTCGCCCACCGCCGCCGCCGCCACGCGCGCCAACGTGCCGCGCCAGCCGGCATGCACTGCGGCCACGATCCGCCGCCGCACATCCGCCAGCAGCACTGGACAGCAATCGGCGGTGCGAATGGTCAGCAGCACACCTTGATCGCAAGTAAACATCCCGTCACCCGCCCGGCCCGGCTCGGGATCGTTCCACACCAGCCCGGAGTGAATCTGCCGCAGCATCCGCAGTGGCGGGTGGTCCGGAACATGACCTGAACGGGGCCGCGATAATCCGCAGGCACGTGTACCGAAGCTGTGTCGCAACCACGGAAGCGCGTTCAGATTGCGCGCGCGCAGCACTGGCGGTAACAGGCCCATGATCAGATTTTAGGAGGCGAGCCACCCTCAGCGCTACAAGCGTTGACACAAGCGTTGACACGCGTTGCTCTCGTTCAGAATGATGCGTGACACTCTCGGTTAGAGTGAACGCATGCAAACGCAATGGATCCCCGAGGCGCGCCAGCTGGCGCGCCTCGGGGAAAAACGGGAGATGACGCGGCCGGCCCGGGTCCGGCTGGAGTGGCTCGAATGGCATCGCAGCCGTGGCGGCAACGTCGCCCTCACCTGCCGGCACTTCGGCATTAGCCGGCCAACCTTCTACCGCTGGCACGGCCGTCTCCAGGGCGCCACCCTGGCCCAGCTGGAGGATCGCTCCCACCGGCCCCGCCGTCTCCGTCACCCCACTTGGTCCGCCCAGCAATTCAACGCCGTTTTGGCGCTGCGACGACAGTACCCGCGCTGGGGCAAAGATAAACTCGCCGTCCTGCTGGCTCGCCAGGGCTTCTCCCTGTCAGTCTCCATGGTCGGCCGCATCCTCTCCCAAGCCAAACGCCAACGCCGCCTCACCGAACCCATCCGCCATGGCGTCAGCGCCAGCCACCGTCCGCCCCGCCCCCGCCCCTGGGCGGTGCGCAAACCCAAGGCCTACCAGCCCCTCCGCCCCGGCGACTTGGTCGAGATCGATACCGTCGACCTCCGCCCCCTCCCCGGCCTCGTGCTGAAACAGTTCACCGCCCGCGATGTGGTCTCCCGCTGGGACGTGCTCGAAGTCCGCTCCCGCGCCACCGCCACCTGCGCCGCCGAGTTCCTCGCCACTCTCCAGGCGCGCATGCCCTTCCCCATCCGCGCCATCCAGGTCGACGGCGGCAGCGAGTTCGCCGCTGAGTTCGAGCACGCCTGCCAATCCCGCGGCCTTCGCCTCTTCGTTCTCCCTCCCCACTCCCCCAAGCTCAATGGCCACGTCGAACGCGCCAACCGCACCCATACCGAGGAGTTCCATGAGATCACCCCCTCCGACTGGCATCTCCCCGCCCTCAATCGCCAACTCCGCGCCTGGGAGACCACCTACAACACCGTCCGCCCTCATCAAGCCCTCGCCTACCGCACCCCGCTCGAGTTCCTCTCCGATCTCCAGCGTCACCCTTCCGCCCCTCACCAGAAAGGAGCCGAACTGTAACGCATCCACTGGACGAGTACACGCGTTTGACCTGGGCGAACCGCTGCGCTAAACTCGATTCATGGTTCGTATCCTCATGTGCTTCTGTTGTCGCCCGCAACGGCGTTGAGGTGTGTGGAGACGAGTTTTTAGGAACCGAGAAATTCTTGATCGCCCACCACTTGGTGGGCTTTTGCATTTTGGAAAGGAACGACCGATGAGCACTGAAGTTGCCGTTCGCACGCTGCCGCGCATCAACGAGCCGGCACCGGATTTTACTGCCAAATCCACCCATGGTCCTATCCGCCTGAGCGATTTCAAGGGCAAGTGGGTGATGCTGTTTTCCCATCCCGCCGATTTCACTCCCGTCTGCAGCACCGAATTCATGGCTTTCGCCAAGCGCTATCCGGAATTTCAGGCGCTGGGCGTGCAACCGCTGGGCGTCAGCATTGACAGCGTCTATAGCCACATCGCCTGGGCGCGCAGCATGGAACAGGTGGGCGGAACGAAAATTCCCTTCCCCATCATTGCCGACCTGGACACGCGCGTGGCGCAGAGCTACGGCATGATCCATCCCGGCGCCAGCGACACCGCCCCCATCCGGGCGGTATTTTTCATCGATCCCAACCAGGTGATCCGCGCCATTCTTTACTACCCGCAATCCACCGGCCGCAGTGTGGACGAGATCCTGCGGGTGTTCGAGGCGCTGCAGACCACCGACACCCACAGCGTCTCCACGCCCGCCGACTGGCGCCGCGGGGAGGCGGTGGTGGTAGGCGCGCCCCAGACGCAGGCCGATGCCGACAAGCGCGCCGCCGACGGCGCCGGCCTCAAAGTGCGCGACTGGTATCTGGCGGAAAAGAAACTGTAAGCCCGGCGCTCAGCGGCGCCCCAGCGCGGAGCGCAGCCGGCGCATGGCGGCCCGAATGTCGCTCGAGGTCAGTTCGCCCTCCGCCTGCCAAATCACCGCCCCGTCGGGGCCCAAATGAAACGCCGTGGGCTCCAGCTCCAGCCGCGGCAGGCCCTCCAGCCACTCGGGCCCAACCCAGGCGAGATCCGCCTGGCCCGGAATGGCCTGCCGCACCGGCAGTTGGTCCGGCGTCGGCGCCAACGTGACCAGCGTACAACCGGCGTTGCCCGCCAGTTGCGAAAGCCGGACCGTGGCCTGCCAATTCTCAGCGCAGTACAGGCAGAGCGTGCTGGTGAATTGGATCAGCGCGCAGCGCGGACGGGAAGGGAGGTTGAAGGCGGCGCCGTCGAATTTGTATCCGGAGGGAACGGCGAGCGTCGCGTCTCGGTCCCGGAACGGGCTGCGGACAAAAAAATAATCGCGGCGCGCCCGGCTCGCCGCAACCAGCAGGAAAGCGTCGGCGACGACGCACGCCGCGATCGCCGCCCGCAGCCCGCGCATTCCGCGCCTGGGCATCGTCATCCTCCTCCGCTCAGTGCACCCCCGCCAGCTCAGCCGCCACGCGCGCCGGCCCGGCGTGACGCCACGACACAGCGCCCAGAACCTTACCCAGCCGCGCGCCTATGACCAGCGCCTCGCCGCGCTGGTCGGCCTGCACCACGCCCTCGACGGTCCGCGCGGCGCCGGCCCGCAGCAGCAGCACGCTCTCAATCTTGCGCCCGGCCAGCGCACAGGCGGCCTTCTCGCAGAAGCCGCGGAAGAGCAGATGACCGCCGAGATCGCTGCCGACGTGGTTCCAGAAAGCCAGATCCGCCCGCGCCGACCGCCCGCGCAGGAGGAACATGACCACGCGGTCGTTCGCATCGGGCGGGGGACTAATCGTCTCCCCCGCCAAATCCACCCCGCCCAGGCTCCCCAGGATAGTCCCCTTGCGCGCCATGCCCCCGTCCATCGTTTTGCCTTCGGCCTCCGCGGCCGAGCTGTAGGCGTGCCACTGCCGCCCCGCACGCACGCCGATGAGAACCAGAACCACGATGGCCCCGACCTCAAAGATGGCGCCGATGCGGTCCGTCCTCACTGCACCGCCTTCGCGCCCGCCGGCGTCAAAGCCTCGGCCAACCGCGCCAGCACCAACGGCTTAAGCACCTTGCAGTTGCAGTCGCGCGCGTGCGCCAGGGCCAGCCTTGGCAAGAATTCCGCCACCTCCGCATACGGGTAGGAGAGCCCCACCGCGGGCAGCAGCAACTGCCCGGCCAGCCGGGCGACGGCATCCGGATCGGAAAGATCATACCCCGCCTCGGCCTGCGCGGCGTGCGCGTCGGCGGCGTCCAGCGCGCGGCCCGCGACCTCCGCCGCGCGCCCGGGTGCGCCCAGTAGACTGTAGGCCTGCGCCAGATCAGCCATGTAGCCGGTGTCGGCCTGCGCAATATCATCGTCGATCAAGCCGTAAGCCTCGCCCGCGGCCCGAGCGGCGCGCCGCGGGTGCGCACGGGCCAGCGCTTGGGCAATGCCCGCCAGCGCCCCGAAGCGCTGTTCTTCGCTGATGAGCTTGGCCGCATCGGCGAGCGCGCCGTCCGGGTCGCTCGGCGCCAGCTCGGAAATCTGGGCGGGCGCCTCCGGACCGCTGCCCGCGCCGATCACCTTGCCTGCCGGCGACGCGTAAATGACCGGCGCGCCGTCAGGGTTCGTCTGGGACGCGGCGGGGAACTCGGCCCGCGCCTCCTCCGCCGATTGCGCATCAATTTGCTCGAGGATCGAAAGCAGCAGCGCGCCCCCGCGCCGGTCCACGGCGGCCATGCTCGGGTTCGCCACCGCGTTCGCGTGGGCGTGGCGGAGCAGCGAGAGGATCGCATCCTCGGATTCGCTGTCCAGCCCGGGATAGACGCGATGCACCTGCGCCAGGAACAGCGCCGCCGGTCGCACATCCGCGGCCGAGCCAGCCACCTCGAGCCCGGCGCGCGCGATCGCCATCCGCTGCAACGGCAACAATCCTTCGGCCTCCAGCGCGGTCGCGCCGCCCTCGAAGGGGAAATCGTCCCCCTCCTCATGGCACTGCTGAAACGCGCTCGGGACCTGGGCGAAGTCCTTCTTGGCGAGCATGTCCACAATCACGTCGCTGTAAGCCTCACCGGCGGTGGTCTCACCGTTGTCCCCGGGCTGATATTGCTCCAGCCAGACCAGCGCCTGGCTAAATTTCCCCTGCGAGGCAAACGCCTCGATCGCCTCGGCCTCGCCGATAAAGCGCAGCGCGGTGCGCATTTTCTCCGCTGCCGTTCCCGCCAGCGCCGGCCACGCATGCACTTGCTGGTAAACCGCCCGGTAGTCGCGCAGGCCCTGTTGCGGGGCGGCGATCATCTCGAAGTGAGCAATGAGGCCGAGCTCGCGGGCCG
>JBOGKM010000075.1:0-68684 GCA_050747745.1 Terriglobales bacterium
CCAGTTGCCGCGGCAGGCGGGTGCGCGTCAGCGCTTGCTCTTGGCGAAGTCCTGGAGCAACCTGCGGGCGCGCGCCTGCGCCGCCGACATCACGCCCTGGTTGGCGATTGCGGCGGCCAGGATGGGGGCGAGCAACTGCGGTTCGGCCATGGCGTGGCTGTTCCAGTCGTCCTGAATCTGGTTCATGATCTGGAGCACATCGAGGGGCTGATAGCGCATGGCGCGCTGCAAGCGGATGGCATCCGTGCCGGTCACCGAGATGGCCTCGAACAGGTTCACCAGGCGCGCGGCGGTTTTGTTGGTGGTGTAGGTGAAGTGCTGGACATGATGCTGGCCGGCATCATCGTAGGCGAGAGATTTAGAGCCGGTGTAGGCGACGTCCTGGCGCGACTGCAGGGCGGGGGCGGCAAAATCGTGCAGGGCGGCGGCGGCGGAGAAGATTTCCCGCAGCGCCGCGGGCGAGGCGGTAAAAGCGAGCGCGGTGAGCGGATCGGCGGCCTGGTCGCGGGCCTGATAAATCGCGTGGCCGTCGCGATAGACGTCGATTTGGAAAAATTCCGGCGTCGATCCCTTGAAGCTGCGGGCGTAGCGGACGCGGGGCGCACCGGGCGCCTGCGCCAGCAGGGCCAGCGAGCCGAGCAGAAAAACCGCCGCGGCGAGGCGGGAGTGGAACCTCATGACGCTATTTTATGAGTTTTGCGGGCGCAGCCGCGCATAATGATGTTTGCCAACCCGGACGACGACGGGGGCGGCCAGCGGGGAGGATAGGCGCAGCTCGCGGTGGACAGCGCCATCCAGCGACACCGCACCCGACTCGATCAGGCGGGCGGCGGCAGTGACCGAGGCGGCCAAACCGGCTTCCACCAACAGCTTGTCCAGGCGGAGGCTGGCGCTCACCGCGCGCTCCGGCATCTGCTCGGGCGCTTCCCCGCCCTGCACCACGCGCTCGAAGGCGGCGCGCGCCTGCGCGGCGGCGGTGGGGCCATGAAAGTCAGCGGTGATGCGGCCGGCAAGGTTTTTTTTGGCCTTCATGGGGTGCTCGCGTCCGGCGGCGACGGCGGCGCGGGTGGCGGCGATTTCGCTTTCGCTGCGATCAGTGAGCAGCAGATCGTAGCGCCACATCAACTCGTCGGAAATGGACATGAGTTTGGCGAACATGGCCTCGGGCGGTTCGGTGATGCCGACGTAGTTCCCCAGCGACTTGGACATTTTGCGCTCGCCGTCCAGGCCCTCGAGCAGGGGCAGGGTGAGCACGATCTGCGGCGGCTGTCCATAAGCCTGCTGGATTTCCCGTCCCAGCAGCAGGTTAAAGGTCTGATCGGTGCCGCCCAGCTCGACATCGGCATGCAGGGCAACGGAGTCGTAGGCCTGGGCCAGCGGATAGAGGAACTCGTGGATGGAGATGGGCTGGTTGGCGCGGAAGCGTTCGTGAAAGTAGTCGCGCTCGAGCATGCGCGCCACCGTACACTGGGCGCACAGGCGCACCAGCCCGGCGGCGGTGAGCGCGCCCAGCCACTGGCTGTTGAACGCGACGCGGGTACGGTTTTCATCCAGTAGATGAAAAACCTGGGCGCGGTAGGTGGCGGCGTTGGCCTCGATATCGGCCTGCGACAGCGGCGGCCGGGTTTCGCTGCGTCCGGTGGGGTCGCCAATCATGCCGGTGAAGTCGCCGATGAGGAACACGACCTGATGCCCGAGATCCTGAAAATGCTTGAGTTTGCGCAGCAGGACGGTGTGGCCCAGATGCAAGTCGGGAGCGGTGGGGTCAAAGCCGGCCTTCACCACCAAGGGGCGGGCGGCGGCGGCGGCCGACTGCAGGCGGGCCGCCAGTTCGGCGGCGCTGATCAGCTCGGCCGCGCCCTTGCCGAGGCGCCTCATCTGCTCGTCGAGCGGCAGCGTGTCAGGCATGGCGATTATTATAGAACCGGCCCTTTGCATGGACATGAGCGTCAATCTTGCCGGCCTGCGCCTCGCCAATCCCATCCTGGCCGCGAGCGGCACGTTTGGCTACGGCAACGAGTTTGCCGACATCGTCCGGCTTGCGGGGCTGGGCGCGATCGTCACCAAGGGACTGTCGCGCCAGCCCATGCAAGGCAATCCCAGCCCGCGGCTTTTGGAAACCGCCGCCGGGATGCTGAACTCGGTGGGACTGCAGAATATCGGGGCGGAGGAGTTCGTGCGCACCCGTCTGCCGCGCCTGCGCCAGTTGGGCGTTACGGTGATTGCCAATGTATTTGGCGCGAGCGTAGACGATTACGTAGCCACCCTCGAATTGCTGAACCAGGGGGAAGGCATCGCCGCCTACGAGCTCAACGTCAGTTGCCCCAACACTCGCGCCGGCGGCATGATTTTCGGCACCGACGCCGGGCTGCTGCGCGAGCTGGTGCGCGCCGCCAAAGCCGCGGCGCGGCGGCCGCTGATCGTCAAGCTCAGCCCCAACGTCACCAGCATCGCCGCCATGGCGGAAGTGGCAGCGGACGCGGGTGCGGACGCGCTCTCGCTGGTGAACACCTTTCTGGGCATGGCGATCAATCCCGACACGCGGCGACCGCGGTTTGCGCGCCTGGTGGCCGGGCTGTCCGGACCGGCCATCAAACCGCTGGCGCTGCGGATGGTGTGGGAGGTGCATCAGGCCGTGGGCCTGCCGCTGCTGGGCATGGGCGGCATCGCCAGCGGCCGGGATGCGGCCGAGTTTCTGCTGGCGGGCGCCAGCGCGGTGCAGATCGGAACCATGAACTTCTGGGATCCGAAGGCGACCGAAAACGTCTTGCGCGAACTCAAGCGTTTCTGCCGCCGGCACGGCGTCGAGCAGGTCTGCACGCTCACCGGCGCGCTGGCGGCCGCAACTGCGGCCGAGGAGCAGGCATGAAAGTGCTGGTGCTGGGCGGAGGCGGGCGTGAACACGCCCTCGCCTGGAAGCTGCAACAATCCGAACAGGTCGACGCTCTGTGGGCGCTGCCCGGCAGCGACGGCATGGCGGCTGCGGGAGTGCACTGTCTGCCCGGCGACGCCTGCGACGCTCCCATCGTGTTGGCCGCCGCCGCCGCCCAGGAGGTGGACTTGATCGTGGTGGGCCCGGAAGCGCCGCTGGCGGCGGGCATCGCCGATCATCTACGGGCGGCCGGGAGGCGGGTGTTTGGGCCTTCGCAAGCGGCCGCGCGGCTGGAAAGCAGCAAGATCTTCGCCAAGGAATTCATGGCCCGGCACGCCATCCCGACCGCGCCGTTCGCGGCGGTCGACACGCTGGCGAGCGCGCAGCGGGCGCTGCGGCAGTTGGGTCCGGCGGCCGTGCTCAAGGCCGACGGCCTGGCTGCGGGCAAAGGCGTGGTGGTGCCCGCCTCGGAGGCCGAAGCCGAAGCGGCGGCGGAAACCCTGCTCGCCCGCTATGGAAGCCTGGTGATCGAGCAGCGCCTGGCTGGACGCGAGTTGAGCATGCTGGCGGTGGCCAACGGCCAGCGCTTTCTTACCCTGGTTCCCGCACGCGATCACAAGCGGCTCCACGAGGGCGATCACGGACCCAACACCGGCGGTATGGGCGCCATCGCGGGCTGGGGCTTGCTTGATCAAGCCATGGAACAAGCAATTGAGCACGCCGTGATCGAGCCGGCACTGGCGGGCATGGCCGCCGAAGCCACGCCCTTTCAGGGCGTGCTCTATTGCGGCCTCATGCTCAACGCCCAAGGCCCGCACGTGCTGGAGTTCAACGTGCGCTTCGGCGATCCGGAAGCCCAGGCAATTCTGCCCTGCTGGCGCGGCGATGTGGCGGCGCTGCTGTACGCCGCCGCCAGCGGCGCGGATCTGCCCCTGGGTACCCATACCGGCCTGGCGCCCGCCGGCGCCTGCGTGGTGGCCGCCTCCGCGGGATATCCGGAAAGCCCCGAACGCGGCCATGTGATTGCGGGTCTGGACGCCAGCGGCCAGGTTCCCAGCGCGCAGATCTTTCACGCCGGCACCCGGCGCAGCAATGGCCTTTGGATCACCGATGGCGGGCGGGTATTGGCCGCCGCATCGCCCGGCGCTTCCCTCGAACGCGCCCTCGCGGCTTGCTATGATGCGTTGGGTAAGGTTCAGTTCCGGGGCATGCAAATGCGCCGCGACATTGGTCAGTAAAGAAAAAGGGAGAAACCGCTTCATGCCTCAAGACCCTGCACCGGTGGTTGCCATCCTCATGGGCAGCGACACCGACCTGCCAGTCATGCAGCACGCCGCCGATCAATTGGCGAAATTTGGGATTCGCCACACCATGGACGTGGTGTCGGCACACCGTTCTCCGGAACGCACGGCCGCTTTTGCGCGGGGCGCAGCCGGACGCGGCCTGAAAGTGCTGATTGCCGGTGCCGGCGCCTCGGCGGCGCTAGCGGGTGCGCTCGCGGCGGAAACCACGCTGCCGGTGATCGGCGTACCGCTGGCTACCTCGCCGTTGTTGGGCTTTGATGCGCTGCTGTCGACCGCGATGCTGCCGGCGGGCGTGCCAGTGGCCACCATGGCGGTGGGCGTGGCGGGAGCTACCAACGCGGCCGTGCTGGCGGCGCAAATGCTCGCCCTCTCCGATGCCGCGCTGGCCGCCAAGCTGATCGCTTACAAGCAGGAGCTGGTACGCAAGGTCGAGGAAAAATCCAAGAAGTTGCAGTCGCGGAGCTAGTCCTCCGATAGGACATGCAGAGAGCCGCCCGAGGTGTCAAGAAATATTTTTGACTTCTGTACGATTTTTCTTGACTCCGCAGTAGTGGAGGTCATATATCTTGGGTGGTGATTTCCACAGCCCTAGATGATGGGGTTGGGGACAGTCCATAAGGAGGAAAACATGGCTGCTAAGAAACCGGCGAAAAAGGCCGCGAAAAAGACCGCCAAGAAGAAGAAGTAGCTCTCCCCATCACGGGGGGGGCGGTGGCTCTCCCCACAGGAAAAATAGGATGCGCGGCCCGCGCATCCTATTTTTTTCACCCTTCATCCAATATTGAGGAACTCACATCCGCTCTGGAGGTGGGTTGATGGAGGAAGCGCCATGAGCATGATGGATGGTCTGTTGCGGGCCTGCCAGCAGCACACCTGCAAGCACCACTGGGTGCGGGCACGTTGGGAGAACGGTACGTACGGCCTGCGTTGCGCCCGCTGTATGGCCGCATACGTACGGACCTGGGAAGATGTCATCGGCACTCGCGCGGGCACGGCGGGCGCGATGAGCGCCAGTGGCGGCACAGCGCGGTTGAGCGAACTGCGGCGCGTGGCTTGAGTGGCGCTGCTGCTGGCCACCTCCATTGACCCGAAAGGCGAGGGTTAGCTACAATGGGGTCTGCGCTGCACCCGCTGTCGATGTGGGGTCCGCGCGAGGAGACCCCTACATGTACGCAGTGATTCGCAGCGGTGGCAAGCAGTACCGCGTCAGCCCGGGCGAGGTGGTGAGCTTGGAGAAGCTGCCGCAGGCGGCAGGAGAGACGATCGAGTTTGCCGAAGTGTTGGCGGTTAGCAACGGCGAAACCGGCCTGCGGCCCGCGGCTGGGGCGCGCGTGAGCGCCACGGTGCTGGGGCATGAGCGGAATCAGAAAATCCTGGTGTTCCATTACAAACGCAAGAAGCAGTACAAAAAACTGCAGGGGCACCGGCAACACCAGACGCGGGTGCGCGTGCAGGAGATTCAGCTTTAGGCGGCAGCCATGGCACACAAAAAAGGATTGGGGAGTTCGCGTAACGGGCGCGATTCGAACGCGCAGCGGCTGGGCATCAAGCGCTACGGCGGCGAGCAGGTACTGGGTGGCACGATCCTGGTGCGGCAGCGGGGCACACCGTTCAAGCCGGGCGTGAACGTGGGCCGCGGCAAGGACGACACCCTGTTTGCGCGCGCACCGGGGGTGGTCGAGTTCGTCGACCGGGGCCAGCGCGGCAAGTTCGTGAACGTGCGCACGGACGCACCCACGGCCTGAGCCGCGCGTTACATGTTTGTGGACGAGGCCGAGATCCGGGTGCAGGCGGGCGGAGGCGGCAATGGCTGCCTGGCGTTCCGGCGGGAGAAATTCGTTCCCCGCGGCGGCCCCAGCGGCGGCGACGGGGGCGACGGCGGCGATATTATCCTGGAAAGCTCGCAGCGCCACAACACCCTGGTACAGTTTCGCTTCAATCCCGAACACAAGGCGCAGCGCGGCGGACACGGCGAAGGCAGCAACCGTCACGGTCGGCGTGGCGAGGACGTAGTGCTGCGCGTACCGGTGGGCACGGTGGTCAGCGATGCCGAAACCGGCGCGCGGGTGGCGGATTTCGATGAGCCCGGCCAGCGTGCGATCGTGGCGCACGGAGGACGCGGCGGGCGCGGCAACGCGCGCTTTGCCAGCTCGACCAATCAAGCCCCGCGCCGGGTGGAGCCGGGCACGTCCGGCGAAGCGCGGCGGCTGAAACTGGAGTTGAAGCTGCTGGCCGAAGTCGGCCTCGTCGGCTTCCCCAACGCCGGGAAGAGCACACTGATTTCGGTCCTGTCGGCGGCACGGCCGAAAATCGCCGATTACCCGTTCACCACGCTCACGCCCAATCTGGGCGTGGTGTGCGTGGACGACGACACCAGCTTCGTGATTGCCGACGTGCCCGGCCTGATTGAGGGCGCGCATGCGGGCGCGGGGCTGGGAACGCGTTTCCTGCGCCATCTCGAGCGCACGCGCCTGCTGGCGCATCTGGTGGACGTTTCGCCGGAAAATGGGCGCGACGCGGTGCGCGACTTCGAGGTGATCGGACGCGAGCTGCAAGCTTTCGGCGCCGGCCTGGAGGCCAAGCCGATGGTGCTGGTCGCCAGCAAATGCGATGTGGCGGATGAGGAAAAGCTGGCGTCGTTGCGGGCGCTGGCAGGTGCGCGGGCGCTGCCCCTGTTGGAGATTTCCTCAGTGACGGGAGCGGGCGTGGCCGCACTGAAATATGCGCTCGCCGAACAAGTGCAACGCGCACGCCAGGCGCAGCCGCCGGATGCGGCGGCATCGTGAGCGGCGGCAGGTGGCAGCGGGTGGGGGTGCTGGGCGGGACGTTTGATCCGGTACATGCCGGCCACCTGGCGATGGCACGGGCGGCCGCGCGCCGGTGCAAGCTGGAACGAATCTACTTTGTGCCTGCCGCGCAACCCTGGCACCGGCAGCGCGGCCCGGTGGCAGGCTATGCCGACCGCTATGCCATGCTGGCGCTGGCGCTGGCGGATCATCTCCGCTGGCTGCCGCTGGCAGTGCCGGATGCGCTGCACCAGCCCACCTACACCATTGACCAAATCCGCTGGATCCGCCAGCATGGGCTGGGAGAGCAGATCACCTTTATTCTCGGCGCCGACAGTTTTCTCACCCTGCCCAGCTGGCATCGCTGGCGGGCGCTGCTGGCCAGTTGCGACTGGCTGGTGCTGGCGCGCGAAGGCGTCAGCTGGGAGGAGATGCGAACGCTGGTGCCGCGCGAGCTGACGGCGGCGAGTGTTGGGAGTGAGCTTCATCTGCGCAGCGGAAGGCGGATTCACTGGCTGGCGGAGTTTGCCCAACCGGCTAGCGCCACGCGGGCGCGCCGGCGCCTGGCGCGAACGGCGACCGCGCCGGTTCCGGCCGCAGTGGCGCGCTATGCGCGCCGCGCGGGCCTGTATCAGGTTCATGGCTAAATCCTCAAAACCTTCGAGAAGCCCCAAACGCGCGCCCGCTGCGCGCTCTTCCGATGCCCGCCTGCGGCGCGCGTTGCGCGCCGCCGTGCGGGCCGCGGAGGGGAAAAAGGCGGTGGATCCGGTGCTGTTGGATCTGCGACGCCAGGCGGATTTCTGCGATTACTTTCTTATCTGCCACGGCAACAACCCGCACCAGATCGAAGCCATCGCCGAGGCCATCGAGCTGCGGCTGAAGGAGCAGGGATTACGTCCGCTGCAACGCGAGGGGGCACGCCAGGCGGAATGGGTGGCGCTGGACTACATGGACTTCATGGTCCACATTTTTACCCCGCGTACCCGGCATTTTTACGATCTTGAACGGCTCTGGTCGGGCGCGCCCCGCGTCCGCCTCGACACTCGCAGTCGCGAGCGGCAGGCGTAGACTGGCAGCGGAGAACCTGTATGGATCCGGAAGCGCCCCGCCCCGCCGCCGCCCGCCCGCTGCCAGTTTGGATCGCCCAAGATCCCGCCTCGGCGCAGTTGCTGGAAGTGGTGCGCAAGGCCGCGGGACTGCCCACCACGGTGCTGATTCTGGGCGAAAGCGGCACCGGCAAGAACCAGTTGGCGCAACTGTTGCACTTTTTAGGACCGCGGCGGCATGCGCCGGTGGTGAAAATCGACTGCGCCAGCCTGCCCGCCGACCTTTTGGAAAGCGAATTGTTTGGCTACGAGAAAGGCGCTTTCACCGGCGCCTTTCAGGCCAAGCCGGGGCGGCTGGAACTGGCCGGTCAGGGCACGCTCATTCTGGACGAGATTGCGGCCCTCAGCCTGCCCCTGCAGGCCAAGCTGCTGCGCGTCATCGAGGAAAAGTCGTTCGAGCGCCTGGGCGGGCACACGCCTATCCAGATTGAGGCGCGGCTGCTGGCACTCACCAATGTCGAACTGGAGAAGGCGGTCGCGCGGCGCGACTTCCGCGAAGATTTGTATTACCGGCTGTTTGTGCTGCCGCTGCAAATCCCGCCGCTGCGCGACCGCCGCAGCGACATTCTGCCGCTGGCCGAACATTTTCTGCGCGAGCGAGGACGCGAGCATGCAGCGCATCTGAGCGACGAGGCGCGCGAGGCGCTGACGCAGTACAATTTTCCCGGCAACGTGCGCGAGCTACGCAACCTGCTCAGCCGGGCGCTGATCTGGAATAGCGGCGCCGAGCTCGGGCTGGCCGACTTCCCCCCCAGCCTGCGCCAGGCGATCACGCTAGCACCCACGGCGAAGTCGCTGGAGGAAGTGGAAAAGGAGCACATCGCCGCGGTACTGCAGCTTTTCCGCGGGCGCAAGCAGCAGGCGGCGGCGGCGCTGGGCATCAGCCCCAAGACGCTGCTGGAAAAACGCCGCAAGTACGGCCTCGATCCTCCCTGGACCGACAAGCTACCCGCTGGCGTGCTAGGGCCGAAGGATTCCGCCTAGCAGGGTTGACTCTGACTAGGCGGCCGGACCCGCACCGGGCGAGGGGTCGGGCCCGGCCTCGCGGCCGGGCTCGGATTCGGGTTCCAGGCCCTCCAGGCCGGCTTGGGCCATTTCCTCGAATTCCTTGAGCGTGGGCAGCTCACGCAATCCGCCGAGGCCGAACTGGAGCAGAAAGTCGCGAGTGGTGCGGTAGAGAATCGGCTTGCCCACAACCTCCTTGCGGCCGGCGGTGGTGATGAGCTTTTTTTCCAGCAGCGTGTTGATGACTCCGGCCGGATCGACGCCCCGTAGCTCGCGGATTTCCGGCAGCGTGATGGGCTGCTTGTAGGCGATCACCGCCAGCGTCTCCAGCGCGGCTAGCGAGAGCCGGACCCGCGGCTTGAGACCTTTCAGGAACTGGCGCACGCATTCGTGATGCTGGGCCTTGGTGGCCATGCGATAGCCGCCCGCGACGGCGCGCAGCTCGACGCCGAACTCGTCGGGCGCGTAGCGGCGCATCAGCTCGTCCACAGCGGCCTGGATTTCGGCGGCTTCGGCGTCCAGCACCACCGCGATCTGGGCCAGCGTGGCCGGTTCTTCGGCGGCGTAAACAATGGCCTCCACCGCCGACACCAGCGCGGCCTCTATCACTGCTCTTCCTCGCTGGGCGAAAGCGCCACAAAATCCAGCCAAGCCTGGTGAAAGCGCCGGTGCCGCTTCAGCAGAATATCGCCAAAGGGCCGATCCTGGCGCAGCAAGGCCACTTGCAGGTGCACCATCTCCAGCGTGGCCAGAAACAGCGCCAGCAGCGCTTGCCGGCTGGGTGCCTGCTGGAACAGCGGACGAATGGCAATGGGATCCTCGGTCAGGCGCAACTGCCGGTGAATCAGCTCCATCATCGAGCGCACGCTGACCTCCTCGCCGTGCAGTTCCAACTGGGGGCGCTGCTGCAGCCGCTCCAGCACCTGCCGCAACGTCGACACCAGGTCGTGTACCCCCACCGCCAGCTCGCCTGGCTCTTCAGCCACGGTCTGATCCCAGATTTGCGGCCGCGACCAGCTGGCTTCCTCCAACTGCTGGCGCTCGTGCAGTTGCGCCGCCGCTTGCTTGAACTGCTCGTACTCAAGCAACCGCTGCACCAGCTCCTCGCGCCGATCGACAGGTGGAGTCTCACCCGGCAGCAAGGGTTGTGCCGGCAGCATCATCTTGCTTTTAATCTGGATGAGCGTGGCGGCAACGACCAGAAATTCGGCCGCTACCTCGACATCGAGATTGCGGAGGGTCTGCAAATAGGCCAGGTACTCGGTGGTGATAGCGGCAATGGGGATATCGTAAATATTAATGTTCTGGCGGCGAATCAAGTCCAGCAACAGGTCAAACGGGCCCTCATAAAGTTGGCCAATTTGCACCAGAAAGGGGGAGGGGTCGGCAGCTGCAGTCGTGGAAGCGGGTTGGCCAGGGAGTAGAGCCATGCGCGTTGGCCGTGCCTTTGCTGCTCCGCGTAGGGAAATATTGCGCTGCGGCGGAGGCATCCCGGATGCGGCTGCCGCCACAGGTCGGTTCAGCATACCATGATGAGAGTTCGCCAGCAATTTGCACGCAGGCGTGCGGGTGCAGGTAACCTGCTCCACATGCAAAGCGTTGAAGACTATGTATGCTGGCGCAAGCAATGACCATGCCGCTCCCCTATAGGGCCGCTCCAAATGAGGACGTGGACCTGCCGCTGGTGCAACGCATCCAGAACGGCGACGGCGCGGCCTTTGAAGAACTTTACGCGCGCTACCAACAGCCCATCACCCGCCTGGTCGCCAACATCGTGCGCTACCGGGAGGTAGTTCCGGACTTAGTACAGGAGATCTTCACCAAAGTCTACTTCGCGATGGAAAGCTTTACACCCGGAATGCCATTCCGGCCATGGCTGTATCGCGTTGCCACTAATTATTGTGTAGACTACCTGCGCAAGCGGAAGCGGCAACCACCACAAGTGTCGACCACGGCAGAAACAGGGGAAGATCAGGAGTGGATGTTGCCGGACCAATCCGCCAGCGTGTTGCAGCGCATGGTGTCGTCGGAACTGGCGAACAAGCTGCTGCTGGATTTGAAGCCGCGCGATCGCATGCTTTTGGTGATGAAAGAGATTCAGGAGCTGTCGCTGGAGGAGATCGGACGGATTGCACATATGGGCGTATCGGCGGTAAAGGTGGCGCTTTTCCGGGCGCGCAAGCGTATGCTCGATCAGTACCAGAATCATTACCAGCACGCGGTGGCAGGCGGGGGACCGAGCAGCCGGCCAGCGCGGGGAAATGGGGAGGAATCCTCGAAATGAATGGTAAACGCAAGGTAATGTGCGAACAAGTGCGGGTGCGGCTGGATGCAGACGCGCTGCTGGGGGCGGAACAGGAACAACATCTGACGGGCTGCCGGGAATGCGGCGAGTACGCGCAATTGGCGGCGTGGTCGCGGCAGGTACTGCAGGCGGGAAATGTGGAAGTAGCGCCGCCTCTGATGAGCTCGGTATGGGCTTCCATCCACCGGGCCTCCGAGCAAGCGTGGGATTCGGCACTGTCGCGCAGCTTCCGTTATCTATTGCCCTATATGGTCGCCGTGGTGGCGCTGGTGGCGCTGCTGGGCGGCTTGACCGCCGTACACACGCCCGCGCGGGTGCAGGCTGCCAGCGCGGCGTACGCGGTGCTGAGCCAGCCCGAACCGACCAGCGTGGCCAGTGTCATGGCCTCGGTGCAGCAGCCGGCGCCGGATCCTTCCGATCTGGTGCGGGCCAATAGTCACCGCTGAGTGGAACTCATGCCCAAGGGGATACACAGCACAGCAATCATTGTCATCGTCTTCGTGCTCGGCCTGGCGGCCGGCATCGTGGGCATGATTTATGCCGGCCCCGGACTGCACGCTCATTTTGCGCATCCGCGGCACAGAGTCGATCCATTGCAAAGCGAACTTCACCTGACGCCGCAGCAGATAAATCAGGTGCATGGGGTGTTCAAGGATGCCGGCCAGGTACGGCATCAAATCCACCTGCAATACCAGGCAGAATACGAGAACCTGTGCGAGCAGTACGCGACAGTGCGGAAGCAGGAGCATGACAGCTACATGCAGTCGCCCGACCGGCAGAAGCTGCTGAACGAGTTGCACGGGATCATGACCGGCAGCCAGTGGACGGAGTGGCAAAAACTGGTATCGCAGCACCATCCGCATACCATCACCTGTGGTCATCCGCAGCACGCTGCCGCGGGCCATCCCACAGGCAAACACTAGCGCTTCCGGCCGTTATATAATGAACTGATTTGGCCTGCCGCTCGCGGCCAGGCAGCGTGAAGGAATGCTTCCATGCTGAATTTTTTTCGTCGGCGGGATACGACCGCCCGCCTTGTGCTGGGCGCATTTCTGGTGCTGATTTGCGTCGCCATGGTCATGTTCCTGATTCCTCAGGGCATGTCGGGCGATTCCTCGCTACCGTTGTTCGACCAGACGGTGGCCAGCGTAAACGGCACCAAGATCACCGGCGGGCAGTTGAACACCCAGATCCAGCGCTTTGGACAGGGCCAGCAGATACCGCAGCAGCTCATGCCCATGATTGCCGAGCAGGCGCTGCGCAACTTGGTGATTACGCAGGCGTTGACCGATCAGGCAAAGAAACTGGGGCTGGCTCCCACCAACGCGCAAATTGCGCAGGCGGCGCGGCAACAGTTGCCGGAACTGTACCCCAATGGCAATTACGTGGGCGACACCCAGGCGGCACAGATGCTGGCCTCGCTGCAGTTGACGCTGCCCCAATTGCAGGACGAGCTGCGCCAAAGCCTGATGGTCACCAAAATGGAAGATCTGGTGGTGGATCCGGTGCGGGTAAGTCCAGCCGAGGTCCGTCATCAATTCGAGACCCAGAACGAGAAGGCCACATTCCAGTATGTGGCGTTTGATCCCAGCCAACTGGAAAGCAGCGTGCAGGTGACGCCCAAGGCGCTGCAGGCGTACTACCAGCAGAATCAGGGCAGCTACGATGCGCCCGAAAAACGGCAAATTGAAGTGGTGCTGGCCAACCAGGCGGCGCTCGCGGCTGGCATTCACATTTCGCCCGCCGCGGTGCATGAGTACTACCAACAGAACATTTCCAATTACACCCATCCGGAAGAAGTGAAGGTTTCCCACATTCTGATTAAATATCCCGACTCCAACCCCACGGCAGCGCAGATTGCGGCCACCAAACAGCGCGGGGAAATGGTGCTGAAAAAGGTGCAGGCGGATCCCAAAAATTTTGCTGCCCTGGCCAAGCAGTATTCGCAGGATGACGCCAGCGCGGCCAATGGTGGCGAACTGGGTTTCATCCAGCGCAATCAGACCGTACCGAATTTACAGAAAGCGGCTTTCAGCCTGCCGGTGGGACAGATCAGCGGTCTGGTGCAGACTGAATACGGCTTCCACATCATCAAGGTCGAAGCCCACAACCAGGCCTACGTGCAGCCGGAAGCCTCGGTAACAGATCAGATCGTGGCAGAACTGCAGAAGGAGCAGGCCGCCGATCAGGCGCAGAACCTGATTAATCGCGCTGCTGCGCTGGCGCAAACCACGCCGCTTGCGGCCGTGGCGCAGCAACTCAACCTGGAGTATTTCACCACCGCAGCCATTACCCGGACCGATCCGGTGACCGGCATCGGGGTCAATCCGCAGTTCGCTGACGCGGTATTCTCCACCCAGGTCGGCGCGACCACCGGACAGATTCAGGTCGCCGAGGGTTTCGCGGTGGCCAAGGTGGACAAGATCATTCCGCCGGGTCCGCAGCCGCTTGCGGCGGTCAAGGACCAGGTCACCGCCGCTTTCAAAACAGCCGAAGCGCAGAAGCTGGCGGTGCAGCAGGCCAAGGCGCTGCAGCGGGCGGCGCAGAAGCAGGGACTGAAAGCGGCGGCGGCCAGCCTGCACGAGAAACTGGCGACCGGCAAGGCGTTAACGCGCTCGGGCTCGCTGCCGGAGGTGGGGTCCATCTCCGCCTTTGCCGACGCGCTGTTCGGGCTGAAGCCGGGTGCGGTCGGACCGGTGGCCACGGTGAACGGCCAGCAGGTGGTGTATTCGCTCACCTCGATTCAACAGCCCACCGACGCCGAATTCGCGCAGAAGATGGCGACCATCCAGCAGACGCTGCTGCGCGAAAAGCGCAACAGCGTGCTGGGCGCCTACACCGACGCGTTGATCGCGCAGCTCACCCAGCACGGCAAAGTCACCATCAACGAGGCAGCATTTGAGCGCGTGCTCGGCATCGGGTCGCCGAGTTCGCCCACCGCACCCACGGCGCCAACGCCGCGCGGTCTCGGACTGGGTTAGGCGGCATGGCAGAAAGCAAGCTTCCGGTGGGGGTGCTGGGCGCCACCGGGGTGGTGGGCCAGCGCCTGCTCAGCCTGCTGGACCAGCATCCCTGGTTCGATCCCGTATGGCTGGCGGCTTCGGACCGTTCGGCAGGTAAGCGCTACGCCGACGCCGCTTGCTGGCGGCTGAGCACGCCCATGCCGGAACGCCTGGCGAAGCTCGAGGTTGCGGCGGCCAAAGCAGAAAACTGTCCGGCGCGACTGGTGTTCGCCTCCATGGACGCCGCCACGGCGCGGGAGCTGGAGCCTGCCTTCGCTGCCGCCGGACACCGTGTGATTTCCAACTCCAGCGCCTTGCGCATGGCGGCGGACGTGCCCTTGTTGATTCCGGAATGCAACCCGGAGCACGTAGCACTGCTCGAACGCCAAACTTGGTTCGCCAGCCACGGCGGCTACGTCGTGACCGATCCCAACTGCGCGACCATGGGACTGGCGCTGGCGTTGGCGCCGCTGCAGCGCGCCTTCGGCTTGGCCGCCGTCATGGTCACCACCATGCAGGCGGTATCCGGCGCCGGCTATCCCGGCGTGGCCTCGCTCGACGCCTTGGGCAACGTGATTCCCTATATCGCCCACGAGGAAGAAAAACTGGAGGAGGAGACGCAGAAAATCCTGGGGCGGCTGGGACGGCAGGGCATCGTGCCCGCGGAATTTACGCTCTCGGCGCAGTGCAACCGGGTCGCCGTGGTGGACGGGCACATGGAGTCGGTCAGCGTCAAACTGAAAAATCGCGCCCGCCTGGCCGATGTGGTTGAAGCCATGCGTAGTTTTCGCGGCCGCCCGCAAGAACTGGAGCTGCCGACCGCGCCCACCCATCCTCTGCTGCTGACCCTCGCGCCTGACCGTCCCCAGCCGCGCCTGGACGTGGACGCCGGCCGCGGCATGGCGGTCACCGTCGGACGGCTGCGGCCGTGTCCGGTACTGGACTTCAAGTTCACCCTGTTGTTGCACAACACCCTGCGCGGCGCCGCCGGCGCAGCGCTCCTTAACGCCGAACTCCTCCACGCCGAAAAGAGGCTTTAGCTTCATGGTCCCGCCTGCCGCGCTGGCTCCCGTGGTGATGAAATTCGGCGGCACCTCGGTGGCTGATGCCGCGGCGCTGGAGCGCATGGCCGCCATTGCCGCCGACCGCGCGGGCGAGCAGCCCCTGGTGGTGGTTTCCGCCCTGGCGCAGGTCACCGATCAATTGGTGGACCTGACCCGGCTGGCGCTTGAGGGCGACCTGGGGGCCGCGGCGGCCTTGATCGCATCCTTGCGCGCGCGGCATCTGCGCGCGCTCGAGGACCTGGGTGGCGAAGCGGAAGCGCAGTCCGCCCTGGAGCACTTATTCGACGAGCTCAGCACGCTGGTGCGCGGCATTGCCGCGGTGGGTGAACTGACCGGCCGGACGCGCGATGCCGTGCTGTCGTTTGGCGAGCGCGCTTCGCCCTGGCTGGCGCGGCGGGCACTGGCGCGCGCCGGAGTGCGGCCGCACCTGGTGGATGCACGTCAGGTGATCATCACCGGCGATCAGTTCACGCAAGCGCTGCCGCTGATCGCCGAGAGCCAGCGCCAGGCACAGGAACGTGTGGCGCCGCTGCTGGAAGCCGCTCAGGTTCCGGTGCTGGGCGGATTCATCGCCGCCACGCGGCAGGGCGTGGGAACCACGCTGGGCCGCGGCGGGTCGGATTTTTCCGCTTCGCTGCTGGGGGCGCTGCTGCGGGCGCGGCGCATCGAAATCTGGACCGATGTCGACGGCATGCTCACCGCCGATCCGCGCGTCTGCGCCGGCGCCCAGCGCATTAAGGTGATTTCGTTCCAGGAAGCGGCCGAGTTGGCTTATTTTGGCGCCAAAGTGTTGCACCCGGCAACGCTGCTGCCCGCGATGCAGTCGGGCATCCCGGTGTGGGTGCTGAACTCGCGCGCCTGGCGCAGTGGTCCGCCCGACGGCGAGCACACCGGTACGCTCGTCACCACGCGCGCGCCGCGCACTTCCAGCCCCTTCAAGTGCATTTCCTGCAAGCGCCGCATCACTTTGGTGGATGTGGTTTCGACCCGCATGCTCCAGGCGCACGGCTTCCTCAAGGCCATTTGGGACGTGTTCGCAAAATACCGCTGCCCGGTGGACATGGTTTCAACCTCGGAGGTAAGCGTATCGTTGACCGTGGCCGATACCAGCGCCCTGCCAGACATCGCCGACGACCTGGGGCAGTTCGCCGACGTGCGCTATGAGGGACGCAAGGCGATCGTGTGCCTGGTGGGTGAGAGCCTGCGCAACACGCCCGGGCTGGCCGGAAGCGTATTCGCAGCCTTGGGTGGCATCAACGTGCGCATGATTTCCCAGGGCGCATCGGAGATCAACATCGGCATGGTGGTGGACGACGATGACGTGCCACGCGCCATGCAGCTGCTGCACCAGCGTTTTTTCAGCGTGCTAGACCCCGCCATCTTCGCGGCGGCCGCGCCCGCGGCAACCGGGGTGTGATCCGCACCTTCCAAAAGACGCCGCGGATCCCGCGCCAACCCGCGCGACGCGACAAGCCGGAAATGACGCTCGACCGGGCACTGTCGCGCGCCGGCATCGCCTCGCGTACGCAAGCGACGGCGCTGATCGCGGCCGGGCGGGTGCAGGTGGATGGCCGCGTGTGCCGTGATGCGCAGGCCTGGGTCGCGCCGGCGCGCCAGCGCCTGCTGCTGGATGGTCACGCCCTGGGCCAGCCACGCCGCCTGCATTGGGCGCTGCACAAACCGGCGGGCGTGATTACTAGCCACGGCGATCCGCGCGGCCGCAAAACCATCTATGACCTGTCGGGGCCGCAGGCTTCGTGGTACTTTCCCGTTGGACGTCTGGATCAGGACACTAGCGGCCTGCTCCTGCTCACCAATGACAGCCTATTTGCCGAACGCATCGCCAGCCCGGATCATCGCGTTGCCAAGACTTACCACGCGCGCGTACGGCCACCGCTCACCGATGCCGCGCTGGCGCGCCTGGGCGCAGGTCTGGACATCGGCCATGGCGAAAGCGCCGCGCCCGCGCCGGTGTGCCGCCTGCCGCGCCGCGGCCCCGATTGGATTGCGATTACGTTGCGCGAGGGCAAAAACCGCCAGGTGCGGCGCATGGTGGAGGCGGTTGGCTCCAGGGTTGAGGAACTGGTCCGTGTCCGCATCGGCAAGCTGGCGCTGGGCACGTTGAGGGAGGGCCAGCTCCGCCGCATTCGCCCCTCGGATGTAATCTAGATCTCTATGCTGATCCGCCAGTTCTACTTGGGCTGCCTCGCGCACGCCAGCTACCTCCTGGCCGACGAGCTCGCAGGCATTGCCGCCGTCGTGGATCCGCAGCGCGATATCGAGATCTACCTGGAAGAAGCCGCGCGGCTGCGGCTGCGGATTGCCTACGTGTTTCTGACCCATTTCCACGCCGATTTTCTCGCTGGTCATCTGGAGCTGCGGGAACGCACCGGCGCGGAAATTTGCCTGGGATCGCGCGCACAGGCACAGTATCCCTTCCGCGCGCTGGTGGACGGCGAAACGGTTCCACTGGGCGCCAGCCGAGCTCAGGTGCTGCACACCCCCGGGCACACCCCGGAATCCATATCGCTGCTGGTGTTCGAAGCGGGCGCGGCCCACCCGAAAGCAGTGCTGACCGGCGATACGCTTTTCATCGGTGACGTGGGGCGGCCTGACCTGCGTGCGGCGCTGGGATGGTCGGCACGCGATCTGGGCGCTCTGCTCTACGATTCGCTCCAGCAGAAGCTGTTACCCCTGCCGGACACGACCCTGATCTATCCGGCACACGGCGCGGGTTCTCTGTGCGGCAAAAATCTCGGCCGCGAAACCGTATCTACCATCGGTGAACAGCGCCGGCTGAATTACGCACTGCAGCCAATGTCGAAGCAGGAGTTTTTGCGCCTGGTGCTGGCCGATCAGCCCGACGCGCCGGCTTACTTTGCCTATGATGCGGTACTGAACACGAAGCCGCACGATAGCCTGGAAGCCAGCCTGCAAAAACAGATGCGGCCGCTGGGTGCGGACGAGGCCGAGGCAACGCGCCGTGCCGGCGCACTGGTGCTGGACACGCGCGGTCCCCAGGAACATGCCCGCGCGCACTGGCGTGGCGCCCTGAATATTCCGCTCGAAGGCTCGTTTGCGACCTGGTGCGGCACCATGCTGGACCTGCGGCGCGAGGTGGTGATTGTCGCGCACCCTGGGCGCGAGCGCGAGGCGGGCGTGCGGCTCGGCCGCATCGGCTTTGACCGCATCGCCGGATTCCTCGACGGCGGCATGCAGGCGATGGAGACGCGCGAGGCATTGGTCGCCAGCCGCGAGCGGCTCGGGCCGGCCGAGCTGGCGGCGCGGCGCCTCGGCGGCCAGCTCACCCTGGTGGACGTGCGCACGCCCGCCGAGCGCGAGCAAGGCGCCATCCCCGCGAGCCTGCACCTTCCGCTGGGGCAACTGACGGCGCGGCGCGCCGAAGTGCCGCTGCATCAGCCCGTGGTGGTTTACTGCCAGAGCGGCTATCGTTCTTCCATTGCCGCCAGCCTGTTGCAGAGCTGGAACCCGGATGCTTCCATTGCCGATCTCGAAGGCGGTTTCCAGGCCTGGCAAGCTAGCGTGGCGCCGGCGCCAGGATAGGCAGCACCTCCTGCACGCCCTTGCTGGGATCGAGGCTGGTGCAGTACGCGGCAACTCGGATGCGCCCCTAGCGCCAGCAGGCGCCCGTTGCCGGGGAGCGACGCCCGGCCACAGCCCGACCAGCGGAAGGGCGGCCCCAGCAAGAGGTGGCCGAGCCACTTTCAAAGGTCAGGCCGTCGTGGCCCGATCCCCGCAGACGATAGTTGAGGGCGACGGCGCCAAACGTATCGCCAGGATGATATACCACTGTTTGGCCACCGTAGGCGCCGAGGAACCAGCCGAAGCCATAGCCGTCAAGCTTGCGGCTGGCAATCCTGCCAACGGTGGTCATTTCGCCATAATCGCGCCGCGGAATGATGCTGCCTTAGGTGAGTCGCAACATCGCGCATCCCGAAAACCTCCTCCAGCACCAGACGGCCGTGGCCGGCGATGCGAAGTTCGAGCCCGGGCACGTGCGCTGCGGTCATCAGCTTCGGCACCGCTGTCGCGACCTTGCCGCGCTGCGCCGTCGTGGGCTGTTGGCAGGGAGATGCCGCCCATTCGGAAGCGGTCAACACGCCGGCAGCTCATGCTGCGTGTGTATCACTGCTCGCTATTCAGTGCGCAGCGCCTGCAGTGGGTCCACGTGCACCGCGCGCCGGGCGGGCAGCCAGGCGCTGGGCGTGGCCGATCGCAGCCCGCAGTCGAAAATCCAGCTGCGCCTCCTCGATCGCGATGCGCAGGCGGAGCCGGACCGCGAATTTTTCCGCGAGCGGTTGCGCGCCGCTCTCGCCTGGCGCGGGAAACTGGCGCGCGACAGCGAGGCCTGCCGGCTGGTGTCTTCCGAAGGCGACGGCCTGCCCGGCCTGATCGTGGACCGCTATGCCGAGGCCCTCGTGATCCAGACCTTGAGCTGGGCGATGGCGGCGCGGCAAGCCGCGCTGGTGGAGAATTTACTGGCCCTGCTGCAGCCGGCGGTGATCGTCGAGCGCAACGACGTCCGCGTGCGCCAGCAGGAAGGCCTGGAGCTGCGCACCGGAATCCTGCACGGCGACGGCGCCCGCGTCGAAGCCAGCATTCATGGGCTGCGCTTCGAGCTGGATCTGCTCGGCGGGCAGAAAACCGGCGGCTTTCTCGATCAGCGCGAAAACTGGGCCGCCGCCGCCCGCTATGCGCAAGCGCTGGGCTGCCGCCGCGCCCTCGACGTGTTCGCCTATCAGGGCGGCTTCGCCCTGCATCTCATGCGCGCGGGACTGGAAGTCGAGGCGGTGGACAGCTCCCGCCCCGCGCTGGAAGCCGCCGAGCGCAATGGCCAGCGCACCCGGCTGGCGGCCATTGATTGGGTCGAGGCCAACGCGTTTGACCTGCTGCGCGATTACGATCAGCGCCAGTTGCGCTTTGACGCCGTGGTGCTCGACCCGCCCGCCTTCGCCAAATCGCGCGCGGCGCGCGCCACCGCCGCCGCCGGCTACAAGGAAATCAACCTGCGCGCGCTCAAGCTGCTCGCCCCCGGCGGCTTGCTGGTCAGTTGCTCGTGCTCGCACCATCTGAGCGAGCACATGCTGCTCGGCATTATTGCGGCGGCGGCCCGCGACGCGCGGCGCGAACTACGGCTGCTCGAGCGGCGCAGCCAGGCGGCCGGCCACCCCGCGGTGCTCGGCTTTCCCGAATCAGCCTAGCTGAAATGCATTGTGGCAGCGGTGCGGTAGCAAAGCTAGCGCAGCTTACTCCACGCGCAGCGCCTGCAGCGGATCCACGCGCACCGCGCGTTATACCCGCGCCTGGCGATCTGCGCGGGCTCAACGCATTTCAGATCCGGGGCTTCACCGCGGTATCCGGCCGGCGCCCAGAGCACTGGCCAGACGGCGCTCGGCGGCGCGGGCGTAGGTGGGCGTCAGCGCGCCAATGCTATACCAGAGGACGCGGCCGCCCGGCCCGACGACGATCGTTGTCGGTTCGAGCTGCAGGCGCGGCAGGGCCTCGAGCCAGCCCGGTCGGACGAAAACGATCTCGCGCTGGCGTGGCCTGGGAACCAGGAGGGGGAGCTCGGGAAGCGAAGGCGACAACGTGATCAGCGCGCATCCCGCGTGGGCAAGGTTGCGAGCGAGCGCGATAGCGACCGGGCGCTCGGAAAGGCAGTATTCGCACTGGGAGCTTCGATACTCGAGGAGGGTGCAGCGGGCCCCGGGCTGCGGCGCAAATGCAGCTCCGTCGGCGAGGGAGCCGCTCGGCAACGGGATGACCGGCTCGCCGACGGCGGCGAACGGCGAGCTGGCCGAACGGAGCAGCGCGGCCGCGTGGGCCCGGACGACTACGAGACCGGCATCGGCGCAAAGTGCGATCAGCAGCGCGACGCGGACGCCAGAGCGAAAAGTCATGGCAGGGAGGCCGCTGCAATCGCCCTCGCGGTGGCTGAAGGGCCCCGGCCGCGCCAGGGAATTTCGGCCACGACTTCAGCCTCGTGGCTCACGAGCAGGGCTGCCCCGCCGCGGTCGGCCTGCAGCACGGCTTGGACGGCACGAACCTGCCCTGCCTGCAGCAGGACAGCGTCTGTGGGGGGCAACGGAGCGGCGGCGCAGTCCCCGTGCTCGCAGTAGCCCTCAAACCTCACTTGGCTGCCGACAAACCTGCGCTCGACCTGAACCCAGATGCCGAGGTCGACGCGGGCGCTCGCTGGCCGCACCAAGAACAGCACGAACTCTTTGGCGCTGCCGGGCGCAAGGTTGACGGGCGCCGCGCCCGCCACGTCAACGCCCGCCAGCGAGTACAGGGCCGTGCCGTTCCGGTCGAGTTGCTGGCCCAGCAGCTGCCGCGAGGCTCGCGCCTCCCGCTCCAGGCCGCTGAAGGAGCGAGCGACGCGCACGCCGGCGAGCGCGAGGATTGCGATTGCGGTCACCTCGGGAAGGACCGACCGCAGTGGCGTCAATTGTAGGGCTCCGGCTTGGTCCCGGCGGGCGTCATGCCCACGGCTATCTTGGCCAGCACCAGCGCCTTCATCACCGGGCATTCGCAGGCCCGCGCCGCGGCGAGCGCCAGCCCGGGCTGCACCGTGGCGACCAGCCGATATGTAAAGGTCAGGAGCGCTGACGGTAAAGAGGGCCCCCTTTCCGCCGCGGCTTGGCCAGCGAGGGTCGACAAATCGTACTGCGACTCCGCCTGCTGCGCGTGCGTGTCGGCGGCCTGCAGGGCAAGGCCGGCCACTTCGGCCGACCGGGCCGGATCACCGAGCTTAGCGTAGGCCTGCGCCAGCTTCCCGGTGGCGCCGGTGGCCGCCATCGCCATGTCCTTGTCGAGCAGGGCATAGGCGTCGGCGGCGGTTTGCCGGGCGAGTTCGGGCCTGCTGGCGGCGAGCGCCAGCGCCACGTTCGCGAGCGCGCCAAATCGCATCCCCTTATCGTGAAAGCCCAGGGCGCCAGAGATCGCGCCCGCGGGGTCCCGAGCCGCCAGCTGGCTGAGTGCGATTGCGGCATCGGGGCCGCCGGCACCGACGATTTTTCCCGTCGGCGACGCGTACAGGACTATGCGGGGCGGCTGCCGGGCGGTGGAGGCCGCCGGATATTGCGCGCGCAGCTCCTCGGCATACTCGGGATCAATGTCGCTCAAAATCGCCAGAAGCTCGGACCCGACGCGGGAATCCCCCGGCTGGAGATCGCGGTGTTGCCCGGCGTTCACTTTAAGGTTGTGCAGGAGGGACGCAATGGCATCCCCGACCTCTGAATCCATGCCCGGAAACGCCGAATGAACCGCCGCCAGGAACGTCGCGGAGTCGCGCATCGGAATGAAGGCGGTCGCTCCTGCCGCCGCTTGCACGCCCTCCGTGGCGATCGCAAACCGCTCGGGCTCGGGCAGCTTGGCGGCGTCGAGCGCGGTCGCCGCGCCGTGAAACGGAAAACAATTTCCACCGCTGACACATTGCCGGAGGGCTTCGTCCACTTGCCCGAAATCACCCCGCCGAAGCATGTCGATGATGATCACGTCGTACACCCAGGAGACTGGCGTTCCGCCGTCCCCGGGGCTTCCGGAGCTGTAGTTGGCTGCCCAGCTCAGCGCCTGATCGAAGCGTCCCTGACGGGCAAAAACTTCGATCGCGTCGTCTTCAACGTCGGAACGGAGATCCGTTCCCGCCCGCTCGGGTGCCGTGTCGGTCTGGGTCGGCCACAGCTGCACCGCTTGGTAGAGCTGCCGGAAATCCGGCAGGGCGAGTTTCGGCTCCGCGAGGAGCTCGTCGCCCGCGATGTATTCGAGCTCCCTCGTAGCCAGCAGCGGGGGCAGCTCCGAGGCTGCGGCTCTCGCCTCGCCGAAAACTGAGGCCGCCGTCACCGGGCTTGCGGCCGGTGCCTGCGCGCTGGCCGGGGCCACGCCAGCCGCACACGCGGCGCTGGCCAGCAGCGCAATCAGACCGAGGTGGATCCGGCAGGCCAAAATTACTCCACCGGCTTGCAGGTGGAATCCCCCTGTTATTGCGCTTTTCGCACAACGCCCGCAGTTTATCCCTTCCCCCTTTTTTGTCAAGCCAAACCTCGAAATTGTTTTTGGGCCCCATGAGCAACGGGCCCCAGCAGGCGGTCGGCCCCGTCCCGGCGTACTGTAACCACGCGCTACTCCACGCGCAGCGCCTGCAGCGGGTCCACGTGCGCCGCGCGCCGGGCAGGCAGCCAGGCAGCCAGCGTGCCGACTACGGCGAGCAGGATGATACCGGTGGCGAGGGAGGCGGGATCGTCGGGCGGCACGCGATAGAGGGCACTGGCAAGATAACGGCTGGCAAACAGCACGATGGGCACGCCAATGACAATCCCCAGGCCCACCATCCCCAGCGCCTGGCGCAGGATCATACCCAGAATTTCGCCGCCTCCGGCGCCCAACGCCATGCGAATGCCGATTTCCGGCGTGCGCCGCGCCACCAGGTACGCCATGCTGCCTTCCAGACCAATCGCCGCCAGAATCAGCCCCATCATGCCCAAAAAGCCCGCCAGCCAGGCGAACATCCGCTGCCCCGCCACGCCTTGCGCGGCTTCCTGCTTTTCGGTGCGGACGTTGGCCAGCGGCAGGCCGGGATCAAGGCTCTCGACGGCCTGGCGCACCTCGCCCAATAGCGCCTCCGGCGCGGCGTAGGTGCGAAGCTGGGCATCCATGCCGGTGTTGAAGTTCCCCATCTGCGTAAACGGCACCACCGCCTGCGCCTGCATCGGCTCTTCGGGCTGGCCGTATTTGGCGTCGCGCATCACGCCCACGATGGTCAGCGGCGCAGGGCCATCCAGAAGAAGCTGGCGGCCAATCGGATTTTGACCCGGGAAGAACCGCTTGGCGAGGAACTGGTTTACAATCACGACCTGCTGGGAGGTGGCCGTATCCTGTTCGCCCAGATCGCGCCCCATGAGCAGCGGAATGCCGTTCGCGTGGAGATAACTCGCTCCCACCACGTCCCATCGCACATAGCTTTCAGCCGGTTGATGCTTCACGCCCACCGCCCGCGCACCGCCGCCATTGCCACCGCCGGAAAGCGGCGTGCTCATCGCCAGCGTCGCCGCCTTGACGCCAGGCAAGCTGGCCAGTTTCGCCCGCAGGGCCACGTAGAGGTTCCTCAGGCGCGAGCCGGTATAGCCGGTTTGGACGGGATTGAGCGTGACCTCGAGCATGTTGCTGGTGGGAAAGCCGAAATCCTGGCTTTCGAGGTTATGCAGCGTGCGCACCAGCAGGCCCGCCACCACCAGCAGGATCAGCGATACCGCGACCTGGGCGACGACCAGCGCACGGCCGGCGCCGAGGCGCGCTCCGCCGGTGGCGCCGCGGTCGTTGAGCGCGCCCGACAGCTCGATGCGCGTGGCGCGGAGAGCGGGCAAAATGCCGAACAGCATACCGGTTACAATGGCGACCACGGCGGTGAATAGCAGCACGCGCCCGTCGAGCGTGGGCGACACCGTCACGCCCATGGCGGAAACCTGGTTCGCCAGTGCGCGCGCGCCAAATTCGGCCAGCAGCAAGCCTAGCGCCGCCGCAATCACCGCCAACAAAATGCTCTCGGTCAGCAACTGCCGCACCAGCCGTCCGCGCGGCGCGCCCAGCGCCAACCGCACGCCAATCTCGCGCTTTCTCCCGGTCGCCCGCGCCAGCAACAGCGCCGCCACGTTGGCGCAGGCCACCAGCAGAATCAGCCCGGCCAGAATCATCATCAGCAGCAGCGGTTGCGAGGCCTGGTGTGTCAGGCCATTCAGGCCGTGCGCCCCGTTTTGCAGCTCCAGTCGCGAGATCTCGCCCGGTTTAGGCCGCGGCGTCACCGTCTGCTCCATGTAGCTGTGCCAGATGCCGTCGAGCTGCGCCTGCGCCGCCGCCTGCGTCACTCCCGGCTTCAGCCGGCCCATGATGCCCATCCAGATGCGATCCTTGGCCTCCAGAAACCGGCCCTTGCCGGCATACCCATACGGCCCCAGGCCCGGCCGCTCCAGCATCGGCACCCACAGGTCGAATTTCTGCATGGGCCAGAGGCCGTGAAAGCTGGGCGGCAGCACGCCGACAACGGTGTAGTTGAGACCGTCAATCGCGGCGCTGCGACCCAGAATGCCCGGATCCCGCGCAAAGCGCCGCGTCCAGTACCCGTAGCTGATATCGGCCACCGGCGCCGCGCCCGCCGTCTGATCCGCCGGCGTAAGCGTCCGCCCCAGCAGCGGCGCGATGCCCAGGCCCGAAAAGTACTCGCCCGTGACCATGACACCGTTCGCCAAGCCCGGGTGGCCGTTCACGACGACATTGGTGTTTTGCGGCGTAAAGCCCAGCGCTACCGAACCGAGAATACTTCCCAAATCGCTGGCCCGCGCCTGAAAGTTCAGAAACGCCGGGTAGCTGAAGCAGTCCTGCGGCGGTCCCATGTCGGTCGCGCCGTAAACCTGGTTGCCGTTCCAGTGCAGCGAGACCAGCCGTCCTGGGTCCTGCACCGGCAAGTTGCGCAGCAGGATCGCCTCGTCGAGACTGAAGACGGCGGTGTTGGCGCCGATGCCCAGCGCCAGCGAGATCACAATGACAATCGCCAGCCCCGGAGCCGAGCGGATCTGCCGCCAAGCGTAGCGCAAATCCCTGCCCATACACAGGACTATACCGTGTCAGCTAAAATTGGTTACAGGTATAAACCTTAGGAGGAACCGATGGCTTTTGAACTTCCCGCGCTGCCCTACGCGCACAACGCCCTCGAACCTGTCATTGACGAGCAGACGATGCATTTGCACCACGAAAAACATCACGCCGCCTACGTCAACAACCTCAATGCCGCCCTCAAGGACCACGCCAACCTGGCCTCGCTCTCGCTCGAGGATCTGCTCAAGGGCATCAACTCCAAGGTGCCGGAGGCAGTCCGCACCGCGGTGCGCAACAACGCCGGCGGCCACTCCAACCACAGCATGTACTGGAAAATCATGAAACCCGGCGGCGGCGGTAGACCGCAGGGCGCGCTGGCGCAGGCGCTGGATAAGGCCTTCGGCGGCTTCGATGCTTTCCAGCAGAAGTTTAACGATGCCGGCCTCAAGCGCTTCGGCTCGGGCTGGGCATGGCTGGTGCTCAAGGGCGGCAAGCTGGAGGTGATCTCGACCGCCAACCAGGACAGCCCGATTATGGACGGTTACCATCCCGTGATGGGCAACGACGTCTGGGAGCACGCCTACTACCTCAAATACCAGAGCCGCCGCGGTGATTACCTGAAGGCCTGGTGGGACGTGGTGAACTGGGACGAGATCGGGCGCCGCTACGACGCCGGCAGCAGGGCCTGATATACTCGCGGCGTGCTGGAAAATCTGGGCGGACCGTTTGGCGCCATCTTGATCGACCCGCCCTGGCGATTCACCAACCGCACCGGCAAGGTCGCCCCCGAACATCGCCGCCTGCGTCGCTATGCCACGCTCACCCTCAGCGAGATTGCGGCGCTGCCGGTCGCCGGTCTGGCCGCGCCCGGATGCCATCTTTACCTCTGGTCCCCGAACGCGCTATTGCCCGAGGCGCTGCAAGTAATGCAGGCTTGGGGCTTTCGCTATAAAACCAATCTCGTCTGGTACAAGATCCGCAAGGACGGCGGACCCGACGGCCGCGGGGTGGGCTTCTATTTCCGCAACGTCACCGAGCTGCTGCTGTTCGGTATCCGCGGGCGGCAGCGCACGCTGGCGCCGGGGCGGCGCCAGGTGAACCTGCTGCTCAGCCGCAAAGAGGAGCACTCGAAAAAGCCGGACGCGATTTACGACCTGATCGAACGCTGCAGTCCAGGACCCTATTGCGAGTTGTTCAGCCGCCGGCGCATGCCCGGCTGGACGCAATGGGGCGATGAGCTCGGAACCTACCAGCACAAGTTGGTTTTTTCATAGCGCTGGCCACGGGGACTGCCGCACGGCGGCGATGGCCGTCTCCAGGAGCGGATCGTTCGCCCCGTGATCGCGGGGTTGCCGCTGGCGATCGCCAGCTCGGGATGAGAACAGCCGCTGCTGTTCCACGCGCGTTGGCACCCGTGTCAACCCGTCCCTTTGTAAAAACCGCCGTCCACCAGCAGGTTTTGGCCGGTGATGAAGCTGGCGCGCTCGCTGGCCAGAAACACGACCGCATCGGCGAACTCGCGCGGCTCCGCCAACCGTCCCAGCGCGCTGGCGCGCTTCCAGTCGTCGTAAAGCGATTCTGGACCGGTGCCCTCAGCCAGCGCTCTGACGCGCGCCAGTTCCGCCAGGCGATCGGTAAGCGTGTAACCGGGGCAGATGTTGTTCACCAGCACGTTGTAGGGGCCGTACTCGTTGGCCAGCGTGCGCACCAGGCCGGGCACGGCCGAGCGCACCGTGTTGGACAGCACCAGCCCCTCAATCGGCTGCTTCACGGAAACCGACGTGATCATCAGAAACCGCCCCCAGCGCGCTTGCTGCATCAGCGGCAGGGCGGCTTTGGCGAAGCTTACATGACTGAGCAGGTTAAGCTCGATGGCCGCGCGCCATTCCTCCAGCGACGTCGTCGCGAACGATTTGGCTGGCGGCCCGCCGGCGTTGGTGATGCAGATATCGAGGCGCCCGAACTCTTGCCGCACCGCCGCGACAAAATCTGCCACTGCGGCAGCATCGGTGACGTCCAGCGCGCGTGAGAAAACGCGCGCGCCATGCCGCTGGTGGATCGCCGCGGCGGCGGCTTCGATGCGTTCCTGGCTGCGCGAGCACAACGCCAGATGCGCGCCCTCGGCCGCCAGGCCTTCGGCCACAGCGCGGCCCAGCCCGGCGCTGGACGCGGCCACAATCGCCACGCGGTCCTTCAGCCCAGTTTGCATGTCAGTTCACCGGCAGCGGCTGCAGAAACTGACTCAGGTAATCGGGTGCGCCGTTGCGCTCCAGCCGCGGCGCCATCGGCCCGCCGTGATAGCCGACCAGGCAGGTTTCGTAATAGCTGTCGTTCACCACCAGCAACGCGATCGGCCCGCTCGACGTGGGACTGGCGGCGACTGCGTCATCCAACCGCGCGCGCGTATAGGTGCGCCCGTTCACGCCGATCACCTTCATGCCTGCCACGATGCCCGCCTTGTAGGCCGCCGAGCCCACCACCGAATCCACCACTGAACCATCCGGCCCCAGCTCCAGTCCGAGCGAGTACTCCAGATCCCCGCCGCCCTGCGCGTCCTGGCCGTCGAGCACGTACTTCCAGCCGCTGTCCACCAATCCGCCCAGCGGCGGCGTGAGCGAGAGCGAATTCAGCCGCTCATGGAAAAAGCCCGCCCAGTCGTATGGCTGCACCGCATCGAGCGCGGCGCAGAGCTGATCGAACGTGTAGGTCTTGAGCTGCGGGCCGAGGTTGGGACCGCCATAGAACGCGCGCAGAAAATCCTTGAACGATTTCGCGCCGTGGCTCTGATCGTGGATAATCGTCGCCACCTCCAGCCACAGCAAATCCCCCTCGTCGTAGTAGTCGGCGCTCCGCCGCCAGTTCAGCCACTGCGGATCGCCATTTTCAAACATGCCGGGCACGGAAACCGCCGTGTCCAGCAGCGGCTTCCAGGTTCGGCCAGGACGCCCGGGACCGAGCTCGGCGGCGATATTGGCGTAAAACTGGCGGAAATCCTGCGGCGTCCACAGTCCCGCCCGCACCGGCAGCACGTGGCCGAGAAAGTCGGTCAGCCCCTCGTATACCCACAGCAGATTCGTTTCCATCGGCGCTTCGTACGGCGGCGAGGCCAAGTCCGCCGGCCGCCGGAATTTGCCGTTCCAGGAATGCACGTACTCGTGCGATAGCAGAAAGCCGGTTTCCTCGATGCCATTGGGCTGCAGCATGATGCGCTCCGGCAGCCGGCTGTCGTCGCTTTCGTGATGTTCCAGTCCAAAATGCGCCACGTGATCGCTCAGCGTCAACAGGAAGTGGTAGTCGCGATAATGGCGGCTGCCAAACAGGATTCCCGCCTGCTGCACCAGGTTCTTCATGCCCTGAATGAGCGCCGGCGGCACCGCCAGCGCCGCCGGGCTGTCGGCGACAATATCCCATTCGTGATAAATCTTCTCGCCCGGCGGCGTGATGTTGATTTTGCGCATGTACTCGCCCGCGATGACCGGCGAATCAATCAGCAGCGTCAGCGACGCGGGCTTGAAGCGGATCTCGCTTCCGCGCTGCGACGCCACCGGCAGCGCCGTGCCGAAATTCCACTGCGGCGGAATCTCCAGATTCGCATCCACCATGACTTCATGCGCGTCCACTCCGGCGGGATAGAGCAGGTTCTGATTCCAGTTCACATCCACCAGCTTGGCCGTGGCCGATCCGCCCGAGCTGAACTCGCCCGCCGACGCCTCGATGTAGTTGAAATTTACGTCCAACTGATGCACCCCCGGCGGCACGACCACATGAAACGTGAACACGTCCAGCAGATCGCGCTTCCACGGAATTGCCTTCCCGTTGCCTTGAATCTTCAACCCGGTCACGTTGCCGATGGGTCCGTCGGGCTCGTGCTCGCCGGGGATCCACTTCGGGTACAGCAGCGTGAACGGCCCCGGCTTTACCGGAATCGCTTCGTGCGTGTACAGCACCTTCAGCGGCGCCTGCGACGCATCCACGGTCAGCGCGATGGGCGCCTGCGCCGCTGCCGGCGCCACGCACGCAGCCAGCAGCAGCGCAAACGTCCGGCTCTGCTTGATCATTTGGAGATTCTCCTCCACGACATGATCGCATGGTGCCTTTAACTTCCGCCATCTTCCTCCCATCCTCCTGGCTGTGCCTGTTCCCCGCCATTGCAGTTGCCGCCGCTTGCTGCCCAAACCGGAAGCCCTGCACCTGCTCCGCAATCTGCTCATCATCGTCGTGGCGCTGGTGATCGAGCTGGTGCTGGTGCGCGGCGTGGGCGGGAGCGCGCCGCACCTCACCTGTTCGTCGGCGCGTTCGTCGTGGTCCGGGTCACCGGCTTTTTCATCGCGCACCTGCAGATGGCGCTCGCTCACCCGGATATCGAACCTCAAAATTGGACCGAACGGCGCCAACCCGCCGAAACCCTCGGCCGCCTGCTGCGCGGTACGGCCGTGCAACGCCGCCGACTTCGAGCAAGCCTGTCAGCAACTCGGCCTTCCCCTGTTTGTCTTCCCTCCCCGCTCTCAACCGCGACCTCCGCCGCTGGGAGCTAACCGATAACACCGTCCGCCCTCATCAGGCGCTCGGCTACCGCACCCCGTTGGAGTTTCTGACCTGACCCCAACGGTGCGCCTCAGCGCAAGGCCCCGAGGTGTAAAGCATCTACGGGACGAGTACAATCTCTGGCGTTCCGCAGCAACTTTGGATACAATAGTCAAAACTAGGCCATGCGGAGGTGGTCATGTGTGCTGCCGCGCTGGAATCGGTCTTATTAGAAGCCCCGCAATACCTGTTTGGCGAGTTTCAACTATGCCCGCGCCGGCGCAGTCTGTGGCGAGGTAACCGTCCGGTCGGTCTGACCCCGCGCGCCACCGATTTGCTGTTGGCGCTCGTGCGCGCGCCCGGCCGGGTGCTGGAGCGTTCCGAGCTCCTGCACGCGGTCTGGGGCGCCACCCACGTGGACGATTGCAACCTCACCGTGCACCTGTGCGCGGTACGACGGGCGCTGGGCGATTGCCAGCACTTCATCGCCACCGTGCCCGGCCGTGGCTATCAGTTCACCGCACCGGTGCGCATCGAGATCGCCGCACCCATTCCAGCGGCGCCGCAATGGCTGGCGCTGCCGCCGTTTCAATGTCTGGGCCGGCCCTGCCAACACCCGGAACTGGCGCAGGCTTTGGGACCAGCAATCCTCGTCGCCCTCTCCGATCTGCCTCAACTCTTTCTCCGCCCCGCAGGCGAGGCCGCGCAGCCCGGCCGCGATTGGCAGCTCCAGGGTTGCTGCCAGGAACTGGACGGCCAGGTGCGCATCACCGTTTCTCTGGTACGTCCCGACGGCAGCGTCGCCTGGGCGGATTGGCGCCAATTCCCCGCCACCGGCGATTTCCGCCTGCACGACCACACCACTTCCTGGCTGCGCCACGAAATCGGCCAGAGACTACACTAAAGCGAGTTACGCCCAGTCGGGCCGCATCCGGTGGCCGCAGCGTGGCGACCAGCGTCCGCGCCGCAGTTTTCAGACTGACCAGATAAACCTGCGCCACCGGATACGCGAAACGCCACACGTAGACGTCGCTGTCGTTTGCGGCAAACCGCAGCGGACGGTCCGCGGCCGTTAGCGCCGGTTCGGGAACGACCCGACCGCTCCCGCAGCGATTCGCCTTCGAGCAGCTCAAACACCATGTGCGGCACACCGTTCGCGGTCTGGCCGGTGTCATAGACGCTCAGTAAATTGGGATGGTTCAGCGCAGCCACCGCGCGAGCTTCCTGCCCCATCCGCCGCAGCGCCTGCGTATCCGACGCCCAGCGAGGCCACGATTTTATAAGGCCCGAGTTGCTCCCCTGCGGCCAGTGCCATTGGCCCTCATCCTGCTAGGTGGGACCGCGGTTTCCCAACAGCTAATCTCTGTTACTCCCGCGTGCGTTGTGGGCGGCGATCAGCAGCGGCTCATACAGCGGCGCCAGCGCCGGGCTATATGCCAGATCCAGTTGCTCGATCTCCTCCAGCGTCATTCGGGCACTGAGGGCGGCGGCCGCGGTGTCCAGCCGCCCGGCCACCGTGCCCGGCGCGCCGCGGAAATGGGCGCCGAGCAGCCGTCCGGTCGAGGGCTGGTAAACGATGCGCACCGTCACCGGCTGCGCATCCAAATACACGGCGCGCGATGCCCCTTCGACCTGCTCGCACGCAGCCTCGAAGCCGGCCGCGCGCGCCTGCTCCAGCGTCAGCCCGGTGCGGCCATACTCGCGCCCCGCCAGCGGCACGGTCAGCGTGGCCAGCACGCCGCCAAAGCGCGCCGCGGGTGCGTTCACCGCGTTAGCGCCGGCGATGCGCCCCTGCTTGTTTGCCGCCGCACCCAGCGGAACCCACACCGCCGCGCCAGTCACGCGATGCCGCGTTTCGGCGCAGTCGCCCGCAGCGTAAATGCCCGGTTGGCTCGTCTGCTGCCGCTCGTCCACTGCCACCGCGCTGCTGCGGCCCAGCGCCAGGCCAGCCTCAGCGGCGAGCCTTGCTTCCGGGCGCAGCCCGCCGCAATTCACCACCGCATCGCAAGCAATCGTGCCCGAGGCGGTTTCCAGCCCCAGTACCCGCCCGCCCCGCGTCCCTCCCAGCCCCAGCACGCGCGTCGAAAGTTGCAACTCGATCCCAGCCGCTTGCAGCCGTTCCGGCAGCTCTGACACCAGCTCGGCATCGAAGCCGCGCAGCAGTTCCGCATGCGCGTGTACCAGCGCCACTTGCAGTCCCCGCTGCGCCAGCGCCTCGGCAGTTTCCAGCCCGATATAGCCGCCGCCCACCACGGCCACGCGCCGGATCTCGCCCGTCTGCAGCGCCCCTTCCAACTCGGCCACCTGATCCCAAGTATTGGCTGCGAAAAAATTGCGCAACCCTCCACCCGGCTCCCAGCGCGAACGTGCCCCCATGGCCAGCACCAGCCGGTCGTAGCCGAGCCAGCGTTCGCCCTCCGAGCCGCGCACACGCACGCGTCGTCGCGCCGGTTCAATCTCCAGCGCCTCCTCGCCCAGCCGCAAATCCAGCTGCCGGCGCTCGCGAAACCATTCCGCCGGATGCACCCGCAACGCCTCCAGTCGCCGCACCCGCCCTGCCAGAAAATACGGCAGCCCGCACGCGCTGTACCCCGCCTGCGAGCCGCGTTCCAGCACGGCAACGACGGCGTGCGGCGCCAGCTTCCGCGCCCGGCTGGCGGCGCTCAGTCCTGCCGCCACACCGCCAATGACCAGGATGTTCTCCACTCCGGCCGATTGTACACTGGGGGGAATGAAAGCTCGCCCGCCGCAAAAACTCGATGGAGACGATCTTTACCGCAAAGCAGTGAGTTTGCTCGCCCGGAGCGGCCGCAGCGAAGCCGAGCTGCGCCGCGCCCTCGCCCGCCGCGCCACTGCCCCTGCCGAGCTCGACGCCGCCCTGGCGCGCCTGCGCGACCACGGCTACCTCGATGACGCCCGCCTTGCCGCCAGCTTTACCCTCTTCCAGAAAGATGTCGCCCGCCACGGCCGCCTGCGCACCCTGCGCGACCTTCGCGCCCGCGGCGTCAGCACCGCCATCGCCGAAGCCGCGGTGCGCCACACCTACGCCGGCAGCAGTGAAGACGCGCTGCTGCGCGCCCACCTGCACGCCAAACGACTGCGCCCGCCCCAGGATCTGCGCCAGGCTGCCAGCCTGTGCCGCAAGCTGCTGCGCGCCGGCTTCAGCTCCGCCGCCTGCCAGCGCGCTCTGCGTGCCTGGAAGCTGGATCCCGACTGGATCGACGCCCTCGCCGCACCCGAGGAGGAAAGCCAATGAACGACGACGATTCTCCCGACGCCTTGGAACTCACCTTCGTGCCCCCCGCCCAGCGCGAGGCGGTGCGCACCTTCGACGAAGAAGCCGAAGCCGAGCTTGCCGCCGGCTTCCTTCGCGCCCAGGGCATCGCAGCCGAAGTCGGCTCCATGATGATCCCCGGCTTGCAATCCGGCATGGCGCTCTGGGTTTATAGGGATGCCGCCGACGAGGCCCGCCGCCTGCTCGACGCCGCCGACGCCAAAGCGCGCGGTCCCCGTCCGGTGGAGTAAACCCTGGGGCTAGGAGCGGACCGCCGCGTCTTGGGGGCGGGAAAGAGACGTCAGAATATCGTTTTCCCAGACCAACTGCAGCGGTTTCCGGCCGGCGGCGAGTTTTTTCTGCAGCGCGTAACCGGCCAGCAGCGGCAGCGAAACCGAGGGCTCGACGAAGCACATGGCCGTAGTCGCCTGCGGCCGGACCTTCCCCCAGCTCATGGCTTCTTGCAGCGTGCTGCCCGACAGCCCGCCCCAGTGCGGCACATCCGCGGTGAGCTGCAGCGCGTAGCTATGCCCTTTTTCCTCGCCAAAAATGTAGGCCATGACCACCGAATCGTTGATGTAGTTTTTCGGCACGCCGCCGGCAATGTAAATCGCCGCCGTTTTTTTCGACTGCACCACGATCTGCGTCAGCTCGTAATTGTCGCGGATCGAGTCAATCGCCAGATGCGGGCGCCTCGCCTGCACCGCGCGATGGTAGTGATGGGTCAGCCCGATCCCAATCGAACTGTCGTTGATCGCCGGCGCGAACATCGGCACCCCGCGCTTCCACGCGCTGTACACGATCGAGTTCTCGTCTTCCAGCTTGCTGGCCACGTATTCCAGATACGCCCGCGTCGAATAATTGCCCGGCTCGAGTTCGTCGGCCAGCAGGCCCAGCCAGGCGTCGGTCTCCAGGAACTTCTCCTCGTCCACGTAGGTGTCATAGATGCGGTCAATCATCAGATCGTGCAGTTCGGGATCGTTGGCGTTGGGGTCGCCCACGTAATGTCCGAACCCACGCGCCTGATAGATGTCCTGGTACAGGATCGCCCCGGTGGAGACAATCACGTCGATGAACCCGCCCGCCACCAGGTCGCGCAGCACCTTGCGCAGGCCCGCAGCAATGAGCGGGCCCGCCAGACCGAGCATCACCGTTGGCCGGTCCGGATCGGCATAGAGATTGTCCAGCACCTCGCCGCAGCGGCCCAGATTGCGTGCCTGGATCGAGGCGCCCCGCATCGCGCCGACCAAGTCGGCCACGCTCGAAATCTGGTCATAGTCCACCGGCTGGATACGCGTGTGCAGATACTCGGCCTTGGCGCGGCGGTCAATCTCGCCACAGCCGGGAACGTTCAGTTTTGGGATCTCAGCCACGTTGAAAACCTCGCAGGCACTTAGGATGCTTACCGCCCGCCCGCCGCCGGACGCCGCTTGCGCGGCCGCTGCCGCACAATTTGCAGGCTGTAGCCGCGGTTGGCCGGATACAGATGCTCCACCGAGCGCACCCGCTCATGCACCCGGGCCGCCTCCAGCGGCGCGAACCCCGGTTCCGGCTCGAACAAATCCTCGTAAAAAATGTCGGTGAACATCGACGCCATGTACAACCCCAACGCATCCGCCTCCGCCGAACGCCGGTAGTTGCGCCAAGCCTCCTCCGCCGCCTCCGGCTTCGCCTCCGCAAACGCCCTGCGCCACTCCCACGCTTCCGGTGTCAGCTCGCCCGCCTTGCCGCCCTCGTATTGCCGGCGCAGCAGCCCCTCGAAATCGTTGCCGTCGGGCGACTCCATCGCTGCCAGATAGGCAATCTTGTCAAAAAACTCCATCGCCAGGCCATAGGAATCGAGCTCGTAAAACTTCAGGCTGATCAGCAGCAGGTTGCCGCTGGGCTTGATGTCCAGATGATGGCACAGCTCCTTGCGGTTCTCGCCTTCCGCCGCCGGCGCCCGCCCCACCAGCACGCTGCGCCGCTGCTTGTACAGCCAAGGCACGAAATAGCACACCGCGCGGCCCAGTTGTGGAATCAGCACCCGCGGTACCGCCTCTACCATGTGCTCCAGTCCGCGTGCCTCGGCGCCTCCTTCTTCCGCCACCACGGCATACATCAGTCCATTTTCGGCGGTGCGCACTGACCCGCTGCGCAGCATCTCTTCGACGGTCATCCTTATTAGGATACCGAAGAGTGATACCATCGCGGGCATGAAGCCTGCACTGGCCTTCCTGGTCGCCGCCGCTTGTAGCGGGCTGGCCTTCTCGCAATCGGCCCCACAAGCCGAAATGAGCCAGCCCGCGTTGTCGCCCGATGCGGCTCAAATCGCCTTCGCCTCCAACGGCGCCATCTGGACCGTGCCCGCACTCGGTGGCGCCGCCCGTCTGCTGATCACCAGCGCCGCCACCGAATCCCGACCCTTGTACTCGCCCAACGGCAAATGGCTGGCCTTCCAGTCTACCCGCACCGGCAACGGCGACATCTACCTGTTCAACCGGGCCAACAGCGCCGTCCGCCGCCTCACCTGGGACGACGGACTGGATCGGCTCGATGGCTGGTCGCCTGATAGCCGGTGGATCTACTTCAGCTCCAGCAGCCACAACGTCGGCCAGATGAATGACATCTACCGCGTGCGCGTGTCCGGCGGCACGCCCCTGCCGGTCAGCGCCGAACGCTATGTGGACGAATACGATGCCGCCGTCGCCCCCGATGGCTCGATGGCGCTGGTCACGCGTGGCGAAATGGGCCTGAGCCAGTGGTGGCGTGACGGCCATGCCCACATTGACAACACCCAAATCTGGCGCGCCACCCCAGCCACCACCGATCACGGCAAAACCGCCTACCAGCTCCTGCTCCACTCCGGCGGCGCCAAAAACATCTGGCCCATGTGGGGACCGCGTGGCCGCACCCTCTACTTCATGTCCGACCGCAGCGGCTCAGAGAACCTCTTCGGGCTGCGCGATGTCCCTGCCACCGGTACCCCCTCCGGCCAACCCCGCGCCCTCACCCATTACACCGCTGGACGCCTGCTCTGGCCCTCCATTGCCGCCAACGGCTCGGCCATCGTCTTCGCCCGCGATTTCCGCATCTGGACGCTGGACCTGCGCCATAATCGCGCCCGCGCCGTGCCCATCACGCTGGTCGGCGCGCCCCATCTGCCCAGCATCGTTTCGAAGACTTTTACCAAAGTCACCGATCTGGCCGTCTCCCCGGACGGCAAAAAACTCGCGTTCATCGCCCATGGCGAAGTGTTCGTCGACATGGCCGAAAATGGCGGCCCCGCGCTCCGCCTCACCCACACCGGCAAGCTGCAGTTCGGTCTGCAATGGGCGCCCGACAGCCGGCACCTCGCCTACGTCTCCGATCGTGATGGCCACGACCAGATCTATCAGTACAACTTCCTCACCCAACAGGAGCAGCAACTCACCGCCGACAACGGCGCCGACTATCACATCCGTTACTCGCCCAACGGCAAATTCATGGCCTTCGAGCGCGGCGTCACCGAAATCGTCGACTTGGATCTCGCCAGCCATCAAGAGCGCGTGCTCGCCCATGGTTATTTCGACCATCTGCCTCCGCTGATCAATAGCGGCCTTATGGCCTGGTCGCCTGACGGCAACTATCTCGCCTTCCTCGACAAGGCCGACGGCATCTTTCCCGAAGCCTACGTCGCTTCCGCCACCGGCGGCACGCCGCGCGAGGTCAGCTTCATCCCCAACAGCTTCGCCGGCTCGCTCGCCTGGAGTCCCAACGGCCGCTTCCTCCTCTACCAAACCGCCCAGCGCACCCAGCCCAGCCGCATTGCCCGCGTGAATCTCACCCCGCAATTGCCCCTGTTTCGCGAAAACCTGTTCCAGAACCTGTTCCGCAAGCAAAAAAAGCCGATCGGCCACGCCGATGCGCCCACCATCGACTACAGCGACATCGCCGAGCGGGTGCAGTTGCTGCCCATGCTCAACGCGCGCTCGCCCCGCATTTCGCCCGACGGCAAATGGCTCGCCTATATCGGCTCGGAGGGCGAGACCAGCAATATTTATGTCATTCCGCTCGACCGCAAAACCATCCTGACCGGGTCCGACAGCGCCGACGGCCATCCGCCCGCGCCTAAGCAGCTCACCTCGACCAGCGGCGCCAAAACAGATCTCCAGTTCACCGCCGATTCCAAAACCCTCTACTACCTCGATGCCGGCCACATTCACCGCGTGCTGGTTACCGGCGGCAAATCCCACCCCGTCGCCGTCAGCGCCCACCTGGAGATCCACTTCAGCCGCGAGAAGGAGGAAATGTTCGCCCAGGCTTGGCGCTATCTGCGCGACGACTACCAGCGCGCCGACATGAACGGCGTGAACTGGAATGCGGTGCGCACCCAGTTCGCCCCCGAGGTCGCCGCCAGCACCAATCCCGACGCCCTCCGTTGGCTGCTCACCGAAATGATCGGCCGCCTCAACTCCTCCCATTCCGGCCTCTATCCCCCGCCCGGCGGCAGCCACCCCTCCACCGGCCACATCGGCCTGTTCTTCGATCGCATCCAGTACGAGCAGCAGGGCAAACTGTGCGTCACGAGCGTCGTCCCGCGCTCGCCCGCCGCGCTGGCGGGCATCGCCGCCGGCGACTGCCTGACCCGCATGGATGGCGCCTCAATCACCGCCTCCACAAATCTCAATCAGTTGCTCGATAACACCGTTGACCACAAGCTCACACTCGTGCTCACTACCCCCGCCGGCGCGACAAAGAACGTCGCCTTGAAGCCGCTCAACGCCAGCCAGGGCAAGCAGTTGATCTACGATGCCTGGGTCGCCCGCAACCGCGCCCTGGTCAGCAAGCTCAGCCTCGGCCGCCTGGGTTACGTCCACATGACGGCCATGGAGGCAGGCTCGCTCAGCAAGCTCTACATGGATCTCAACTCCGCCGAGTTCGGCAAGGCCGGCGTGGTCGTGGATGTGCGCAACAACAACGGCGGCTTCGTCAACGCTTATGCCCTCGACATGCTCAGCCGAAAAGCCTACCTCACCATGATTCCACGCGGCTTTCCGCGCAGTCCCGCGCGCGTGGCGCTGGGGCAGCGCGCGCTGGAAAAACCCACCGTGCTGATCGTCAACCAGAACACTCTTTCCGACGGTGAGGATTTCACTGAAGGCTATGAGGCCATGCATCTGGGCGAGGTCGTCGGCCTGCCCACCGCCGGCTGGATCATCTACACCTCGGGCGCACCTCTGATTGACGGCTCGTTTCTTCGCCTGCCCAGCACGCGCATTCTCGACGCCAACGGCCAGCCCATGGAACTGCATCCCCGGCCCGTGAACATCTTGGTTAATAATCCGCTGGGTTCGTGGCAGGATGGAGCCGATCCGCAACTGGCGGCAGCGGTAAAAACCCTGCTGGCTCAAATCGGGCAACTCAAACGCCAAGCGGCCGATCCGGGCCCGTCCCACTAATGAACTGCGCCTGGGTTCAGTTGCCGATCCCGTAGGTTGGATCGGGGCTGAGATTGCGCGCGAGGCTAAGGCCCCAGGGTCGGCGGAAATCGCCGTCGTTGTCGAGTGGCACGGCCACCTCTTGCTGGAGCCGCCCTCCCGCTGGTCGGGCTTTGGGCGGACGTCGCTCCCCTGCTACGGGCGCCCGCGACGCCGATCTGATTGCGATCTACAATTGCCTCATGACCCTTCCGCCCATCAGCAACAAGGTCCAAGGGTCATAACCAGAAAGGCTGGACAATGCAAACGCGATCACTGGGCCAGAGCGGCCTCGAGGTCTCCGCCATCGGCTTGGGCTGCATGTCCATGAGCGATGGCTACGGCCCGCCCAAGGAAAAATCGGAAATGATCGCGCTCCTGCGCCACGCCGTCGATGTTGGCGTGACCTTTTTCGATACCGCCGAAGTGTACGGCCCCTTCACCAACGAAGAGCTGGTAGGGGAAGCCCTCGCCCCGCTGCGCCATCAAGTCGTCCTCGCCACCAAGTTCGGCTTCAAGATCGAAAACGGCAAACCGGTGGGCCTCGATAGCCGCCCCGAGCACATTCGCGCCGTCGCTGACGCTTCCCTGCGCCGCCTCCGCACCGGCGTCATTGACCTGTTCTATCAGCACCGCGTCGATCCCGCCGTGCCCATCGAAGAGGTCGCGGGAACGGTGCGCGATCTCATTCATGAGGGCAAGGTGCGGCATTTCGGCTTGTCGGAAGCCGGAACCCAGACCATCCGTCGCGCTCACGCCGTCCAGCCCGTCACCGCCCTGCAGGACGAATACTCGCTCTGGTGGCGCCAGCCGGAAAAGGAAATCTTCCCACTCTTGCAGGAACTCGGCATCGGCCTAGTTCCCTTCAGCCCCCTCGGCCGCGGCTTTCTCACCGGAGCCATAACTGCCGCCACGCCCCTCGACCCCAACGATTTCCGTCACAACATCCCCCGCTTCTCCGCCGCCAACCGCGAGGCCAACCAGGCGCTGGTCGAGGTGATCCGGACCTTCGCCGCCGACCACCACGCCACTCCCGCTCAAATCGCCCTCGCCTGGCTGCTCGCCCAAAAACCCTGGATCGTTCCCATCCCCGGCACCACCCGCCGCCCCCGCCTCGAAGAAAACATGGGCGCAACCGCGCTGCAGCTGACCGCCGGCGAGCTGCGTAGTCTTGAAGCCGCCCTCGTCAAGGTCCCTGTTCACGGCGACCGCTACGCCCCCGCTCAGCAGGCGCTGGTGGATCGCTGAGTCCGTGCCAAGGCCGTTCTTGCCCCCTGGCGGGCCGCTCTATTGCCCGCCCGGCGGGCTAAACTGAAGCCTATGCCGGTCGCCGACGAAATCCTCCAGAGCCTCACCTGGAGCCTCAACCAGCCGCCCCCCGATCTGCCCCGCCAGCAGCGGTTGCGGCGCATCCGCCACTCCGCCTCCCATCTCATGGCCCAGGCCGTACGCGAAATCTTCCCCGATGCCAAGCTGGCCATCGGTCCGCCCATTGAAAACGGCTTCTACTACGACATGGAGCTGCCGCGAGCGCTCACCGGCTCCGATCTGCCGGAAATCGAAAAGCGCGTGCGCAAAATCGTCGCCCGCAACCCGCAGTTCTACCGCGCCGAAATCGCGCGTCCGCGCGCCCTCGAGCTGTTCCGCGAATGGCGCCAGCCCTATAAAGTCGAGCTAATCGAAGGCATCGCCGACCCCAACGTCTCCTTGTACAAGCAGGACCGCTTCGTCGATCTCTGCGCCGGACCGCACGTGGCCGCCGGCGGCGTCTGCGGCCACTTCAAGTTGCTCTCGGTGGCAGGCGCCTACTGGCGCGGCGATGAGCACAAGCAGATGCTTCAGCGCATTTACGGCACCGCTTGGGAGACCGAGGCCGAGCTGGCCGAATACCTCCAGTTTCTCGAAGATTCCAAGGCGCGCGATCACCGCAAGCTGGGCTTGCAGCTCGACCTGTTCAGCTTTCATCCCTGGTCGGCCGGCTGCCCCTTCTGGCATCCCAAAGGCTTGGAAGTGCGCGAACAGTTGCGCCACCTTTGGCGCGAAACCCACAAAAAGGCCGGTTACGTCGAGATTCTCAACCCGGTGCTCTACCGCAAGGAGCTGTTTGAAACCTCCGGCCACTGGGAGCACTTCCGCGAAAACATGTTCCTGGTTAAGGAAGATCATGATCCGGACGCGGTCATGGGGCTCAAGCCCATGAACTGCCCCGATACCATGCTCTATTACAAAACCCGCCAGCACAGCTACCGTGAGCTGCCGCTGCGCATTTCTCAGGGCCAGCTTCTGCACCGCAACGAGCCCATGGGCGCGCTCCACGGGCTCATGCGCGCCCGGGTGTTCAGCCAGGACGACGCCCATATCTATCTGCACGAGGACCAGATCCAGGACGAGATCGTGCGCGTGCTCGAACTGCTGCGCCTCATTTATTCGTTTTTTGGGTTGCGCTATTCCATTACCCTTTCCACCCGGCCGGAAAGCTCGATGGGCGAGGCGGCGCTGTGGGAAAAAGCCGAATCCGGTCTGCGCCAGGCCCTCGCGCGGCTCCAGCTGGACTACAAGGTCGATGAGGGCGGCGGCGCCTTCTACGGCCCCAAAATTGACGTCATGATCCACGACAGCATGGGCCGGCAGTGGCAGTGCGGCACGGTGCAGCTCGATTTCAACCTGCCCCGCCGCTTCGAGCTCGAGTTCACTGGCCGCGACAACCAGCCCCACACGCCCGTGGTCATTCACCGCGCGCTGTTCGGCTCGATTGAGCGCTTCCTCGGCATTCTGCTAGAGCATTTCGCCGGCGCGCTGCCCACTTGGCTGGCTCCGGTGCAGGTGCAGGTGCTGCCTATCGCCGAAGGACAGGACGCCTATGCCCGCCAAGTGGTCGAGCAACTGGAAGCAGCTGGGCTGCGCGCCGAGCTAGCCCCGGCGGAAAGCAAGATCAGCTATCGCATCCGCGAAGCCGAGTTGCACAAAATTCCCTACATGCTGGTGCTCGGCAAGCGCGAGGCCGAAGCCGGCACGGTTGCCCTGCGTACTTACCAGGAAAAAGACCGCGGCTCGATGCCGCTGACGCAAGTGCTCGAGGAACTGCAGCGAAAGAACCGCGAGCGCACGCTCGATGTCACCGTCAAGGATTACACCGCTCTGTTCCGCGGCGATGAGCCCTCCGCGGAAATGACCTACTAACGCTGATTGCCCATGCGTAAGTTGATCGGCGCTGCGCCTTAACCAACCGCCCTACATGGCCGGGAATCACCGGTTCCTGCTTCATATCATCTTCGGCGTGGTCCTCGGCGTCAGCGCCCCTATCCGCCGCGGCCTGTCCGGCACACAGCCCTAGCCCCAAGTCTGGGGAATTCCCAAAGTCGGCTAAAGCTGCAGCACCCGCCGGCCGGCGAGGCGATAGGCGCCCGAGACGACACCGCGGATGGCCTCGGGATAGATACGGTGCTCTTCGACGAGGATGCGGGCAGCCAGACTGGCGGCATCGTCGTTGTCCACCACCGGCACGACCGCCTGCAGAATGATCGGTCCGCCGTCGAGAGTTTCGTCCACGAAGTGGACCGTGCACCCGGAAACTTTCACTCCCGCGTCAATGGCCTGCTGCTGGGCATCGAGACCGGGAAACGAGGGCAGCAGCGAGGGGTGGATGTTCAAAATGCGCCCCGGAAAAGCCGCGAGGAAATAGCCGCTGAGCAGCCGCATGTAACCAGCCAGACAGACCAGCTCGACTCCGGCCGCACGCAGCTTGGCCACCACCTCGCGGTCGTAATCCGCGCGCTCGCGCCCGGCGCTGGCAAGGGTGCACACCGGCAATGCCTGCTCCCGCGCCCAGGCCAGGCCGGGCGCCTGCGCGCGATTGCTGAATACCAGAGCGATCTCGCCGGGAAACGCGGCGGCCATCGCCTGCAAGTTCGAGCCGCGGCCGGAAATGAGCACCCCCAGCTTCATGGCTTCCACCCCACCCCGCGTGCGCCCGCGACAATGTGTCCCAACCGCACCGGCTGCTCGCCCTGGCGCCGCAGATACCGCCAGAAGCCTGCTACTGCGGCGGGCCGCAGCACTGCGATCATGCCAATGCCGAGATTGAAGCTGCGCCGCATCTCGGCCAGCGGCACGCCGCCGCGCCGCTGCAGCAGTTGGAACAGCGGCGGCCATTGCCAGCTCGAAACCGAAATCTCCGCACGGCAGCCGCGCGGCAGGATGCGCGGCAGGTTACCCGGAATTCCCCCGCCGGTGATATGCGCCAGCCCGCGCACTCGGTCCAGCCAGGGCTCGAGCAGCCTCAGATAGCTGCGATGTTCGGCCAGCAAGACTTGCGCCACGCTCGCTCCTCCCAGTTCCTTCGGCCGGTCCTGTGTCCGCAGTACCTTGCGCGCCAGCGCGTAGCCGTTCGTGTGCAGTCCCGCCGACGGCAATCCGATGAGCTCATCGCCGGGGCGGATCGCATCTCCGGTCAGCAGCGCCCTCCGCTCCACCACGCCCACGATGCATCCCGCCAGATCATATTCCCCGGGTGTATAAAAGCCCGGCATTTCCGCCGTCTCTCCGCCCAGCAGCACGCATCCGTTCTCTCGGCAGCCGCGGCTGAGACCCTCCACCAGCCCGCCCACGATCGCCGGGTGCATGCGTCCCAGGGCGATGTAGTCCAGAAAGAACAACGGACGCGCGCCCTGCACCAGTATGTCGTTGACGCAGTGGTTGACCAGGTCGCGGCCCACCGTGTTGTGGATCCCGGTCTGGATGGCGAGCTTGAGCTTGGTTCCCACCCCGTCCATGCTGGCCACCAGCACTGGCTGCCGCAAGCCGCGTGGAAGCTGAAACAACCCCCCAAACCCTCCGATATCGGCCAGCACCTGGCGGTTGAAGCTCGCACGCGCCAGCCGCCGGATGCGCGCTTTGGCGCGCTCAGCCGCGGCAATGGAAACCCCGGCAGCGGCGTAGGTGTTCGTGCCAACGGACTCAGTCATGCGAAGGAAAACTATACCACCCTGCCCGGGCCCTGCTAGCCCCTCCGCCGACCCTCCAACTTGGCCCTGTAGCAAGCGTCAAGCGGGTATTCTATTGTTTATGGCGCTGGAATTCACGGCCTCGTGTCTGGCGGACTCACTGGCGATGTTCCGCTTTTACAAAAACATGGGCGAGCGTGCCTTCGCGCAACTCAGCGACGCGCAGCTCACCCAGGTGCTGGATCCGGAAATGAATTCGGTGGCGCAAATGGTCAAGCACATGGCGGGCAACATGCGCTCGCGCTGGCTCGGCTTTCCAGAAACCGACGGCGAAAAACCGGACCGCCGCCGCGACAGCGAATTCGAAGCTCCGCCGCCCTCGCGCGCCGATATGCTCCGCCTCTGGGAGCAGGGCTGGAACTGTGTCTTCGCCGCGCTGGCGCCGCTGACCGATGCCGATTTGGCCCGTGTGGTGACCATCCGCGGCGAACGCCACTCCATCACCCAGGCGGTTCACCGCCAGGTGGCGCATTACGCCTATCACGTCGGCCAGATCGTGTTTCTGGCCAAACACTTGCGCGGCGCCGATTGGCACAGCTTGAGCATCCCGCGCGGCCAGTCGGAATCCTTCAACCACCGCGTGAAGACGGGCGAAGCCAGTCAGCGTTAGGGCGCGTCCGTCCGATGGGCGGCCGGGCCCGAGTTGCCCCAGCGGCTTGGGACAAAATCGCAGAGCCGGACCCGCGCTTCGGAACGGCGGGACCTGCCGGGGAGCGACTTCTGGGAAGGGGCGGAATGCAAGCGGCGCAAGGGCCAACGACGCACGGGCGTCGTTGGCGGGAGCGAGGCCGAGGAAGCGTTCACCGGCGTACGTAACCGAGCCCGAGGCGACGGGCGCCAGTGGCGCCCGCGCGAGGACGGCAACCAGGACCCGTGGGTCTCGTGCCCGCGCCGCAGATCGCCCCACCCGCTCCTGACGGCCGCTCCGCGTTACTCGAACCGGAGTGCTTCGATCGGATCCAGCCGCGCGGCCTTCTGCGCCGGGTAGAAACCGAAGAACACGCCGATCGCGGCTGAGAACAGCGCGGCCACGACGATCGAGGCCATGGAGACGTCCACCGGCCACTGCGCAATCGCGGAAATAATCCACGACGTGCCCAGCCCGAAGACGATGCCGATGATGCCGCCGATCACCGCCAGCACCAGCGCCTCGATCAGGAATTGCCGCTGCACGTCCGCTTCGGTCGCGCCCACCGCCATGCGAATCCCGATCTCGCGCGTGCGCTCGGTCACCGACACCAGCATGATGTTCATGATCCCGATGCCGCCCACCAGCAGCGACACGCTGGCGATCGAGGCCAGCAGAATGGTCATGATCTTGGCGCTCTCGTTGGCGACGTCGGCATAGGCGGCCAGGTTCATCACCGCGAAATCATCCGGCTGGCCCGACCGGATGCGGTGGCGGCTGCGCAGCAGATCGGTGATCTGCTGCTGGGCTTCCGCGGTGGCCTGGTTGGAAACCGCCGATATCGCGATGTTGTTCAGCCAGAAGTCGCCCGTGATTTTTTTCAGCAGTGTGGTGTAGGGAATGTAAACGTTGTCGTCCTGGTCCTGGCCCATGCCGCTCTGCCCTTTGGCGATAAGCGTCCCCGCCACCTTGAACGGCAAGTTGGCGATCTGGATGGTCTTGCCCACCGGATTGGCGCCGTCGGGAAACAGGTTGTTGACCACGGTGGCGCCCAGCACGGCGACGTTATTGGCGTCCTTCACGTCCTGTTCGCTGAAGCTCGCGCCTTGATTGAATTGCCAGGCGCGAATGTCAAAATAGCTCGGTTCGGTGCCGTTGATATGCGTGCCCCAGTTGTTGGCCCCGTAGATGACTTGCTCGCTGGCGCTGGCCCCCGCCGCGGCGGCGCGCACCGTGGGCACGTCCGCCAGGATCGCCTGCTCGTCGGCGTAGGTGAGGGTTTTGGTTTGCCCCCAGCCCAGTTGTACCGCGCCCGCCTGATGGCTGCCTGACTGCACGTAAAGCAGATTGCTGCCCATCGCCTGGATGCGCGCCTGCACCTGCTCGCTCGCCCCCTGGCCCACGCCCACCATGGCGATCACCGCGCCCACGCCAATGATAATGCCCAGCATGGTCAGCATCGAGCGCATCTTGTTGCGCGTCAGCGCCATCAGCGCCACCCGCAAAATGGAGGCAAGATCCACGTCAGTCCTCCTCCTCCGCGCCCGCTTCCGGCATGGCCTTCAGGATCTCCTCGGCGTCGTTGGGGTGCGCCACCGGCTCATCGCGCCGGATGCGCCCATCCTTGAACAACACGATGCGCGAGGCGTACTGCGCGATGTCGGGTTCATGCGTCACGAGCACGATGGTGATGCCACGCTCGCGGTTGAGGCGCTGGAAAATGTCCATGATCTCGGCGCTGGTGCGGCTGTCCAGATTGCCCGTCGGCTCATCCGCCAGCAGCAGCGAGGGGTGGTTCATCAGCGCCCGTGCGATCGCCACCCGCTGCTGCTGTCCGCCGGAAAGCTGGCTGGGATAATGGTTCTCGCGCTCGGCCAAACCCACGATGCGCAGCGCCTCGCGCGCGCGTTCCTGCCGCTCCTCGGCCGGTATCCGCGCATATAGCGCCGGCAGCTCCACGTTCTCCAGCGCCGTGGTCCGGCTCAGCAAATTGAAGCCCTGAAACACAAACCCCAACTTGCGGTTGCGGATGTGCGCCAGCTCGGTCTTGTCCAGCGTCGATACATCCACGCCGTCCAGCTTGTAGTTGCCCTTCGTGGGCCGGTCCAGTCCCCCCAGCAGGTTCATGAACGTGCTCTTGCCGCCGCCGGACGCGCCCATGATGGCCACGAACTCGCCCCGGTATATGGTCACGTCCACTCCCCGCAACGCATGCACCTGCACCTCGCCCAGATCGTAGGTCTTGTAGACTCCCGCGACCTCGATCACCGGCACTTCGCCTGCGCCACGCGCAGCCGCCTCGGTCAGAGCTTCGCTGCTGGTGAGGATCTCGCCCATGATTGCGCCCCTAGTGCCCCGGCCGTCCGCCCGCGCCCGGCAGACTGCTGCTGGTCTGGACCAGCTCGCCGGTGACCACCCGCTCGCCGGGCCGGAGCTGGCCCTGCAGAACCTGAGTGATCGCGGTGTTGGTGAAGTCGGTGATTCCGGTCCGCACTTTCACCGGCGCCAGGTTCTGATTGCCATCCAGCGTCCACACGATTGCCGTGGTGGGACGGTTGGTCTGGCCGCCCTGCACCTGCCCCTGCTGGCCCGCCGCGGGCGGATCCGCCTGCGCCTGGGCGCCCGCCGCCCCAGCGGCGCTGTCCGCCTGCATGCCGTATTGCTCCAGCAACGCGCGCAGCTCGGCCGGCGTCATGTGCGGTTTGAACCGCAGCGCTGAATTCGGCACCTCCAGCGTATTGCTGGCCGTGGCTACGGGAATGTTCACGTAGGCGGTCATGCCCGGAAACAGCCGGTCGCCGAAGTTTGTAAACTCGATGATGGTGTCGTACTCGACCACGTTCTGCATCGTGGTGGCGTTCATGCGCAACTGCTTCACCACGCCGTGATAGGTCGTGTCCGGATACGCGTCCACGGTGAAGGTGGCCGGATCGCCGACTTTCAGCCGCCCCTCGTCGCTCTCGTCGGTCTGCATGTACACCCACATGGTGTTCACATCGGTGGCTTCGCTGAACAGCAGCGGCGCGGAAAACGAACTGGCCACGGTCTGGCCCACATCCACCGCGCGGTTGATAATCACCCCGTCCACCGGCGCATAGATGTTGCAGTAGCCCAGGTTGGTTTCCGCCGTTTTCACCGCGTTGTTCTTGCCCGCCACCGTGGCCTGCGCCTGCTTCACCGCCGCCTGCGCCGCCTGCAGCGAAGCCTGGTTCTGCGCCACCCCCGCCTTGGCGCTGGCCAGCCCGGCCAGGTCCGTCTGATACGTGGCCACGTCCGTATCCCGCTGCGAAGCCGAATCAATGCCCTGCTGATACAGGCTTACGGTGCGGCCGGCCTGCAGCTTCGCCGCCGTCAGCGCGGCTTGCGCCTGCTCGACCTTGGCCTGCCCGTCCTGCACGTTGGCTTCGGCCACGCCCACCTGCGCCTGCGCGCTCACTTCCGCCGCCTGGGCGTTGGCCAGGTCCGATTGCGCCGACGCCAGCGCGATCTTGTACGCCGTGGGATCAATCTGGGCGATCAACTCGCCCTTTTTCACCCTGGAGTTGAAGTCCACGTTGATGCTGGTGATAATGCCCGACACCTGCGCGCCAATCGAGACCGTATTGATCGGGTTGACGGTCCCCGTCGCTTGCACCACCGAGACGATGTTGCCGGTCTTCGCCGGCGAGGTGAAATAGCTGGGCGCCGTCGAGCGGTTGGCAAACAGCACGATGGCGATGATGATCACCACCACCACCGCCGTCAGCGCTTGAAATCCGCGCGAGCGGAGCAAAGAGCGTGAGTGCCGGTTTGCGGTTGCCATGGGACATAACCTTCACTTTTGAGGACGACTTTCCATCCGCGGCGGTTACATGCGCCGCGCCGCGCGAGCACCAGCGGGACGTGCGGCGCAGCCGCGCTGGGGGCCCGCGCCAATCGAAGCCGGGGGCGCTATCATGGAAGACGCACATGGCCACCGCAACCACTGCCTCGCAATGGACCGTAGAGGATGTTTCCACGCTCTATCACCAGCCCCTGCTGCAGTTGATCGAGCAGGCGCATGCCCTCCATCAGTTGCACCAGCCGCGGCGCACGGTGCAACTCTGCCATCTGCTCTCCATCAAGACCGGCGGCTGCCCCGAGGATTGTTCCTACTGCCCGCAAAGCGCCCGCTATCACACCGCTGTGGAAGCGGGCAAACTCATGGACACCGCTGCCGTCCTGCACGCCGCCGGCCAGGCCAAAACCGGCGGAGCCAGCCGCTTCTGCATGGGCGCGGCCTGGCGGCAGGTGAAGGAAGGACCGGATTTCGACCGCGTGCTGGACATGGTCCGCGGCGTCGCCGCGCTTGACATGGAAGTCTGCTGTACCCTCGGCATGCTCACCGCCCCGCAAGCGCAGCGGCTGGCCCAAGCCGGCCTGACCGCCTACAACCACAACCTCGACACTTCCCCCGAGTTTTACGGCCACATCATCACCACCCGTACCTTTGAGGACCGGCTGCGTACGCTCGAGCACGTGCGCGAGGCCGGCATCTCCGTCTGCTGCGGCGGCATCCTCGGCCTGGGCGAGGACGAAGCCGATCGCGTGCGCCTGCTGTTTACCCTCGCCGGCATGAACCCCCCACCCGAGAGCGTGCCCATCAACGCCCTGGTCGCCGTCGAGGGCACGCCGCTGGCCCACAACCAGCCGGTGGATGCGTTCGAGATGGTCCGCGCCATCGCCACCGCGCGCATCCTCATGCCGCACTCCCGCGTGCGCCTCAGCGCCGGACGCCTGTCGCTCAGCGATGAGGCCCAGGCCCTGTGCTTTTATGCCGGCGCCAACTCCATCTTCACTGGAGAAAAGTTGCTCACCACCCCCAATTCCGGCGAGGACCACGACCATGCGCTGCTGCAAAAGCTGGGCCTGGATCCCGAACCGGCCGGTCACAGCGCGCTGCCCGCCCGCGCTCATGCGCCCGCCGCACTCGACGCCCACTGGGCTGCGGAACTGGACCAGAGGGAAAGCCAGGCGCGCCGGCGGCGCCTGGGCGAAGCGCAAGGCGAGGATTTTTGTTCCAACGATTATCTCGGCCTCAGCCGCCATCCCGGCATCCGCGCGGCCCTGGTCGAGGCGCTCGACCACGGCCTCGAGTTGGGCGCCACCGGCTCGCGTCTGGTGCGCGGCAACCACCCCGCCATTGCCGAACTCGAGGCCGACTTCGCCGCCTGGCAGAACCGCGAGGCTGCGCTGCTTTATAGCTCCGGGTACTCCGCCTCGCTGGGCGTGCTCTCCGCCCTCCTCCGCCCCGGCGATATCGTCTTTTCCGACCAGCGTAATCACGCCTCGCTGATCGAGGGCATGCGCGCCTCCGGCGCGCGGCGCGTGCTCGTCCCCCACCTCGATCTGGACGCGCTGGAACAACGCCTCTGCCGCTATCCCGCCCTGGGGGCGCAGCGGCGCTGGGTCGTCGTGGAATCGCTCTTCAGCATGGATGGCGATTTCGCCCCGCTCACCGAAATCGCCGCGCTCTGCCATCGCCATGGCGCCGCCCTGATCGTGGACGAAGCCCACGCCACCGGCCTTTACGGCCCCGAGGGCGCCGGCCGCGTCGCCGCCGCCGGCCAGGTGGTGCAGGCGGCCGCGGCGGCCGTGCTCCATCCCTGCGGCAAGGCGCTGGGCGCCGCTGGCTGCCTGGTCACCGGCTCCCGCCGCCTGATCGAATATCTCATCAATACCAGCCGCAGCTTCATCTATTCCACCGCGCCCTCGCCCCTGCTGGCGGTGCAGTTGCGCGCGGCCCTCGACGTCGTGCGGCGCCAGCCGCTCCGCCGCCGCCAGCTCCTCGCGCTGGCACGGCAGTTGCGAACCGATCTGGCCGCCGCTGGCGTGCCCGCCCTCGGCGCCGATTCCTCACCCATCCTCCCCGTCCTCGCCGGCAGCGACCAAGCCGCGCTGGCCCTGCAAGCCGCGCTGGCGGAGGAGGGCCTCGACGTCCGCGCCATCCGCCCCCCCACCGTCCCCGAGGGCTCGGCGCGCCTGCGCATCACCGTCCATGCCGACCAGAACCCCGCCGCCTGCCGCCTCCTGGCGCGCGTGCTGGCCGCCCATCTCTGAATGTCGCGCGGCGTCTTTGTCACCGGTACCGATACTGGCGTCGGCAAAACCGTGGTCGCCGCCGCGCTGGTGCTGGCCCTCCCCGGCGCCTGCTACTGGAAGCCGATTCAGTCCGGAATCGAAGCCGATCCCGCCACCGACTCCGAGGCTGTGGCGCGCTGCACCGGCCTCCCCGCCGCTCGCATCCTGCCCGAAGCCTACCGCCTCCGCCTGCCCGCTTCCCCCCACGTTTCCGCCGCCGCCGAAGGCCTCCTCATCGAGCGCGCCCGCTTGGCGCTGCCTCCGGCCTCCGGCCCGGTCGTCACCGAAGGCGCCGGCGGCCTTCTGGTCCCCATCAATGACCAGTCCACCATGCTCGATCTGATGGTCTGGCTCGGCCTGCCCATCCTCCTGGTGGCCCGCACCGCGCTCGGCACCATCAACCACACCCTCCTCAGCCTCGAGGCCCTGCGCCGGCGCGGCCTGGAGGTCCGCGCGCTGGTGTTGAACGGCGCCCCCGTGCCCTCCACCGCCGATACCCTCCGCCGCTGGGGCCGTCCCCGCCAACTCATCCAATTCCCCACGCTGCCGGCGCTCACCCCCGCCTCGCTGGCCGCGGCCGGCGAGGCCTTCCGTGGCCTCTTCTGAGCTCTATCGCGGACGTGTCTGGTTCCCCTACACCCAGATGCAGGGACTCGCCGCTCCCGCCGAGTTCGTGCGCGGCGAGGGCGTCTGGCTCCAAGCCCGCGATGGCAGCCGCTACCTCGATGCCGTCAGCTCCTGGTGGGTCACCCTGCATGGCCACGCCGAGCCGCGCATCGCCGAAGCCATCGCCCGCCAGGCGCGCACCCTCGAGCAGGTGATTCTGGCCGGCTACACCCATCCCCTGGCCGAGGAACTGGCGGAAAAACTGGTCCGCATCGCACCGCCCGGCCTGACCCGCGTGTTTTATTCCGACGATGGTTCCACCGCCGTCGAAGTCGCCCTGAAAATGGCCCTGCAATGCTGGCAGCAGCGCGGCCAGCCGCAGCGGCAGCAAATCGTCGCGCTGGAAAACGCCTACCATGGCGACACGCTGGGCGCGATGTCGGTGAGCGCGACGTCGCCGTTTACCGCGCCCTTCCGGAAGTGGATGTTTCCCATCTCCCGCGTGCCCGCCGGCGACCTCGCCCCGCTGCGGGCGATGCTCGCCCAGCGCGGCCGCGCGGTGGCGGCGCTGATCCTCGAGCCCCTGCTGCAGGGCGTGGGCGGCATGCGCGTGCATACCCCGGAGTTTTTGCGCGGGGTTCGCCAACTCTGCGATGAGCATCAGGTGCTGCTCATCGCCGACGAGGTGCTGACCGGCTTCGGACGGACAGGAACCATGTTCGCCTGCCAGCAGGCAGGGATCACACCCGATGTTCTCTGCCTCTCCAAAGGTCTCACCGGCGGCGCCTTGGCCATGGCCGCCACGCTGTGTACCGATGCGGTCTACGAAGCGTTTTTATCCGGCGACCGCGAGCGCACGCTCTTCCACGGGCACTCCTTCACCGGCAACGCCCTGGGCTGTGCGGCTGCGCTGGCCAACCTCGACATTTTCGCCACCGAGCCGGTGATGGAGCGCATCGCGGCCATGGCCGCCACCCAGGCGCGTTGCCTCGAAAAACTGCGCCCCCACCCCCGCGTCGCCGCCGTGCGCCAGGCAGGCACGATCGCGGCGATCGAGCTGCGCGGCGCGGGCGCCGGTTATCTCGCCGAAGCCGGCCTGCGCCTCCGCCGCTACTACGAGCAGCAGCGCGTGATGCTGCGCCCGCTGGGGCCAGTGGTCTACGTGCTGCCGCCCTACCGCATCCAGCCCGGCGAGTTGGAATGGGTGTGGGAGGTCATCACCGCCTCCCTGCAACAACTCTGAGCCGGCCCGGCGCTCTCCCGCACGCGAAAAGCGGGCGGCATCGCCCCCCGCGCCCAATTAAAGCACGGTTGCATCTTCGGCCAGCAGCCCCTTCGGCCCCTGTTTGACCTCGAACTCGACCGCCTGTCCTTCGGTAAGCGATTTGTATCCTTCGCCATGAATGGCGGTGTAATGCACGAAGACGTCCTCACCGCTCATGCGCGTAATGAAGCCGTAGCCCTTGGCGTTATTGAACCACTTGACAGTTCCCTGCTCTTTCACTGACTACCTCGCGGAGTTTAAGAATGCGCGCTGGGGAAGATGCTGACTTTCCGTAGAGCCACCCCGAACACGCGCCACAGAATAGCATGGAAGCGCCAGCCCGCGGCAAGGGTTTTTGCTTTAGGCGGACATCACTCCGGCGGCGATCCTCAGCGGCGGCCTGCCGCCCGCGTCAGCAGGCCGATGTTCGACGCCAGCCCGGGCTCGACCTGGTACACCACCTGGCCTCCGCCGGGAGCAACATCAAAATAGCTCCAGATCGCGTTGTCATTGAAGTTCGCGTCCCAGAGCTGCGCGATCTGGCTGGTCACCGGCGCTAGCCCGCTTCCGCTCCAGCTCACTTTCCAGACCGTGCTGCTCAGGTCGGGCTTCGGCTGCTCGACATACAGGCTCTGCCCCGTGGCCGCGACATCACTGATCCAACCGCGAAATACCTGCCGCGCCGGCCCATGAAAATCGGTGATCCACAGGCCTGCCTGGTTCCCGTACGCCACCTGCCGTTCATCCGGCGACCACGCCGCAACTGCGGCGCCGGGCGGGACATTTCCTAAACGCTGGATCTTCCCGGTGGCCGGATTCATCACCTCCACTTCGGCGCCCTCCTGAAAGAGAATCCGTCCGTCGTGGCCGGGAAAGGAAGAATCGCTTGCATCCGCCGGCAGCGGGCAGAGCTGGCGCACCGGTCCGCCCTCCACGGGAACCAGGCGCAGCTCGGGCGGGTCCTCCGAACGGAATACAAGGCTCTGCCCATCCGCCGTCCACTCCGGGAAAATATCCTCCCTGCCATCTTCGACCAGCGGCACGGCGTTCGCGCCATCGGCATTGGCGACGCCGATGCCTTCGCTGATCACGCCATTGAGCGCGGTGAAATACGCCAGCCGCTGGCCGTCAGGGGAATACTCCGGGGCCCAAATCCAGCGCGCCGGGTCCACATTCAGGATCTGCGGCTGCTCGGCCGCCGTTGCGCCTCCGAGGTTCAGCTCCGCCAATGCCCGGTCCACATGCATGGTGTCGAAAATGATGTGTCGGCCGTCGGCGGCCACATCCAGATCGGCGTCGTCGCCCTCACCCGAGGTGATCTGCACCAGATCCGATCCGTTCGAATTGATTTTCCAGATGTTGACGGCGCCGCCACGGTTCGAGGCAAAGTATAGCGAGCGGCTGTCGGGCGCCCACGCGGGCGAATTGGCCAGGCCGGTTGTTGTCAGTATATGGATTTTTCCGGTGCGGAGGTTCGCGACGGCCAGGTCCCGGTAAGGCCCGCCCGCAATCAACCCCGCGGCAAACGCAACCTGGCTGCCGTCGGGCGACATCTGCGGATCCATATCCTGTCCCATGCCCGGCGCCAGGCCCACGATCTGGTGCGCAGCTTCGCCTCCGCCGCTGGCCTCCCACACAGTCCCATCGGAGTTCATGTAGATCAAATTCCCATCGCGCGCAAAGCTGGGTTCGCTGGCGGCGGGAATCACGCGCCGCGGTGTGCCGCCAAGCGCCGGAACCTCCCAAATGTCCCAATACCCGCTCTGGTCCAGCCGCATATACGCGATCGTGGCGCCGTCGGGCGACCACGCCGGATGCGCCTTGACATTGTCGCCGTGCGTAATCTCCACCGGCGCGCCGCCGCCGATGAGCGCCACATAAATGTTGTAACGCCCGTCCTGGTTCGACGTGAACGCCACCGAGCGGCCATCGGGCGAGAGCGCCGGCTCGGCCTGTACACCGGCGTAGTTGGTGACTGCGGTGAAGTGCCACTGCGCCGCGGTTGCGGGGCGGGTAAGAAAGTAAACCGCGAAGCCTACCACCACGCCCGTGATGGCCGCGGCCAGAATCGCGCCAACCGGCCGGCGCGGCGCGGGCAGCGCGGCGGCGGCAGCCGTGCGCGTCGAGGAACCGCCCTCCAGCGCGGCGAGCGCGAACTCCAGATCGCGCGCAGTTTGAAACCGTGCCGCCGGGTCTTTTTCCAGGCAATGATCCACCACGCGCTGCAACGCCGGATCCAGCGCGCCGCTCGCGGGCGCCAGCGCCGGCGGCTCTTCCTTCAGCACCGCGGTCATGGTCTCGGCGGTGGTCTCGCGCTGAAAGGCGCGCCGGCCCGCCAGCATTTCGTACAGCATCGCCCCCAGAGCGAACAAATCCGAACGTGCATCGGCCGCCAGGCCGCGCACCTGCTCGGGCGACATGTAGCCCGCCGTGCCCAGCACCTGCCCGGCGCTGGTCAGGTCGGCGCGCGTAACCGTGGCGGCATCGTCGCTGATCGCGGCGGCGGCCTTGGCCAGTCCGAAATCGAGAATTTTGACCTGCCCCTCGCGCGTCAGAAAAATGTTTTCCGGCTTCAGGTCGCGGTGAACGATGCCTTTGGCGTGCGCGGCCGCCAGTCCGCGCGCCACCTGCTGTGCAATCTCGATCACCTTCCGCGGCGGCAGCGCCACCGGCGGCGACAGCCGTGCGCGCAGCGTTTCACCCTCCAGCAGCTCGGTGACCAGATACGGCGCCCCGTCGGCCACGCCGAAATCGTATACAGCCAGGATATTGGGATGGCTGAGCTGGCCCGCCGACCGCGCTTCCGTTTCAAACCGCCGCAGCCGCACCGGATCGTTGGCAACCGCGGCGGGCAAGATCTTGATCGCGACCTCGCGGTTCAGGCGATGGTCGCGCGCGCGGAAGACTTCTCCCATGCCGCCCGCCCCGATCGGCGCGAGAATTTCATACGGGCCCAGCTTGGTTCCGGCCTGCATCGTAGTGCCTTGCCGATAATACTCTAACCGGGAGAGCGCGAGGGAACCGTAACTGACTCTCGCGCCTGTCAGCGGCCGCGGTCAGTTGCCAGTTGCAGCATGCCCAGGTTCTCCGCCGCCACCGGCTCGTCCATGAACGCGGCCGTGCGGCCGTCGGGCGTGATGTCAAAAAAGTTCTGCACCCAGACGTCGTTGTAGCTGGCACGCCACAGCTCGGGAATTGCGGTCGTCACCTCGGTCAGCGACTGCCCGCTGCGTGTGGTCTTCCAGAGCACGGTGGAGAGATCCGGCTTCCCCTGCAATATGTAAATGGCGCCGCTGGGCAGCGCCGCAAAGCCAAGCACCCAGCCGTGAAAGATTTGCCGCCCCGGTCCCTTCGGCTCGCTCGCCCATAGCCCCGCCGCTGGGTCACCCTCACGCCGTGGCGCGGCGATGCGGAACGGCGGCGGCTGGGACTCTCCGGGCGCCAGCGTGCGTGACGACTCGCTGCGGATTTTGGTGCAACCGTGATTGGTAGGAAAACATCCCGGCTCCGCGAGCGCGCGCGGCGATCCGCCGTTGATGCCAACGCTGCGCGCTTCTCTCGAGCTCCCGAGCAGCGATAGGAAGTCTACGCTCTGCCCGCCCCGGCTCCAATGCGGAAATATGTTGAAAAATCCGTCCTGCACCAATGTGACCCCGTCGCTGCCGTCCGCGTTTGCGATGCCGATCCCGGAGTGCTCATTTCCCTTGAACCAGGCGAAGTAGGCGAGCCGCTTGCCGTCGGGTGAAAACGCCGGCCCCGCCAGCCACCCCGCCGGATCCACGTCCAGAATCCGGATGGCCGGTGCCGCGCCACCGGCATCGAGGCTCAGCTCCGCCAGTACCATGTCCACGCGCGCGCTGCCCAACACGATGCGCTTGCCATCGGCGGAAACGTCCAGATCCACATCGTCGCCCTGGCCGGAAGTAATCTGCTGCAGGCCTTTTCCGCCCGCGCCAATTTTCCAGATGTTAACCGCCCCATCCCGGCTGGAGGCGAAATAAATCGAGCGGCCATCCGGCGACCATGCCGGCGAATTGACCATGCCCGAACCGGTCAGCAACCGCACCTTGCCCGTCGCCACATTCGCCACCGCCAAAGCGCGGTACGCCCCCAGCAGCTCCTGCACCACAAAGGCGACCTGGCGGCCATCCGGCGACATCCTGGGAGTGTGGTCACCTCCATCCGTGGCGGCCACGATGCGGTGCGGATCCTCACCCGTGATCGTGGCTTCCCACACCGCGCGGTGTGTAGTAAATGAGGTCGCCGTTGCGCGCAAAGCTCGGTTCGGTGGCATCGGAAATGACGCGCCGCAGCGTCCCGCCCAGCGCTGGAACTTCCCAGATATCCCACAACCCGCTCCGGTCCAGCCGCGCGTAGGCCACCGTCGTGCCGTCGGCCGACCACGCCGGCCGCATCTTCAAATTCGGCCCGTGGGTGATCTCGACCGGATTGCCCCCGCCCAGCAGCGCCACGTAGATGTTGTAATGCCCGTCCTGATTCGACGTGAACGCCACCGAGCGGCCATCCGGCGACAGCGCTGGCTGCGCCTGCACACCCGCATAGCTGGTTACGGCGCTGTCGGTCCAGCGCTGTGGCGCCGGCCGCGCCAGTCCCCAGACCGCGACCCCGCCCGCCACAAAACACGCCACCCCCGCGGCCGCCAGCACCACCGCGCTCCGCCGCCGCGTCGAGGGCAGCGCCGGGGCCGTACCCGTACGCGTTGCCGAGCCGGTGCTGAGTGCCGCCAGCGCAAACTCCAGATCCAGCGCCGACTGGAACCGCGCCGCGGGATTTTTTTCCAGGCAATGATCCACCATGCGTTGCAGCGCCGCCTCGACTTCCAGAGCCGGCGGATCCTCCTTCAGGATCGCTGTCATCATCTCCGCCACCGTCTCCCGCCGAAATGCGCGCCGCCCGGCCAGCATTTCGTACAGCATCGCGCCCAGTGCGAACAAATCCGAACGTGCATCGGCCGCCAGGCCGCGCACCTGCTCGGGCGACATGTAGCCCGCCGTGCCCAGCACTTGCCCGGCGCTGGTCAAATCCGCGGTGGCGACAGTCTCGGCATCGTCGCTGACCGCGGCGGCGGCCTTGGCGAGGCCGAAATCGAGAATTTTGACCTGTCCCTCGCGCGTCAGAAAAATGTTTTCCGGCTTCAAGTCGCGGTGAACGATGCCCTTGGCGTGCGCGGCCGCCAGTCCGCGCGCCACCTGCTGTGCAATCTCGATCGCCTTCCGCGGCGGCAGCGCCACCGGCGGCGACAGCCGTGCGCGCAGCGTTTCACCCTCCAGCAGCTCGGTGACCAGATACGGTACCCCGTCGGCCACGCCGAAATCGTGCACCGCCAGAATATTGGGATGGCTGAGCTGGCCCGCCGACCGCGCTTCGGTTTCAAACCGCCGCAGCCGCACCGGATCGCTGGCAACCGCGGCGGGCAGGATCTTGATCGCGACCTCGCGCTTCAGGCGATGGTCGCGCGCCCGGAAGACTTCGCCCATGCCGCCCGCCCCGATCGGCGCGAGAATTTCGTACGGACCCAGCTTGGTTCCGGCCTGCATCGTAGTGCCTTGCCGATAATACTCCACGCCCGTGCCTTCTTCTGATCCAGGACTCTAGCGCCGCTCCCACCGCAGCCCTGCCACGCGGCTGAATTCGGCGACATTGCGGCTCAGCAAGGTCAACCGGCGGGCCAACGCCGGTCCAGACGTGGCCGTGCCACCTACCACGCGGCCAGTACGTTGGCCATTTGGTCGAGCTGGTGGCGCACCTGGGACGACGGGCGATCCACGTTGTTGCTCAGCAGCGAAAACACCAGTTGGTCCCCATTGCGCGCTCGCACGTAGCCGCTGAGCGAGTTCACGTGGCTGAGCGAACCTGTTTTAGCCCGCAGGCGGTCGCGCGCGCTGGGGTCATGGAGAAAGCGATGCTCCAGCGTGCCATCCACGCCGGCGATGGGCAGCAATGACTTCCAGACCGCCGCATCCGGCCCCCGCCCCATGTAGCGCAGCAGCCGCACCACGCCCGCCGGCGTCACCAGGTCGGTGCGCGCCAGCCCCGACCCATCCACCAGCGCCGTGTCCCTCGCATTGAGACCGGCATGTTGCAAAAACTCCGCCCGCACAGCTTCCCCGGCGCGGGCCTGGCTCAAGGCATCGGGTGGCCCGCGCAGCTTTCCCAGTAGCCGCAGCATCAGTTCGGCTTCGAGGTTCTGGCTCACCTTGGCGGTCACTTGCAGAATTTCGGCCAGCGGCGGCGACTCCCATTCCGCCAGTTGATAAACCCGTCCGGATTCGCAGTTCTGGTGACAGCCTCGCGCCCCCCCGCCCACCATGATTCCCCGCTCCTGCAGCGCCTGCCGCAGCAACCCCGCCGCGTAGCCGGCCGGATGATGCACCGCCAGCGCTTCCAGCACGCCCCGGCTGGACCTGGCGATGCTGCCGCTCAGCCGCAAACCGCCGCTCAGCGCATCCGTCCGCAGGCGCAGCCGGGTAAGGCTGCCCGCCGTTCCGGTGCGCGCCTCATCCTCCAGTTGCGGCGGATCCAGCGCCGGCGTCCACACCAGCCGCGGCGCCGCCCCCGGCGCCGTGGGAAAAATTTGCAGAAAGCGCGTGTTGTCGTTCAACGTCAGTGCCGACACCGGCGCCCCATAATCCCACTCCATGTCGCTGATCGCCCAGCCGGAAGGATACGGCGCGTCGGCAAAGTAGGCGTCATCGCCGATGACCTCGCCTTCGATGCGTTTGACTCCCCGCGCCGCCAGCTCCTGCGCCAGCCGTCGCGGCACCAGCATCGGATCGTAGGGCAGCGCCGGCTCGGGCGGATCGTTGCGGTAAGGATAGGGCCGCCCGGAAAGGCTCGGATCCCCCACTCCCACCAGAATTACATTGCCGTGAATCACGCCTGCGTCGTCGGGCGCCGCCGTGGTTTCGACTACGGTATGGAAGCGGTAGTTTGGTCCCAATAGCTGTAGCGCCGCCGCCAGCGTGAACAACTTCGCGTTCGAGGCGGGCGTAAACCATCGCTCTCCGTTGTGATCAAATAACACCTGCTGCCGCGTCGCGTCATAGACGTAAACGCCCCAGAACCCGTGCTGGAAATCCGGGCCGGCGATTATGCGGCTCAGCCGCCGCTCCAGCGCCCGCACGTTTCTGGTCAGCGGCGCAGCGCCGGCGGCAGCCAACGTAAGCGCTAAGGCAAGAAGGGGACACAACAGTCGGCGCGACATGCTGGCTGACATTTTAGGCTCTTAGGGGCAACCTGAGGTATAATGGCTGTATCTTACTTCCACTACGGAGGCTCGTTCCCGAGCCATCCGGGAAGATCCCAGCAAAGGAGACTGATACCACAGCACTATCGCAAGACCCGTCTACCCCCCTATGCGACGCTTACTTGCTCTCTCCGTTCTTTCCATTTCTCTACTCGGCGCTCCCTGGGCTGTTCGTCCGCGCAAGTTGCAAACCGCCGTTGCGCCGACATTCCAAGCCGCCGTCGGCACAGCGCCGCGCCGGGGCCCGCGCCGGCCAATGGTCCAGTTGCCCTATCAGGTTGGCATGGCCAGTTGGTACGGCCAGTTTTTCCAGGGCAAAACCACCACCAGCGGCGTCCCATTCAACATGTGGGCCATGACTGCGGCGCATCGCACTCTGCCGCTGGGCACGCGCGTGCGGGTGACCAACCTGGAAAACCATTTGGCGGTGATTCTGCGCATCAACGATCGCGGCCCGGTTCCCGAATCTCGCATCATTGATCTCAGCTACGGCGCCGCGCGGGTACTGGACTTTACCGGACAGGGCCTCACGCCGGTCCGCATCGATATTCTCCCCCCCCACGGACGCCTGGGCGTGACCGCCGCTCCCAACCCGCTTTAAGCCACAGCCAATGGCGGTGCAGCAGAGATTACAAAAACTCATTGCGCAGGCGGGTTTCGCCTCACGGCGGCGCGCTGAAACGCTGATCGCCGGCGGCCAGGTGACGGTAAACGGCAAGGTAGTCGTCGAGCTGGGCAGCAAGGCCGACTGGGATACCGATCGTATCGCCGTCAACGGCAAACCGCTGCGACGCGAGCTGCAGTTGCGCTATCTGCTGTTTTACAAGCCCAAAGGCGTGGTGAGTACCATGTCTGATCCCCAGCGCCGGCCCGCCATCGCTGACTACATTCACGCGGCGGCTGGCATTAAGGAGCGCCTGTTCCCGGTCGGCCGGCTGGATTTTCATTCCGAGGGCCTGATCCTGCTGACCAACGACGGAGAGCTGGCCAACCACCTTCTGCACGCTTCCCTGGCGCTGCCGAAAACCTATTGGGTGAAAGTGTCGGGCCAGCCCGGCGAAGAGCAGCTCGAGCGCCTCAGGCGGGGCGTGGTCATCGAGGGCAGGCACACTGCGCCGGCGCAAATCCGCTGGCTGCGCTCCAGCCCTGCTACCGGACGCCAGCGCCGGCAGGCCGGCGTTTATCGCACCTCCAAAGAAAATCCCTGGTTGGAAGTGGTGCTGATCGAGGGCCGCTATCATCAGATCCGCAAAATGTTTCTGGCCGTGGGACACCCGGTGGAAAAGCTCAAGCGCGTGGCGATCGGGAAGCTGACCATTGGCCAGCTACAATCAGGGAAGATGCGAGCGCTGACGCCAGCCGAACTCCACGACCTGCAAACTGCCGGACGCCCCTCGCGGCAACTTGCAGGGCCCGGCGTGCGGCAAGGCAGCTCCAGCAAGAGCTGGCCGCCGGCCGTCGCTCCCCGGCAAGCCCGCCCCTCTGCGACCGGCGCGGGCGGGCAACGGGCGACCCGCCACCGGGACCGCGCGTGAAACCCAGTCCGGAAATTCTCGAGACCATCCGTACCGCGCACACCATTGCCGTAGTTGGCTTGTCGAGCAATCCGGCGCGCCCCAGCTTCGGTGTCGCCCGATACTTGCAGACCCAAGGCTACCGCATCATCCCCGTCAACCCGCGCGAACGCGAGGTGCTTGGCGAACCCACCTGGCCCTCGCTGGACGATATTCCTGCCGCGCTGCGGCCGGTGGAAATTGTTGATGTCTTTCGCCGCAGCGAATTTGTCCCCGACGTGGCGAACCAGGCCATCCGCCTGGGCGCGCGCCTGCTCTGGCTTCAGGAGGGCGTTATGCATAAAGAATCCGAGGATAAAGCACGCGCGGCAGGCCTGCAGGTCCTTGCCGACGCCTGCCTGCTGAAGGTTCATGGCCGCCATGTCGCCACCCGGGTGAATCCCTCATGAACCCGTGGATGAACCTGGTGAGCTGGGTGCTGGTGTTTCATATCGTCGGCATTGTGCTCTGGATTGGCGGCCTCTTCTTCGCCATTTCGGTGGCCCGCACCGGCGGCGGCAACGGCGAAAGCGTTGTGCTCAAGCAGCAGCGCGCCCTGCTGGCGCAAAAGGCGCTGCGCGCGCTCGCCCATCCCGGAGCGGCGCTGACCATTCTGGCCGGGCTCTACCTGATTTATCTTTTGCCCGCCGTGCGCATGGCCCCCTGGCTGCACGTCAAATTATTGCTGGTGCTGATCCTGATCCTTTGCGATATCGCCGTCACCCTCCATTTGCGGCGCCTGCCCGAGCGCGAACCCGGGCGCCGCCAGTTGGGCTTGTTTCACGGCTCGATTGCCCTGCTGTTTCTCCTCATCCTCATCATGGTGCTGGTCAAGCCGTTTTAGCTCAGCATGAACGCTCTCTATCTCATCGTGCTCCTGGCCTGCTCCTTCGCCGTGCTGGCGCTGGTGGGCTGGAGGCTCCTGCACCTCCATGTCAATGGTGCGCCTAGCCGCGACCGGCGGATTAACGAATGGATTTGGACGCTGGTGCCGATTCTGATCTTGGGCGCGCTGCTGTGGAGAGCTTTGGTGGCAAAATAGGAGCTTGGCGCAGTTCCAGCACTCCTCCTCTCCGCCCTTGGCGGCCACCGCGGCTAAGCCGCGGGTGCTCCCTCCCGCCGCGCCCGCTCATACTTTGGGCGAGTTGGCTGGCAGTTGCCTGGCGCTCACCAAGCCGCGAGTCACGCTCCTGGTGGTGCTCACCGCCGTGGCTGCCTGTTACGTCGGCGCCGACTCCGCCTTGGGTTGGGGCCTGCTCGGCAAGCTCGCGCTGGGAACGGCCTTGCTGGCAGGTGGCACGGCCGCGCTGAATCAGCTTTGGGAACGCCGCACTGATGCGCTCATGTCGCGCACCATGGCACGCCCGCTGCCCGCTGGCAAAATCCAGCCGCCCCCGGCTGCGCTGTTCGGCGGCATCACCATTGCCGCCGGAGCCGCACTGCTCGCCTGGGGTATCAACTGGCCCTGCGCCTTTTGGGGTCTGGCCACCAGCGCCGTCTACCTGCTCGCCTACACCCCGCTCAAGTTCCGCTCGCCCATTTCCACCCTCATCGGCGCCCTGCCCGGCGCTGGTCCCATTTTGATGGGCTGGGCGGCGGCCCGTGGTGGCCTCGATGCCGCCGCTTGGGCGCTGTTCGGAATTCAGTTTCTATGGCAATTCCCCCACTTCCTCGCCATCGCCTGGCTCTACAAGGAACAGTACGAGCGCGCCGGCATCCGCATGCTCCCCGTGGTGGACGAGAACGGAAGCGAAACCTCCCGCCAAGTCCTGCTCTACACCCTGGTGCTCATCCCCGTCAGCCTGCTGCCCAGCCTGATGGGCCTGACCGGCAGGCTCTACTTCGCCGGAGCGCTGGTGCTCGGGTTGGCCCTGTTGTGGGTCAGCATCGAAAGCGTTCGCGCCAAAACCCGCAACAGCTACCGCGCCCTGCTGCGCGCCAGTGTAATCTACCTGCCGCTGCTGTTCGGCCTCATGGCCGCCAACCGCCTGTTCCATCCCTGAATCTGTGACCATGTTTGGCTGGAGCACATTACCCGCATGGATTGCTTCGCTGAACCTGCTCAGCGCGGCGCTGCTCGTGTGTGGGCTGGTGTGCATCCGGCGCAAGCGGGTGCGGGCCCATCGCGCATTCATGATCTCCGCCTTCAGCGCCTCGGTGATCTTCCTGGCAATCTATTTGCTCGATCACTTTCATAACGGCATCGTTTATTACAGCGGTCTGGGATGGCGCCGGGCGGTGTATCTTTCCATCCTGGGCACGCATTCGGTGCTGGCTTCCGCGGTTCCCTTTCTGGCGGTCATCACCCTGCTGCTCGCCTTGCGCGGGCGCTTCGGACGGCACCGCAAATGGGCGCGCTGGACTTGGCCCATCTGGATGTATGTCTCCGTGACCGGCGTGGCTGTCTACTGGATGCTTTATCGCTAGTCTGGTTTTGGCAGCCGAGTTGCATGGATGAGTCTAGGAAGGAGAATTTCGATGCGAAAATGCTGTGGGTCCTTGGCGCTGTTGGCGCTGTTGGTGGCCTTGCCGGCGCTGGCGCGCGCCCAGGCACGCTATGACATATACGGAGGTGCGATTCTGGGGTCGCCCAGCGGGTTTTTGGGCGGCGGCGAGTTGATTTTCCCCATCAACCGCCATATCAGCTTCGTTCCCGATGTCGCCGTCGGCCGCAGTGGACACACGGGACTTTTTACGCTGGATGGAACTTTTCGCTATGCTTTTCATCCCGACGATGAAGCTTTCATCCCCTATTTGCTCGGCGGCGTGGGTATGTCGCAGTGGGGCACTAGCACGCACGGCTCGGCCATCGTCGGCCTCGGCGCCCGCTTCCCGATCGGCAACGGTGTCTGGATCGTGCCCGAGGTGCGCGCCGGCACCCACGGCCTGGCGCGCTTTACCATTGGCATCAGCAAATCGTTTTAAGATAAGGCAGTGAAGCCGGCCGTCAAAGCTCCTCTATTCTTGCTCGGTTTGGCCGTGGGTTTGGCGCTGCTGGTGGTGATCACCAATGCCGGACATCGGCCCGTGTTTGATCCCCAGGCCGCCGCCGCTGGCGCGCCCGTGCCCCAAGAGGCTGACGCCGCCATCGGCCAACTGGTGCTCGCCCGTTGCGGAAGCTGCCATGGCCTGAACACCCTGATGCAGCATCCGCAAGATGCCGCCGGCTGGTCGCGTACCGTCGACGAGATGGTCCAGATGGGCGCGGGCGTTTCGCCCCAGCAAAAGCCCGCCCTGGTCGCTTACCTCGCCAAGCACTTCGGTCCTCACTAAACAGCGCCTGAGCGCCGAAAGCGTGCGCCTGCAGAGCCGGCGGGGCCGGAGGTGTAGGCGAGCGAGCACCGCCACCGGGATGGGCAAACTGATTATTCCGATTCAAGACCCATCAATGAAGCGATGCGGGATAATACCGACGTATGCCGCCGCCACGGGACATCGGGAATTACCGCATCGTCAGCAAGCTGGGCGAGGGCGGGATGGGCGAGGTGTGGCGGGCGACGGATACGCGGCTCAACCGCGACGTCGCGGTTAAGTTGCTGCCGGCCGCGTTCGCTGAAGACCCCATGCGCATGGCGCGTTTCGCGCGCGAGGCGCAGCTGCTGGCGTCGCTGAATCACCCGGGAATCGCGGCCATCTATGGCGTCGAGCAAAACGCGCTGATTATGGAGCTGGTCGACGGGCCGACTCTGGCGGAGCGCATCGCGCAAGGCGCGATCCCGTCGGAAGACGTCATGCCCATCGCGCTTCAGATTGCCGAGGCCCTGGAGTACGCGCATGAGAAAGGCGTCATTCACCGTGACCTCAAGCCCGCGAACATCAAGGTCACGCCCGAAGGCCGGGTGAAGATCCTGGACTTTGGACTGGCCAAGGCCGTCTCCAGCGAGGCCGGCGCCACCGCCGCGGCAGACGCTCCCACGCTCAGCTCGCCGGCCACGCTGGCGGGTACGATTCTGGGAACGGCCGCCTACATGGCGCCCGAGCAGGCGCGGGGACAGAACGTGGACCGGCGGGCCGATATCTGGGCTTTTGGCGTGGTGCTGTACGAGATGTTCACCGGCGAGCGCCCCTTTCGCGGGGCAACGGTGTCCGACACCTTGGCGGGAGTGCTCCGCGCCGAGCCCTCCCTCACCGCCCTGGCCCCCGCCCCCTGCGTTATTGTGCAAGGCTGTCTGCGCAAGGACGTCCGCGAGCGCTGGCAGGCAATCGGAGACGTGCGTCTTGCCCTCGCCGGCACCTTGCCGGCGATGCCGGCGCCGCCAACCGTAAGGCCGGCTTGGCGCCCTCCGATTCTGCTCGCCATCGCCGGTGCGGTCGTGGTCGTGCTGGCGGTTGCCTTGGCCATCGCCTATTTCCAGCCTGCCGATTTGCCCGCCCCAGTGATTAGTTTCACGATTGCCCCGCCGGCCAACACTCAATTCGTCCCGGCGGTCCCTGCGCTCTCGCCCGACGGCCGCGCCCTCATCTTCACCGCCCGCGGCGCAGACGGCAATGCCATGTTATGGCTGCGCCGCCTGGATAGCGCGACGGCGAAGCCGCTCGACGGCACGGCGGGTGCTTCGGAGGTCTTCTGGTCGCCGGATAGCCGTTCGATCGGATTCTGGAAAGACGCCAGCCTGGAGAAGATGGACCTGAACGGCGGTCCGCCCCTGCGCCTGGCCGACGCCCCCAGCATGCATGGTGCGAGCTGGGGTGCGAACGGAGTGATCGTCTTTGCTCCCAATGGATTCGGCCCCCTGTATCGTATTCCTGCCGCCGGTGGCACCCCCGTGGTGACATCCGTCCCGGATCGCAGTCGCGCCGACATCGCTGATGTCTGGCCCTGGTTCTTGCCCGACGGCCGGCATTTTCTCTACCTGCAACATCCCGCCTCGGTGACTGGCACGATATCTGTGGGTTCGCTAGACTCCATCGTGGGACACCCGCTGGTCGACTCCACCTCGAGTGCGGTTTACGCCTCCGGTAAATTATTATTCGAGCGCGACAACACGCTTATGGCGCAGCCGTTCGACCCGGCACGCCAAGCTCTCACCGGCGAAGTTGTACCCGTGGCCGTGGTCGGTCACCACACCTTCACTCAGGGAAATTTCACCGCGTCCGCCAATGGCGTGCTGGCCTACTGGCCCTTCCGCGCCGCCCAAGCATCCTTGGGCACCTACGACCGCGGCGGCCATCTTCTCGCATCCGTTGGTGCTCCAGGCCAATACCTCGGGTTGGGACTTTCGCCCAGCGGGGCGAGTGCGATCGTCACCGAAATTGATAACCAGAACAAAATGGACCTGTGGCTGTACGATCTGAACCGGAACGTGGGCAGCCCTTTCCTGCTCAATCTCTCAATGACGATGACCGGCGTCTGGTCGCCCGACGGGCGTCTGATTGCGTTTTCCGGCGCGCGTCACGGTACCGCTGGCGATCTTTACCTTGAATCCGCCGACGATTCAGGCACCCCGGAGCTTCTGTACTCCGACAATCGTTTCAATGTCCCCACCAGTTGGTCACCGGACGGAAAATACTTGCTGTTCGAATCGTTCGATCAGGCAGGCGTGTGGGTGCTGCCCGTGACCGGCGACCGCAAGCCGCGGCTGCTGGTCAACGGCCACGACGGGAAGTTTTCGCCCGGCGGCCGCTGGGTCGCGTACGTATCTGATGAAACTGGCCGCTCCGAGATTTACCTGACGCCATTCCCCGGCCCAGGCCCGCGAGTGCGGGTCTCGACCGCCGGGGGAACGGCGCCAAGTTGGCGTGGCGATGGGAAAGAGCTGTTCTATATCTCCCCGGACAAAAAGCTCATGGCCGCCGCGGTGGATACAGCAGCTACGCCGCTCCGCATTGGCGCGGTGCAACCCTTGTTCGGCCTGAACTTCGAGACAGTGGGGAACAGCGGGGCATACCCTCCCTACGCGGTAACGAGCGACGGTCAGCGATTCCTGGCAATTACGACCACGGGACCAACGGCGGAGCCGCCGCTGACCGTGGTCGTCAACTGGCCGGCCTCTCTGCAACATTATTGAGTTCCGCATAACGCGGCAACTCGGAGGCGCCCCGACCCCAGCGGGCGCCGCTTTCGCGGGGCAACGGTGTCCGGCACCTTGGCGGCAGCGCTCCGCGCCGAGCCCGCCCTCACCGCCCGGGCGCCCGCGCCCTGCGTTACTGTGCAAGGCTGTTTGCGCAAGGGCGTCCGCGAGCGCCGGGACGGACGGGCCTTGACCGGAGTTGTCGAATATGCCAACACAGCTATAGGGGGCGCTATGGGATAGCGAATGGCGGAAACGCGCAAAACACGGCCCGTTTCGTGGATCAGGGCGGCATGAAAGGAATTCGAGACGTTCCCGGAAGGGTCAAGGGCGATTTGCCTGACGGCGCTGACGGTGGCGGCGGAAGGTGGCAAGGCGGACATTGCGAAGCCGATGCACGGCCTGGGCTCTGGCGTGTTTGAGATTGCGCTGCCGTTCAAGGGCGATGCCTTCCGCGTCGTCTACGCGGTGCAGTTCGCCGACGAAATCTGGGTGGTGCACGCTTTCCAGAAAAAATCGACGCAGGGCATCAAGACGCCGAAGCGTGAGATTGACCTGATAAAGGATCGTTTGAAAAGACTGAAGGAGATGCTGAGATGAAAGGTAAAAAGGTGGAACTGGTGAGGGGAAGCGGCAACGTGTTCCGGGACCTCGGGCGCGAGAACGCCGACGCGGAGCAGTTCAAGGCTATCCTGGCGGCGGAAATCATCAAGGCGCTCGATCGGGAGCACCTGACGGTGCGCGCGGCGCATGACCGCACCGGCAGTGCTGCTGCGGATGTCTCGCGCATCCGCAACGCGCATCTCGGGCGGTTCACCGTTGATCGTCTTATGTCAACCATCAACCGCCTCGGGTCGCGCGTGGAGGTGAAAGTCCGGGTGCGGCCGACTGTCAGCGCGGCGCATGATGCGAGGACCTAAGGGCAGGGAAGAGCAATGAGCAAGAAACACATGGGTTCGAGCATC
>JBOGKM010000076.1:0-1425 GCA_050747745.1 Terriglobales bacterium
CTCGGTGTTTCAGTCCCGAAACGAGTTGCCGTGCCGCCAGTTGGCCGCTGTGAAGAGCCATAGAAATGCCGTCACCAGTGAAAGGATCGAGGAAGCCCGCAGCGTCGCCAGCGATCAGGATGCCGGACGAATCCGCAATTTGCCTGGCCGGGTTAACCGGCGCTGTGGAAAGTGTGGGCGAGACTTGGACGGCCTTGTACAAGCGGCTGTTCAACGCCGGATGGCGGGCAACTTTGCTGATCCAGACCCGGAAATCCGCGAAATCGCCGCCCCGGCAAGACTCAGCAAGGCTACGGTGGACCAGGCAGCAGGCGTTATAGGCGCCGTCTTCGACTGGCGCAAGGCCGCAATACCCGCCCGGGAAAAAGTACATCTCGACCGCGTCACTCGCATCGACGCCCTTGAAATGTGCTTTCGCGCCCAGCCACCCGCAGGCACGCTGCCTGCTATCAGGCGCCGCCGGCGAAGGCAAGCCGGTCAGCTTCCACCATCGGCCGCAGGCCACTATGAACCGGCTCGCGCTTGCGGCCTTGCCGGTACCGGCAATCACGTCCCAACCGGAGTCGCGACCCGGCGACTGGCGGGCCGCGCCGAGAAGCGCCTCATGGCTGTGGCAGCACGCGCCCGCGCCTGCGGCAGCCTGCCACAGAGCGTGGTCGAGGACGCGCCGGGAAAGACCAGCCCCGGGCGCAGGAAAACCGATCGAGTGCCGCCGCCCTCCTTTCGAGCAAAATTCAGCGCGGCGGATCGTGACGCTCCGGTAGATCGCCCCGGGGATGACCTGACGCAGGAGCGGAAGAGCTTCAGGCGAGAGGAACTCGCCACATACTTTGTCACGCGGAAAGCTCCCACGTTCCCAAAGGGCAACTTTCAAGCCGCTGCGGGCGGCTTCGATGGCGGCCATAGATCCTGCCGGGCCGCCTCCGGCAATCCCGAGGTCGATTGTCTGCTCGCTCAAGAGAGCCTCTTCCACAGCGTCAGGCCCAGCCGGAAACAGGGCAGGCTGATGATATCAAAGCCGGCCGCACCCGATGCCGCGGCCAAAACGCTAAGCTCGCCTCGGGTGTAAGCTTGCCGGACGCTTGCCGGCCCATCAGCGCGGGTAATCGGACTGCGCGTGAACCACGGCGCGTGCCGAATGACCCAGTAGGACGCCCACTTTCTTTCGAGATCGTTCACCAGAACTGCCTGGGCTGCGACCGCCAGCAGCGAGCGCAACAATTCAATAGCGGCAGCGCCGGAAAAATGGTGAAGGAACAGGCTGCAGATCACGAGATCAAAGCTGTCCACCCTAAATGGGAGATTTGTCGCGTCGGCCACGACGGCCCGCGGCGCGCCCACGGCGGGCCGGCGATGCTGCAAATGAGCCAGGCGGCGGTCCAGCACGATAATCCGGCTTCGCGGATGCCGCTTACGGACTTTGTG
>JBOGKM010000077.1:0-1073 GCA_050747745.1 Terriglobales bacterium
CGGGTTCGTCACGTTCTGCGGCCTGGTCGCCGGGCTGGCGGGCCGGGTGCGCCGCCGCACCGTCGTCGGCATGCTGCTGGGCGGCGCTCTGCAGCACATCTGGCCGCACGACCGGGCGCACTATTTCTTCGCCCGGGCGCGCTGGGAGCTTGATCAGCTCGGCTTGGCGGTGTTGACGCGCAGCTGGCGGTGATGCGGGTGGTGCCGCCCGCCGCGGACCTGCGCGTAGCGGTGGACGACTCGGTGTTCCGCCGCTGCGGACGTAATGTGCACGGAGCCGGCTGGCAGCATGACGGCAGCTCACCGGGCGTGAGCAAGCTCAGCTACGGCAACTGCTTCGTCACTGCCGGGCTCCTGGTCCGGCTGCCGTTCTGCAGCCGGGAGGTGTGCCTGCCGGTGCTGGCCCGGCTGCACCTGCCCGGCAAGGACGCCGGGCCATCCAAGGTGGAAATGGCCGCCGCCCTGGTCAGCCAGCTTGCCCTTGCCTTCCCCGCCCGGATCATCCATGCCGTGGCCGATGCCGCTTACCACGGCCCGGCGCTGCGCACCCTGCCGCGCAACGTGACCTGGACCTGCCGGATCCCCCGCAACGCGGTGCTGTATGACCTGGCGCCGCCGCGCACCGGCAAGCGCGGCCGGCCCCAAATCAGCGCCGTGCTCGCAGCCTGGGACGCAGCCGCCGCATAACTACGAAACTCCAGTAGGGAACGGTTCTACCCGAGCATTCACCGCCGTAGTTGAGCACTACTTGAGCAGTGGGCGGTGCATCTGATGTGACTCCCAGCGATACCTGGCGTTTCCCAGGTTTACCTGGCGCGACTGCCCGTCGTTGGCCCGGCGGATGACACGGAGATGCGGTTATCGTCGGCGTCAGCACCGAGACCATCGAACGGCTCGGTGGAGCCAGCGGCGCATGGCGGACCGACGGCTCCCGCGCGATCATCCAAGGTATCGTTCCTCATCGTGACCGAACCGGACTTCGCACGCGATACGCGCGCGGGCTATGACATTCTCGCCACCTACTCCCCTCAGCGGTTCGGTCATGAGCTGGACGCGAAGCCGCTGGACCGGGG
>JBOGKM010000078.1:0-1602 GCA_050747745.1 Terriglobales bacterium
GAGGCGGGCTCTGCTGGAGAGCACCCCGCCAAGGAAGAGCCGTCGGCAGGCTCATCGAGCCGAATACCGGTCTTGGACGGCGGCGTGGAAAGGCTTGGGCGCCGCCTCCCGGGACCGGCAGGAATACATTCGGGTAGATAGACCTGCGCATGCCTGAGAAAACTCATGCTTGGGCCCCCGCAGATGCCACGACGCGCGACTCAAACTGCTCGGGGCTGAGATAGCCCAGAGCCGAGTGCAGGCGACGACGGGAATAGACCTCTTCCAGGAAGTGACCGATGCGGGCTTCTGCATCAGCGAGATCGCGGTATTGGCGGAGATGGACTTCTTCGGTTTTGAGGGTTTTCATGAAACTTTCTGCCTTGGCATTGTCGTAGGGATTGGCGGAGCGGCTCATGCTGACCTGAAAGCCGGCTTGCTCGAGCCGCTGGACGTACTCGCGCGAGCAGTACTGGATCCCGCGGTCGGAGTGATGGACGTGCGGGCCAGGGAAGGCGCGGCCTGCCAGCGCCTTTTCCAGCGCGCGCAGCGGGAGGCCGGTCTCGAGCGTTTCCCCGAGTGCCCAGCCGCGCACGCCCCGCGAGTATGCGTCGAGCAGGGCCGCCAAAAACAGGAACGCCTGGCGGCAACGAATGTAGGTGATGTCGGCAACCCACAGCTGGTCGCAAGCGGTGAGCGTGATGTCCGCTGCCAGGTTCGGGTACACCCAGAAGGGATGGTTGGAGTTGGTGGTGAGCACGAATTTCCGTTTTCGCAGACTGAGTAACCCGTCACGCCGCAACACCCGCAGCACGGCTTTGTGGTTCACGACCAGTCCCTGCTGCCGCAGCGCCGCAGTGACCCGCCGGTAGCCGTAGAATCGATCCCCCAGCGCCACCCGATGCACCGCCTCGCGTAATTCCATGTTCGCCTGTCGCGGCGCGTGTTCCTGAAAGCGCCGATAGAACCCGCGCGCGCTGACACCGGCGGCCGCACACAGGGCCGCCACCGCCAGAATGCCTCGGCCTGCTTGCGGCTTCACCGCTTCGATGGTGGCGTAGATTCCTTCCCGCCATTGCCGCTGCTCGGCGCCAGTGGCACCCCGAACCGCCTGCAGGCCTCGGATAAAAAATCGATCATCACCTGTTGCTCCCCGATCTTCCGGCGCAGCAAATCCAGGTCCTCCAATTTCGCCAGCTCGCGCGGGCTGAGTTTCCGCCCCCGCGGGCGACCAGGCCCGAGCCTCAGTCCCGTGCCCCCGCTCTGCCGGTACGCCTTGCACCAGCGCATCAGCACGCTCCGGGCTAACCGCAACTCGCGGCCCGTCTGGCTGATGTTGCCCAATTTCATCGCCTTCTCCACCGCCCACTGCCGGTACTCCGGCGAGTGTCCTGGCGTCGGCTTCCTCACTGTCCCCCCTCTCCCACGCTCCCCAACTGTCCCACATTGTCTCAGTGACAAAAAATGGGTGCACTCCATTTCCGAGTTCGTTTGCTGATTCCATGGGAGATGCGATTCCACGTGTAAGCGGGTCGCCCGGCGCAGCCGGGCGGGGCCCCGCGCCAGTCAATAGTTGCGGCGGGCGCGGACGGCGAGAGTTTCTCGCCCGCAGCCGGCCGTACC
>JBOGKM010000079.1:0-39417 GCA_050747745.1 Terriglobales bacterium
TCCGATTGCCGGCGGCTCGCTGCGGCGGCTGACCTTCGCTGGCTCAAGTGGCATGCCCATCTGGAGCCCCGATGGCCGCTACGTGGCCTTCGAATCTACCGAGCCTGGAAATCGCGAAGGCTTGTGGATCAAGCGCGCCGACGGCAGCCGGCCCGCGCGCAACCTCAGCTATGCGCCCGGCGACGAGGTCACCGCGCCCGATTCCTGGTCGCCCGACGGCCGAACCATTTTGTTTAGCCGCCATGAGGCCAGTCTGGGCATCGGCGTCTGGAGCATCCCGGCGGCGGGCGGCAAACCAAAGCTCCTCGTGCGCGGCCGGCCGCATGCCGGAAGTGCCACATTCTCGCCCGACGGTCATTGGTTCGCCTACTTTTCCGACCAAAGCGGCCGCAGTGAAATCTGGGTGCAGCCGTTTCCGCCCACCGGTGCGCGGTACGAAGTCAGCTATGGCGGCGGCACTGACCCGCGCTGGTCCTCCGACGGCAAGCTTCTCTACTATCTCGCCCCGGACGACGGTACGCCCCGGGTTCTTACAGAGGTCAGCGTGCAACTCACGCCGTCGTTCAGCGCCGGTCCGCCGCATGCACTGCCCGGCATCAGCACCGGCTGGCTGACGGCCGGAGAGCGCGTATTCGATGTCCTGCCCGGCGGTGCCGGCTTTGTCGGCGCGGTCACCCATGCCGCAGGCGCCGGAGCCTTCGGCTCGACCCGCATCCACGTTCTTCTGCACTCATTGTCGGTTCCGCGCTGAGTCATGTCCCGGTGAAATTGGCGCCGCGGCACCGCGCTCTAGATGTCCAGGTTTTTGACGTCCAGCGCGTGCTGCTCGATGAACTCGCGCCGCGGCCCGACTTCGTCGCCCATGAGCTTGGAGAAAATTTCCTCGCATGCGGCCAGATCCTCGAGCTTGACTGAAAGCAGCGTGCGCGTGGCCGGATCCATCGTGGTCTCCCACAACTGGTCCGCGCGCATCTCGCCCAGCCCCTTGTAGCGCTGCACGCTGAACAACCGCTTGCCTTCTTCCAGAATCGACTCCAGCAGCGTCCGCCCGTCGGCCATCTCCGCCGGTTCGGCTTCGCCGTCGGCCAGCAGAAAAGGCGGATGGTTGAACTCGGCGATCACCTTGCCGCTTTTGATCGCCTGCTTGAACTCCGGCAGCAGCGCCAGCTCGGCGTTGACTACGTGTTCGAGCTGGTTGCGGTCTTTATACTTCAGCTCCCACAGGCCATGTTCCTCGTCCGGCACCGCCGTCACCGCGGCCACGCCCGCGGCTTCATTGAACCGTGCGGCCAGCGCCCGCAGCTTGTCCGGCGATTCAAAATCCGCCCGCCGCTCCAGTCCCGCCTCCAGCACCAGCCGTGTCAGTTCGGCCGAGCGCAGCTTCCGGTCGGCCTTGTCGAAGTGCCCGTAGTACTCGCTCAGGTTCACCAGGAATTTGCTCAGCGCCGCGCCCTTCACCTCCGCTCCGCCTTCCCCATAGCGCAGCGAGCGGTCCTCGGTGATGCGGCGCATCATCACGCTCACGAATTCCTTGTCATCCTTGACGTACTGCTCGCTCTTGCCTTTCTTGATGCGGTACAGCGGCGGCTGCGCGATGAACACGTTGCCCTTCTGGATGAGGATGCGCATGTGCCGGAAAAAAAATGTCAGCAGCAGCGTGCGGATGTGGCTGCCGTCCACGTCGGCGTCAGTCATGAGGATCACTTTGGCGTAGCGCAATTTGGTGTAGTCCAGATCCCCTTCGCTCGGTCCGATGCCCGTGCCCAGCGCCGTGATCAGCGCCCGGATCTCCTCGTGGCCGAGCATTTTGTCGTAGCGCGCCTTTTCCACGTTCAGGATTTTGCCCTTGAGCGGCAGAATCGCCTGGTAGCGGCGGTCACGCCCCTGCTTGGCGGTGCCGCCCGCCGACTCGCCTTCGACGATGAACAGCTCCGAGCGCTGGGGATCGCGCTCGCTGCAATCGGCCAGCTTGCCCGGCAGACCGCCGGAATCGAGCGCGCCCTTGCGTCGCGTCAGATCGCGCGCCTTGCGCGCCGCCTCGCGCGCCCGCGCCGCCTCCACCGCCTTGAGAATAATGCGCCGCGCCACGGGCGGATTGTGGTCGAAGTACTCGCTCAGCTTGTCGTTGATGAACGCTTCCACCTGCCCCTTGATGTCGCTGTTCAGTTTCCCCTTGGTCTGCCCCTCGAACTGCGGCTGTGGCAGCTTCACCGAAACCACCGCCACCAGCCCCTCGCGCACGTCGTCGCCGGTGAGGTTCTCCTTGAGATCCTTGAACAGGTTCAGCGCCTGCCCGGTGGCGTTGATGGTGCGCGTCAGCGCGCTGCGGAATCCCGACAGGTGCGTGCCCCCGTCCACGGTGTTGATGTTGTTGGCGAAGCTGAACAGCACCTCGCTGTAGCTGTCGTTGTACTGCAGCGCCACTTCCATCTGCAGTTCCCCGCCCGTCATCTCGCGACTGCCTTCCATCGAGATGGGCTTGTCGTGCAGCAGCTGCTTGCCGCGGTTGAGGTGTTTGATGAACTCGGTGATGCCGCCCGAGTACTGGAACTCGGCCGCCTTTTCCGTGCGTTCGTCGCTCAGCGCGATCAACAGCCCGCGGTTCAGAAAACTCAGCTCGCGCAGCCGGTTCGCCAGCGTGTCGAAGTTGTACTCGGTGACGGAAAAAATCTCCGTGTCCGGCTTGAAGTCAATCTTGGTGCCGCGCTTGCTCGTCTTGCCGGCTCTTTTGATCGGCGCCAGCGCCTCGCCCCGCGCAAACGACTGCGTCCAGGTGTAGCCGTCGCGCCAAACCTCCAGATCGAGCGCTTCCGACAGCGCATTCACGCAGCTCACGCCCACCCCGTGCAATCCGCCCGAAACTTTGTAGCTGGACGAGTCGAACTTGCCCCCGGCGTGCAGCTTGGTCATGACCACTTCCGCCGCACCGCGCATCTCCCCGTCCACTTCCATTTGGTCCACCGGAATGCCGCGCCCGTTATCCACCACGGTAATCGAGTTGTCGGTGTGAATCGTCACCTCGATTTTGTCGGCATAACCGGCCAGCGCTTCGTCCACCGAGTTGTCCACCACTTCATAAACCAGGTGGTGCAAGCCCATCTCGCCGGTCGAGCCGATGTACATGGCCGGCCGCTTGCGTACCGCCTCCATGCCCCCCAGCACCTTGATCGAAGACGCGGAATAAGCATCTGCTTCGGCAGCGGTATCCAAAATGGCCGGTTCTTTTGTGCTCACTAAAGCTCCTGCAACGGGCCGCGCAAGTGACCCCAAGCCTCCCTACAGAATACCATGCCGAACCCTTGCCGCCAAGCCCCTCTGGGCCTTTAAACGATTGAAAAACAAAGCGGTTAACTCGTGCGGTTCGCGGCAACTTGAAGGCGTCGGTCACCGCCGGGCGGGCTTGTCATCGAGCGACGCCGCAACCGGGCCAGTGGCTCGTTTGCCAGCCCGGCCAGCGCTGGGGTGGCCGGGCCACTCAGATCCGCATGGGCATCACGACGTAGCGGTATTGAGCCCCGTCGGAGGCCGCCGGACGCAGTTGCGCCGCCGAGGATTCGTCCTTGAACTCCAGCAGCACGCCCTCCTCCTCCACCACCTGCAGGAACTCCACCAGATACCGCGCGTTGAACCCGATCACCACCGGCTCGCCCTCATAGCTGGCTTCCAACTCTTCTTCCGATTCGCCCATGTCGCTGCTCGAGGCGGTCAGCACCACCTTGTTCGGCTCCATCCGCATGCGGATGGCGTGCGTGCGCTCGTCGGCAAACTGCGCTACGCGCGCGATCGAGCTCATCAGCTCCTCGCGCACCAGCGGCACCGATTTCAACTGCGTTTTGGGCAACACCGCTTCATAATTGGGGAATTGGCCGCTGAGCTTGCGCGCGCTCAATTGCCGCTGCCCGCCCTCGGCATTGCTGCCACCGCTGGGCACGCGGAAATACAAGTGCGTGTCATCCTGTGCAAACGCGATGACGGCGTCATCCTCGGCCCGCTCCAGCATGCTCGCCAGCTCGCCCAGCGCCTTTTTCGGCACCAGTGCCTTTACTTCCCCCGCCACTCCCTCCAGCTTCAGACCCTCCTGCACAATGTGCGCCAGCCGGTGCCCGTCGGTCGCCACCAGTGTCAGCGATTCCGGCTTCAGCACCATGAGCGCGCCGTTGAGCGTGTAGCGCGACTCCTCCGTCGCCACCGCAAAGCCGGCTTTGGCGATCATGCTCTTCAGCGGTCCGGCCGGCAACGACAGTGCCCCATTGGGCGGAAAGGCCGCCAGCTCGGGATAGTTTTCCCGCGACATGCCCACTATTTTCGTGCTCGCCCGCGCGCAGCGCAGCCCTACCCAGTGGTTTTCCAGCTGCTTGAGCGTGATCAAGGCTTCCGGCAGCAACTTCACATAGTCCAGCAGCTTGCGCGCCGGCAGCGCGCAGGCGCCGCTTTTTTTCACCGTCGCCGCGCAGCCCGTCTCCAGGCCCACTTCCAGGTCCGTCGCCGCCAGCAGCAGCCGCCCCTCCGGCGTAGCTTCTGCCAGTATGTGCGCCAGAATCGGAATCGTCGTTTTTCGCTCCACCGCCCCTTGCAGCAGCAGCAGCTCTTGCAACAGGTCCGCCTTGCGTACGGTGATTTCCATGCCGCCCCCTGGCTCCAAAGCCGTCTCATTGTAGCAGGCGCGCCTGAGCCGCCGCTAGTCGGAATGCCGCCGGCGCGCCGGCGCCGTTCCTCAGTTCAACGCGGGCCGGTGCGCGGCCAACAGCGCCAGGATCGCATCCCCGTAGCGGGCCACCTTGCGCTCGCCGAAGCCGGTGATCTGGCGCAGCTCGGCGAGCGTGCGCGGCGGGGCGTGGCAGAGCGCTTCCAGCGTGCTGTCGTGCAACACCACAAAGGCGGGCATGTGCGCCGCCTGCGCCGTATGTCGGCGCCAGGCTTTGAGCGCCTCCAGCACTTCCGGATTCGGCGCGGCCGCCCTCGGCGGCGGCGCCGGCAGCCGCAACCTGGCGGCATGTCCGGCGCCCGTGGCGGCCGGCGCAGCCCAGCACTCCGGCTGATAGCCGCACACGTCACAGGCGCCGCAGTTTTCCCGCTGCCAGCGCTCGCCAAAATGCACGCAGATCTGGCGATGGCGGCACACCTGCGCGGCGGCGAAATTGCGGATTTGGTGATAACGCTGCCAGGCGCGCTCGCGCTCGTCCGGGTCCTGGGTGGCCTCGGCGAAGTGCGCCAGCAAGCCGGCATCGCGATTCTGCCACAGCAGCAGGCAGTCGGCAGGCGCGCCATCGCGGCCGGCCCGGCCCGCCTCCTGATAGTACTGTTCGATGGATTTGGGCAGCGCCAGATGGATCACCGCCCGCACGTTCGCCTTGTTGATGCCCAGCCCGAACGCCAGCGTGCCCACCAGCACCCGCACTTCTTCCTCCATCCAGCGCTCCTGGTGCTCGCGCCGCGCGCCCGCGTCCATCTGCCCGTGATAGGCGAGCGCCGCAATCCCGCTGGCGTTCAGCTCGGCCGCCGTCTGCTCCACGCGCGCAATGGTGGACGCGTAGACGATTATGCTGCCCGTGCTCGAAGCCCCGAGATGATGGCGCAGGCTGGCAACCAGCAGCGTGCGCTGGCGCGCGGCGGTTGCCGCGCACGCCACGTAACGCAAATTGGAGCGGTGAAAACTGGCGATGATCTTGTCGGGATCGCGAAGCTGGAGCTGGGCGAGGATATCGTGGCGCACGCGCCGGGTGGCGCTGGCGGTAAAGGCCGCGATCGGCGTGGCGGGAAAGCGCGCGCGCAGCACCCCCAGTTGCCGGTATTCCGGGCGGAACTCATGCCCCCATTCGGAAATGCAATGGGCTTCGTCGATGGCAAACAGCGAAATCGGCACCTGCTCCAGCCAGGCGAAGGTGTCGGCGCGGGCCAGCCGCTCCGGGGATATATAGAGCAGGCGGTACAGGCCGCGGCGCAGCCCGCGCACTACTTCGCTCTGCCCGCTGGACGCCTGGGTGCTGTTGAGCGCGGCGGCGGGAATACCCATTTGCGTCAATTGCGTGACCTGATCCTGCATCAGCGCCACCAGCGGCGATACCACCACTGCCGTGCGCCCGGATTGCAGCGCCGCCGGAAGCTGGTAGCACAACGATTTGCCGCCGCCGGTGGGCATGACCACGCACGCGTCGCGCCCCGCCAGCAGGCTGGTAATGACCCGCTCCTGCAAGGGGCGGAAGGCGTCATAGCCCCACCAGCGCTGCAACGCCGCTTGCAGCTCGCTGCTCGTCCCCGCCCCTGGCGGCTCCCCGCTCATGCCCGGCTCCGCCACCGGGGCAGCCGCGGCCCGCCGCAGCCATCCACCAGCGTGATCGCACCTACGGCCGCCAGCGTCTGCCAGCCGCCGCCCCAGGGTGCCGGCCAATGAGACCGCAGATGCACCGCCGGCTCTTCTGCGTACGATGCCGGCGTGAGCTTGAGCACGCGCTGGATCACCATGCCGGTGCCCTCGCGCGCTGGCCGGTACAGCACGCCCTGGTGCAGAAACGGCGTGCCCGCGGCGCACGCCGCGCCCGCCCCGGCCCGCACCGGATTGGCCGCATGCGGCTGCCAGGGACCGCGCAGCGTGGGTGCGTGCCACAGCCAGAGTCCATCGCCCGTGGCCGGGCGGCTGCACGCCAGCCACCAGCGCTCCTCGATGCGGAACAGCGCCGCATCGCTGGCGGCAAAGCCGGGCAGCGGCGTGGCCGCATAGGCCCACTGCCCGCTGGTGCTGCGTTGGTACAGTTGCAGTTCGGCCGGTGGCAGTTCGTGTGGAAGGCAGTACAGCTCGCCATCCTCTTCCACCATATAAGGATGGCCAAGGTCGGCTTCGGCGGGAAAACCCAAAAGCGGCACCGGCTCACCCGCGCGCAGCCACGCCAGGTGGCTGCGCCCCTGGCGCCTATCCTGCACTTCGCAAAACACTTGCAAGCCGAATTCGTTCACCATGCCATACGGACGGGCACAGCCGGCGCGGGAGAGCCAGTGCACCACGGGCCGAAAATCAGAACTCAGAAATGTAGTGATGGGCGCCTCCACCACGCCCACGCGCCAGCGCTCGGCCATGCCCTCAAAGGATAGCGCGTAACCTATAGACCCTTGGCTGGTAATTAAGGATGTGAAGGCGATGGCGCAAGCTATCTCCATGCCGATGCCCATGCCGGTGCCGTTCCCGAGTACCGAGGCCGAAAGCGACGACGCAATCATGTGCCGCGTGCGCAGCGGCGCGGTGCGCGAGCTGGCGGAGCTGTTCGAGCGGCACCAGACGGCGCTGCTGAATTTTTTCCTGCGCCTCGGCGCCAAACGCGCCGGCGCCGAAGATCTGGTGCAGGACGTGTTTGTGCGTATCCTCAAATATCGCGCCACCTACCGGCCTGGCAGCAAGTTCACCACCTGGATGTACTCCATCGCGCGCAACGCGCGGCTGAACTACCTGCACCAGCGGCGCGGCGAAACCGAATGGGACGACGCCTACGCGCCGGTGGCTCTGCCCGGCGATGCCGCCCAAGCCGATCAGGAACAGCAGATTCTGCAGCGCGCGTTGGCGCGGCTGCCGGAGGAGAAACGCGAAATCCTGGTGCTGGCGCGCTATCAGGAGATGAACTACAGCGACATTGGCGCGCTGCTCAGATGCGAGACCGGAACCGTGAAGGTGCGCGTGCATCGCGCCTTGCGCGAGCTGCGCGAGCATTACCTCTTGTTGGCGAATCGAGGTGGACAATGAGTGCGAGCAACGATTGCGAACGGGCGGCGGAGCTGCTGCCGGAGTTGTGGAACCAGGAACTGGAGGCGCCGGGGCGCGCGGCCGACCGGCTGTGGCTGCGGCAGCACCTTGAAGGCTGCGCCGGCTGCGCCGGCCTGGCGCAGGTGTGGCAGCGGCTCGGCGCGCTGCCGGAAGCCGCGCCCGCACCCGCGCAGCGCGCGCGTTTTCTGCACATGCTGGATGCCTTTGAGCAGGGTATGGCGGCTGCGCCGAAACCGGCCGCCTGGCTCCGCTGGCTCCCGATGCCGCAGCCGGCGCTGGCGCTGGCGGCGCTGCTGATCGCCGGCCTGGTGGGCGGATGGTTTCTGCGCGGAGCGCGCGCTCCCGCCGCTTCCACCTCGGCCGAGTTGGCCGAGCTGCGCCAGGAAGTCCTGAACACGCGCCAGCTCGCCGTGCTCTCGCTGCTGCGCCAGTCCTCGCCCAGCGACCGGCTGCAGGGGGTCAGCTACAGCAGCGGCCTGATCGCGGCCGATCCCAGCGTAATGACGGCGCTGCTGAACTCGCTGAAGTATGATCCCAGTCCGGACGTGCGCCTGGCCGCACTCGATGTCCTCACCCGCCGCGCCACGCTGCCCGGCCTGCAACAAGCACTGGTGGGCTCGTTTGCCTATCAGACATCGCCGCTACTGCAGGTCGCCATGGTGGACAGTTTCGTTGAGACCGGCGATCCCGCCGCGCATGCCCTGCTGCGCAAAATCAGCCACGACAACCGCTACAACAAGGAAGTACGTGAGCGCGCTGCCTGGGGCCTGGCACAACCTGAGTGGAATTAGGAGACCACAATGTCCCGTGAACAATGGCAAACCAAGCTGCTGATCTGCGCCGGCCTGACAGCGGCGTTCCTGCTCACCTTGCAGGCGGCCCACGCCCAGGACTACCGCGTGCGTCTGCCCGGCCAGCTCATCCAGCAAACTTACTCCCTCGGTTCTGCGCCCTTCGTCAAGGTGGATGGTTTCATCGGCGGCATCAGCATCATCGGGGATGGCGGCAGTCAGGTCCAGCTTGCCGCCACGAAAATCATCCGTGCCCAGAGCCAGGATCTGGCGCAGCGTGCCCAGCGCGAAGTCCACCTCGACCTCAGCCACACCGGCGACAGCCTCGACGTCTACGTGGACGGCCCCTTCCGCCATCACTACTGGCACAACCCCGGCTACCGGGTCACCTTCGATATCACCCTCCACGTTCCGGGCAACGCGCGCGTGAACCTGAAAACTCTCGACGGCGGCATCCGCATGGCCAACCTCGACGGCGGCTTTCGGGTCGCCACGGTGAACGGCAGAGTGGAGGCGCAACAGTTGGCCGGGGCGGGCGAAGCCCACACCGTCAACGGCGCGGTCCGCGCCGGCTTCACCGCCGCGCCCTCGGGTAACTGTACCTTCGCCACCGTGAACGGATCGGTCCACGTGACGTTTCCCCCCGGTCTGAACGCCGTGCTGCACTACCAAACGGTCAATGGCGGCGTCTACACCGACTTCAAGACCGCGCCCATGGCCTCCCCCGCGCCGGAATCCGTGGAAGGTGGCATGCGCGTGTTCCGCCCGCGCAGCGCCGGCACCGCCCAGGTCGGCCGCGGCGGACCGGTCATCACCCTGAAAACCGTGAACGGTGGGATATATATTCATCGCGGCAGGTAACCGGAACCCGGCGCGGCGGTTGAAAAAGGCAGGAGGCTCTCATGCAAGTGCAGAAATTGATTCCGGTGACGTTGGCCGCAGTACTGGGCGTCGGGTTGGGCGCCGCCCTCGGCACTCCTGCAGCGGCCCAGTCCAACCGCATCGTGGTGCCCCTCAGCCATCCTTCCCAGCCGGCGACCGTGCGCGCTTCGACGCTCAATGGCGCCATTGTCGTCCGCGCCTACAACGGCGATCAGGTCATCATTGTCGCCCGCGGCAGGGGCGCGGACCATTCCGGCTCCGTTCCTCCGGGCATGCACCAGCTCAACGCCAGCCCCGGCGTCAGCGCCAGCGAAGACAACAACGTGATCAACGTCCACTTCTCGATCTTTAACGGCGGCAACGAGCGGCTGGTGATCCAGGTCCCGGTCCACTCCTCGCTGCGCCTGACCGCCGTCAGCGGCCTGGTCGAGGTGGTCGGCGTGACGGGCGACATCAGCGCCGAAAACACCAACGGCGCAATCCGGCTGGAAAACGTCTCCGGCAGCGTCGTCGCCAGCGCCGTCAATGGAACGATCACCGCCAGCATCGCCCACCTGGATGAGACCAAGCCCAGCTCGTTCAGCTCCATGAATGGCGTGATTAACGTCACGCTGCCCCCCAGCGCCCATGCCGACCTCAGCCTGAAAACGGTCGAGGGCTCCATCTACATGGACAACGGCTTCAACTTCCAGCAGACGCCCGTGCCCGGCCCCGAAAGCGCGCGCGGCAACAACGGCATGTTCCGCATCCGCGTCAATCGCACCGTGGCAGGCACGCTCAACGGCGGCGGTCCGCAAATCCGCGTACAGAACTTCAACGGCAGTATCTACATCCACAAAGGGCAGTAGGCCGCCCCTGTATTCGTCTTTTCTTCGCTCCGGGCGTACAATGCGTTGCATGGTGCGCCCGGAGCTGGACTGGCTGTTCGTGGATCTGAACGCCTACTTCGCCTCGGTCGAGCAGCAGGAACGGCCCGAGCTGCGCGGGCGCCCGGTCGCGGTGGTGCAGGTGATGGCCCCCACGACGGTCTGTATCGCCGCCAGCTACCAGGCCAAACCGTTCGGGGTGAAAACCGGCGTTCCAGTGCGCCAGGCGCAGCGCCTCTGTCCCCAGCTCGAGCTGGTGCTGGCACGGCCGAAACTGTACGTCGAGTATCACCACCGCATTCTGGAGGCAATCGAAAGCGTTGTCCCCATCGCTCAGGTGCTTTCGATTGACGAAGCCGCCTGCCGTCTCACCGGCCGGCAGCGCTGGGTGGAAAACGCACAGCGGCTGGCGGGGGCGGTAAAGCAGGCGGTGCACGGCGTGGGCGAGGGGCTCACCTGCTCGATCGGCCTGGCCCCCAATCGCTATCTGGCCAAAGTGGCCTCCGACATGCACAAGCCCGATGGCCTCACAGTCCTGCTGCGGCATGAGTTGCCGCAAGCGCTGTTTGGCCTCAAGCTGGGCGATTTGCCCGGCATCGGGGCGCGCACCGAAGCCCGGCTCCAACAAAAGGGCGTGGCTTCGGTCGAGCAGCTTTGCCGCTTCGACCGCGTCGGCCTGCGGCGGTTGTGGGGCAGCATCTGGGGCGAACGCATGTGGCAATGGCTGCGTGGCGAGGATGTCGAGCCGCCGGCGGGCGGCCGCCACAGCCTCGGCCGCCAGCACGTGCTCGCGCCGGAGCTCCGCAACCGCGCCGCCGCGCTCGCGGTCGCACGCCAGCTTCTCGATTCCGCCGCCGCCGAGCTCCGCAAACAGGAACTCTGGGCCCGCGGCTTGGGCACCGCCGTGAAGTTTCTCGGTGGCCATGGAAGCTGGCGCCGCGAGCAGCGGATCGAGGATTGCCGCGACAGCTTCCTGCTGCAAAAACTGCTCGGCCGGATGTGGGAAGACTGCCCCGCGCACGCACCGCTGCAGGTGGCCGTGTGGCTGGCGGATTTGGCCCCAGCCGCCGAGCACGAGCCCGGCCTGTTCGATGCTGAATCCGCCTCCAGCCGGGCAAGTGCGCTCATGGACCAGCTCAACCGCAAGCTCGGCGCGCGCACGCTGTATCCCGCCAGCCTCCACCAGGCACGCGCCGCCCGCCGCGGAATCGCCTTCCGCAAGGTGCCTGATTTGGACCAGTTGTGACAGCCATAAGCATACGGTTTAGCCCGATTCGTAACGGACGACGTTGGACCTTCCCGGGGAGCCGGCAAGGGATTCATTCGCTGCTTCCGGCCGCCTGCGTGACCGGCCGGCGCGAGAAGTAGTACAGCGGGAAGAAGCAGGCCAGCACGATCGCCGACCAGAGGAGCATCTGGGCGCCCGAAAGCGCGATCACGGCGGCGCAGAACAACAGCCCCGCCAGCGCGAAGGCGCGGTCGCGTCCGTGGGCGATGCGCCACAGCGCCAGGCAGGAGTAAACATACAGCAGCAGCGTCAGGATCACCGAAATCGAGATGAGTTTGCCGAACTGCTGTCCCAGCGTGGGCGCAATGGTCGTGGCCACGCCCAAGGACATGAGCGCGGCGGCGATCACTAAGCTCCAGCCGCGGCGCGCGAACAGCGGCGGAAATAGGCCGTGGCGGGCGGTCGCCTCGCTGGTCTCGGTGGTGAGAAGAATCCAGCCGGCGAGCGTGCCGAATAGTTTGACCAGCGCCAGGATGGCCACCGCGCCCGCCACCAGGACGGCAAAACGCGGACCCATCAGCAGGCGGGCGGCATCGGCAAAGGGCGCGGTCGAATGCGCCAGCGCGTGCGCCGGCACCAGCCCCATGATGATGCCGCAGCTCAGGAGGTAGACCGCTGCCGCCACCAGCACGCCGTAGTAGGTGGCGCGGGCGACGTTGCGCTCGGGATTTTCCACAAATCCGGTGCCGATCGAGGCGCTTTCCACGCCCGCAAACGCCCAGAACATGAGCACCAGGGCGGGCGGCAGCGAGCGCCAGGCGGGCACGCCCGTGACGTTCCAGGCGCGGACAAAAACGCCGGGACGAAAGTGGAACGCGCCCGCCGCGATCACGAACACGATCGGAATCAGACCCGCAACCAAGGTGGCGGATTCGAACTGGATCACGCGCCGCGGACCGAGCAAATTGGCCAGTGTCAGCAGCCAGATGAGCGCGATGGCGGCCAGCGCCAATGGCAGCGCCCGCACCAGCACGGGGAAAAAATGCGCCAGATAACCGATGGCGGCGATGGCGATGGCCACGTTGCCGGTCCACAACGCCAGCCAGTAAGCGGCGGTGGCGTGAAAGCCCCAGCGCGGCCCCAGCGCGCGTCCGACGTAGGCGCAGGCGCCGCCCGCCGCGGGTGCGTCGCGCCCCAACCGGCCCAGCACCCGCGCCACCACCAGCGCCCCGCCGGTGGCGATCAACCAGCCGAGCGTGGTCATGCTGCCAAACTGTGCCAGCGTTGCCGGAAGCAGCAAAATACCCGAGCCGATCATGCTGCTGGCCACCAGCATGGTGCCCAGAAACAGCCCGACCTTGCGCTGGCGCGGCATCTCGGCTACATTCGCCGGGATGGGTGCTGCTGTCAACTGCGACGTGCTGGTACTGGGCGCCGGTCATAACGGTTTGGTCTGCGCCGCCTACCTGGCCGCGGCCGGATTGAAAGTCACGGTGCTGGAGCGACGCCCGATCGTGGGCGGCGCGGTCGCAACCGAGGAATTTCATCCCGGCTTCCGCAACTCGGTAGCGGCCTATACCGTGTCGCTGCTCAACCCCAAAATCATCCGCGATCTCGAACTGGCCAAATACGGGTTGCGGATTCTGGAACGGCGCGTCTCGAATTTTTTACCCACCGCCGACGGCCGGTATCTCCTGGTGGGCGAAGGCCGCACTGCCGCCGAAGTCGCCAAGTTCAGTGCCCGCGACGCCACCCAATTGGAGGGCTACGGCGCGCAACTGGAGATCTTCGCCGAACTGCTGCGCGCGCTGGTGCTCGAGACCCCGCCCAACCTGGGCGACGGCGGCTGGCTGCAGGCGCTGCCGGAGCTGTTGCGGGCGGGCAAGTTCGGCAAGCGCGTGTTGGCGCTCGATGCCGCCAGCCGGCGCGAGCTGCTGCGCCTGTTCGCGATTTCGGCAGGCGATTACCTGGACGGATGGTTCGAATCCGATCCCATCAAGGCGGTGTTCGGCTTCGATAGCATCGTGGGCAACTACGCTAGCCCCTATACGCCCGGCTCCGGCTACGTGCTGCTGCATCACGTCTTTGGCGAGACCAACGGCAAAAAAGGCGTCTGGGGACACGCCCTGGGGGGCATGGGCGCGATCACCCAGGCCATGGCGAAATCGGCGCAGGCGCGCGGCGCCGAAATCCGCCTCCGCACCGGCGTGCGCGCAGTACTGGTCGAGGGCGGACGCGCCGCGGGCGCGGTGACCGACGGCGGCGAGCTCATCCGGGCGCGCGTGGTTGCCGCCGGGGTGAACCCCAAGCTGCTGTTCACGCAATTGGTGCCGGAAGGCGCGGTGTCCGCAGATTTTCTGGCGCACATGCGCCAGTTCCGCTGCGGCTCGGGCACGTTTCATGTGAACGTGGCCCTGGCCGAGCTGCCCAACTTCACCTGCCTGCCCAGCGCGACGGCGGGCGACCACCACACCGGCGGCATCATCATGGCGCCCACGCTCGGCTACATGGAGGAAGCCTATTTCGACGCCCGCCGTTTCGGCTGGTCGCGCGCGCCCATCATCGAGATGTTGATTCCCTCGACCCTCGACGATTCGCTCGCCCCGCCCGGCCGCCACGTCGCCAGCCTGTTCTGCCAGCACGCCGCGCCGGAGCTGCCCCAGGGCGCGAGCTGGGATGCGCACCGCGAGGAAGTGGCGGATGTAATGATCGACACCGTGACGCGGTACGCGCCCAACTTCAAAGCCGCGGTGCTGGGCCGCCGCATCCAGAGCCCGCTCGATCTGGAACGCAACTACGGCATGACCGGCGGCGATATTTTTCACGGCGCGCTCACGCTCGATCAGATGTTTTCCGCGCGCCCGGCGCTGGGCTACGGCAACTACCGCATGCCGCTCCAGGGTCTGTACCTGTGCGGCGCGGGCGCACATCCCGGCGGCGGCGTCACCGGCGCGCCCGGCCACAACGCCGCCCGCGAAATCGTCAAGGACCTGCACCGCCGATGGTCTCCTGGCGCCTGAGCGTTGCCGCTGCGCTGGCGTCCGCCGCAGCCGGTGACGCCCTGGTCCGGCGTGCGCGACGCGACCCGCTTCGGCGATCACTGCATGCAGCTGCAGCCGTTCGGCAAGATGGAGTTCGGCGATGCCGGGGAAAGCGAGAACTGCCTTTTTCTGAATATCTGGACGCCGGCGACAGCGGGCGCCCGGTTGCCCGTGATGGTGTGGATTCACGGCGGCGGCTTCATCGCCGGCGCCGGCGATTTAGCCGATGAAGACGGTGCTGCCCTCGCCCGGCATGGCATCGTCGTGGTCACACTGAACTACCGCCTCGGCATCTTTGGATTCCTTGCGCTGCCTGGTTTCGCCGCCGGCTCGCCTCATCGCGCTGCGGGCAACTACGGCCTCATGGATCAAGCCGCCGCGCTGCGTTGGGTGCAGCGCAACATCGCCGCCTTCGGCGGCGATCCGGGCCGGGTGACGATTGCGGGCGAATCGGCCGGCTCGTTTTCCGTCTCGGCGCTCATGGCGGCGCCATCGGCACGCGGCCTATTTATCCGCGCCATCGGCGAAAGCGGGGCGACGTTGTACAGCCAGGCGCTGGAATTTGAACCGCTCGCGCAGCGTGAAACCAAAGATGCCGCCTGGGCGCGCGCCGCCTTCGGCAGCGCCGATCCGGCCGCGCTGCGGGCGTTGCCCGCCGCCGGGCTGATGGCAAAGCTGGCCGCCCATCCCTACCCCGGCTTCATCTGCCCCGATATTGACGGCCGGTTCCTTTCCCTGCCGATGGAACAGTGCTATGCCGCAGGATGCCAGGCGCACGTGCCGTTGCTGGCGGGCTGGAACCGCGACGAACCCAGCGCCAACAGCGTGGACCAGCCTGCGCCGCCTACCCCGGCCAGCTTCCGGCAACTTGCCCGGCGCGCTTTCGGCGCCCGCGCACCCGAATTTTTGCGCCTGTTCCCGCACCGCACCAAAGCGGAAACCGTCCGCTCGGCCATTGACTTCAATGGCGACGGCTTCGTCGTGTTCTCCACCTGGGCCTGGCTGGGCGCCCAGGCCGCGACCGGCGCGCCGGTCTACCGCTATCGCTTTGACCGCCCGGCACCACCTGATCGGCTCGATCCCAGCGAAACCGGCGCGTTTCACTCCGACGAAGTCGCCTATTTGGCATGCTTGACTCCCGCCGCGGCGCCCACTTCCAGCCCGCTGATTACCGCCTCAGCGCGCTCATGCAGACCTACTGGGCCAACTTCGTGCGCAGCGGCGATCCCAACGGCGGCGGCGTTCCCGCCTGGCCGCGCTACGAGGCGTCCGGCCACTGGCCGGTGCTCTACCTGAACACCCACACGCACGCTGCGCCCGACAGCGCTCGAGCCCGGTTCCGGTTCTTGCAAAGCGTCTGGGAGGCCAAGCCTTAGATGCATCCGTCCGCGCTATAGTCGTAGTCATGGCCACCTGCCCTGCTTGCCACCATGCGGTCGGCGAAGGCGATCGCTTCTGTCCCGCCTGCGGCGCGCCGATGCCGTCCGCCGTTCCTGCGACGGCGAATACATCCACTGCGGTCACCACCGCTGCGGGCACGATCGGCGAGGCGCGCTACAACGTTGTCGGCTATGAAATGCAGGGCGCGGTGGTGTCGCTCGGGCCCGGCCAGAGCGTGATGGCCGAACCGGGCGCGCTGCTCTACATGCGCGGCGCGGTGAATATGAATACCGCCATGAGCGGCGGCCTGATGGCAGGCTTCAAACGCGCCGTGGCAGGGGATTCGTTTTTCCTGGCGCATTTCGCCGCCCAGGACGGCGCCGGCGAAGCCGCTTTCGCCGCGCCCTACCCAGGGACCATTCACCGGCTGCAAATCGGCGCGCGTGAGTGGCTCTGCCAGCGGCACTCGTTCCTGTGCTGCTCGCCTGAGGTCACGCTGTCGGTCGCGCTCAGCCAGAAGCTGGGCTACGGCCTATTCAGCGGCGAAGGCTTCATTCTGCAAACGCTTAAGGGCCAGGGCGATGCGCTGGTGCATGCCGGCGGGCATTTCATCAAGCTCGAACTGCAACCAGGCGAGCAGATTCGCGTGGATACGGGCACCGTAGTGGCCTTTGATAGCGGCGTGGCGTATACGATTGAGTTTGTGAAGGGCTTCAAGAATCTGCTGTTCGGCGGGGAAGGAATGTTTTTCATCGTGCTCACCGGACCGGGCACGGTAATTTTGCAGACGCTGTCGTTCGACCGCCTCGCCAGCCGCATCGTGGCCGCCGCGGGCGTGCGCGCGGGCGGCGGCGGAGTGGCCGGCATGGCGGGCGCGGGCGCGTTGGGGGCCATTCTGGGCGGCGTGTTGGGCGGCAACCAGGGTGGGATCTAGGCTCCCGCTGGCCGCCGGCGCGGGGCGGGGTTCAGCGGGTGGAGGGCGGATCGGCCCTGAGCGTGCGCGCGATGGCGCGGTGCAGCGTGGCCACGAAAGTGCCGGGCGCAAGGCCCTCCTGACGATACACGACCGTGCCCTGCCGATCGAGGATGAGCGTTGTCGGGAGCGAGTCCACGCCCAAAAAAGCGCCCAGGCCGGCATCAAGCCAGGTGGTTTTCGGCCATTGCTGCTGCTCGAGGAAGGGCAGTAGGCGGCTCCGGTCCTCGTCCTCATTGACCGCGATAAATATCACGTTGTGATCGTTTGCGAACTGCCGGGCGACCTCGCCCAGCAGCGGATGCTCGATCTTGCACGGCCCGCACCAGGTGGCCCAGAAATCGAGCACCACCACTTTGCCCTTTTCCTGGTTGAGGGTGTGGCGAGCACCGTCGAGGGAGGTAAGCACGAACTGGCCGGCGCTGGCAGCGGAGGCGTTGATTTGGGAGTGGGGATGCAACTCGGCCTGCTGGGCGGCATCGCGGCTGGCGACGTTGTCGAACTGGCTCAGGATGAGATCGCCGAAACCCTGCTTGCTGCCCTGGTGGAGCTGGCGGTAGAGGACCTCGGCGGTGGCCTCGAGGGCGGCGCGTTCGGAGATGGTCTGGCCGGGCAGCGCCAGCGCCAGGGCGTAGGCGTTGACGGCCTGGGGGATTTTGCCTTCCGCGACCAGGACCTCGCCCAGATGCTGGGCAGCTTGTTCAGTTTGGCTCTGATCGAGGCTGGCGGCGAGGAATTTATCGGCGGTGGCGAAGTGGGCGAGCGCTTGAGCCGATGCACCCTGGAACAGATCGGCCAAGGCCTGCAGGCGGGCCATGTCCAGTCGCCACCGCGTGGGTCCCATGGCGGCTGGGGGCTTTTCCCGGGTTTTGGCTGTGACCATTTTGGCAAAGATGGCGGCCTGGGCGGCAGCCTCTTGCTCGTGGGCGGGGTCGGTTTCGATTAGCAATAAATTGAGGACTTTGACGCGCTGGGCGAGGTTGGCCGGATCGAGCCGTTCGAGCTTGAGATTGTAGCTGACCACGAGCTGATCGTTGTTGAGCTGGACGGCATCCTGGATGATGGCGTTGTAGACGTCGGCGAGCTCAGGGGCATGGGGGTATTGCGCGGCAAACGCCTGCAGAGCACGCAACTGCCGGCCCGGCTCTTCGATCTGCGAAGCGGCGGCGAGCTGGGATTGGCGGGCCTGATCGGCGGAGCTGGCGGTTTGGGCGGCGGCGGGGAGGAGTAGAGCGGCGAGCAGGGCCAAGGCGGGCAGAAGGCGGGACATGGCAGGGCTGTAAGTGCGGCAACGGGCCAAGCCGCTGCTTCTGCCTTTATTCTGGCACAAGCGAGTCGGTGGAGGAAACGATGCGGTCGAACAGGCGCTGGAACTCGTCGAGCGAAGCATAGTGAACTTCGATGGTGCCGGCGCCTTTGCGGCCGGGCTTGAGGGTGATGCGGGTGCCGAGAGCGCGCGCGATCTGGTCTTCGGCCTGGCGCACGTTGGGATCGCGCGCCGGGGCTGGTTTAGCGGGCGGGGACGGAGCCTGCAGGCGGGCGACGTGCTGCTCGACGCGGCGCGCGGGCCAGGCCTGCTCGGCGATCTGGCGAGCGAGGGCGCGCTGGGCCTCTGGGGCGAGCGCCAGCAGGGGCCGCACCTGGCCGGGAGAGAGGACAGCGGAGCGCACCAGCTCGAGCACATCGGCGTCAAGGCGCAGCAGGCGCAGGAAGTTGGCCACAGTGGCGCGGTCCTTGCCGGTTTTCTCCGCAATTTCTTCCTGGGTTAGACGGAAGCGTTGGGCGAGCTCGCGGAAAGCTTCGGCCTGCTCGATCGGGTTTAGGTCGGCGCGCTGGAGGTTTTCGATGATGGCGAACTCGAGGGTGGCGGCATCGGCGAGCGGGCGCACCAGGGCAGGAATTTCGCTGAGGCCGGCCAGGGCGGCGGCGCGGAGGCGGCGTTCGCCGGCGATGAGCTCGAAGCCGGAGCCGGAGGGGCGGACCAGCACCGGTTGCAGCACGCCTTGAGCGCGGATGGAGGCGGCGAGCTCGTCCAGCTCGGCCGCATTAAAGGTTTTGCGGGGCTGGAAGGGATTGGGCTGAATCTGACCGAGGGCGAGGCGGCGCAGCTCCCCGTCTGCGCCTGCGAAGACAGCGGCAGGCGCTGGGTTGGTGGCGCCGAGCAGGGCGTCAAGACCGCGGCCGAGGGCCTTACGCGGAGACGGCGTGGGTTTGTTCACGTTGAATAACCTCGTGGGCAAGCTGGAGATAGGCTTCGGCGCCTTTGGAGCGCAGGTCGTAGAGCAGGGCGGGTAGGCCGTGGCTGGGGGCTTCGGCCAGGCGGATGTTGCGCGGGATGGCGGTCTGAAACACGCGGTCACCGAAATGGGTGCGCAGGCTGTCGGCGACCTGCTTGCTCAGGTTGGTGCGCTCGTCGAGCTGGGTGAAAAGCACGCCAGCGATGTCTAGATGAGGATTCCAGTTGCGCTGCACGGCGGCGACGGTGGCTAGCAGTTGTGCCACGCCTTCCAGGGCAAAATATTCGCACTGCATGGGTACAATGAGGGCGTCGGCGGCGACCAGAGCGTTGAGATTGAGCAGATCGAGCGCGGGCGGGCAGTCGAGCAGGATGAAGGCGTAGCGGGACTGCAGGGGGGCGAGCAGACGGCGCAGGCGCAACTCACGTTCGGGCTCGTGCACCAGCTCGAGGTTCAGCCCAACCAGATCGCGGCTGGAGGGGAGCAGATCGAGGCCTTCCATGGGGGTGCTGTGCAGCAGGGAATCGGCACTGGCTTCACCGCGCAAGCCCTGGTAGAGGCTGGCTCGCTCCGGCGCGTGCGCAAGGCCCAACCCGCTGGAGGCATTGGCTTGCGGGTCGCAGTCCACCAGCAACGTGGCGACCTCGGCGGCGGCAAGGGAGGCGGCAAGATTGATGGCCGTCGTGGTTTTACCGACGCCGCCTTTCTGGTTGGTGATGGCCAGCACACGCGCCATGGGCATGAGTGTAGCCGATGGGGTCAGCCCGCGTCACGCTGTTTCACGTGAAACACTTTCCGCCAGCACGATGCCGCGGCGTTCGGCTCCGTGAAGTGGAAAGAACTCCCCCCAGGCCCAACGGGGGCAGCGCTGACGCCACGCCTGGGCGCGTTCGCGGCTGATCCAAAAGGACGCTTGGCAGCCGACGTCGAGCCAGGACGGCAACCAGTCGGGAAGCGCATCCATTTGCTCCAGCGCCCGCGCGGTAACCAGGCTCGCCCCGGCCAGCGGCGCGCGCCCGCTCGAGGGTGGGCGGCGCGACAGGAAGTGATCGCAGACGCTGACCTGCTGTTCCAGACCCAGCGCTGCCAGAGCCGCGCGCAGGAAGCGCGCCTTTTTTAGCGTTGCTTCTACCAATGTAGTTTTTATATCCGGCCAGGCCAGCGCCAGCGCCAAACCGGGAAAGCCGGCACCGGACCCCAGATCAACTAAATGTCCGGGCGGGCGCAGAAACCGAGTTAGCGCCACCGATTCTCCCAGATGACGGCGGACGAGCAGTTCAGGATCAGCCGAGCCGACCAGCCGCATCTTGCGCTGCCCGTCCACGATCAGCGCCAAAAATTGCGCCATGCGCTCGCGCATCGCCGGTGCCGGGACCAAGCCGTAGTCTGGCAGCCAGTGCTCGATCAGGGAGGAAAAGGAATCGGCCACGACTGGCAGCATAGCGCCATCGCGGCACCTGCGGCGCGCCCACGGGCGCCGCGCGCTGATAAACTAAAAACCAATGCTAATCGTGATGCAACCGGCGGCGAGCGCGGGCGAAGTGGAGGCGGTATGTGCCCGCATCACGGCGCTGGGCTTCCGGCCGCATGCGATGCCTGGGGCGCAGCGCACGGCTATCGGCATCACCGGCAACCAGGGAGCGGTTGAGCCGGCGGCGTTTGAGGAAATGCCGGGCGTGGCCGAGGTCATCATTGTCACCAAGCCCTACAAGCTGGTGAGCCGGGAGCTGAAGCCGGAAACCACGCTCATCCGTTTTCCGGGCTTTGCGGCCAGCATCGGCGGGCCGGAGCTGGCCATCATAGCCGGGCCGTGCGCGGTGGAAACGCGCGCGCAGACGATGGCGGCGGCGGCGGCGGTAGCGGCGGCGGGAGCGCATTTTTTCCGTGGCGGGGCGTTCAAGCCGCGCACTTCGCCCTACTCATTTCAGGGACTCGAGGAAGAAGGCCTGAAGCTGCTGGCGGAGGTGCGCGAGCGCTACGGGATGCTGATTGTGACCGAAGCGGTGGACGAGCGTTCGCTGGAGCTGGTGGAGCGCTACGCCGACATGGTGCAGATCGGGGCGCGCAACATGCAGAACTATGCGCTGCTGAAGTGCGTAGGACGGGCCTCGCGCCCGGTGCTGCTCAAGCGCGGGCTTTCGGCCACGCTCGATGAGCTGCTGCAGGCGGCCGAATACATCATGGCTGAAGGCAACTACCAAGTGGCGCTGTGCGAGCGCGGCATTCGCACCTTTGCCGATCACACGCGCAACACGCTGGATCTGAGCATCGTGCCGGCGGTGCAGCGACTCAGCCACCTGCCGATCCTGGTGGATCCGAGCCACGGCACCGGCAAGCGCAACAAGGTTGGGCCGCTGGCGCGCGCGGCGGTCGCGGTGGGCGCCGACGGGCTGATCATCGAGGTACATCCGCGGCCGGAAGAGGCCTTGAGCGACGGCATGCAGTCGCTGTATCCGGAGCAGTTTGCCGAGCTGATGCAGGCGGTGCGGCAAATCGCGCCCATTCTGCGGCGCGAGGTGGCGGCGCCGCTGCCGCAGGCCGCGGCGGTCTAGCAGCAAAGCAAAACAGACTACACTCTAGCTATGAGCGGCGCGCGCAAAAAGATTGCCTCGTTTATCTGGTGGAACTATCCGCGCGGCAGCCTGGAATACGACATCATGGTGGGTGTCATTCTGGCGTTCATCTTCCTCATGCCGCGCTTCTGGTTCCACGACCAGCCGCGGCCGGCGCGCCCGGCGGCGGTAGTCGCGGCTCACCGCCAGCAGCCGTGAAGCGGCTGGCGCGGGTCGCGGCGCTGATGGCATTGGCGGGACTGTCCGCTCTCGCGCAAGCCCGGAAGACGTGGACCGTGCCGGAAGTGCTGGCCGCGCTGACGCGCGCCGCGCCGGACATCCGCGCGGTGAGTGCGGATGCGGCCGTCGTGGACTACACCGCGCTGATTCAGCAGTCGGCCCACAGCGCGGGTAAGCTCTATTTCGAGCGCTCGCGGCAAGGCCCGCGGTACGTGCTGGATCTGAACCAGCCGGCGGCGACGGCGAAGAAACTGGTCTACACCGATCACACCGCCTGGGTGTACACGCCCTCGGCCAAGCAGGTGGTGAAGTACGCGCTGGGCGCAGACCCGCTGGCGCTGAATCAGTATCTGCTGCTGGGCATGGGCGCCAGCGGCGCCGAGCTGACGCAGGCGTTTCTAGTTACCCTCGACGGCGCCACCGAGCTGGACGGGAAGGCTGCCGTGGAGCTGACGCTGACGCCGCGTGCTGCGCATGTGAAAGATAAATTCACCAGCATTGACATTTGGTACGACCCGCACACCTGGATCGGGGTGCAGCAGAAAATCTGGCAACCGGGGGGAGACTACCATCTGCTGATGCTCAGCCAGGTGGAGCTCAACCCGCGGCTCAGCAACAAGCTGTTTTCGACCTCGTTTCCGGGCGCGACCGTGATCACCCCGCATTTCTGAGCCGGCCCCTGTCCGCTGACACCCGTCCCACTGATACATTTAGGCCACCTTCGGCCAGCAACGCGCATCTCACCTTCTCGTGCGCCCGCTCTCCATCTCCGGCACCCACCCAGCTTCGGCGCTGTTGCGTCGGCAGGAATGCGTGTCTCACGCCCGAGCCCGTGTTATCAACAACTTAGGCAATGAGAGTGACACATTCCCTCTAGATCACGAGCAGTCTATAAAAATGCAACTCAACACCTATCTGCACTTCAAGGACAACTGCGAAGCGGCGCTGCAGTACTACGTCCAGCACCTGGGCGCCAAAATCGGCATGGTACATCGTTACGGCGGCTCACCCGCCATGGGCATGGCGCCCGCCGATTTTGGCAACAAGATCCTACATGCCGAACTGCATTTGGGCGGCACGACGCTCTACTGCTCCGACTGCCCGCCGAATCAGTACGCGCCCCAGGCGGGCTTCGGACTGTCGCTCAACGTAGCCAGTCTGGCCGAAGCCGAGAGCATTTTCGGCGCACTCGCCGAGGGCGGCAAGATCGGCATGCCGCTGCAGAAGTCGTTTTTCGCCGAGCGCTTCGGCGTGGCGCGCGACCGCTTCGGAATCCCCTGGATGGTAATTTTCGGCCAGCCGTCCTAATCGGCGAGAGCCCGCGCTGGCGAGCGAGCCGCCGATGATGTAACGCGCGCCGGCCGCGTCCGGCTAGACCGTACGCGCCAGCTCGAGCGCCGTCGCCCGCATCTGGCTGGCCAGCGCCAGCTTCCATGCCGCTCTATGGGCCGCCACATCTCGATTTGGCGCTGCTCGATTTCCGGACTGGTGTCGCGGGAGAGCACTGGTTGGACTATAGCGGTGACCACGGATTCAGTACCTCGACGCTGGCGCTCTCGAAGCCGGGCTGGTTGCGGCTCCGCACCACCGCCCCATATACCCGCGCGATGGCGGCAATCATCAGATCCAGGACGTTGCCCGCTCGGCCGGCTTTGCGGCGCCGGGCGGTGATCTCGGCGTAAGCGGGGGCGGCAGCGGGCGTCCCAGTCCGCGCGGCAGAATCGGTAAGCGGTCGCGGCCTCCCGTTCAGCAAAGAGCATGTTCATACGGTCGAACAGGTGCTGTCCCGGGTCCGTCCCCGCCTCCGCGGCCCGCGGCAGCACCTCCCGCGCCTCGGCCTCGAGCGCCGTGCGCAGCCGCTGCTTTACAACGGCGGGCAAGCCCCGAACCAGCAGGGCGGCCCCCGCGCCCGTGCGTCCCGTTGCCATGGCTCCGATGAAATCAGCGCTATCAGTGCCCGCGCCGTGCTTGACTTTTCCGAAGCTGGCCCGCAATCACTAGCTCTCCGTGAACGGACCCGGGGCTCGGATTCCGTACGCCGCACCCATCTCACAGTACGAGCACATGGGCAAATCGCGGCTCAACAACCCGCCTGCCGGGCCGGCCGAGGCCGCCACGCCTCAGCCGCCGCATAAACGCTACGACTACGACCCCCACGCTGGTCCGCAACTGATCTGGGCGGGCAAGCAGGAGGGCTCGAGGTTTGAGGTGCCGAGTGTCCCGCTGCACGTGCACGAGCGCATGAACCCACACACCGTCCAGGAGGTCGTCCGCCGCGCGCCGGAAGCCGACGGCGCCGCCGGGCAGCCGTCGCTGTTCGGGTCCAAGCCGGAAAATCCGCCGCCACGCAAGGCTCTGAAGTTCTACCGGCATCCGCACGGATGGTCGAACCGGCTGATCGCCGGCGATCCGCTGCTGGTGATGAACCCGCTGCTGGAAAAAGAGGCTATGGCCTTGCGGGTGCAAATGCTCCATCTCGACCCCCCCTACGGCATCCAGTGCGGCTCCAACTTCTAGCCCTCCGTCAACAATCGCGACGTCAAGGACAACAAGGTCGCGGACCTGAAGCAGGGGCCGAAAACGGTCTGCGCCTACCGCGACACCTGGGAACTGGGCATCCACTCCTATCTCAGCTGTCTGCGTGACCGGCTGCTGCTCGCCCTCGCGCTGCTCACCGAATCCGGCAGCATCTTCGTCCGGATCTCATGAGCCGGCAACGAATGGGAGGCGATCGAGGCGTTTCAGATCGAGGGCGATCCGCGCGTCGCCGCCTAAGCGAAGAACGACCATTTGGGTTTCGGGATTGTTTACCACCTCGGCGGGGTGACGCGAAAATATCGGCCGGATTTTCTCATTCGGCTGACCAATGGCGCGACGCTGGCGCTCGAGGTCAAAGGGCGGGATTCGCTGGAGGCGCGCGCCAAGCGCCCGGTGCTGGAAGAATGGGTGCGCGCCGTCAACGCCGACGGCCGCTTTGGCCGCTGGGCGGACGCGGTGTCGTTCGGCCCGAACAGCATCGCCGGCCTGCCGGCGGCTAGCGCCTGACCAACCGTGCTGCGGCTGCCAGCTCCTTGGCAAGCTCCTTGCACCTCGCATCCGCATCTTCGCCGTCTGGCCAGCCCGTGATCACGCTATGCCGCACGAACGGCACATCATCCCGAATTGCCGTCAGACCCAACTTCATCACATCGCCCACGGTGAGATCCGCACGCCCGCGCACCTGCGTGCGACCGGATCCCGGGCGCAGGGTGTTCGCACCCATAGCCCAGACCTCTCCGGCGCACAATCCGGTGATGTCCGCAACCGAGGTTTCGCTCCGGTGCGGCATGAAATCGCGGTGGCGGAGCGCCGCCCGAAGCTGCTCGTCGTGGTGCAAGAAACGCGTCGCGACACTTTCGGGACCGAGGTCAGCCACCCTGCAGCTCGGCGAGTATTGAGACAAGACGGGAAGGCAGAGTGCCGGCAAAATAGGTGGTCCCACGGAGGCGATCCGACCCGCGGCGGCTGGCAAAGCTCACCCGGCCGTCGTCGGAGATGCTGGCGACCAGCCAGCGGTTCGGGCCGAAATTCCAGTCGAATGCCGGCTCGCCGTTGGGCTCGGTAGAGACAATCGGCTGCGGACCCCAGGGCAGAAGGGCGAGAAGAAAACCACGAGCCTGCACGTACGCACGGGCCGACATGGGCTGGTCTCCGTCGGCGCCCCAATCCGGCAGCGATGCCTCGGACTTAGCCCCATCCAGTGCATGCACTGCTGCGGCGAGGCTCGCGCTACCCCGCCGCTCCAACGACTCCTGGAGCACCTTCGCCAGATCTGCGGCGGCGGGACCGCTCCCGAAGGTGGCGTTCGGGCAGGGATAACTTAAAACGGGGCTCGGCGGCGACTCGAGTACCATGCTCCTACTCGTATCTTGCCACAGCGGCGTCGGTCAAGTGCGCGAAAAATAGCTTGTTCTTCAGTTTGCGCAAAGGCTCGAGGCTCGCGGCATGTATCGCTTCAGCGGGCCACGGGCCCTCGCGGAAGGCGTCAATATCGAGCAGCAATTGCATCCGGTCGGGCGGGGGCACCGGCCCATTGGCTTGGGTGACGGTACCCTGACAGGAAAGTTCGGTGTCATTAAACGTAATTCGGGTCAGGAACTGTGGGATCTCTAGCGGTGCAAGCTCCGGCGGCGTGGGTGGGGCCTCGAGATAGACGCCAAACCGAACGCGGGGGACCTCGATTTTGTTGATGTAGCGCACGCCCAGCCGCGCCACCTCGACCGGCCGGGAAGCCTCGACATACCTCGTCCACAGCGGAAAGGCCACGGCCACGACATCTTCCCAGCAGGTATAGGGCCGAAGCTGGCTGAATGCGAAATTGTCGCCACAGACGCGTACCGCGTAACGGTTGTCCTGCGAGCGCAACAGCCAGCCCATTAGCCTCTGGCCCTGTGAACTGAACTGCTGTCCGCTGTCTACTCCGGCAAGAAACTGCAGCTCACGTAGCTCGGTGATTTGGGGGTATTTCACGGCAAGCAACTCCCGGAGCGGCGCCAGGTCCTGCAACGTCGTGCCCTCGCGCGGACGCACGCGAAACTCGACGATGGCTTCCTCAATGGGCGGATTGCGGAGATGGTCCCGCGGCTTGGCCATGTGCTTGCTGCCAGTATATCCGCCGCGCGCTTCAGCCGCCGTCGGCGCCGGCGGCCAACGCCGCCACCGTCGCGGGCGAAATCGGCGGGCGCACGGCGGGCGCGGACCAGCCCAGCAGAAACTCGCAGGCGGCACCGCAGACGCGGCCCTGGCAGGCGCCCATGCCACAGCGCGTGAGCAGCTTGGCCTGCCGCCGATCGCCCTCGCCGGCGAGCGCGTCCCAGGTCACGTCCTCGCAGCGGCAGACGATGGTGTCGTTGGTGGGCAGGTCGCGCAACTCGGGGCGGAGGGTACAGACCTCGTCCAGATGCTCGGCGAAGCGCTGGTAGTGTTCGCGGCGCTTGCGTGGCTTGACGTAGGCCGGTGAAGCCGCGGGCACGCCGGCGGCGGCAAGGCCGGCGATGGTGCCCTCCGCCTGTGCCAGCTCGACACCGCCCACGCCGGTGGGCTCGCCCGCGCAATAGACATCGGGCACCGAGGTCTGCTGCTGATCGTTGACCACCACGCAGCCGTTCTGCGTGAGGCAGCCAAGCAGCAGCGCCAGCTCGATGTTGGGCACCAGATGAAAGCCGCAGGCGAGGTAGTCGCAGGGGATGGTTTTCGGCCGTCCCCAGCGGTTCAAGGTTACGCCGCCCGGGTGCGCTTCAGCAGGCCAGGTGCTGGTCCACACCGGAACACCCGCCAGCACCGGCGCCAGCTTCATCAGCTCGAGGATTTTGGCGGGCGGCAGGGTCGAAAGAAATTTGGTGAGCACGCGCGCTTCCGCCTGCTCGGCGATGGCGACGATTTTGGCGCCGTGCTGGCGCAGATAGGACGCCACCAGCGGGAGCAACGGGCCGGTGCCGGCCACGACCACGCGTTTTGCGGCGATGGGCAGGCCGGCTTTGACCATGGCCTGCAACCCACCGGCGCCGAGCACGTGCGGCAGCGTCCAGCCGGGAAACGGCAAAAAGCGCTCGCGTGCGCCGGTGGCGAGAAGCAGCTTAGTATAGGCGAAGTCCACCGTGCCCGCCGGCGTTTCCGCGCGCAGCAGGCCGGGCGCGGGCTGATCGAGAATGCGGGTCTGACAGTGCAGTTCGATCGAGGGCGAAAATGCCGGTCCGCCGTAGCGCCAGATCTGGCCGCCGGCTTCGGGGTTGTCATCCACCACGATCACGCGCTGGCCGGCGTGCAGCACGGCGGTGGCGGCGGCCAGGCCCGCCGGACCGGCGCCGACAACAAGCACATCGGACTGACGGCGGCCGTGGCCGATGCTGGCGCCGGCGCGCTCGGGGGCAACGGCGGTGGAGATTTCCATGCCGGGGCCGACCGGAATCTGGCAGGAGCGCTGATGGGCTCGCCCATCGATCGTTACCCGACACTCGTAGCAAATGCCCATGCCGCACAGCGGTCCGCGCGCTTGTCCGCTGACCGACTGACGCGTGGAGCCGTGCAGGGCGGCCACTGTGGCGGCCACCGTGAGGCCGGGTTGGACATCGATTTTTTGCCCGTCAACCGTGATGACCATAAGCCTCCTGAAATACGCGGGGCAGGTAGGGCGCGGCGGCAATCGCGGGATTGGCGCCGGCGATGGCGGCGGCGATCAACTCGCCGGTAGCCAGAGAGGTGGTGATGCCCAGGCCCTCGTGGCCGGCAGCGGCGAACAGGCTGCCATCGCCGGGCAGCGGGCCGATCAACGGCAGGTGGTCGGGCGTGGCGGCGCGGAAGCCAGTCCAAGTGCGCAGCGCCTTCAGCCCGGCGATGCCGGGCATGAACAGCTGGGCGCGGCGCAGCATGCGCGCGAGCATGGCACGGTCAATGCGGCCGTCGGGTGCGTCAAACTGGCGCGAGGAACCGATCAGGATCTGGCCGGTGGCGCGCGGCTGAGCGTTGAAGGCGGCCGAATCGCCTTGCTGGCCATGCGCGCTTTTCAGGTAGCCGAGCTCGACCAACTGATGCCGCAGCCAGCCGGGGTAGCGTTCGGTGATCAGCAGATGGCCTTTGCGCGGCCGGATGGCGAGCGCCGGCGTGAGCGTGGCCGCGGCCACGCCGGCGGCATTGACGATGGCAGCGGCGCGCAGTTCGGCGCCACCGCGCAAGCGCACCGTCTCCTCGCCCAGTGCGACCACGGGCGCATTCAGCCGCAGCGTGGCGCCGGACTGCTCCAGCAGCCAGCGCGCCGCGACCGGCGGATACAGCACCGCATCGCCGGGCACGAGCAAACCGCCCGCCAGCCCGGCGCGCAAATTGGGTTCGGCTCGGGCGAGCGCGGCGGCGGTGAGCACTTCACAAGCCACGCCGCGGTCGGTGTAGTAGCGGTGCTTGCGCTCGACCACGGCCATTTCCTCCGCATCCGCCGCGACCCAAATCGTGCCGCTGGGAGTAAATTCCGCCGCTTGCGGCAGCTTGGGCGCCAGCGCGCGCCAGAGGCGCACGGAACGCTCGGTGAGCGCGAACTGGGCTTCGGAATCATCCGTCACCACCAGATGTCCCATGCCCGCCGCCGTCGCGCCGCCGCCAATGCCGGCCGCCTCGCACACGGTGACCTTCAGGCCGGCGCGCGCGCACGCTTCCGCGCAGGCGGCTCCCACGATGCCTGCGCCCACAACAATGACGTCACTCTGGCTCATGCGCCGATTCCGTTGGCAAAGGGGTCGCCGGGCTGGCGCAGCAGTTCCGCCTGCGCCGTCACCCAAGCACGGCCCGTAATCGAAGGATAGAGCACGCCGTGACGGATTTCAACTGATCCCAGGAATTCAGTGTCGAGAATGCCCGCCTGGCGCCAGATCCGGCCGGGCTGCAGCTTGCCGTCCGCGTACAAACAGGCCATTTCAGCGCTGGTGCCGGTGCCGCAGGGCGAGCGGTCGTAGGCGCGGCCGGGACAAAGGACGAAGTTCTTGCTGTCAGCGCCGCGCGGCGAGGGGCCGTAGAGCTCGATGTGGTCAATTTCGGCGCCCTCCTTGCCCGTAACCCCGGCGGGTTTGAGCGCCTGGCGGATGGCCCAGGTATAGGCGGTCAGCTCCTCCACCCGGGCGAGGTTGAGCTCGAACGCATGCGTGTGTTCGGTGACCAGAAAAAACCAATTGCCGCCCCAGGCGACATCGCCGGTCACGCTGCCGTAACCAGGCACCTGGACCTGCACGCCTTGCCGATGCCGGTAGCTGGCTACGTTGGCCACAGTGACCTCGCCGGTGGGATGCAGCGTGGTCTGGACCTCGCCAACCGGGGTTTCGATGCGGTGCCGGCCGGGCCGAATGCGGCCCAAATGCGCCAGCGAAGCCACCAGCCCGATGGTGCCATGGCCGCACATGCCCAAATAGCCAACGTTATTAAAGAAGATGACGGCGGCGGAGCAGGCCGGATCCTGCGGTTCACACAGCAGTGCGCCCACAATGACGTCGGAGCCGCGCGGCTCGTTGACCACGGTCGCGCGGAACGCGTCGTGCTGCTGGCGCAGGCGTTCCAGCCGCTGGGCGAGCGAGCCGGTACCCAGCTCGGGACCGCCGGCCAGCACCAGCCGCGTGGGTTCACCCTCGGTATGAGAATCGAGAATCGAGATAGCAGGCAGCATGGACCGACTCCGCTCCCAAATCTTAGGATAATGCAGGGTGCCGCGACTGGTATATTGTATAAACCGAGAGGACGCTGGGGGTGCTGCCATGAACTGGTCCGGGGTTTTGCCGGCCATCACTACGAATTTCGATGAGCAACTGGCGGTGGATCACGCCCGCTTGGCGGCGCACGCGCGGCGGCTGCTGGCGGCGGGCTGCAACGGCATCGTGGCACTGGGGTCGCTGGGGGAAGCGGCCACGCTCGAGGAGGATGAAAAACAAGCCGTGCTGGCGACGCTGGCGCGCGAGCAGGGGGGCAAGGCGCCGCTGATTGCGGGCATTTCGGCGCTGAGCACGGCGGGCGCGGTGAAGCTGGCGCGCGCGGCCGAGGCCTGCGGCTGCAGCGCCTTGATGGTGCTGCCCGCCTACGTGTATCAAGGCGATTGGCAGGAAACGCGGGCGCACGCGGCGGCCATTTTGAGCGCGACGGAGCTGCCCTGCATGCTCTACAACAACCCGGTGGCCTACGGCACCGATTTTCTGCCGGAGCAGATTGCCGAGCTGGCGGGTCAGTTTCCCACCCTGGAGGCAGTGAAGGAATCGAGCACGGACGCGCGGCGGGTAACCGCCATCCGGGCGCTGTGCGGCGAGCGGCTGCAAATCCTGGTGGGGGTGGACGATTGCGTGCTCGAGGGAGTGGCCATGGGAGCGGTGGGATGGGTGGCGGGTGTGACCAATGCGCTGCCGGAGGAGACCGTGGCCATGTACCGCGCCTGCCAGGACGGCGGCGGCGAGACGGCGCTGGAACTGTACCGCTGGATGCTGCCGCTGCTGCGCATGGACACGGTGCCGAAATTCGTGCAACTGATCAAGCTGATGGAGGAGGAAACCGGGCTGGGCAGCGAACGGGTGCGGCCGCCGCGGCGGGCGCTGACAGGGGAAGAACGGGCGGCGGTGCTGGCGACCATTCGCGGCGTGTTGGCCAGCCGTCCAGCGCCCGGGGCGGTGCGGGCGTGAGCATGCTGTCGCAGGCGCCGACGGTTTCGATCCTGGGCTATGAGCTGGCTGCCGCCACTGAGGAAGGCAGCTTCCGGGCCCATACCCCCGCCACCGGCGCCGAACTGGAGCCGGCGTTTCACACCGCCACGCGCGCCGACCTGGAACGCGCCGCGGAGCTGGCCGGAGCCGCCGCATCCCTCTACGGACGGCGCAGCGGACGGCAGCGGGGCGCGTTTTTGCGCGCCATCGCCACCGAACTGGAGGCGCTGGGGGCGCAGATGGTAGCGCGCGCGGAGGAGGAAACGGCGCTGCCGCGGCCGCGCCTGGAGGGGGAGCTGGCGCGCACGGCGGCGCAGATGCGGCGGTTCGCCGAGCTGATCGAGGAAGGCTCGTGGGTGGATGCGCGCTTGGATCGCGCCCAGGCGCGACCCACCGGTGCGCGCAAGCCCGACATCCGCAGCATGCTGCGGCCGCTGGGGCCGGTCGCGGTGTTCGGGGCGAGCAATTTTCCGCTGGCCTTTTCCGTGGCCGGCGGCGACACGGCTTCCGCGCTGGCAGCGGGCAATCCGGTCATCGTGAAAGCGCATCCGGCGCACCCGGGCACCAGCGCGCTGGCGGGCGAGGCTATCCGCCGCGCCGCCGCGCGCTGCGAAATGCCGGCCGGAGTGTTTTCGCTGCTGTTCGACCAGGGCATCGCGGTGGGCACCGCGCTGGTGCAGCATCCCACGGTGCGCGCGGTGGGCTTTACCGGCTCGCTGCCGGGCGGACGCAAGCTCATGGATTTGGCCGCGGCGCGCACCCATCCCATCCCGGTGTATGCGGAAATGGGCAGCGTGAACCCGGTGTTTATCCTCCCCGAGGCGCTGCGCGAACGCGGGCCGGCCATTGTCGCCGGGCTGGTGCAGTCGGTGACGCTGGGGGCGGGACAGTTCTGCACCAAGCCCGGGCTGGTGCTGGTGCCGCATACCGGCGCCGGCGACGATTTTATGCGCGCGCTGGGCGAACAGATGGCCGCCGCGCCGCAGTTCACGCTGCTCACCGAAGCCATCGCGCGCAGCTTTGGCGCCGGCGCCGCCGCCCGCGCGGCCGCTGCGCAGGTAGCCACGCGCGCGCGCCCGGCGGTGGAAGCGGCCGGGGCAGGCGCGGCGGCGTGGCTGTTTGAAACCACGGCGGCGCAACTGCTGCGCCAGCCGGAGCTGGGCGAGGAGCTGTTCGGTCCGGCCACGCTGGCGGTGCGGCATGGCGGCAGCGAAGAACTGCTGCAGGTGGCGCGCGCGCTGGGCGGCCATTTGACTGCGACCCTGCACGCCACCGATGCCGACCTGGAGCGCCACGCCGAGCTGCTGGCGGTGCTGGAGGAGCGCGTGGGGCGGCTGGTGGTGAATGGCTTTCCCACCGGCGTCGAGGTCACCTCGGCGATGGTGCATGGCGGACCCTATCCGGCCGCATCGCTGCCGCAGAGCTCGGTGGGTACGCGCGCGATCGTGCGCTTCACCCGCCCGGTGTGCTACCAGGATATGCCCGACTTCGCGCTGCCGCAGGAGCTGCGCGACGCCAACCCGCTGGGCATCTGGCGCCTGCGCGATGGCCAGCTCACGCGCGATTAGCCGCGATCACCATCCACCTGGATCAGCAACCACCTCTGCGCCGCGCCTCCAGCAGTTGCCGCAGCGACGCGCCGGCGTGGCGCACGTGGCGCACCAGCAGCTCGCAGGCGGCATCGGCGTCGCGGGCGCGGCAGAGCTCAAGCAGGCGCTGGTGTTCCTCCACGGCGCGTTCGTGCCCGGCGGTGAGAAACAACTGCAGCCGGGTATAGCGATCGCCGTTGTTGTTGATGGTGCGCAGCACCGCCTGAAACTGCGGCAGGGCCGCGCCTGCGTACAGCGCGGCATGAAACTGGCTGTTCAGCCGCCCCCAGGCGCTGACCGCCTCGGTGCGCAGCAGCTCGCTGCGGAAGCGCTCGTGAATGGCCGCGGCGGCGGCCAGATGCGCTTCGCGCAAGCGCGGAATCGAGGCACGCAGCACCTCTGGCTCCAGCACCGCGCGCATCTGGAACAGCTCTTCGACCTCGGCCGGTTCGAGCGCCGAAACCACCGCGCCGCGGTTGGGCGTGATCGAAATCAGCCCCTCGGCCAGCAGCTCACGAAAGGCCTCGCGCACGGGAATGCGGCTCACCTGCAGCTCGGCGGCGATCATGTCCTGGCGCAATTGTGCACCCTCGGCCAGCTCGCCTAGGATAATCTTGTCGCGCAGCTTTTCCGCCACCGCGGAAGCCAGCGACTGGCGTGGAATTGCGCTCTCGGCCATCAGGCACAGTGTAAAGGATTCTCTCCATGCGTTGCATCCGGTTTGCCCCCGTGCTCGTCCTGCTCGCCGCCATCACCGCCGCGGCGCAAATTTCCCCGACTCTCTATGCCGGCCTCCACTGGCGGCTGCTCGGTCCCTGGCGCGGCGGCAAAGCCACGTCGGTGGTGGGCCTGCCCGGCGAACCGGCGATCTATTACATGGGCACCGACACCAGCGGCGTTTGGAAGACCGATGACGGCGGCCGCAGCTGGCACAACATCAGCGACTCCCAGCGCCTGACCGGCATCGGCGCGCTTGCCGCTGCCGCGCCCGGACTGCTCTATGTCGCCGTGGACCGCAGCGGCGGCAGCGCCGGAGCCGACGGCCTGTACCGCTCGAGCGATGGCGGCGCGACGCTCGAGCTGGTGGCCCTGGCGCACCATCCCGTCGCCGATGTCTGGCTGGACCCGAAGAACTCGAAGCTGGTGCTGGCGGCATCCGCTGCGGGCATCAGCCGCAGCCAGGATGGCGGCCGGCGCTGGACCATGGTGTTGCCCGCGCCCCGCGCCGCGAGCGGTCCGCGCGGCGGCGCCGTGGATTTGGAATCGGCGCCCGACGCCCCCGCCGTCATTTACGCCGCCTTCCGCGCCCCCTTCGGCAGCCAAGCCACCGTCCCGATTTACCGTTCCCGCAACCGTGGCCGCACCTGGCAGGCGCTGCCCGGCCGCGGTTTGCCGCGCAGCAACCGCGGCCGGGTGGCGCTAGCGGTGGCGCCAAGGAGCCACGGCCAGCGCGTCTATGCCTACATGGCCCAGGGCGTATTCCGCAGCGACGACGGCGGCCAACATTGGCGGCAGACCTCGCACGATCCCCGCCTGGTGGGCGGCGGCCAGTTCTTTCATCTCTACGTGGACCCCGACAACGCCCGCGTGCTCTACGCCATGCAAACCTCCGTCTATCGCTCCAGCGACGGCGGCGCCACCTGGCAAGCTTTTACCGGCGCGCCCAGCGGCGATGATTTCAACGCCTTCTGGATGGATCCCTCGCGTCCACTCCACATGGCCCTCGCCGTCGACCAGGGCACCGAGATTAGCATGAACGGCGGCCACAGTTGGACCTCCTGGTACAACCAGCCCACCGGCCAGATGTACAACGTCTCGACCGACAACCAGTTCCCCTTTCACCTCTACGCCTCGCAGCAGGACAGCGGCACCGTCGCCGTGCCCATTCGCGCCAACGATGGCGAAATTACCTACCGCGACTGGTGGACCACGAACGGCTTTGAAAGCGCCCGCATCACCCCCGACCCCCTGCACCCGAGCATCGTTTACGCCACGGGATGGTTCGGCAGCGTCGTCCGCACCGACCACCTCACCGGGCAATCGGTGCATGTGTTCGAGCGCAACCCCAAATACCGCGAAGCCGGCTCCATGCCCATGGTCTTTCTGCCCGGTGATCCGCAGACACTGCTGCTTGGCACCCAGTATGTGCTGGCCACCAGCGACGCCGGCATGCACTGGCGTCCGATCAGCCCCGATCTCACTGGCGGCCACGGCGCTATCACCACCATTGCGCCCTCGCCGGTTAACCACGCCGAGATTTGGGCCGGAACCTCCGATGGGCGCATCCAAGTTACAGACGACAATGGTAGCAAGTGGCGCGATGTCTCGCCCCGGCTGCCCCATACGCGCATTGCCATGATAGAGCCTGGGCAGGAAAATGCCGCCGTGGCTTTCGCGGTGGCTTCTCGGCAGCCAGGCGTGTTGTCTACTAGCGACAATGGTCGTAACTGGACGCAGATCGCCGCCGGCATCCCAGGCACTGTACACGCGATTCGCCAGGACCCGGTTAACCGCAATCTTTTATTCGCCGCCGGCAGTGCTGGCGTATTCGTTTCTTTCGACCGCGGCCAGCACTGGCAGTCTCTGGAGCTGAACCTTCCGGCCTCGTCAGTGACCGACCTGCAAATTAAGCACAACGACCTGGTGATTTCCACCTACGGCCGTGGCTTGTGGTCGCTGGACGATATCGCCTCGCTACGACAGATGTCGTCGACTGCGGCTTGGCAGGCTGCTCATTTATTCCTTCCAGAAACCGCCGTCCGCCTGCAATGGGACGACTACACCGACACCCCGCTGAACCCGAGCGAACCACACTCGGCCAACCCTCCTGACGGCGCCATTATTGACTACTACCTCAAGACGGCGATGCCACAGCCGCTGAGTCTGAGCATCTACGCTGCCAGCGGAGACTTGGTAAACAGCTATTCCAGCCAAGGTCCAACCCAACCGCCTTACATGATCAACGTCCAAGATTATTGGCTGGCACCGCCGGAGCTTTTGCCCAACCATGCCGGCCTGAACCGCTTCGTCTGGAATTTGCGCTACCCAGATCCGCCGCACATCCTGTTCACCTACTTCGGTTTCCAGCGCGACTATTTCGAGTACACTCTCGGCGATCACGCCATCGTGCACAATACGCCCTGGCACGAACCGCAAGGACCAATGGTGATCCCAGGAAGCTACAAGCTGGTGCTCACCGCCGGAACACAAAGCTACACGGCTCCGCTCACCGTCAAGCTCGACCCTAGATTGACGAATGTCACTCAGCCAGACCTACTGGAGCAGCTCGCCGTCGAGCAAAGCCTCGCTACCGGACTCAAAGACACCACCGCAGCCTACCATCGCGCAGCAAACGTAAAGGATTTAGACAAAACCTTCGCGCACATCAACCTGCGGCAGGCTCGCTTGCTCTCGGGTGTGGAACAGGCCGATGCCGCACCCGGCACGGAAGTCATCGAAACTGTATTCGGCCTCTGCCAACAGTACAACCAGGCGGCAGTAAAGTGGAACAAGGCCAGCGGAAATGATCCGCTGCCGGTACAACTCTGCGGCGAAGCGGCTTTAAGACAAAATAAAAAACAGTAGTCGTAGAGCGGATATTTCTGTGCAAAAGCGGCGCAACTGCGAGGGCCTTCAGCAACTTGGCGCGCCAGCTGCGATGTGGATTCGGCCGTTCGGCGGCGGAGGGGTGTGCATACCCGGCAAGTTTTTCACCGGACACCGCAGCGCGCTAACAGCTCTTGCACAACGGACCCACAGCCGATGAACGTGAACGGCCGCAAAGCGGTGGTGATCGGCTCGGGTCCGAACGGACTGGCGGCGGCAGTGGTGTGGGCCAAGGCCGGCGGCAAGGTAAGCGTGTTTGAAGCAGAAGAAGAAACCGGCGGCGGCGCGCGCACGGCCGAGGTGACGCTGCCCGGCTTCCGCCACGACGTCTGCTCGGCGGTGCACGCGCTGGCGGCGGCCACATCGTTTTTTCCCGCGCTGCCGCTGGAACGGTACGGCCTGGAGTGGATTCACCCGCCGCTGGCGCTGGCGCATCCGTTTGATGACGGCAGCGTGGCCGTGCTCGAGCGCTCAGGCGAGCATACGGCGGAGCGGCTGGGTGAGGATGAGCCGAACTACCGGCGGCTGATCGCCCCCGTGCTTAAGGACTGGAAAATCATTGAGGGCGAGGCGTTCCGCCCGCTACACTGGCCGCGGCACAAGCTGGCGCTGGCGCGCTTCGGGCTGCGGGCGATGAAGCCGGCGCGCACGCTGGCGGAAAAAGTTTTGACTACCGCGCCCGCGCGGGCGCTGTTTGCGGGGCTGGCGGCGCACTCCATGCTGCCGCTGGAGGAGCGCGGCAGCGCCGCGATTGGCCTGATTCTGGCGGCGGCGGCCCATCGCGGCGGCTGGCCCATTGCGCGCGGCGGCTCGCAGGCGATCAGCGATGCGCTGGTGGCGTATGTGCGCGAGCTGGGCGGAGAAATTATTACCGGGCAACGCATCGCCTCCCTGGCCGAGCTGCCGCCGGCCGAGGCGATCTTTTGCGATGTGACGCCGCAGGCGCTGATGACGCTCGCCGGCGCGCGCCTGCCGCGCGGATATGCGCAAAAGCTGCAACGCTTTCAACCCGGGCCGGGAGTGGTGAAGATGGACTGGGCTTTATCGGCACCGATTCCCTGGATGGCGGCCGAGTGCGCGGCCGCGGGCACGCTGCATCTGGGCGGCACGCTGAACGAGATTTCGGCGGCGGAGGGCCGTGCCTGCGCGCGCTACCGCCCGCAGGAGTCCGAGCAGCCGTTCGTGCTTTTATCCCAGCCCAGCCTGTTCGACTTCAGCCGCGCTCCCGCCGGGCGGCACACCGCCTGGGCCTACTGCCACGTGCCCAACGGGTGGGGGGGCGATAGCGCCGTTATGGCAGCGCGCATCGAACAGCAAGTGGAGCGATTTGCACCCGGGTTTGCGCGCCTGATTCTAGCCCGCAGCGTGCGCGGCCCGCGCCAACTGGAGCAGCACAATGCCAACCTCATCGGCGGCGACATCGGGGGCGGACGCAACTCGCTTGGCCAGCTTTTATGCCGGCCCACGCGCTCCGGCTACGCCACGCCGCTGAAGGGGGTGTATTTGTGCTCGGCCTCGACCCCGCCCGGCGGCGGCGTGCATGGCCTGTGCGGCGCGCAGGCGGCGCGGAGGGCGATTGAAGACCTCGGCTAGAGCTGCGGCCGCCTGCGCGCTGGCGGCTCTGTTCGGACTGGCAGTTCTGCTCGCTGCCGCGCCCCCATTTCAAATCCTTACCACGTACCTGCCCCTGCCTCAGGCCGGAAAGCAATACCAGGCCCAGCTCAAGGCGATTGGCGGTCAGCCGCCCTACCGTTGGGCGATCACGCAGGGAAGGCTGCCTGCGGGGCTATCCTTGAACGCCTCCAGCGGAAAAATCTCCGGCCTTCCGCGCCGCAGCGGCGGCTTTCGCCTGCTGGTCGCGGTCAGCGATTCCAGCCAGCCGCCGCTGACCGAGCGCCGCCTGCTGCCTGCCGGCAAAGGACCGCCGCTGGTAATGCAATGGACGCAGACGCCGCAGGTCGCGGGCCAAAAGCTGCATGGCGCCATCGAGGTCAAAAACCAGAGCGGCGGGACGCTGAGGCTCACCGTCATCGCGGTCGCAGTCAATCAGCAGCACAAGGCATTTTCGCTGCGCTACGCCCACGTCAAACTCGACAACGGCAAATCCACCGGCGCGCTGCCGTTTGCCACCTTCCTGCCGCCCGGCACCTATACCGTCCATGTCGACGCGGTGGGCGCAGTCAGTGCCAGCGTGATCTATCGTCAGCGGCTGGAGCTGCCCGGTTTCCGCATACCCGGCGGCCTTTAGTGGCCGGAATAAACGGACGCGGCCCCGAGCCGGTGCTGGTGCCCGGGGCCGGAGTCGAACCGGCACGCGCCTTGCGGCGCTCGGGATTTTAAGTCCCGTGCGTCTACCAGTTTCGCCACCCGGGCGGACCTTTGGGGCCACACATAGTTAATCACAACCGCAGATCCGGAAGGAGCGTGCCCGGCGGCCAAGGTGGGGGATTCCAGGTTGACCTTGTGCCCCTGCTCCCCCGAAGCCGCCTCGGGCGCCGCAGCCAGCACCCTGGCGCGCCGGTTTTCGGCCCGGGGTACCGCTGTGGCGCAGAGCCGTAGTCATCCCCGTGGTCGTGTGTTTCGGGCCGCAACAAATTCCAACTGGATCCAGAGTCTTGCGCTATCATCCCAAGTAGCGTTGTCGCCGGACGGCCGCGCGAAGCAATTCATTGAGGGGGACTCTCTGTCATGTTGAAAATCCGCTGCGTTCTGCTGTTGTCCTCTCTATCCCTGGCTTTGCTGCCGGCGTTTGCGGCACAGGTGCCGCCCGGCAAGCTCACTGCGGCCCTCCACTGGCGCAGCGTGGGTCCGTATACCGGCGGGCGCGTCACGACCGTTGCCGGCATCGCTTCCGAGCCGAATGTCTTTTATATGGGCACCGCGGGCGGGGGGGTGTGGGAGACCACCAACTACGGTAATACCTGGCGCAACATCTCCGACCGCTATTTCGGCCCCCAGACCAGCGGCAGCGTGGGCGCGATGGCGATCGCCCCCTCCAACCACGAAATCATCTACGTGGGCACCGGCGACTCCGCCCCTCGCAACACCGTCGTGACCGGACACGGCATGTACAAATCCACCG
>JBOGKM010000080.1:0-34544 GCA_050747745.1 Terriglobales bacterium
AGGTCCGTCTCCGGAGTATTGAAGTATTTGCCGTCGCGCCGTTCGACCAGGCCGAGAGCCACGAGGGCGTCAAGAAAATCGCGCGCCGATCTCGGATGGAGCCCGATTCGGCTGCGCACCTCTTCCAAGTTCCCGGGCCGATGCGCCAACTCACTAAACAAACCCATTTCCACAGCACTTAAAAGTGTCTTCGCTGCCCAGAATCCCAGGCCGATTTGCAAAATGTGTTCCGGTGACGGGTGCTCGCCCATGGTGACCTCCTCTTGATGTCACAACGCTTCAGGTTTTGGGGAACAGCATGAATCTGGCTTTGAAGGGAAGCCAGCACTCCAGAATAGGGACGAGATCACTATACCCGGAATCCCCTTTTTTCGGCCCCGCTCCCAGCGGCACCCCCTGCCCCGCCGCCCAATATCTACATTTCGTAACAATTTTGTGACAGAAATATGTCACCCTGCCCCGCCCCTCTCCAGGCATCCAACTCAAGGAAGGAGAAATTCTATGTCCCAACCCGACTCGCCCGATCCCGCCGAACTGCTCCAGCGCGCCGACTGCGCCCTCGCCCGCTGCCTCCAGGTCCTCCTGGAAAAAGAGCTGGACGCCCGCATCAGCACCAGCGCCCTGCCCACCCTCATGCTCGTCCGCCGCGACCTTGCCGCCCTCGTCGGCCCCGCCCGCAGCTCTTACCCCGAGCTCCGCCGCGAATCCATCGAGGAATGGAACGCCCGCCACGCCGGCTACCAGAAGCGCGAGGGGTCAAAACCATGACCACGGGGGGGGGAGGGGGGGAGGGCCGAGGTCGTGCTAACAGCTAACATGTCCGCCTTCGAACCCGCCGTCGCACTCGAGCTCTTCCGCGACCGCTGCGTCCACCGCCGCCGCTCCCGCGCCCTCATCCGCTCCCTCCGCTCCCTCCTCGCCACCGAGTCCGGCCGCCTGCCTCGGCGCGCTGATTTCCTCGCCTTCCTCGACCGCCTCCATATCCCTCGCCAAACCGCCTGCCGCCTCGCCTTCCCCCAGGCGCGTGCCCTTGCCCCCCCGCCGCACCCGCGCGATTGCGATGCCGTTTTTTGCGACCAGACCCTTACCCTCCGCCTCGAGCCCAACCACCGCGCCATCCTCGAACTTTGCGCCGCCACCCTCCAGCGCGAGCACGCCCACCTCGGCTATGATTTCGCTCTGATCGCCGCCTCCGCCCTCCACCGCCACACCCGCGGCCTCGCCCGCCAGGAAATCGGTGCCTTCCTCAATTACTGCCAACACACTGGTGTCCCCGACTGGTGCTCCCATCTCCCTCCCGTCTTCATCCCCACCCCGCCCTGCCTCGCGCGCCGGCGCCCCGCCCGGCCCCTCAGCGCTGCACCCTGCCCCTCACCCTCCGAGATCCCCACGCTCTGGACCGCCCTCCAACACGCCCGCCGCGCCCAGCGCCTCGCCTCCCGTCAGTTGCAACCGCACCTGTCTGCCTTCGCTGAGCTGCTCGACCGCAAACATCTCGAACTCGCCCAACCAGGCCGTTCCGGTGCCTTTCATGCCTGGCTCAAATCCCACGACATCCCGCGTCAATCCGCCTACCGCCTCTTGGTCAAATTCCACAAAACACGGGTCTTAAGTTGTACCAAAACCGAATCCTCCCGCCCCCCCGATCTCGAGCTCCTTCCCTGCTCCGCCCGCTTCCGCCTCTCCCCCCTCCACTCTGCCACCGTCCATCGCGTCCTTCAGGACGCTCTGCAACATCCTCAGCCCACTGATTTCTCCACCCTAATCGCCTCCGCCTTCATCGAACAGCTTTCTCCTGGCGCCCCCGCCCACTCTACTGCCCTCGCCTGGCTCACCCAGCCCCATGCCGGCTTTCCGTCCCCCCGCCTATTCCATCCCCACCCGCGTTACTTCAGTTGCCGCCCTGGCAATACGCGGCAACCTGGAGACGCCCTGAGCGCCGGCGGGCGCCCGTTGCCCGCCCGACCTGCGTGAGGACGGCTCCTGCAAGAGGTGGCCGTGCCACTCACACAAAATCTTCTCCCACATCCAACCTTTTACCCATTTTTGGACTCTGTGTGTCCGAGAGCGCAATTGTGCCTCTGCCGGGCGGCCCGCCGGTAATATCCATCGTGGGCGCGGTTAGGCGCAGTGCGATGTACGTGTGCTCAGACCCTGGATTCGGAGGGCTTGGTGAGACGGCTGGGACTCGAACCCAGAACCCTTGCCTTAAAAGGGCAATGCTCTACCATTGAGCTACCGTCCCATTTTATTGAACAGCAAGCACTTGCTCCACTTCTTCGGCAGCGCCCAAAGCGCCGGTGCCACTTCTGGTGCCACCCTGTATAGCGCCGAAACGCCCCAGCCGCTCCACCGCGTCCTGCTGGCGCTCGGGGCTGAGGTGGCTGTAGCGCATGGTGATTCGCAGCGTCCGGTGACCTGCCAATTGTCCCACGGTTGCGATGTCCACGCCAGCCGGGAGCAAAAAGTGGTACCGACGCATTTTGAGTCCGACACCCACTAGCGAACCTGGCGGTTCGGCGCCATCATGGATGCATGAGGCGCTTAAGCAAGATGCCGTCCGACCCCAACGCCGCCACTGCGTTGACCGCCAAGCTGGCGACCGACGAGCAGACCCAGGGAATGCCGCAGCCTGCTGCCCTCGCAGTTTACTTCTCGGCCATCGGGCAGCGCGGTGGTCTTAAGGGAGGCAAGGCTCGTGCCGAGGCATTGTCGCGGAAGAAGCGTTCAGAGATTGCCAGGAAGGCTGCCAAAGCCCGCTGGAGGGCTAAAAAGACAGGGTGATTGAGCCGCCGACGCCGTTGTAGAAGAGCGTGCAGCGCGATAAAAAATCTCGACCTATCAGCGCGGCCAGTCCCTGTGGCTTGAGGTTCACCCCAGCGGCACGGGGAATCTCGACGCTCAGACCGAACTGCGGAAATGTAAGCTGGACCGGGTGGATGTTGCAGGGATGTTCAGCGTGCGACGCCGAGGTGATTTTGGCGGTGTCAATCGTCGGCAACTTGAGTTGCACCGCGAAATCCTCGTCAATGCAGGTCAAGGTAGCGCCCGTATCGAACATCGCCAATCCCTGCGCACTGGCTACCGCTTGCCCTTTTGCCGCCAATACCTTCGCTGCGCTAGCGGCAAGTGAAATCGTGACCGGAGCCACCGGACCCCGCATGACCAATGCGTGCGGGGCCGGGATGGCGATTGTCTTGCCACCCGGCTGCTTCCCTTCGCCCGTGAATTCAATGTGAAGAATCGGCAATCGGGCTTGCCTGCAAAATTCCCAACGTATAAGCAGGAGCGTTGATGATCATTGCGGATTCGAGCGGCTGGCGAATTAGGAAATTCTCGCAGCCAAATGCCGTCGTACCGGCCTCCAGCGCCTCAGTAATGGAGTCGTATGCTCCAGCCACCTCGGGCCCGCGGATCACAAGGAATTTCCCGCCGTACTGTTTGAGCAGATCGTCCCGGTGCTGGCTCAGGAAGTTGATCTCCGTTTCAAGTGTCTGCACGCCTCAATCATGCCCGATTTTCCGCCGCAAAGCAATTTTTTCTCGACATGCTTGAGCGGCTCATGGATGGTAAATGCATGAGCCGCTTAAGCACGCCCGAACGCGCCCGCATCATTGCGGCTCTGGTGGAGGGGAACTCCACCCGCGCCACCGCCCGCATGACCGGATTCGAGTTCAATACCGTCCTGAAGCTGGTGCCGGAGTTGGGAGATGCATGCTGGCGCTACCACGATCAGCACGTCCGCAACTTGAAGGCGCATCGCGTCCAGTGCGACGAAATCTGGCAATTCGCTTACGCCATGAAGAAGAACACGACAGCGGACATGCGGCTGAACGGTGCGGGCGATGCGTGGACCCGGGTTGCCCTCGATGCCGACACGAAGCTCTGCGTTTCGTACCTCGTCGCGGGGCGGGATGGCGGCGCGGCGTTGGAGTTCATGAAGGACGTGGCGAGCCGCGTTCGAACGCGCATCCAGTTGACCACCGACGCCCACAAGCCGTACATGGAAGCCGTAGAGGGCGCCTGGGCTGGCCGTGGGCCTTGCCACGCTCCAGAAAATCTACGGCGCTCCCGATGGGGGAGGTGCGCGCCGATACAGCCCGGCCCGCTGCATTGGCTGCTACATGGAGGCCGTCGTGGGGAAACCGAACCGGCGCACGTCTCGACCAGCTACGTGGAGCGGCAGAACCTGACCATGCTGATGTCCACGCGGCGGTTCACGCGACTGACGAATGCGTTTTCAAAGACGCTGGCGAACCACGCCCACGCCCTCGCCCTTCATTTCATGCACTACAACTTCCGCCGGGTGAATTCCAGCCTGCGGGCCACGCCAGCGATGGAAGCCGGACTTGCCAATCACGTTTGGAGCCTAGGAGAGCTGGCTGGGCTACTGGAGCGGCAGGCCGCCTCCGGGGCCGCTGCTTAAAATGCGCCACTACGCAAAAAGTATGCCGGTTTACAGCGGCGGACAGAGGCAGGTCGAATTGCGCGAACCCTTCCACCATGACGCCCACTCGATCGTCCCTTCGTTGGGGGTGAGAGAGTCAGTGCTCGCGGTAGAGGAGGCGGAGAAGATACTGGGCGGCGGCGAAGACGGCGCCGAGAAGGATGACGGCGGAGGCGCCGTCGCGGGCGGCATGGAGCAGGTCTGGAGTCAAGGCGTGCAGAGGGCGGCGGCGCCGGCGATGCCGGCCTGGGCGCCGTAGCGGGCGGCGCGGAGGGGGATTTCGAGGGCGCGGGAGTTGATGGTGAACTCCGGGAGGCGGCGGCGGATGTGAGGGAACCAGGCGGCGAGGAGCTTACCCATGCCGCCGCCGAAGAGGATCACTTCAGGTTCGAGCAAATCCACGATCGTGCCCAGCCACATGGCGAGCCAGTCGGCGGTAGAGGCGAGCAGTTGGGAGGCGAGAGGGTCGGCGGCGCGCCAGGCGGCGGCAACATGTTCCGAGGCGAGAGGTCGTCCGGCAGCGAGACGGAGCAGGGTACGCCCGCGCACGGGATCACGCTGGACGCGGCGGCGGGCGCGGCGGGCGAGGGCGGGGCCGGAGGCGAAGGCTTCGATGCAGCCGCGCTTGCCGCAGCCGCACAGGGGGCCGCGGGGGTCGAGCGAGACGTGTCCGGCTTCGACGGCGGCGCCGGTGCGGCCGTGATAGATGTGTCCATCGAGGACGAGGCCGGCGCCGATGCCGGTGCCCAGGGTGGCATAGAAGACGGAGCGGAAGCCGCGGCCGGCGCCCCAGCGGGCTTCGGCCAGGGCGGCGGCGTTGGCGTCGTTGTCGAGATAGACGGGCAGATGGAAGCGGCGGGCGACTGCTCGCGCCAGCGGGAAGTTGCGCCAGCAGGGCAGGTTGGGAGGGTTGAGGACCAGGCCGCGTTGGGGGTCCAGGGGACCGGGGCTGGACAGGCCGATGGCTGTGGGGTGGCGGCGGCCGCGGACGGCTTCGATCGCCGCTGCGACGGCGCTGAGGCCATCGGCGGCGGTGCCGTGAGCGTTCATGGGAAAGCGGGAGCGGTTGAGGATGCGGCCGTGGCGGTCGACCAAACCGGCGGCGACCTTGGTGCCTCCGATGTCTACTCCCAGGACCATGTGGGGAGTATACTGCCTCGAACTCATATGAACGCCGCCATTTTAGGTCTGGGGATTCTGGTTATCGCGGGCATTGCCAACGGAAGCTTCACGCTGCCGATGAAGTTCACGCGTGACTGGGAGTGGGAAAACACCTGGCTGATCTATACGCTGTGGGCGCTGGTGGTATTCCCGCCGCTGCTGACCTGGCTGACGGTGCCGGAGCTGGGCGCGGTGTATGCGGCGCCGGGGGCGATGGGGGTTTTGTGGGCCGTGGCGGCGTGCGGGGCGGGCTGGGGAATTTCGCAGATTTTTTTTGGGCTGGCGGCAGAAGGGGTGGGAATCGCGCTGGCGTTTTCAGTAATTTTGGGCATTGCGGCGGCGGTGGGGAGCCTGGTGCCGCTGTTGCGGCAGCATGAGGGGGAGTTGTTCCAGCCGCTGGGATTGCAGGTGCTGGGGGGAGTGGTGCTGGTGCTGATCGGGGTGGGCGTATGCGCGATGGCGGGACGGCGGCGGGAAGCGGCGCTGCGGCCGGTGCGGGCGCCGGGGGTGGGTGGCGAGGCGGGGGCGGCGGTGGCGGTGGCGCCGGTGCGGCGGACGACGGTGGCGCAAGGGCTGGTGTACTGCGTCATCAGCGGGGTGGGATCGGCGCTGGTGAACATCGGGTTCAGCGAAGGCAAACCGCTGCAGGATTTTGCGCAGGCGCATGGCGCGGCCGCGATATGGGCACCGAACGCGATCTGGCTGCCGCTGATGCTGGCGGGGGGGGTGCCGGGGTGGATCTACTGCGGGTATCTGGTGAAAAAGAACCGCACGGGGGACCGCTTCCGGCGGGCGAGGACGGGCGGCTATTGGGGGCTGGCGGGGGCGATGGCGCTGTTGTGGTTCGGGAGCACGCTGCTGTACGGGATGGGGGCGAACGCGCTGGGGAAGCTGGGGACGGTGCTGGGGTGGCCGGTGTTCATGTCGCTGATTGTGATTACGGCCAGCGTGCATGGCCTCCTGACCGGCGAATGGAAGGGGAGCGGGAAGCAGCCGGTGCGGATCATGTACGGCGGGATCGCGGTGCTGATTCTGGCGATTGTGGTGCTGTCGAGGGCGTGAAGAAGGTTACAGGTTACTGACGGGCGCGGTAATCTGGAAGTATGAGAGCTATTGCCATTACGCCGGGAAGCCGGGGCGCGCGGCTGGTTAGCCGCCCCGAACCTGCCATCACCGCGCCCGATCAAGTGAAGATGCAAGTGGTGCGCGTCGGCGTGTGCGGGACCGACCGCGAGGAAGTCTCGGGCGGACGGGCGCAGGCGCCGACGGGGCAGACCGAGCTGGTGATCGGCCACGAGATGATGGGCCGGGTCGCCGAAGTGGGTCAGCAGGTGACGCGGGTGCGGCCGGGCGATTACGCCGTGTTCAGCGTGCGGCGGGGGTGCGGTACCTGCGCCAACTGCAACATGAACCGCTCGGACATGTGCCAGACCGGCCGTTATACCGAGCGCGGGATCAAAGGGCAGGACGGCTACCAGACCGAGTTCGTGCTGGATCGCGAGACCTATGTGACGCGGGTGGCGCCGGAACTGGAAGCGACGGGGGTGCTGCTGGAGCCGCTCTCGATCGTGGAGAAAGCGCTTTACGAAGCGCTGCGGCTGCAACAGCATCGCGAGCCGGAGGCGCAGATCACGCCCGCGTGGGTTTCGGGACGGGCTTGCCTGGTGGCGGGACTGGGGCCGGTGGGGCTTTTGGCGGCGATGGTGCTGCGGTTGCGCGGAGCCGAAGTCTACGGACTGGATATCGTGGATGCCGCCAGTGCACGGCCGCAATGGCTGAACGCGATTGGCGGACATTATCTAAAAGGCCCGCTCAGCCAATTTCCGCTGCCCATGGATTTGGTGCTGGATGCGAGCGGGTTTGCGGCGCTGGAATTCAACCTCCTGAACGCGCTGGCGCCCAACGGGACTTACGCGCTCACCGGCATTCCCGGCGGTGACAAGACGCTGGAGATTGCCGGCGCGGCGCTGCTGCGGCAGATCGTGCTGGCCAACCAGCTCATGTTCGGGAGCGTGAACGCGGCGCGGGGACATTTTCAAATGGCGGCCGACGACCTGGTGCAGGCGCGGGAGCGCTGGGGCAAGCACGTGGAAGGGCTGATCACGCACCACCATACGCCGGAGCAGTTCGTGGCGGCGGAGGGGGCGTTGCAGCCGGGCGTGATTAAGGCTGTGGTCGATTGGGCCTAGCTGCTGGCAACTGAGGGGCGGCACGCGGCAACTGAGGGGGCATGGGAGCGCGGCTGCGGCGGCCGACGGTCGAGGTCTTCCGCATACCCACGGAACGGCCGGAGTCGGACGGGACGCTGGCGTGGACGGCCACCGGGGTGGTATTGGTCGAGGTGCGCGCCGGGGGGGCGAGCGGATTGGGCTACAGCTTTGCCGGTCCAGCGGCGGCGGCGGTGATCCAGGAAAAGCTGGCGAGCGAGATCGAGGGACGCGACGCGTGGGATATTCCCGGGAGCTGGGAGGCGATGCGGCGGGCGATCCGCAACCTGGGGCGGCCGGGGATTTGCTCGATGGCGATGGCGGCGGTGGACCTGGCGTTGTGGGATCTGAAGGCGAAGCTGGTCGATTTGCCTCTGGCCAAATTGCTGGGGCTTTACCGCGATCATGTGCCCATCTACGGGAGCGGAGGGTTTACCTCCTATAGCGACGCTGAGCTGCAGGAACAGTTGGCCGGATGGGCGGAGCAGGGCATCCCAGCAGTGAAAATGAAAGTGGGGCGCGAGCCGGCGCGGGACCTGGAACGGGTGCGGGCGGCGCGGGCGGCGATCGGGACGGACACGGCGCTGTATGTGGATGCCAATGGAGCGTACTCGAGGCAGCAGGCGCTGGAGTTTGCGGAGCGGTTTGCCGGCCAGGGCGTGACGTGGTTTGAAGAGCCGGTATCGAGCGAGGATCTGGAAGGGCTGCACTGGCTGCGGGAACGGATGCCGGCGGGGATGGATTTGGCGGCGGGCGAGTACGGCTACGACCTGGTGTACTTTCAGCGGATGCTGGCGGCGGGCGCGGTGACGGTGCAGCAGGCGGATATCACGCGCTGCGGCGGGCTGAGCGAGTTTATGCGGGTGGGGGCGCTGTGCGCCGCGTTCCAGACACCACTTTCCGCCCACACGGCGCCGTCGCTGCATGCGCATGCGTGCTGCGCGCTGGCGCGGGCGCGCAACATTGAATACTTTCACGATCACGCGCGCATAGAAGGCATGTTGTTCGAGGGTGCACCGCAGCCGCGCGAAGGCGCGCTGTGGCCGGATTTATCGCGTCCGGGGCTGGGACTGGAGCTGAAGGGGCGGGAAGCGCGGCGCTACGCGGCGTAGGAGCGGGGATGGAGCTGGAAGTGGGAAACACGGCGCGGCTACTGTGGCGGGAGGCGCAGGCGGGACGGCTGCAGCGCTCGCTGGCGCTGGTAGCCGGGTTGACCAGCGGGCTGAGCGGGCTGGAAGTCGGCTACATGCATTATCGAGCCGGCTTCGGACAGTGGGTGATGTGGACACCGCTGGTTTCGACCCAAGCGCTGCAGGCTGCGGGGGTGGCGGCGGCGATTGCACCGCGGGGGCTGGGACGGAGGCTGCTGCCCGCGGTTTCCGCGATTACGCTGGCGAACTGCGTGGTGGGGTTCGGGTTTCATCTGCGGGGCATAGCGCGCAAGCCCGGGGGCTGGCGGCTGCTGGTGCCCAACGTGGCGATGGGACCGCCGCCGTTTGCGCCGCTGCTGCTGGGGATTTCAGCTTACCTGGGGATTCTGGCCACACGGCTGGAGCCGGAATTCAGCCGGAGGCAGGTAGCGCCGGAGGTGCGCGAGCAACTGCATCGGCATTTGGCCGCAGTGACGGGGCTGGCGGCGCTTTGTAGCGGGACGGAGGCGCTGTATTCGCACCACAAGAACAATTTTCGTTACCGGGCACAGTACACGCCGCTGATGATTGCACCGGCGCTGGCGGCAGCGGGATTTGCGTCAGCGGCGGGAAGGCCGGGGAAGAAATGGCTGCTGCCGGCGCTAGCGGGGCTGGCGATGGTGGACGGAGCGGTGGGATTTTTCTATCACGCGCGCGGGATCGCGCGGCGGCCCGGGGGGCGCAAACACATCGTTTACAACATTATGTATGGGCCGCCGGGGCTGGCGCCGCTGCTGTTCGCAGCCTGCGGATTTTTCGGGTTATTGGCCACGGCACTGCGGGGGAAGCGATGAGGGGCAAACGGGCGAGGGTGCAGATTGGGTATTATCCGGGCTACAGCACGCTGGCGCAGCAGGCGTTCTGGGACGAAGCGACGCGGAAGGTGGTGCTGAAGCGGCTGGAGCCGCCGCCGGCACTGCGGTTTTTTGGACCGGCGGAAGCCGAGCGCATGGAGGCGGTGTGTCAGCGCATATTGCCGCAAGAGGACCGGCCCGAGGATAGGCGCATCGCCATCGTTGCGGGCATTGACCGGCGGCTGGCGGAAGGCAGGGGCAACGGGTATCGGTACGCCGACATGCCCCCGGATGGGGAGGCCCACCGCATGGGGCTGCGCGCCATTGAGGAGATTTCCCAATGCTTGCTCGGGCGCGAGTTTGTGCGCCTGGGCGGGCGCGAGCGCGATGAGGTGCTGTTCACGCTGCACGACGGGGCGCCGCCGGCGGCGCACGCGATTTTTGCGCGTATGGGGGTGAGGCACTACTGGCTGATGCTGGTGAACGATGTGGTGAGCGAGTATTACGCGCATCCGTGGGCGTGGGATGAGATCGGGTTTGGCGGACCGGCGTATCCGCGCGGGTACATGCGGCTGGAGCGGGGCGAACCGGAACCGTGGGAGAGGCGGGAACAGCGATATGCATGGTCGGCGCCGGCAGATTCGCTTTCCGGAGAGTTCCGGCCGCTGCCCGGGGGCCAACTGTGAAAACGCCCCTGGGAGGGTCTTTTGGGTCGCCGGTGGCGGGCGATCATCGGCTGGGGCCGATGCAGAGGGTGCAGGCGCCGATGCGGCGGTTTGGGGATGGGGAGGAGATTGATTACGCGATTGTGGGGTTGGGATCGGCGGGGGCGGTGCTGCTGCAGCGGCTGGCGCGGGCGGGATTTCGGGTGGTGGGATTTGAAGTGGGGCCGTTCTGGGACACGGAGCGGGACTGGGTGAGCGACGAAAAAGGGTCGCACGATTTGTACTGGAACGACCTGCGCATTACGGGAGGAGGCGATCCGATCGCGCTGGGGGAAAACAACAGCGGACGGGGCGTGGGCGGCGGATCGGTGCATTGGGCGGCCTTCGTGCCGCGGCTGCACCCGAGCGATTTTCGGGTGTACAGCGAAGATGGGATGGGTTGCGACTGGCCGATTTCCTACCAGGATGTGAAGCCGTATTACGAGCTGATCGAGCGGGAGATGCCGGCGGCGGGACCGGCGTGGTTTCCCTGGGGTGATCCCCACGGCTATCCGTTTGGGCCGCATCCGCTGGGCGGGGTGGGGGACACGCTGGTGGAAGGCTGCACGCGGCTGGGGATTCGGGTGTGCGCGGGTGGACCGGTGGCGATCCTTTCGGGCTCGAGGGCGGATCGTCCGCACTGCGTCTATCGCGGCTACTGCATTCAAGGGTGCAAGGTGGGAGCGAAACAGAGCACGCTGATTTCGCATGTGCCGGATGCGCTGGCGCACGGGGCGGAAATCCGCGACCGGGCGATGGTGAGCCGGGTGCATATCAACGGCGATGGACGGGTGAAGGGAGTGAGCTATTTCGATCGCGAGGGCGGCGAGCGCTACCAGGCGGCGCGGGCGGTGATCGTGTGCGGCTACTCGATAGAAACGCCGCGGCTGCTGCTCAATTCGGCTTGTCCGGGATTTGAGCGCGGGCTGGCGAATGCGAGCGGCACACTGGGGCATTACCTGATGGTGCAGGCGGGGAACGTGGTGGCGGGAAGGTTCGCGAACCTGGTGAGGATGTACAAAGCTCCGCCGGCCCAGGCGCTGACGGAGGAATTTTATGAGACCGATCGCGGGCGCGATTTCGTGCGCGGATTTGCGGTGCAGACGGTGGGGCCGCTGCCCATCGCCTTTGCCAAGCAGATGGCCAAGGCCAAAGGCGCTTGGGGCTGGGGCATGCGGCAGGTGATGATGGATTACAACCACTGGTCGGCGCTGGGGGTGCTGGGGGAGATTCTGCCGTGGTGGGACAACAAGGTGGAGCTGGCGGAGGAGAAGGATGAGTTTGGGCTTCCGGTGGCGCAGGTCAGCTTTACCCTGCACGAAAACGACCGGAAGCTGATCCGCTTCGCCGTGAACAAGGCGGAGGAGATACTGCGGGCGGCGGGCGCGGAAGAAGTGGCCGAGGAAGCGCGCTATGCGCACCTGGTGGGCGGGGCGCGCATGGGCAGCGATCCAGCCGGCTCGGTTGTAGACGGCTTCGGGCGCACGCACGAAATCGCGAACCTGTTTATTTGCGACGGCAGCATTTTCCCGACGCAAGGGTCGGCGAATCCGGGGCTAACGATACAGGCGCTGGCGGCGCGGACGGGGGACTATTTGATCGGGCAGGGCGAGGCGATTTTTCACGCGGGAAGAATCAGCCGTGGGAGGCCGCGGCTGCGGACGGACTTGTCACCGCCGGCACGGCGGTGGTCGGGGGTTCCGCAGGTTTGAGCAGCAGCACCAGGAACAGCGGGATCGCGGCGACATCAACGAACAGCGAGGGCAGCCACATCAGGTAACCGCCGATTTCCTTGTCGAGCCGGGGCGTGAGGCCGAAGGGCAGCGGCAGGGGGCGATGGGCATAGGCGGCGTATATGCCGACCGGGGCGGCGACGATGACCGTTCCCAACATGAGGTTGGCGGCCATGCGCGAGAACAGATAAAAAATCGAGGTGACGGTGGGCATGCGGTGGGAGCGGATGGGGGTGATGATCGGCCACCAGAAGACGAAGGCGGAGAGGATAAAGGTGATGTGCTCGAAAGCGTGTAGGCCTTCGTGGCCGAGGGTGGCGTCGTAGAAGATAGGGATGTGCCAGAAAGCGAGGGTGAAAAAACCGATGGGCCAGGAGACGCGCGGATTGCGCAGATGACGTTCGAGGCGGGCGAGGGCGGGGAGGCGCAGGAGGCGCTCGGCGACGGGAATGGGCAAGCCGAGAACCCACAGCGGGGCGACCACCTCCAGCAGCAGCAGGTGCTGGACCATATGAGCGCTGAAGAGGAGTTTTTCGCCGAGGGGATCGAGTGGCGACACCAGCGCCAGCAGCAGTACGATGTCAGCGAAAACGAAGGTGATAGCGCGCTGCCAGAAGTGGGCCTTACTGGCGTGCGCGCCGGTGAGATAGTAGGCGCCGAAATAAGCCGTCGCCAACGCCGCGCATCCGGCGATTACGGCCGGTTGGAACTGCCAACCCACAATGGTGGGAGGCGGCCGGCCCAAGCAGGGTTGCTGGATGCGGGTGTGGCTTTGGCGGGATTCGCCGGTAGCCGCACGACGTTCGCCGATTCAAACTGGCAACGCGCGGTCTCGCGCCTTTAGCCTCGACTCATGAGCGACACCACACTGCAACCCGAGCCCATACGCCGCAGCCAATGCGGGCGCGGGCTATTTGGCCCACTGGTCATCATCGCGCTGGGCGTCATCTTCCTGCTCGATCAACTGCGTATCGTCAATGCCGGCTACGCCTTCAGCTACTTCTGGCCGGCGGTGATCATCATCTTCGGCATTGAGTTATTGAGCTGGCGGCCGCAAGGGGCGCGGCCATTTTGGGGAATCATCGCCATCGTGGTCGGCGCAGGCTTGATCTTGAGCAACCTGGGCTATTGGTATTTCGACGTCGGGCGCTGGTGGCCGCTGATCCTGATCGCGGTCGGGGTATCGCTGCTGTTCCGGCGCGGGGGCTGGCGCGGACCGTATAACCCGCACTGGCGCGGGTACTCGCGGCACCATTGGCGGCGGGATTATGCCTGGGCGGGCGATAGCGGTCAGCCGGGAGGCGGGAGCGGAGGCAGCGGCGGCGGCGCGGGCGCGGCGACGGCAGCAGAGAGCACCATGCCCAGCGATGGCGAGGATTTCGTGCACGGCGTGGCGGTGCTGGGCGGATTTCAGCGGCGGGTGACCTCGCAGCAGTTCCGCGGCGGGCACCTGGACGCGTTCATGGGGGGAATCCAGCTTGATCTGCACCGCGCCGAAATCGCCGGTGAGCGGGCCGTGCTGGACGTGAACACGATGTTCGGCGGGGCGGAAATCCGCGTGCCGGAGCGCTGGATCGTGGAGCTGCGCGGCCAGCCCTTTCTGGGCGGCTACAGCGACGAGACGCGTCAGGATACGCCGGCGCCGGGGGCGAAGCGGCTGATCCTGACGGGTTGGAGCATTTTTGGCGGGGTGGTGGTGAAGAACTGATGCACCCCATTCTGTCCAGCAGCCGCCGGCTGTTTCTCTACATCGTGGCGTGGATCGCGCCGGCGGTGCTGCTGGCCTACTTGCTGGCGGGCACGGGACTGGCGCCCTGGCGCGCGGATGTGCTGGCCACCGCGCTGATGGTGGTGTTCGCCTTCGGCTGCCTGCCGGCGTGGTATTCCTGCCGGACGCTGCCGCTGGCGCGACATGTCGGCTCGGCGCTGGGCGCGCAGGCGGTGAGCGCGGCCGCGGCGGGCACGTTGTGGATGCTGCTGGCGCGCCTGTTGGCCTTCATGTTTGGATGGCCGCAGCCCGCTGGCGCCAGCTTGCTGGTGGTGTGGGTGGGCGGGGCGCTGCTGTATGCACTGGTGGCGGCCGGATATTACCTGGCGCTGGAGCTGGAGCGCGCGGGCGAGGCGGACCGGCGGGCGCAGGCGGCGCATGCGCTGGCGCAGGAGGCCGAGCTGCGGGCGTTGAAGGCGCAGATCAATCCGCATTTTTTGTACAACAGCCTGAACTCGATCAGCGCGCTGACCAGCGCCGATCCGGAACGGGCGCGGGAGATGTGCGTGCGGCTGGGGGATTTTTTGCGGCGGACGCTGGCGCTGGGGCAGATGGAGACGCTGGCGCCGCTGAGCGAGGAGCTGGCGCTGACGCACAGTTTTCTGGCGGTGGAGCAGATACGGTTTGGAGCGCGGCTGCGGTTTGAGGAGCACACCACGCCGGAGGCGCTGGCGGCGCGGCTGCCGCCGCTGACGCTGCAGCCGCTGGTGGAGAACGCGGTGGTACACGGGATCAGCCAACTGCTGGAGGGAGGAACGATACGGCTGGAGGCGGCGTGCCGGGGCGGGGAACTGGTGATCGAGGTGGAGAATCCGTATGATCCGGAGGCGGGGGGCGAAGCGGCGACGACCGGACTGGGACTGGCGAACGTGCGCGCCCGCCTGAAGGCGCTGTTTGCCGGCGCCGCGCGCCTGCAACTGGACCCCGCGCCACCGCGCTTTCAGGTTACCTTGGCCATACCACTGCAGGAGGGCTGAACCGTGCGGGTGCTGATTGTGGACGACGAAGAATTGGCGCGGGCGGTGCTGCGCGAAATGCTGGCGCGCGAGCCGGGGGTGGAGATTGTGGGCGAGTGCGGCAACGGATTTGAGGCGGTGCGGGCAGTGAGCGAGCTGCATCCCGAGCTGCTGCTGCTGGATATTCAGATGCCGAAGCTGGATGGCTTCGAGGTGCAGGAGCTGATCGGCGGGCAGGTTGCCGTGGTGTTCGTGACCGCGCACGACGAATATGCGCTGCGCGCGTTCGAGGTGCATGCGGTCGATTACCTGCTCAAGCCGTTCACGGCCGAGCGGCTGCATAGGGCGCTGGAGCGGGCGCTGGGGCGGCGTCCGCCGGATGCGGCGGCGCTGGCGGCGACCGCGCGGCAACTCGCCCACCCGGGCCCGGTCGAGCGCATCGTGGTGCGGGACGGGGCGAAAGTGACGATCATCCCGACGGGCAAGCTGGATTACGCCGAGGCGCAGGACGATTATGTATCGCTGGCCAGCGAGGGGAAAAGATACCTCAAGCAGCAGACCCTTGCCGGCCTGGAGGCGGCGCTGGACCCGCGGCAGTTTGTGCGCATCCACCGTTCATGGCTGCTGCGGCTGGAGCTGGTGGCGCGCATCGAGCAGGCGGGCAAGGACACGGCGCTGGTGGTGCTGCGCAGCGGTGAACGGCTGCCGGTGAGCCGGAGCGGCCAGGCACGCCTCAAGGCCGCGCTGGGGTAAGGCCGGCGGCGGGCGAGGATGGGCGCGACGGCTCAGGGTTGGGCCGGGGAGAAGGATTTTTGGGCGAGGGTGACCCAGTGGTTGGGATCGAGGGCGACGGACACGGGCGGCTGGGGCGCGGGGAGGCGGAGGGTGGCGCGGGCGGCGGAGATCATGATGACCGGCAGCGGCGGCGGGGGCTCGGGACGGAAGCGGAAGCGGCGGCGGCGCGCGCCGGGCGCGGGCGGAGGAGGCGGTGGCTCGGTCACCTTGATCTGGAACGGCATCTGGTAATAGCGGCCCTGGTTGGGCGTCTGCTCCAGGGTGACGATGACCTGATGCGCGGCCGCATCGTAGCGCCAGTGGCCGCTGACTTTCATGATGCCGCCGTGGTGCAGCCATTGGGAGAAGTACCAGCCCAGGTTGCGGGCGTAGGCGGGGCAAGCGGCGTCGGCGCGGCAGGCGTCCTGCATGGCGCGCTGCAGATCGGCGTCGTCGGCATTATGGTTGCGATGGCGCTGGTAATAAAGCCGGATGCCTTTCCACCAGGTTTGGGTGCCGAGCACGCCGCGCAGCATTTGCAGCGTCTGCGCGCCGCCCTGATAAATTTGCGGCTCATTGGCGATCACCCGGCTGATGTTGCTCAAATCGGGGTGAACCAGGGTCGAGTCCGGATGCGCCTGGTAATAACGGCGCGCCTGGGCGGCGCTGCGCTCGATGCCCTGGAGAAAGGCGTCGTGGCCGTCCTGGTATTCGGTGTAGAGCAGGGCGAAGTAGGTGGCGAAGCCCTCGCTCAGCCAGACATCGTCCCAGTCGCTTTCCGTGACCGAATCCCCGAACCACTGATGCGCCATTTCATGGGCGATCAACTGGCGTGCGGGGCCGCTGGGGGGGTAGCCGTAGTAGATGTCGGAGGCGAGTTCCATGCCGCCGCCGGTGCCGTTGGCCTCGACCTGCGCCAGTTTCTCGTAAGAAAATGGTCCGATGTGATCTATATAGAACTCCAGGATGGGCTGGGTGAAGGCGCTGAAGGCGGCAAAGCCCACCCGGCGCTCCTGGGGAAAGACCCAGGCAGAGAGCGGGATGCCCTCAAAACTCCCGAAGTCGTCCACCGCCATGGGCGCGGCGGCGAGGGAGAACTGCCAGGTGCAGATGGGCACGTGCTCTTCCCACACCGTGCGGCGGAGGCCGCCGGCCAGATCGATTTCCTCCTGCTGGGTGCCGTTGGAGAGGACCTGGTAATGGTCGGGGGCGGTGACGCTCATGGTGAGCGTGGCTTTCATGGAGGGGTGGTCGATGGTGGCCAGCCAGTTGTGGGCGAGATCGGGCCATTCGTTCACGAAAAACTCGCGGTCGCCATGGCGGTTTTTGCCGATGATCAGGCCATTGGCGGGGTGCCCGTGGTAAACGGCGGTGAACTGGTACGGCTGACCGGCCTGGCCGGGCTGCGGGAGGGTGACGATCAGCTCGTCGTCGGCCTGGCGGAAGCTCAGCGCGCTGCCATCGGCGGCGCTGACGCCGGTGACGATCATGCCGGTTCCGGCCGACGGCACCACCGCGGTGCGGGGCGCGCCGTAGGGGTGGCGCGGCAGGCACGGATTGGCGCTATTGGCGGGTTCGGACTGGGAGCGGTACTGGCACAGGTCCAGATGCACCCGGCGGACGCCGTCCTGGGTGAAATGTAGCAGCACCGTGTCGCGCACGGTGACGTCGTTGTTGGCGTCGCTGAGCGTGACGGCGAAACTGTAATGGGTGACGACGAAGCCCACCGGGCGGCGATAGGTATCGGCCCACAGCGGCAGAGCCAGCCCCAGGCTCAGGGCCAGAGCGAACCAGCGGAATCTCATGCACCGAACTGTAGCCGCAGTGCGTAGCGGACGTCAATCGCGCCGCCGGGCAGCATGTTAAAATTGAGCGAATTCGGTCTAGCCGTTTTCTCCCGCCATGCCCTCCATCGTCGCCAAAGTATTCGGCACCAAAAACGAGCGCGAAGTGTCGCGCATGAACCCCCGTGTGCAGGAGATCAACGACCTCGAACCCGCCATGCAGGCGCTCAGCGACGAGGAGATGCGCGCCAAGACCGAGGAGTTCCGCCAACGGGTCCGCGAGCGGCTGGCGGAGGTGCCGGAAGAGCAGAAAGACGAGAGGGAAGCGGCCGAAAAGGCCGTTCTGGAGGAGCTGCTGGCACCCGCCTTCGCGCTGGTGCGCGAGGCGGGGCGGCGGGTGCTGCAGATGCGGCACTTCGACGTGCAACTGATCGGCGGCATCGTGCTGCACCAGGGCAAGATCGCCGAGATGCGGACGGGGGAAGGCAAGACGCTGGTGGCGACGCTGCCGATCTACCTGAACGCTTTGGCCGGCCGTGGCGTGCACCTGGTGACCATCAACGATTACCTGGCGCGGCGCGACTCGGAATGGATGGGCAAGCTCTACAAATTCGTGGGGATGAGCGTGGGGGTGATCATCCATGACATGAGCGACGCCGACCGCAAGGCCGCCTACGCCGCCGACGTCACCTACGGAACCAACAACGAGTTCGGCTTCGACTACCTGCGCGACAACATGAAATTCGACGTCGCCGATTGCTGCCAGCGCGGGCACCCCTACGCCATCGTGGACGAGGTGGACTCGATTCTGATCGACGAGGCGCGCACGCCGCTGATCATTTCCGGACCGTCCGAGGAGTCGACGGAAAAGTACTACCGCATCGACCGCATCATACCGCGGCTGCAGCAGGGGAATCCGCCCAAGGACAACGAAACGCCCGCCACGGGGGATTTTTTCCTGGACGAGAAGCAGCGCACGGCGACGCTGACGGAAGAGGGCGTGGCCAAGTGCGAGGAAGCGCTGGGGGTGGAAAACCTCTACGACATCCAGAACATGGAACTGATCCACCACTGCTACCAGGCGCTGCGCGCGCACACGCTCTATAAGCGCGACGTGGACTACGTGGTGAAGGAGGAAAAAAGCGACGAGAGCGGGCAGATCGAAAAGCAGGTGATCATCGTGGACGAGTTCACCGGCCGCCTGATGCCGGGGCGGCGGTGGTCGGACGGGCTGCACCAGGCGGTGGAGGCGAAGGAAGGGGTGAAGATCCAGCGCGAGAACCAGACGCTGGCCACCATCACCTTCCAGAATTACTTCCGCATGTACAAGAAGCTGGCAGGCATGACGGGCACCGCCGAAACCGAAGCCAACGAGTTTCATTCCACCTACAAGCTCGACGTGACCGTGATTCCGACCAACAAGACGCTGATCCGCAAAGAGTATTCCGACGTGGTATACCGCACCGAGCGGGAAAAGTACACCGCCGTGGTGGAGGAGATTGGCGAGTGCGCGCAGCGGGGCCAGCCGGTGCTGGTGGGCACGATATCGGTGGAAAAATCGGAGCTGGTCGCCGATCTGCTGCGCAAGAAAAAGGTGGCGCACGTGGTGCTCAACGCGAAGTTCCACGAGAAGGAAGCCGAAATTGTGGCGCAGGCGGGGAGCAAAGGCGCGGTCACGATCGCGACCAACATGGCCGGTCGCGGCACCGACATCCTGCTGGGGGGCAACCCGGAGGCGATGGCGCGGCAGGCGCTGCTGAAGCGCGGCGTGAACTGGGACGGGCTGGGGCCGGAGGAACGCGTCGAGGCGCTGGCGCCGTTCAAGGTGCAAACCGACCGCGAGCATGACGAGGTGGTGGGGCTGGGAGGGCTGCACATCATCGGCACCGAGCGGCACGAGTCGCGCCGCATTGACAATCAGTTGCGCGGTCGCGCGGGCCGCCAGGGCGACCCCGGTTCCTCGCGCTTCTATTTGTCGCTGGGCGACGATCTGCTGCGCATTTTCGGCGGGGAAAAGATCAGCGGGCTGATGCTGCGGCTGGGCATGGAGGAGGGCCAGCCGATCGAGAGCAAGCTGATCACCAAGCGCATCGCAGCGGCGCAGGAGCAGGTCGAGGCGCAGCACTTCGACAGCCGCAAGCACCTGCTCGAGTACGACGACGTGATGAACAAGCAGCGCGAGGCCATCTACGGCATGCGCCACGACTTGCTCGCCGGACTCGACCAGAAGGAGTTCCTGCTGGGCGTGGCCGATAGCGTGGTCGAGAACGCGCTCAATCAGTACTGCGGCAAGGACACGCACCCGGACAACTGGAATTTGGCCGGCTTGCGCACCGCCGTCAAAGAGCAGTTCGCCGTGGATATCCAGGACGAAAAAGATCCGCTGCCGACGGACACGCTCAACTACGAGGAGATGCGGCACGAGCTGATGTCGCTGCTGGAGCGCAACTACAACCAGAAGGAGGAGCTGATCGGAGCGCCGCAGATGCGGCATTTCGAGCGGCTGGTGATGCTGCAGATTCTGGACAATCTGTGGAAAGACAACCTGCTGGCGATGGATCACCTGAAGGAAGGCATCGGGCTGCGCGGCTACGGGCAGCGGGATCCGCTGATCGAGTACAAAAAAGAATCCTTCGACATGTTCCAGGATCTGATGGACCGCATCGAGACCGACAGCTTGCGGACCATCTTCACCGCCCGCATCCAGACGCGCGAGGAGCAGGAGCAGGAGATGGCGGCGCGGCGCGAGGCCGAGATGCAGGCGCTGCGCGACTACGAGCGCGAGATGGAGCGGCGCAAGCGCAAGCAGGCGCACGACCTGCGCTTTTCCGGCGACAGCTCCGATGGCGCCGTGGCAACCGTGGTGCGGACCGAGGAGAAAGTCGGCCGCAACGACCCCTGTCCCTGCGGCTCAGGCAAGAAATACAAGAAGTGCCACGGCATGAGCGCGTAGTGGCTATACTTGGATATGGTGATTCACGACCTGCTGCTGGAAGAGCTGGAAGCCGAAGCCCTGAAAACGCGGAAAACCCTGGAGCGGGTGCCTGCCGCCCAGGCCGAGTTCCGGTCGCATGCAAAGTCGACGACGCTGGGGAAGCTGGCGGCGCACGTGGCGCAACTGGGAGGGTTTGGCGTGGCGATTCTCACCCAGCCCAAGCTGGATTTCGCCACCGCGGGCATCAAGCCGCTGCCGTTCGAGTCGGTGCCGAAGCTGCTGGCCGCCTTTGACGAGGGACAGGCCGCGGTGCGCGCCGCGCTGGGCAAAGCCGGAGACGCGGCGTGGCAGGAAAGCTGGACGCTATGCATGGGCGAGCAGATATTTTTCCGCGGCTCGCGCTTTCTGGCCTATCGCACCATGTTCGTCAACCACATCGTGCACCACCGGGCGCAGTTGGGCGTGTATCTCCGCCTGCTCAACCTGGCCGTTCCTTCGATTTACGGCCCCTCGGCCGATGAGCATTAAGAATTTCCGGATAGGATCGCGGCTCCGACTGAGCCGGCGTCAGGTTCAACTGGCGCGCGGTTTGGCGCACCCAGCGGGCTGATCCCTCGATCTCCAAATACACGCCCTTCGCGGTTTCATCCCAGGCCAGCTCGCCGTTGTCGCCGGGACGGCGCAGCAGGGTGCGGGTGAGGGCGTAGCTGCCGGTCGGGCGAAACCCGAGCAGGGCGAGCAGGGCGCGGCAGGCGCGGCCATCGGCCAGCGCGGATTGCAGCTCGAGCCTGCGTTTGAGCACACCCGGGCGGCGCGGACCCTTGGCGGTGAGCAGCCAGCCGCGGCCGCTGCGGCGCAGGCGCAGGAGCTTGCCGGCGGCCCGCAGGCTGCCGCGAGCATCATCGAAGAGCCAGTTTTGCTCCCGCTGCCGCGGGCGGCTGACGCGGAAGCCGAGCACGCGCAGGCGGGAGCGCAGGGCGGCGGGAGCGGCGAGGAGGAACTTGAGTTCGCTTTCCAGGGGCACGTTCAGCGGTCGCGGGCGATGACCATTTCCGGCAGCCGCGCCAGCGCCTGCTTCCAGGGGGAATCGGGAAAGGCGTCGAGGGCGGCGAGGGCGAGACCGGCCTGCTGGCGGGCCTGGAGGCGGGCGCGTTCGAGGCCGAAACGGCCGACCATGGAATGAACGGGAGCCCAGCAAGCAACGGCACCGTCGCCGGCGAGCATTTGCTCGAGCGCGGCGCGGCCGGACGGATCGGCGGCCTCATAGGCGTAAATGGCCGGCAGGGTCATCTTGCCACCGCGCAGGTCGCTGGCGGCAGGCTTGCCCAGCACGGCGGCGGGGGCGGTGAAGTCGAGCAGGTCATCCACCATCTGAAAGGCGAGGCCGAGGTGATAGCCGAAGCGGCCGAGCCCATCCAACTGCTCCTCGGGGGCGCCCGCGGCCATGGCGCCCAGTTGCGAAGCCAGGGCGAACAGGCGCGCGGTCTTGCGCTCGATCAGTTCCAGATGCTCGGCGGCGGTGACCACGCGTCCCTGCATTTCCAGCTGCAGCAGCTCGCCTTCCACCATCTGCTGGGTGAGGGCGATGAGGGCGTCGAGGATGGTGAAATTGCGCTCGCCCAGGGCGAGGCGGAAGGCCTGCATGTAGAGCCAGTCGCCCGCCAGCACGGAGCGCTGATTGCCCCATTGCGCGTTGGCCGAGGGACGGCCGCGGCGCAGCGGGGCGGCGTCAATGACGTCGTCGTGGATGAGGGTGGCGGCGTGGATCATCTCCACAATCGCGGCCAGGCGCACGCGCGCGCCCGGAGGACACTCGCACAGCCGCGCCGCCAGCAGCACCAGCCCCGCGCGGATGCGCTTGCCGCCCCCGGCCTGGAGGTGGCGGCCGATGGCGGTGACGGCATCGACCGAGCAGGCCGCGCCCTGGCGCAGCTCGACTTCCACCCGCGCCAGATCGTCGCTGACCAGGGCCAGCACGCCCAAGGCAGCGTGAGTGTCGGCGGCGTCGCTGACCAGGGGTTTCATTGGTTGCGGTAGTTGGTGAACTGCAAGTCCAGGCCGAAGTCGTGGTTTTTGAGCAGGGCGATCACATCCTGCAGGGTATCGCGGTCCTTGCCGGACACGCGCACCACGGCGCCCTGAATCGAGGCCTGCACCTTTTTTTTCGAGTCTTTGATCAGGCGGACGATGGCGCGCGCCTGATCGCTGTCGATGCCGTTCTGCACCGTGACCGTCTGGCGCACGGTGGCGCCGGCGGCCTGCTCGACGGCACCGTAGCGGAGGGCGCGGAGGGAGACGCCGCGTTTGACCAGCTTCTGCTGCAGAATTTCCGTCACCGCGTTGAGCTTGTACTCGTCCTGGGTGGCGAGCGTCAGTTGCGAGTCCTTTTCATTCCAGTCGAGGATGGTGTGCGCACCCTTGAGGTCGTAGCGGGTCGAGGTCTCCTTCAGCGCCTGCTGGACGGCGTTGGCCACCTCCTGGGGGTTGACCTCGGCCGCCACATCAAAGGAGTTCTCGTGAGCCATCGGTTGATTATATCGCGGGCGCGCAGCGCGGCCGGCGGCGCCGGCGCTAGCGACGCGAGGGTTGCGGGGGGCAGGCGGCGCGGGGGAAAAGGCGGAAGAAGTTCTCCCGCGTGAGCAGCTCAATCTCGGGCGGCGTGAGATTCCGGCACTGGGCCAACTGGCGGGCAGTGTCCCAAACCCAGGCGGGTTCATTGCGGCGGCCGCGGTGGGGAACGGGCGCCAGGTAGGGAGCGTCGGTCTCGACCAGGAGACGATCGGCGGGCGCCCAGGCGGCAATGTCACGCAGGGGGGCGAGCTTGGGGAACGTCAGCATGCCGGAAAAGGAAAGATACCAGCCCAGCGCCAGGGCACGTTCGGCTTGCGGCCGGCCTCCGGTGAAGCAATGGAACACGCCGGTGAGGGCGGCATAGCGCGCCAGTGCGGCGAAGCAGTCGTCCCAGGCATCGCGGCAGTGAATCGATACCGGCAAGGCGAGCTCGGCGGCGAGTGCGAGCTGACGCTCGAAGACTTCGATCTGGCGCGCGCGGGGGGCGTGGTCGTAATGGTAGTCGAGGCCGATTTCACCGATCGCGATCACGCGAGGGTCGAGCGCGGCGGCGCGCAGCAGGTTGCCGTCGAGCGCGGGGGCGGCTTGGTGGGGATGAACGCCCACGGTGGGCCAGACCTTCAGCCCCGGGGGCAGGGAAGCGGCGTCGAGCCAGTCCCGTCCGGCGATGGCGACCAGGCCTTCGAGTTGCTCGGCGGCGCGCTGGAGCATGCTCGCGCCGTCTTCTGAGAAGGCGGCATCGTCGGGATGGGAATGCGAGTCGATCACTTCAGGCGCGCGCCGTCGGGCGTGTCGGGCGGCGGGGCGACGAGGTGCGGCACGCCGTCGGGGCCGGTGGCGGCGACGATCATGCCGTTGGATTCGACCCCGCGCAGCTTGCGCGGAGCGAGGTTGGCCACGATGACCACCTTGCGGCCGAGCAGCGCCTCGGGTGCATAGGCGGCGGCGATGCCCGCCACGATGAGGCGGACCTCCGAGCCGATATCCACCGTGAGCTGCAGCAGCCTGTCGGACTTTTCAATCGGTGCCGCAGTTCTCACCGTGCCCACGCGCATATCCACTTTGGCGAAATCGTCAATCGAGATGCGGCTATCCGGTTGCGCCGGGGAAACGGGGACCGCCTCGGGCTGCCTGAGTTCTTCCACGGTTTTCTCCTTGTCGAGACGAGGAAACAAAGGCTCGAGCGCGCCCAGTTTCTGGCCGGCGGGGATGTCGTCGAAAACCAGCGCGTCGAAGCGTAGCGCCGCTGCGGTGCCGGGCAGCCCGAGCTGACGCCAGAGGCGCTGGGCGCTGTCGGGCAGGATGGAGGCGAGCAGGACGGCGGTCCAGCGCAGGACTTCGTAGGCATTGCGCAAAACATCGTCGAGCGCTTCGCCGCGGCCCGCGGCCGCGAGATCCCAGGGCTTGGCCGCGGTGATGTAGCGGTCGGTCTCCGCGATCAGGTTCCAGACGGCCTCCAGCGCTCGGGAGAACTGCCAGTCCTGCATTTGCTTTTCAAACTCGAGGCGCGCGGGGTCCAGGGCGGGGTGGGCGCCGCCATCACGGCGCGGGGGCACGATGCCCTGGCGATAGCGCTCGATCATGGCCAGCGTGCGGCTGGCGAGATTGCCCCAGCCGTTGGCGAGATCGGCGTTGTAGCGCTCCACCAGCGCCTTGTGGCTGAAGTTGCCGTCCTGCCCGAAGCTCACCTCGCGCAGCAGAAAATAGCGCAGCGCGTCGGCGCCCAGCAACTGCCGTATGGGCTCGGGGCGCACCACGTTGCCGACCGATTTCGACATTTTTTCCTGATCGAACAGCAGCCAGCCGTGGGCCACGATGCCGCGCGGCAGCGGCAGCTCGGCGGCCATGAGAAAGGCGGGCCAATAGACACAATGAAAGCGGACGATCTCCTTGCCCACCAAATGCCAGGCGGGCCAGAACTGCGCCCAATGTTCCTGATCGGCGGCGCGCGGCGAGCCGAAGCCGAGCGCGCTCAAATAGCCGATCAGGGCGTCGAACCAGACATAAAGCACGTGCTTTTCGTCGCCCGGCACCGGGATGCCCCAGGTGATCGAGGTGCGGGTGATGGAAACGTCTTTGAGCCCGGACTCGACGAAGGCGACGACTTCGTTGCGGCGGGTTTCGGGGCGGATGAAATCGGGGTGGTCGCGGTAGAGCTGGAGGAGGCGGTCGGCGAAGGCGGAGAGGCGGAAATAGTAGTTTTCCTCGCTGACCAGCTCGGTGGGACGGCCACAGAGGGGACAGGGATCGCCCACCTTGCCCTCGCCCACGAACAGTTCGTCGCTGACGCAATAAGGGCCGCTGTAGCTGCCCTTGTACACCGTCCCGTTTTTGCGCAACCGCTCGAACACCTCGACGACGGCGCGGGTGTGGCGCGCTTCGGTGGTGCGGATGAAGGCGTCATAGTGCAGCCCCAGCCGGTCCCATTCCTGCCGGAAGGCGGCGCTGACTTGATCGGCGAAGGCCTGCGGGGCGATGCCCTGGGCGGCGGCGGCGCGCTCGATTTTCTGCCCGTGCTCGTCGGTGCCGGTCACCAGCAGCGCCTGGCGCCCGGCCTGGCGCTGGAAGCGCACCATGGCGTCGGCGGCGATAGTCGAGTAAGCGTGGCCGAGGTGGGGGCGGGCGTTGACGTAATAGAGCGGGGTGGTGAGGGTGAACGGCGGCATCCGCTTTCCAGTATAGGACGGCCGCGGCGGGGCTCCTGCCGCCGCCCGTACGCGTTGCCAAGACGGCGCGGAGGACCCCAAAATCCCGCAGTGGCCGGCGCAGATCACTGGTTTCGGCCATGTCTCCGCGGCCTTTTCCAAGTTTTGGAAAGTTATTTCTGTTTTTGGAATACATGTATGTCAGGTTTCTTGATGGGCATGCCATGATATTTCTCTTGACTTGGCCATGTGGCGTTGCAATAATCGGCCATCCGTTCCTGTTTGCGCAGGAGCAGGACACGACATTGGAAAGGGGAATCTCATGCAGCATCGTACGGGGCGTGTGTGGAATTGCTGGGTGATGGCGCTGGCCGTCATCGGCATGTGCTGGCTGGCGCCGCGCGCGCTGGCGCAGAACTCGTCCAGCGGCACTGTCGCCGGCCAGATTACGGATGCCCAAGGCAGGGTGATTGTGGACGCGCTGGTGACCCTCACCAATCAGGCCAGCAACGGAGTCACGCCGACCATCAGCAACAGTGTGGGCCGTTACAGCTTCACCAACCTCCAGCCCGGCACCTACTCGCTCGAGGTCACCAAGCAGGGCTTCAAGAAAGCGACCGTCAAGAGTGCGGCGGTGATCGTGGGCCGTCCTCTATCGCTGAACGTCACCCTGCAGGTGGGTGCGGTGACGCAGACAGTCGAGGTGACGGCGGCGGGCGCCGAGTTGCAGACCATGAACGCCACCGTGGGCAACTCGATCAGCGGCGCAACCATCGTGGCGCTGCCCAACCTCAACCGCGACGCCAACTCGCTCACCCAGTATCAGCCGAATACCAATCCCGACGGCGGTGTGGCTGGCGCGGACTCGGACCAGAACAGCTTCACGATTGACGGCGGCAATAACACCAACGACATGGACGGCAACAACGCCAACTACACCAACGCCACCGGCGGCATGACCTCGGGCGTGATCCCGACTCCGGCCGAAAGCGTCGAGCAGTTTACCGTCAGCACCAACAATCAGGGCGCCGACATCAACAGCGCCGCGGGCTCGTCGGTAGCCATGGTCACCAAGCGCGGCACCGACGCGGTGCATGGCTCGGTGTACGATTATTATTTGGGTTCGTACCTGGCGGCCAACTCCTGGGGCAACAATCAGTCCAGCACTGCCCGGCCTGAGAGCCACCGCAACCGCTTCGGCGCAGCGCTGGGCGGGCAGATCCTGCCTAACTTCCTGGGCGGCAAGACCTACATGTTCGGTAACTTCGAGGGCCTGCGCTACCCCAACGCGGCCACCTGGGCGCGCCCGGTGCCCACTGCGACGCTGCGCGCGGGTGTGATCGCGGCTACGAGCGGCGACGAAGCCAACGAGCCGGTCTGCGGCAAGGGCGTCGACGCTGCCAACGGCTGTACCGATCCCGGCGGCACGGTCACCTTCTACAACCTCAATCCCACCTCGGTCATCGTCGGCGGCATCACTTACCCGTCGGCGCTGTGCACCGCCGCCGGCTCCGGATCCGTGCCCTGCGATCCCCGGAAACTCGGGATGAACGCGGTAGTGGCGCAGGAGTGGAAACAATACATGCCCATGCCCAACGTGGACACGGGCGGCGACCACTTCAATACCCTGGACTTCGTGGGCAACATCAACGAAACGCAGACCTCGAACTTCTTCGTCACCCGTATTGACCACGACTTCGGCCAGAAGACCCATTTCGACTTGACCTATCACTTCTATAGCTTCGGGCGCATTGATCCAAATGCGCAAAGCGACATCGGCGGCGGCATTCCCGGCGACAGCTTTGGTGTGCCCTCGTCCCCGACCACGCGCCCGCAGCTGCCCTCGATGTGGACGGCGCAGTTCACCACCAACCTCAGCTCCAACGTCACCAACAGCTTCAATTACTCCTACCTGCGCAATTTCTGGCAATGGGCGGGCAGCTATCTCCAGCCCACGCCGCTGAGCGGCTTTGGAGCGCTGGGCGGGGTCCTCGAGATCGGGGGCGAAACGAGAGACTCTCTGGATCCCTACAACGTCAACACACAAGACGTGCGCACGCGCGTATGGGACGGCGTCGGCAACACCTTCAAGGACGACATGACGGTGCTGCACGGCAACCACCTGTTCCAGTTCGGCGCGCGCTACACCGATCAGTGGGACTACCATCAGCGCAACGATAACGGCGGCGGCATCATGGCCAACACCGTCTATCAGGTCAACAGCGGCGAAGGTATCAACTTCGACTATCTGCCCACCGATTTCACCGACAAGGCGGATAAGGGTACTTTCGATCAGTCCTACGCCGAGGCGCTAGGCATGGTGGATGAACCGCAGACTCTGTACACGCGCGCGGGGCAGGACCTGGCGCTGCAGCCGCTGGGCACGCCCATGTCCGACAACAGCTATATCCCGATGTACAACCTCTATTTCAGTGATGCCTGGCACATCAAACCCAGCCTTACCTTAAGCTACGGCGCCGGCTACACCATCGAGATGCCGCCCAAGGAGTCGGAAGGAAAGCAGGTGGAGCTGGTGGACGGAGCGGGGAACCTGGTGACGACCTCTAACTATATCGCCGCCACAGAGCGCGCGGCGCTGTCGGGGCAGACCTACAACCCCGAGCTGGGATTTGCCACCGTGGCCAACGTCGGCAGCGGCCTGACGTATCCTTATAATCCGTTCTACGGCGGCTTTTCGCCCCGCGTGTCGCTGGCCTGGAACCCGAATATTTCGGGCGGTCTGCTGGGCATGCTGTTCGGCGGCAACAAGGCGGTGCTGCGCGGCGGCTGGTCGCGGATTTACGGCCGGCTGAACGGCGTGGATCTGGTGCTGGTTCCGCTGCTGGGGACGGGGTTGGGCCAGCCGGTGAGCTGCATCGGCGCCAACAATGGCAACCAGGATGCCGCCGGGGTGACGCCCACCGGCGTCTGCGCGGGCGCCGGCGGTGCGGATCCGAACAACGCCTTCCGCATCGGCCCCACCGCCGATGGCTATGACGGCATGACCGCGCCGCTGGGCAATCCGCCCACGCCGACCTTGCCGCAGCCGTATTATCCCGGCGTGCTGCAAAACGGCGTGGCCAACGCCTCCGCGGGCTCGGGCGAAGTGCTCGACCCTAACTTCAAGCCGGACCGCTCGGATGAGTTCGATTTGACCTTCCAGCGCCAGATCACGCCCAGCCTGACCACCATGATCGGCTACACCGGCCGCATCATCCGCAACGAGTACCAGGCCATTGATCTGGACGCGGTGCCCTACATGATGAGCGCCGGCGGCGAGCAGTTCCAGACCGCGTTCGCAACCATGTTCCAGCAGATCGCCGCGGGCGTCAACGACACCAACCCCTTCGACCGGGTGACGCCCTCGCCGTTTTTCACTGCCGCGCTGGGCGGCGACAACTCCAGCTTCTGCAAGGCCGCAGGCGATTGCGCTCTGGCGGTGGCCGAGCTGGAGAACCCTGCGGCCAACGACAACATCGACCCGGTAAACGGCAATAACGTCTACAGCATGTGGCAGGATTTGCAGCGCGCCTCGTCCTGGACGCTGGGCCGCACCACCGCCAGCGCGCCCACCGCCTGTTCACCCACCCAGACCGGCTGCCCGGCAAGCGGCGTCATCAGCGGCGGCGGGCAGCTTTCAGCCATCTACATGAACGATTCCATTGGCTGGGGCAACTTCAACTCCCTGTTCTGGAGCGTGAACTTCCGCAACTTCCACGGCATCACCGGCGGCTCCAACCTCACTTGGTCCAAGTCCATGGGCACCGGCCAGGTGGATCAGTCCACCAGCGAGTACTCGGTGACCAACCCCTTCGACCTCAACTACATGTACGGGCCGCAGTTTGACTCGACGCCGCTGCAGTACAACGCCTACCTCGTCTGGTCGCCGGGGGCGCGGAGCCAGAACACCTTCATGCAGCACCTTACCCACGGCTGGTCGTTCGCGCCCATCGTTACCTGGCGGAGGAATCCGGGTTTCGACAGCGGATACTCCATGTCCGCGGTCGGCAACGGCAACGAGTGCAGCTCGTTCGGCGAGATGGATTGCTCGACGGGCGATACTATCGAGAACGCGGTCATGACCACCGGCTACACCGGCGGCACGGGCATTGTCGACCATTCCAATTATGGCTACGCCAGCCCCTCCTCGGGCGGCACCGGCATGGACCGCTTCTCGGATCCGGCGGCCATCAAAGCCGAGTTCCGGCCGCTGGTGCTGGGCCTCGATACTGACGGCAACGGCGGCTTCTTCCCGGGCCTGAGCGAGACCAACGTGGACTTCTCCGTGACCAAAAACCTGGCGCTTTCCGAACGCTTCTCGACCACGCTCAACGCCCAGGCGACGAACCTGTTCAACCACTTCTCGGCTCAGGACGGCGGCGAGAACATCAGCAACCCGAACGAGTTTGGCGTCATTGTGGGCAACCTGCTGGACACCAGCGACGGTTTCAACCGCGAAGTTGAGGTCGGCCTCGTGGTGAGCTGGTAAGGAAGCTTTACAGCTACAGTTCCGGGCCGCGGCGAAAGCCGCGGCCTTTTTCCTTGTTTTTGGAATTCCGGTTTCTTCTTTTGGAATATGTACTTGTCAGATCACTTGAGGGACATACTGTGGGATTTCTCTTGACTTTGCCCACACGGCGGAGCAACTATCTGGAATTCGCTTCTGTTTGCGCAGGAGCAGACGTTGGGCGGAGGAACAAAATTCATGCGGCATCGTACGGGACGTGGGTGGAACGTATTCTTGATGGCGGCAGCCATCGTTTCCCTGTGTTGTTTCGCACCCGCGCCGGCAAAAGCGCAGAACTCATCGGCGGGCACGGTGGTGGGCCAGGTCGTGGACGCGCAGGGCAAGGCGATTGTGGGCGCTGTGGTCACACTGACCAACCAGGCCAGCAACGGCGTCACGCCGACGATCACCAACAGCGTCGGCCGCTACAGCTTCACCAACCTGCAGCCCGGCACCTACGCGCTGAGCGTAAAAAAGGACGGCTTCAAGACGGCGACCATCGCCAACCAGGCGGTGATCGTGGGCAAGCCGCTCACCTTGAACGTGCCCATGCAAGTGGGCGAGGCCTCGCAGACGGTCGAGGTGACCGCCAGCGGCGCGGAGCTGCAGACCATGAACGCCACCGTCGGCAACTCGATTACCGGCGCGGCCATCATGCAGTTGCCCAACATCAACCGCGACGCCAACTCGCTCACTATGCTCCAGCCCAACCTGAGCGCCGATGGCGGGGTGGCGGGAGCGGCGCTGGACCAGAACAGCTTCACCGTGGATGGCGGCAACAACAGCAACGACATGGACGGCAGCAACTCGGTCTACACGAATGCCACCGGCGGCGAAACCTCGGGCGTGATCCCCACCCCGGCCGAAAGCGTGGAGATGTTCACGGTGAGCACGAACAATCAGGCGGCGGACGTGAACAGCGCCGCCGGCTCGTCCGTTTCCATGGTCACGAAGCGCGGCACGGGCGCGGTGCACGGTTCGGTGTACGAGTACTACCTGGGCTCCTATCTGGCGGCGAACGATTGGAGCGACAACCGCGCCGGCACGCCGCGCGCCAAAAGCCACCGCAATCGCTTCGGTGCGGCGTTGGGCGGAGAGATTCTGCCGAACTGGCTCGGCGGCAAAACCTATATTTTCGGCAACTATGAAGGCCTGCGCTATCCCCAGGCGCCCACGCTCACCCGCGATACGCCCACGGCGACGCTGCGCGACGGCGTGATCGCCGCCACCAGCGGCAACGAGGCCACCGAGCCGATCTGCAGCGCCGGCGGCGCGGCGGACGCGGCGGGCGGCTGCGCCGATTCTTCGCGCACGGTAACCTATTACAACCTGAACCCGACCTCGGTGCAGGTGGGCGGCATCACCTACGCACCCGCCATGTGCAAGTCACCGACTTCGGCTTCGACGGCTTGTGATCCACGCGGCCTGGGCATGAACGCGGTGGTGTCGCAGTTGTGGAAGCAGTACATGCCGCTGCCCAACAATCCCACCGCGGGCGACGGGTTCAATACCCAGGGCTATACCGCCAACGTGGCCACGCCGGTCTCTTCGAACTTTTTCGTGACCCGCATTGACCACGATTTCGGCGCGAAGACGCACTTCACGCTCACCTATCACTGGTACGAATACCTGCCGCTGAAAAGCCTGCAGAACGACATCGGCGGCGGCATCCCCGGCGACACGTTCGGCGTGCCCACGGCGACCAGCTTCCAGCCGCAGAAGCCCAGCATGTGGACGGCGCAGTTCACCACCAACATCAGCTCCAACGTGACCAACAACTTCAACTACAGCTACCTGCGCAACTTCTGGCAGTGGGCGGGCAGCTATCTGCAACCCACGCCGCTGAACGGCAACTTTGGAGCGCTGGGCGGAGCGCTGGAAATCGGGGGTGAATCGACCCAGGCGCTGATTCCCTATAACGTGAACACCCAGCAGGCGCGCACGCGTGTTTGGGACGGCGTCGGCAATACCTTCAAGGACGACGTGACCGTGCTGCACGGCAACCACCTGTTCCAGTTCGGCGCCCGCTACACCGACCAGTGGGATTACCACCAGCGCAACGACAACGGCGGCGGGATCATGGCCGCGACCGTCTACCAGATCGGTAACCAGAGCGGCGGCATCAAGTTCGATTATCAGCCCACCGATTTCGCGTCCAAAGGCTATGACACCGACACCTATGAATTGAATTATGCCGAAGCGCTGGGCATGGTGGACGAGCCGCAGACGCTGTACACGCGCGCGGGCCAGGACCTGGCGTTGCAGCCGCTGGGTACGCCCATGTCCGACAACAGCTACATTCCGATGTACAACGCGTACTTCTCCGACGCCTGGCACATCAAGCCCAGCCTGACGCTAAGCTACGGCGCCGGCTACACGATTGAGATGCCGCCTAAGGAATCGGCGGGCAAGCAGGTGGAGCTGGTGGATGGCGCCGGGAACCTGATCAATGCCACGGACTACCTGAGCACCATGTCGCGCGCGGCCGAGTCGGGACAGGTCTACAACCCCGAGCTGGGCTTTGCCACGGTGCAGAATGTGGGCAGCGGGCTGGAATATCCCTACAATCCGTTCTACGGCGGCCTGTCGCCGCGCGTCTCGCTGGCCTGGAACCCAAACGCTTCCGGCGGCATGCTGGGCTGGCTGCTTGGCGGCAATAAATCGGTGCTGCGCGGCGGCTGGTCGCGCATTTACGGCCGCCTGAACGGCGTGGACCTGGTGCTGGTGCCGCTGCTGGGCACGGGCCTGGGGCAGCCGGTGAGTTGCATTGGCGCCTCCATGACCGGCTCCTGCTTGGGCCCGGGGGGCGTGGATCCGTTCGACGCGTTCCGCATCGGCCCCACCAGCGGGGCGAAAAACCCGGTGACCGGCGCCACGGTCGCCTATGACGGCATGACCGCGCCGCTGGGCAACCCGCCCACGCCGACGCTGGCGCAGCCGTATTATCCGGGTGTGCTGCAAAACGGCGTGCCCAACGCTTCGGCGGGCTCGGGCGAAATTCTCGATCCCAACTTCAAGCCCAACCGTTCGGACGAATTTGATCTGACCTTCCAGCGCCAGCTCACGCCCAACCTGACCACCATGCTCGGCTATACCGGCCGCATCATCCGCAACGAGTATCAGCAGATGGATCTGGACGCGGTTCCGTACATGATGACCGCGGGCGGCGAGCAGTTCCAAACCGCCTTCGCGCAGATGTACGAGCAAATCGTCTCCGGGGGCGTGGGCGCGGTCACCGACTCGCCTTTCTTTGACGCGGCGCTGGGCGGATCCAGCTCCGCCTTCTGCTCGAAAAGCGTCAACTGCGCCCAGGCGGTGGCTTCCCTGGGGCTGAGCGGCAAAGACATCAATACCACCGAGGGCAACAACGTCTACAACCTGTGGCAGTCGCTGCAGTCCAGCACCTCCTGGACGCTGGGCCGCACCACCGCCAGCGCGCCCACCACCTGCTCGGCCGGTACGGCGGGCTGCCCGGCGGCTTCGGGCCTGATCAGCGGCGGCGGCCAGCTTTCGGCCATTTTCGACAATGCCGCACTGGGCTGGGGCAACTACAACTCGCTGTTCTGGAGCGTGAACTTCCGCAACTTCCACGGCATTACCGGCGGTTCCAACTTCACCTGGGCGAAGGACATGGGCACGGCGCAAGCCTACCAGGCGCGCAGCGAGTTGTCGGTGGACAACCCCTTCGACCTCAGCTACCAGTACGGGCCGCAGACCGACCAGACGCCGCTGCAGTACAACGCCTACTTCGTGTGGACGCCGGGGGCGAAGTCACAAAACACCTTGATGCAACACCTGGCGCACGGCTGGTCGTTCGCGCCCATAATCACCTGGAGCCGTTCGCCCACCGACGACCGCGTGGTCAACGGCGGGGAGTGCTCGTCGTTCGGCGAGATGGATTGCTCCACCGGCGCTGCGATTGAAGATGCCGTGGCGACCACGGGCTATACCGGCGGCTCGGGCATCAGCTACAATGCGACCTACGGCCGCAGCAATCCCAAGGCACACGGCACCGGCATCAACCGCTTTGCCGATCCGGCGGCGATTCTGGCCGACTACCGCCCGCTGGTGCTGGGGCTGGATACGACTGCCGAGGGCGGCAGCCTTCCCGGCCTGAGCTGGACCAACGTGGACTTTTCCGTAACCAAGGACTTGGCGCTTTCGGAACGATTCTCCACCGAGCTCAGCGCCCAGGCCACCAACCTGTTCAACCATTTCTCCGCCGGGGAGACGCAGGAAAACATTGACAGCCCGACTTCGTTCGGCGAAATCACCGGCGACGAACTCGATCCGCGTTCGGTGGAGGTGGGTCTGGTGGTGCGCTGGTAAACAGACGCTCCTCGCCGGATTATAGGAAGGGCCGCGGCG
>JBOGKM010000081.1:0-173067 GCA_050747745.1 Terriglobales bacterium
GGCCTGGAGGGCGAAGAGCGCCTGCACCACGCCCGCTTTCATGTCAAACACACCCGGCCCATAGGCGCGGCCTGCCGCGCCGCCCATCTCGCCGCGGCCTGCCGCGCCTTCATCAACGATACGGAACGGCATCGCCGGCAGCGTCCCGGCGGGGTAGACCGTGTCCAGGTGCCCCAGCAGCAGGATGGGGGCGTCGTCCGCATCGCGCGTGCCGGGGTAGGCCAGCTCTAGCGCGCTCTCGTGGAAGCGGGCACGGCACCCGGCGGCTTCAAAGGCGGCCGCCACCTCCCGCGCCAAGCTCTGCACCCGCGCCGGTTCCGAGCTGGGGCTCTCAACCTCGACCCAGGTGCGCAATTGCGCCAGCATCCGCGGCAGCGCGCTGGTGATGTGTGCCAGCAGCATGGCCGGATGGGACACGGGATCGCGAGGCGAGGCGGGCACGATAGGATTGTAGTGTTTTATACTGACGGAGCGATGCCCGAAGCCGTTTCCTCGCTAAAATATCCGCTGCCGATGGTGGTGGTCGAGATCGAGCGGCTGCTGCCCCACCGGTTTCCGTTCCTGTTGCTCGACCGCATCATCGAGTTCGAACCGCGGAAGCGCATTGTGGCGCTCAAGAACGTGACCGCCAACGAACCCTTTTTCCAGGGCCACTTCCCTGGCTTCCCCATCATGCCGGGCGTGCTCGTGCTGGAGGCGCTGGCGCAAGCGGGCGCCCTGATGATCCTGCATGAGGATGCCCACCCCGGCGACCACCTCATCTACTTCACCGGCGTGGACGGCTGCAAGTTTCGCGCCCCGGTGGTCCCTGGCGACCAAATCCGGCTGGAGGTCGAAGTGCTGCGCTTCCGGTCCGGCGACGGCCAACGCGGAGCGGGACGCATGCAGGGCCGCGCTCTGGTGGAGGGCAAGCTGGCGGCCGAGGCAACCTTGAGCTGCGCCGTGGTGCCGCGCACCGGCGATCATCAAGCTAACGAGCGCCCACCGCAGGACCCGGCGTGATCTCGCCGCTGGCCAGCGTGGATCCGGCCGCCCGGGTTCCTGACTCCTGTGTTGTCGGCCCCGGCTGCATCATCGGGGCTGGGGTGGAGTTGGGCGGGAACTGCCGCCTTGACGCCCATGTGGTGATCCAAGGCCCCAGCCGCATCGGCGCCCACAATCACTTCTACCCCTTCAACAGTATCGGACTCGATCCGCAAGATCTCAGCTTCCAGGGCGAGGTGACACGGCTGGAGATGGGCGACCACAATACCGTGCGGGAGTTCTGCACCCTGCACCGTGGCACCACCAAGGGCGGCGGCGTCACCCGCATCGGCAGCCACAACCTGATCATGGCCTACTCCCACATCGCCCATGATTGCCAGGTGGGCTCGCATGTGATCATGGCCAACTGCTCGACCTTGGGCGGCCACGTCGAGGTGGGCGACTGGGCCACGCTGGGCGCGTTTTCACCGGTGCATCAGTATGTCCGCGTGGGCGCGCACGCCTACCTGGGAGGCGGCACCATCACCACCCAGGACGTGATGCCGTTCGCCATCACCAGCGAAAAGCGGGAGAACCACGCCTACGGCCCCAACAAGATTGGCCTCAAGCGCCAGGGCTTCAGCCCCGAGCGCATCGCCGCGCTGGAGCAGGCCTTCCGGCTGTTGCTCAACTCCGGGCTCAACACCTCGCAGGCCATCGAGCGCATTCGCGCCGAGGCGCTCACGCCCGACACCGAAATCCTGATCGCCTTTGTCGAGTCCAGCGCCCGCGGGGTCATCAAGTGATTCCGGACTCAGGTGAGGTTTACGGACTCATCGCCGGCAACGGGCGCTTCCCGTTCCTGGTGCTCGAAGCCGCGCGCAGCCGGGGCGTGACCATGGTCGTGGCGGCCATCCGCGAGGAGACCGACGCCGCTATGGATGCGACTGCCGCCGCCGCTGGAGTTGAAGTGCACTGGCTGGGGCTGGGGCAGTTGGGCAAGCTCATTCAAACCTTCCAGGCCGCCGGCGTGCAGCGCGCCATCATGGCGGGGCAGGTGAAGCACAAGCAGATCTTCTCCCGCCTGCGCCCGGACTGGAAGATGATGGCGCTGCTCGCCTCACTCGCCACGCGCAACACCGATTCCCTGCTGGGCGGCGTGGCGCGCGTGCTGGAGGAAGAAGGGATTGTGCTCGAAAGCTCAACCGAATTCCTCCAGCCGCTGCTGGCCACTCCCGGCGTGATGTCTGTGCGCGCGCCCGATGTGCGCGAACGCGCCGACCTGGACTACGGCTTTCTGGTGGCGCGCCACCTGGCCGAGCTCGATATCGGCCAGAGTGTGGCCATTGCCGCCCGCGCTTGTGTGGCCGCCGAAGCCATGGAGGGCACCGATGCCATGATCCGGCGCGCCGCTGAGCTTGCTGGCGGCCGCGCGCTGAGCGTGGTCAAGGTCGCCAAACCGAAACAGGACTTGCGCTTCGATGTCCCCGTGGTCGGACCGGGCACAATTGCCGCCATGCGCGCCGCCGGCGCCACCGCGCTCGGCCTGGAGAGCGGCTTGACGCTGATACTCGAACGCGAAGCCTGCCTGCGCGCCGCCGATGAGGCGGGCATCGCCATCGAAGGCCGGGACAGGACATGAGCGCGCCCATCGTTCCCGTCGCCGTCGTGGGCTGTGGATCCTTCGGGCGCCATCATGCCCGCATTTACCGCCAACTGCCGCAGGCGCAGCTCGTGGGCGTCTATGATCTGCAACCCGAACGCGCCTTGGCGCTGGGCGCCGAGTTCGGTGTGCCCGTACTCACTTCCCTGCAACAGGTCGCCCAGGCGGCGCGGGCAGCTTCAGTCGCCGTGCCGACTTCGGTCCACGCCGCCGTGACCACGCGGTTGCTCGATGCCGGAGTCGATGTGCTGGTGGAAAAGCCGATCGCGCCCACTCTGGCCGCCGCCGATGAAATGATTGCCGCCGCCCGGCGCAACCAGCGCCTGCTCATGGTCGGCCATCTGGAGCGTTTCAATCCGGCCGTGGTGCTGGTCCGGCCGCGCGTGCGGCAACCGCTGTTCTTCGAGGTGCACCGTCTCAGCGTGTTCACCCCCCGCAGCCTGGACGTGGACGTGCTGCTGGATCTGATGATCCACGATCTGGATCTGGTGCTCAGCTTCGTCAACTCGCCCGTCAGCGATCTGCAGGCCGTGGGGCTGGCGGTGCTCAGCCCGCACACCGACATCGCCAATTTACGCCTCAGTTTTGAGAACGGCTGCGTCGCCAATTTCACCGCCAGCCGGGTGAGCACCGAGCGCGTGCGCAAGCTCCGCTTTTTTCAGCCGCGTGAGTACCTTTCGCTTGATCTTGCCCGCCACGATGCCGAAGTTTACCGGCTCGGCGCCACGCCCGGCGCGCCCCTGCCCAGCCTGCAACACGAGCATTACGGCGGCGGCGGCATCGAGCCGCTGCAGTCGGAGCTGCAAGCCTTTCTGGCCGGCGCGGCCAGCCGCCGGCCGCCGGAATGCGACGGCGCCGCCGGCCGGGCGGCGCTCGCAATTGCGCTCCGTGCCGCTGCTGCCGTCCGCGAGCACCGGCAAAAGCTCGGAATCGCGCCCGTTACGCGCTGACCGGGTCCGGCAGCGGCGCGATGCCGCAGCCCCGCACCAGCGCCTCGACCCGGGCAGCGTCCATGCGGGTGGCGTCGTACTCGATGGCGATCGCGCTGGACTCGTCCAGCCGCAGTTTGCGGATGCCATACACGTCGGAAAGCCCCCACAACCCGCGCATCTGCGCCTCGTCGAGCACGCCGGCGTAGCGAAATCGGATATCCATCGCGGTCATGAATGTATCATTCTACCCGACTGCCAGCTCGGCGAAATCGGCAATGCGGTTGAGCCGCACCACGGTCGCGGCCAACAACCCCAGGCGGTTGGCGCGCAGCGCCGCATCCTCATCGTTGACCCGCACTTCGTTGAAAAACCGCTCCAGCGGCGCCGCCAACCCGGCAATCGCCTCCAGCTCCACCCCGTAGTCCAGGTCCGGCGCCAGCGCCGCCACTGCCGCGCTCAGGGCCTGCTCCGCCGGCTCGCGCAGTTGCGCCACATCCACCCCCCGCGCCCGCCACTGCTCCACCCCGCCCTCCTTGCGCACGATGCTGCGCGCCCGCTTCACCACCGCCGCCACCGCCGCCAGCTCCGGCGCCCGTTGCAGTGCCGCCAGGCGCCGGGCGGCATCGAGCGGATGATCGCTGCCTGACGCCAGCACCGCGGCGGCCTGGTTGGCGCTGGCGCCGCGGACTTCGCGCAGGTAAAAGCTCAGGCGTTCCTCGAAAAACCGCCCGGCCTTGTCCTCGCCCGCGGAGGAAAACTCTGGATTCGCTCCATAACCGCGCCGCGCCTGCTCCATCCCGGCCTGCAGCGACAGCGGCAGCTCGCGTTCGATCAAGGTGCGCACCAGGCTGTTGGCCTGGCGCCGCAGCGCGAACGGATCGGCCGAGCCGGAAGGGACTTCTCCCAACGCGAACATGCCCGCAATGGTATCCAGCTTGTCGGCCACCGAAACCGCAGCGCCCTCCAGCCCGCGCGGCGCAACTTCGTAAAGATACTGGTCGGCAATCGCCTGCGCCACCGGCTCCGGCAAGCCTTCGGCGCGGGCGTAATGGCCGCCCATAACTCCCTGCAGTTCCGTAAATTCCTTCACCATTTCGGTGGTGAGATCGCATTTGGCCAGCAACGCCGCTTGCCGCGCAAGGGCCGCATTGCACCCCGGCCACTGCTCGCCCAGCCAGCCCGTGAGCGCCTCCAGGCGGAGCGCCTTGGCGCCGTAGCTTCCCAGCTTGGCCTGGAAGGTGGTCTGCGCCAGCAGCGGCAGGCGGTCGGCAAGGCTGCGCTTGCGGTCGGTCGTGAAAAAAAACTGCGCGTCGCTGAAGCGGGCGCGCAGCACGCGCTCGTTTCCATGCCGAATCAAACCCTGCGGATCGCCCGGCTGGTTCAGCACCGCTAGAAAATGCGGCGCCAGCTTGCCCGCGCCGTCCTCAACGGCAAAATACTTTTGGTGGCCGCGCATCACCGTAACCAGCACGTCCTCCGGCAGCGACTGGAGGTAGCCGGCATCGAAGCCGCCCAGAATGACGCCGGGACACTCCGTCAAGTTGGCCAGCACCTCTTCCAGCTCGGCATCGGCACGGCGGCGCAGCCCCGCTGGCAGCATCGCCGCCGCCGCCGCCTCGATCCGGCGCCGGCGTTCCAGAGTCGAGGGCACCACGCCATTGTCTTCCCAGGCGCGCGGAAATTCCGCTGCATCCGTCACCGCGAAGCGGGCGTGACCCAGCGTGCGATGCCCGCGACTTTCGGCCGCGGCCTTGAGCCCGGCATAGGCAAACGGAATCAGCCGGGCGCCGTGCAGCGCCAGCAGCCAGCGAATGGGCCGCAAAAATCGCACCTCGTCCTGCCATCGCATCGAACGCGGCAGAGGCACCGCCGCTAGCGCTTCGCTGAGCATCGCCGGCAGCAGCGCTTCCGCCGCCGCCCCTTCGTTGGTCTTGTGGAGTACGGCGTATTCGCCTTTGGCGGTGCTTTCGCGCGTCACCGACTCTGGCGCCACCTGGTTCTTGGCGGCGAAGCCCAAACCCTGCTGGGTCAGGCTGCCGTCGCTGCCAAAGGCGATGCGGCCGGGCGGACCCACGACTTTTTCCACGTTTTCCGGCTGCCGCAGCCGCACCCCAGCATGGCGATACAACAGCCGACGCGGCGTCCACGCCGCCTCGCCACCCTCCTCGGCCAGACGTGCATCCTTAAGCCGGAGCTTGAGCTTTTCCCCGAACCCCTGCGCCAGCGCGGCCACTGCTCCCGCCGGCAGCTCCTCGCAGCCGATCTCCACCAGCAACGGCGCGGTGTCCTCAGCCATGCTGTGCCTCGTGCGGGAGCCGCTGTTCCAGCCAACTACCGGCAACGCCCACCGCTAGCGCGCGCACGCGCTGGATCATCTCCACCCGCTGAGTCACCGAGATGGCGCCGCGGGCGTCGAGCAGGTTAAATTGATGCGAGCAGCGCAGGCACAGTTCGTACGCCGCCAGTAGCGGAAACCGTTCCCGTGCCGACGCCGGCAAAGCGTGAAACTGGCGCAGCAGGTCGCGGCATTCGCCCTCGTTACCCTCAAATGCCTTCCAGAGCCGCTCCACATCCGCCCTCTCGAAGTTGTACACGGAACTGTGCAGCTCATCCAGAAACCGAACCTCACCGTAGCAGGTGCGGTCGTTCCAGCGGATGTCATAAACCGAATCCACGTCCTGCAGGAAAGCCCCTATCCGCTCCAGACCATAGGTCAGCTCCACCGGAATCGGGTTGAGGTCCTGCCCCCCACACTGTTGAAAATATGTGAATTGTGTGATTTCCAGCCCGTCCAGCATCACTTGCCATCCCAGCCCCCACGCACCCAACGTCGGGGCTTCCCAGTTGTCCTCTTCAAACTTGATGTCGTGCTGTTTCAGATCTATGCCGATGGCGGTAAGACTTTCCAGATACAGTTCTTGCACATCCGCGGGAGCCGGTTTCAGGATCACCTGCATCTGCAGGTGTCGATATAGCCGATTCGGGTTTTCTCCATAACGCCCATCGGCGGGACGCCGGCTGGGCTGCGGGTAGACCACGCGATAGGGTTGGGGGCCGAGCACCCGCAAAAACGTCTCCGGCGCCATGGTTCCAGCTCCCACTTCCATGTCGAACGGAAGCTGCACCACGCACTCCTGCGCCGCCCAGAAAGCTTGCAGCCGGGTAATCAAATCTTGAAAGTTCAACATGAACTTTCCAGGCTGGCCAGCATCGGCCAGGCGCGCAGCGGTGCTTCCAGATGATCTTCCAGGCACGCTTTCAGTCGTTGCCGCAGTTCGCGCCCCGCCGCCATCGCCGCCGCTGCCGCCACGGCTTCCTCCATCCCGGCAAGCGGCTGCATCGCCATGGCTGCTGCCAGCGATCGCGCTTCCGGGCTGAGGTCAAGAGTGGGCAAAAAACCTCCCAAACGCACCATCCAATACAGGTAATAGCTGAGCGGCAGCCATGCGCCCTCTGCCGTCGTCGCCTGTTGCAGCGCCGCGCTGGCCGCCAGCAACAGCCGGAAGGTGGCATCGCTCACTTCGGCTTCCGGCAGCATGCGATCCGCCACCTCGGCCATCAGCGACACCGCAACTGAATGTAGCAGATCGGCCGCCGGACTGAAAAGTGGCGAGTTCAGCAGCTCACAATGATCCACAGCGCTCAAGTCGCGCCCCTCGCGCTCGAAAAACTGCACCCGCACATGGCTCATTGGCTCCAGCGCAGCGCCAAACTTCGATTTCGGCCGCCGCGCGCCCCGCGCCACGCCACGGCGCTTGCCGAACTCGCGCGTAAAAAAACTGACGATGCGGTCCGACTCTTTCAGCGGATAGGTGCGGAGGATAAATGCCTCCGAGGTGCGCAAGGGCATTACGTCTGATAACGCCCGGCGTGCACAGACGCACCCGCCGGCTGTGGAAATCTATTTGACATAATTAGGATTGCCTGTCCAGCATCTCCACCGCCTGCAGCACTACCCTGCCGACCACTTTCAGGCTGTGGGCTGATACCTTGTCCATGGTGTCCTGGTCGGTGTGGTGATAGGCGCCCATGCCGTCGCCCGGCATGGGACCGAAGCGTGCGTCCACCACATCCACGACGGGAATGCCCACGTTGGCAAACGAATCCTGGTCGTCAATGATCTCGGTCGAGTATTTGAAGAAGTATTGCTGGTAGCCCAGTTTTTTGGCCGCCGCCATGATGAACGCCTGCAGCCACGGGGTCGAGCTGGACTCCTTGTCGATGCTCAGATCCTTGTAACCGATCATGTCCAGCAGGAACAGTCCGCGAATGCGCGGCACCAATCCTTCCGCGGCAATCTTTTTCGCCAATTGGCGGCTGCCCACCAGGCCATCGCTGCCCTGAAACGATTTCACCGCCTCTTCGAAGTCCGTCCACACCAGCCAAATCTGCATCTTGGTGGGTCGGGCTTGGTGCAAGGCATCCGCAAAGGAGAGCAAAATGGAGGTGCTGGATCCGCCATCCACGGCGCCCACAAAGCCCTTCTTGAACAACGTGTCGTAGTGTCCAGCCAGGATGAAGATGGGCTGATGGGGGTCTTTGCTAACGTTGAACTTTCCGATGAGGTTATGCACCTGCACCGGGCCGCGGGGCGAATTGTCCACGAAGTCGTCGGTGGTGAATTGGCCCCCATCGCGCTCCACCACCTGCTTCACTAGGGCTTCGGTTTCGGCGTGCCCCGGCGAACCCGGCCAGCGCTCGCCGAAGCCGACGATCTGGGCGGTGTAGCGGTAGCATTGCTCGGCGTTGAACGCCTGCTCGAGCGAAGGTTTGGACTTTGCCGACGCCGCCGCCGTGGCGGACGCGCTCAACAGAGCCGCCATGACCAGCACAGCAATTCTCATGGTTTCAGTTTACAAGCTCTCAGTCCAGCGGCAGATAGAGGCGTGCTTCGGTGCCGGCGTGATGACGGCGATTGCTCAGCGTCAGGCGCCCACGGTGAGCCTCGGCGATCTGGCGGCATAGTACCAGACCAATACCGCTGCCCCCGGGTTTGGTGGTAAAGAAGGGCACAAAGAGGTTGGCCGTCGAAGCCAGGCCCGGCCCTTCGTCGGCAATCCAAACTTCCAGCCAGGTGTGGCGCAACTCCCATCCGATCTGCACGTTGCCACCGGTTGTTAATGATGCATCCACGGCATTGCGTAGCAGGTTGATCAGCACCTGGGAAACCTGGTCGGGATCCAGCGCCACATTCACATCCGGGCCGGGCCGGATGTGAACCGCCAGCCGCTGCTCCAGCCGCACCGCCGCCTGCACCAACTCGCGCACGGCGGTGGGTCGCACCTCCGGGGCGGGCAGTCGCGCCAGGCGCGTGTAGTTGGCCATGAAACGGTTGAGGGCGGCAGCGCGGTCGGCGATCACACCCAGGCCGAGTCCCATGTCCTCGCGCCAATCCTCCGCCTGCGGCGGCTGCAGCAACCCCGCCAGCGAACCCGCCAGCGACATCACCGGCGCCAGCGAATTGTTGATCTCGTGTCCGAGCACTCGGATCAGCCGATACCACGCCAGCCGCTCCTCTTCCCGCAGCGGCTGGCTTAGATCGCTGATCACCAGCAACTGGTGCGGCTTGCCATCCTGCCGGAACTGGGTGCGGCGAATGTCCCAGCGGCCGGGGCCGCCGGGGAAGGTGAACTCCTGCAGCCGGTGCTGCTCCCCGCCTAGCATCGGAACCAAATCCAGGTCGCTGGCGCTTTGTCCCAACAAGCGCTCCGGCGTGGATGCCAGTAGCACCGCGCCCACGGGGTTAATCAGCCGCAGGCGTTGCTGGTCGTCGAACGCCAGCACCGCGATATCGATGTTCTCCACCACCTTGTCCAGCAGCGCGCTGGCCTCCAGGCTGGTCACCCGGCGCTCGCGTAACGAGGTGGAAAGCACGTTGATTTCCGACGCCAGCGCGCCGAACGAATCCTCGTACCCGGCGCCCCGCGCCCGCACCGAATAGTCGCCCTCGCGCACTGCCGCCAGCATGTTGGCGAACGTGCCCACCGCCATTTCGATGCGGGCTCGGGCGGCATAGGTAAACCCCCACCAGCACAACACGATCACTGCCGTTAGCAGCACCTGCAGGCTGTGCCCGCCCGATGCGCTGAACACACCTTGGTCCCGCGGCAGCCACACCAGGACCAGCGCCACCGCCAGCGCCGGCAGGCCGGCGATCAGGCCTAGCCACAACAGTAACGCCCCGGGATTACGTGCCGGCGGGCTAGCCGCGACGCCTGCGGCCCGCGCCCGCGTTTCAGAGGCCATATCGCTCGATGCGCCGGTAAAGGGCGGCGCGGCTCAGCCCCAGCGCCTTGGCCGCCTGATAGATGTTGCCGCCGGCTCGCTCCAGCGCACTGCGCACCAGTATGCGCTCGGCCTCCTCCAGCGGCAGCGCGCCCAGTCCACCCAGTCCGCCGTCGGCCGCGCCGGGCGCGGCGCGCAGACCGAGATCGCTGGCCTGGAGGAGATGGCCTGGGGCCAGCAGCACCGCCCGTTCGATGGCGTGCTCCAGCTCGCGCACGTTGCCCGGCCAGGCATGTTCCTGCAGGGCGCGCAGGGCTGCCGGTTCCAAGCCGGCGATCTCCTTGTGGTAGCGCGACGCCAGCCTGCGCAGAAAATACTGCGCCAGCGCAGGCACATCCTCGCGCCGCTGGCGCAGCGGCGGCACGTGGATTTCGATGGTATTAATCCGGAACAGCAAATCCTGCCGGAAACGGCCCTCGGCCACTGCCTCGCCCAGATCCACGTTGGTCGCCGCCAGCAGCCGCACATCCACCTTCCGCGTTTTCGACGATCCCACTCGTTCCATCTCGCCCGACTGGACGATGCGCAGCAACTTGGCCTGCTGCGCCAGCCCGAGATTGCCGATCTCATCCAGAAACAGCGTGCCCCCGTCGGCCATCTCGAAGCGGCCCACGCGGTCGGCTTTGGCGTCGGTGAAGGCGCCGCGCACGTGCCCGAACAGCTCGCTTTCAAAAATGCCTTCCGGCAGCCCGCCCACGTTCGCCGTCACCAGCGCGTGCCCGGAGCGGTGCGAAAGCGTATGGATGGTCTTGGCGATCAGTTCCTTGCCGGTGCCGTTTTCCCCGGTAATCAGAATGTTGGCGTCGGAAGGCGCCACCTGGGTGATCATCTGCAGCAGCGGCTGCATGGCCGCCGATTCGGCGATCAGCTCGGGCCGGTTTTCGGCCCGCATCAGGCGCGTTTCCGCCTCCAGCCGCTGCTCGTGTCTCAGCGCCCGGCGCAGCTCCACTTGGTTGCGGATGATGCTCAGCAGGCGTTGGTTCTCCCACGGCTTTTCCACGAAGTCCCGCGCTCCCTGCCGCATCACTTCCACCGCGATCTCGACCGTGCCCCAGGCGGTCATCACCACCACCGGCAGGGTCGAATCCAGCGCCAGCACGCGCGGCAGCAGCTCCAGTCCTTCCGCGCCGCTGGTGGTGTCGCGGGTGAAGTTCAGATCCAGCAACAGCAGGTCAAACTCCTGCGCCTGCACCGCCTGCAGTACCGCCGCGGGCGCCTCGACCGTTTCGGTCCGGTAGCCCTGGCCTTTGAGCAGCAGCCGCAGCGCCTCGCGGATATCCGCGCCATCATCGGCGATCAGGATCTTGGCAGCGTTCATTGTCTTTAGTTCATCACTAAAAACTCATGACCTATGAACCATGAACTATCAACTGCCTTTCACCATCCAACCATCCGCCAGCTCGATGATCCGATCCCCATATTGCGCGTTTTGCTCGCTGTGCGTCACCTGCACCACGGTCGTGCCCTGGCCGTTGAGCCGCTTGAATAACTCCATGATTTCCCGCCCCTGCGCCGAGTGCAGGTTGCCGGTCGGCTCGTCTGCCAGAATGAGCTTGGGACTGGCGATCACCGCGCGCGCGATGGCCACCAACTGCTGTTGCCCGCCGGAAAGCTGATTGGGGTATAGGTCTTTTTTGCCTACGATCTGAAACCGGTCCAGCGCGTCCCCCACCAGGCTGGCGCGGTCCTTGGCGCGGATGTCGCGGTAGGAAAGCGGCACGTCGAGGTTTTCATAGACGGTCAGATTGTCCAGCAGGTGATAGCTCTGGAACACGAAACCGATGTAGGCCTTGTTCAGCTCGATGCGCTTCTTCACCGGCAGTTTGTGTACCGCGGTATCGAGAAAATAAAATTCTCCGCTCCACAGGCTGTCCAGCATGCCCAGGATCGATAGCAGCGTGGATTTGCCCGAACCGGACGGTCCCATGATGGTCAGGAACTCGCCCTCGCGAATGTCGAGATTGATCTGCCGCAGCGCGTAGGTCTTGCCCACGCCGGCCGGGTAGGTTTTTTCCAGTTTCCGGAGTTGAATCACGATTCTAAGGTTACCTCAGGGCAGGTTGTGAATGTTCTGCCGCGCCAGCGGCGTACCCAGCGAAATGTGATATTCCTTCAGCAGCGTGCCGCTGTCGCCCGCCAGCGTGACCTGGGCGATGGCATAGGCCTGCTGCGCCGCCACCACCGCTTTTTCCGCGGTGGTGAGCGCGTTTTCCGCGGCTTCCACGTCGTTGATGGTTCCGGTCCCCATCTGGTAGACCGCGCGCGCATTGACCAGCGCCTGCTGAAATTGCTGCTGCGCCTTCTGCGCCGACTGCAGTTGCGCCACCTGCCCCTCGAGTTCGATGCGGTCTTCGTTGACCTGCTCGGTGACGGCGTCTTCATCTTTTTGCAACGTGATGCGGTTGGCCGCCAATTGCAGCTCGGCGGTGGCTTCGTCGGCTCGGTTCTCGCGATTGAATACCGGCACCGATAGGCTGAATCCAAAACCGTAATCGGGAGCGCGGTAGCTGAATATCCGCCCCAGCGAGCTCAGCAAACCTTGCGAGCTGGCGCCCGTGATGTCAGCCACCGGGCAGGGGAACAACGGTACCGAGCAGTTCACTCCCACGCCCGCCACGCCGCTGGAGGTGTAGTCGCCCACCACGGTGAGGCTGGGCAGCAGGCTATCTTCGCGGATTTTGACCACCAGCGCGCCGTTGTTCACGTTGATCCGGTCCTCGGCCAGCTCCGGACTCGAGCTCAGCGCCGTGCTCACCAACTGCGGCGCCGGCGCCAGCTGGCTCGCGGCCGGCAGCGGCAGCGCGTTGGTGGGCACGACCCGCGCCCGGATCACGTTCGGGTTCCATTGCTTCACCAGGTAGAGCTTGAGCTTGGACGCCGCCTTGGCGTAGTCGGTTTTCGCCTGCAGCACGGCCGAAATGGCCGTGCTCAGACCGGTCTCGGCGGTGATGCGGTTGGCCGCCGGAACCTTCCCGTTCTGAACCAGCGCGTTGGTGTCGTCCAGGGTCTTCTGCGCGTCCTGTTCGGCCTTTTCCGCGATGGCGATTTGCTGCTGCGCGCCCACCAGCGTCCAGTACTGTGTGATCGCTGCGGAAACCACCTTCGTGACTTGATCCTTGTAGTTGGCGTCGGCATATTGCAAGCTGTTGGCGCCCATCACCATCCCCGCCCGGTTCACCGAGCGCCGCGCGCCCTGCAGCAATTCCTGGCTGACGCCGATGCTCGCGGCGCTCGACACCTGCGGATTCAAAAACAGCTCGTTGGAATTCTGGTACTGGCGCAGGCTGTAAAACGTCACCGAGTAGCCCGTTCCCGTGGTGAAGCTTTGCCCATAACCAGCGCTGACCGAGTTCTGATTCAAGATCTGCTCGGCCGTCCCGTAAATCGACGATGTCAGCAGCGGCTGGCGCGTGTGTTCGTCGCCCCAACTCAGGTTGAAGGTCGGGTCGTAGCCGCCGCCGCCGCCGTGCACGCCGCTGCCGCCCCCCGTGGCCGAACCGGCGCTGGAGTAGCCCCCGCTGCCGCCGCCGATCGTGCTGGCGCCGATAGCGCCGGAAAACAGCGCCGACGAGATCGTCTCCCCCGCCACCCCGCGCGCCGTCCCCCCCGCCAGCGTGCGCAGATAGTCGGGCTCGGCCTCCAGCTTGGCGTAGGACGCGTTGGCGATATCCAGGTCCGAAGTCAGCGCCATCTCCAGCATCGCGCGCAGCGACAGGTACAGCGTCCCCTTGGCCACCGCCTCCCGCAGTGCGGCCGGGTTCGTCAGATCCGGCTCGCCGATATCGGCCGGCTGATAGCGTTGCCAGAAGTTGAACCACCCGCCGCGGCTCATGAAGTCAAGCTTTTGCGGCGTGGCCGTGTTGCTCGCCCTGATTTCGGCCCCGCTCGACCCCGCTGGTCTTTGCTGCGCTAGGCCCACCCCGCCCAGCAAGAGGCAACCCATGCCTGCCAGCAGCAGGTTGCGGAAAGAGTCAGTTGGATAAGTCATCGTAATTCAAGCCCGCACGGCAAGGGCCATCCTTTGTTTTTGAACACACGCCGGTTAGCTGCGCAATCAGCCTGCGAATCGTTCGCTTTTGCAACGCCACTGTCCATTTCCGGACAGCCTCCGCCCACAAAAAGCCAGTCAGACACCCGGCACCGCAGCGGGGAAACTGCGGCCGGGGTCTGACTGGCTCACGATAGCTGGAAGCTGGGGGGCTTCCAGCTAACTCGAGGAAACTACCGCCGACTGCTCCTGCGCCTGGCTCTCGTCCACAATCTGGCCGTCGAACAGGTGTACGGTCCGGTCCGCATAACGGGCGAAGCGCGGATCGTGCGTCACCATGCAGATGGTGGCGCCGCCGGCGTGCAGCTCATGCAACAAATCCATCACTGCGTCGCCATTTTTCGAATCCAGATTGCCCGTGGGCTCGTCCGCCAGCAGGATGCTGGGCTTGCCCACCAGCGCGCGCGCCACCGCCACGCGCTGCTGCTGGCCGCCGGAAAGCTGGCTGGGCAGATGCTTGGCGCGGTGCGCCATGCCCACCCGCTCCAGCGCCGCCTGCACCCGCTGCTTGCGCTCCGCCGAGGGCATGCCGCGGTAGGTCAGTGGCAGCTCCACGTTTTCATACACCGACAAATCGCCGATGAGGTTGAAACTCTGGAAGATGAAGCCAATCTCCCGGTTGCGAATTCGCGAGCGCTCGCCCAGGTTCAGGTTCGCCACCGGCTGCCCATTCAGCGTGTATGCTCCGCCGGTGGGCGTGTCCAGCAGCCCCAGAATCGACAGCAGTGTCGACTTGCCGCAGCCCGATGGCCCGCCAATGGCCACGAACTCGCCCGCGTTGATTTGTAGATGAATCCCGTCCAGCGCATGCGTTTCCACCTCGTCGGTGTAAAACACCTTGGTCAGTTCCTTCAGCGCGATTACGGCCGGTTGTTCGTTTGCCATTTCCCCTCCTGGTAAATCCCCGTCGCCTTCTTATACGGAAACCTGCCCGCGGCGGTTCGGTTACAAATTCCGTCCCTCAGTTTACCGCCGCCACCGCCGGGCTGAAGCGTATCCGGTCATGCGCATCCTGGGCCGAAGTGTCTGACAATACCACCCAGTCGCCCGCTTTCAAGCCCCGCAACACCTGGATGGTGCTCACCGACGCCACCCCCAACTGCACCTGCACCTGGTTTCCGCTTCTGCCGTCGGGCGAGATTTCAAACATACTTACGGTCGAGTTGGGCTGCCCGAATGCAGGTCGGCCTACATAAAGCACGTTGTGCAGCGTTTGGATATTCACTACGCCGTCCACGCTCAGGTCCGGCCGCGCCCCCGGCGGCAGCGGGCCGTCCAGCCTCACGTCCACCGTCACCGTCCCATTCACCGAGTTGGGGTCGATGCGCGTCACGTGGCCGGGCACAATGCCGTTGTGCGTGTCAATGCTGGCGGACTGCCCGATTTCCACGTCGCGCACTTCGGTCTCCGCGATCTTGATCTGCGCCTTCAATTTTTGCGGCTGCACCACGCGGGCGATCGTGGTTCCTGCCGGGACCCACTGGCCCACCTGCAACTGGTTGGTCGCCGATCCCGTAGCCGTCGCATCCGAGCTTACGTCGGTCTCCTCCAGCAGGCCCGGAATTCCGGCGCGGATGGTGAGCGCCTCCACGTTCGACTGTGCCAGTTGCACGCTCGCCTGCATTTCCGCCACTTTGGCCTCCGCCGAAGCGATCTGGGCCGAGTCGCTGGAGTTCATGCTGGTCAATTTCTCTTTGCTGAACCCGATTTGCTGCTGCAGCCCCTGTGCCTTGGCCGCATCGCTTTCAGCACTGAGACGCGCTACCAGCCCTTTGGCTAGCAAATTCTGATCGCTCTGGCTGGTCAGCGAGGCCGTCTGGTAATCGGCTTCGGTATTGGCCAGCGTGGATTGCGCGTCCAGACGCTGACTCGCCAGCGTCGCCTTGAGATTGGCAAGGTCGGCCTGGGCACTTTTCAGTTGCGCCTCGGCGTCGCTCAACGCCTGCACCACCTGGGGATTCGACAACTGCACCAGCACCGTGTCCGCCTTCACCTGCGAGCCCGGCAGCACCGGAATCGAGACCACGCGCCCGGCCGAAATGGCTGGAATCGAGCGCACCTCGACCGGTACCAGCGTACCCAGCCCATGCACCTGCCGCACCATGGTCCCGCGCTTGACCTGACCCGGCCAGACCGAACCGCCATCCACGGTGGGCGGCGCGGGCTTAAGCTGCGATACCGCCCAGGAAACGCCGCCGATGATCAGCACCACGATCACGGTGGTGATGACGCGCCGCATGCGGCGCTGCTTGAGAAACTTGGGATCGCGTGCCTTATCCATATCTACACTATACGGATGCAACTCGCGTGCCAGTTCCCTCAGCCGGCTAAAGCCTCTCGAACTAGCTTCTTAGCCCTCGCCGCGGCGTCCCGGCATGTCCGTTTTCGCGGCCCAGGTGTTCATTTCCGGACGCGCGCCTGCAGCTAAACTACCTCAGCCGGCCTGCTACTCCTGCCGCAGCGCCGCCATCGGATCCACCCGAGTCGCCCGCCGGATGGGTACCGCGCAACCCAGACCGCCCACCCCCAGCAGCACCACTGCTGCTGCCGCCAGAATCAGCGGATCGCGCGGCGAAATGCCATAAAGTTGCGACGCCAGCGCCGGTCCGGCTGCCAGCACGCCCGCGACTCCCACGCCGATGCCGATGGCAACCAGCTTCAGACTATGGCCGCCGATCAGGCGGGCGACCGCGCTACCATCCGCGCCCAGCGCCATGCGGATGCCGATTTCCCCCGTCCGCCGTTCGGTGGCGTAGCTGACCACCCCGTAAATGCCGATGGCCGCCAGCACCAGCGCCAAGCCGCCGAATATGGCCAGCAGCCACAGCATCGCCTGCGGCTGGCCCACCGATGCGGACACCGTTTGCTTCATGGTCTCGATTTCCGGCATCGGCAGCGCCGGATCCATGCGATGGAAAATGGCGCTGGCCGCCGGCGCCAGGTTCAGCGGACTCACGCGGGTGCGCAGCACGAAGGTGGGATGCTGGGGCGGCGCTTGCGTAAAGGGCAGATACAGCTCAATGTTTTCCGGTGCGTTGAGCCCGTACTGCCGCGTGTTGCCAACAATGCCGACGATCGTGATGTGGCTTTTGTGCGGACCGCAGCAAAGTTGCTGGCCGAGCGCCGCGCGCGGCTGGCCCCAGTACGCGCGCGCGAAGCGCTCGCTGATGAGCGCCACCCAGGGCTCGTGCGGACCATCGCTGGCGTTGAAGTTGCGGCCGGCCAGCAGCGGCAGGTCGAGGGCGGGCAGGTAGCCCGGGCTGATGAAATGCACATCCGGATGCGGATAGTGGCCGGGCTGCGGCCGCGGACGGCCGGCAATCAAAAAGCTGTCGCGGCTGTGATCGCCGGTGAGCGGTAGATCGGTGCCGATGCCGGCGGCTTCGACGCCGGGCAGCGCCGCCATTTTTTCCAGCGCCCGCTGCTCGAACTGCAGCACGGTGGCGTCGCTGGTGAATTGCGCGCCCTGCAGCCGCCGGCTGAGCGTCAGCACCTGCGCGGGCAGAAAGCCGGGATGAACGGCCATCAGTTTGGCGAAGCTTTCGAGCGTCAGGCCCGCGGCGGCGGTCAGCATGAGCGCCAGCGCAACTTCGGCAACCATCAGTGCCTCGCGCCGCCGGCGCCATCCCAATCCCGCGCTTCCCCGCCCTGCCCATTGCAGCTGCGATGCCGACAGCGCCGGGCCGAGCCCGAACAGCACCACCGCCAGCAGCGCGATCGCGGCGCTAAAGCCGAGCACGGGCAAACTGAGCCCCAGCGGTACGGTTTCATTCGCCGCCACCGGCATCAGCGCGGCCAGGCCGCGCATCCCCGCTTCGGCCACCAGTAGACCGGCGCCAATGCCGGCAATCCCCAGCGCCAGGCTTTCGGCCAGCAGTTGCCGGACCAGACGTCCGCGGCCGGCTCCCAGCGCCGCCCGCACGCTCCATTCCTGCTGGCGCGCGGCGGTGCGGGTCAGCATCAGATTAGCCACGTTGGCGCAGGCGATCAGCAGCACCAGACCAACCGCGCCGAACAGCAGCCAGAGCATCGCCGCATCGCTGCCAACAAAAGCCGAGCGCAGCGGCGCCACGGTCGAGCCGATGTTCTGATCGTCGGGATACGCGGCCGAAAGGCGGCGCATCTCGGCGCGCATCTGCGCCGCTGCCGGCGTAAAGCTCGCGCCGGATGCGAGCCGCCCGATGACGACCGAATTTCCCCGGCTGCCCCGGTCGGCGTTGTCTTTGAGCTCCAGACCGTCGGGAATGAACACTGCGGTTTGGTTGGCGTCCCGAAACTGAGGCGGCAGCACGCCCACGACGGTGTAGGCATGCTCGTCCAGCGCCACGGTCTTGCCCAGCGCGTGGGCCGGCTCGCCGAATTGCTGCCGGGCCAGCTTCCAGGTCAGCACTGCTTCGGACTTGGCGCCGCCGCTGTCGGCCGCGGGGCCGAAAGCGCGGCCGTACACCGGCAGCGCGCCGAGGGTGGGAAAATAATTTCCCGAGACGCTCGCGGCGTTGACGACCACCGGCCCGGCCGGTCCCTGGAGATCAAAATGCAACCACTGCACCCACGCGAGAGCCGAGAATTCTCCGTTTCCCTGCCGGTTATCCTGGCGCCAACTCAAGTAATCCGGGTAGCTGACGCTCACCTGCCGGCCATCGGCCCATTCATGGAGCGTCAGCAGCCGCCCCGGATTTGCATAAGGCAGGGCTTGCAGAAGCTCCGCGTTCACCCAACTGAACATGGCGGTCGTCGCGCCGATGCCCAGCGCCAGCGTGACCACGGTGATGATCACAAAGCCGGGCGCGCGCCGCCAGGTCCGCAGCGCGTGGCGCAGATCGCGGGTGAGATCCGGGCCCCAGAACCCATGCCAGCGCGGCCGCTGCGCGCGCTCCAGCGAGCGCGCCAGCGCGGCCCAATCGGAGATTTCCGCTTCCGGATCGCGCCCCGCCCCTGCGGCCTGGTCCAACTGCTGGGCCAGCTCGCTTACAATCGACTGTTCCCGCGCCGGCTCCACGCCTGGCAGGCGCAGCCGCTCGCGCACGTAGCTCTCCCAGTCCGGCATCAGGTCTCCTCGGGCCGCAGTAGCGCCTGCATGGCCGCCAGATAGCGCCGCCAGCTTTGCCGCTCCGCCGCCAGCGCCCGGCGTCCGGCCGCCGTCAGGCGGTAAAAGCGCCGCCGCCGCTCCCCCGCCCTTTCCACCCAGCGCGCCGCCAGCAGGCCGCGGCGTTCGAGGCGGTAGAGCAGCGGATAAAGGGAGGCGGCATGGAACTCGACCGCGCCCCCGGAGCGCTGCTCGATCAATTGCGCCAGCTCATAGCCGTGCCGCGGCCGCGCTGCGAGCAGGGCCAGGATCAGCACCTCCGCCGCCCCTCGCCTTTCCAGTTCCTCGACCATATGTTGCGAGCATACATATTGAGGGTCCGTCTGTCAATCACGGCCACCTCTTGCTGGAGCCGCCCTCCCGCTGCCGCCCCGTGAGTCATCGCTGTCATATATCACATCATCTAATTGTTACCACCTACACATAGCAACAACGCACTGAGTCTAGACACGCAATCATAGGAGCTCCCGGCACACCGGCCGGAAAGTCATGTGAGAGTGGCGCAGCCGCCCGGAAAGCAGGCGCTCGGCGGGGGTGCCGCCAAATGGACCGTCGTCCGTCGGCAGGTCCGCACCGGCGACCCGAGAGTCCGGCGCTAGGCGGCCTGGGCTTGCTTTTCCTGGATCAGCTCGACTTCCAGCCCAATCTTGATCCGGTCGCCGACCATCACGCCGCCCGCCTCCAGCGCCTGGTTCCAGGTCAGGCCCCATTCCTTGCGGCTGATTTCGCCCGAGGCTTCGAAGCCGCGCCGCGTGCCGCCCCAGGGGTCCTTGACTGCGGGCGTGGGCGCGTTGACATTCAGCGTGACCGGCTTGGTGACGCCATGAATGGTCAGTGCGCCCGTCATGGCGAACTCACCAGCCGTCCCTCGCGGCACGATTTTCGTCGAGCGGAAACTAATGGTGGGATACTTATCGGTTTCCAGAAAATCGGCGCTGCGCAGGTGCTTGTCGCGATCCGGCTCCTGCGTGTCCAGGCTCGCCGCCTCCATTTCCACCTCGATCTTCGAGCGGGTGAAATCGCCCTCGTCCAGCGTCGCCGTGCCGCTGGATTTGGCGATCCGCCCGCGTACGTTGCTCACCATCAAGTGCCGCGCGCTGAAGCTGACGTGGGTATGCACCGGGTCAATTTTCCAAACTGTCGTCATGGTTCCTCCCCATCCATTATGGCCGAGGGCGATAGTCGGCCACGTCCGGACCTGTGGATTGCGTATACAGCAGCGCCCGGTCCGCGTGCGCGTACGGCAACACGTCGTACAGCGGCTGCGCGGGCGCTAGTGGCGCCGGCCCCGAAGCCACCGTCGCCGCGAAAATGCGGATCGCCGGGTTATCGGGCAGCGTCAGCGTGCGCGCGCCCGGCGGCAGGCTGATCTCGTAGCCGAACAGGTAGCAGAAGCTGTAGGCGTCCATGCTGCCGTCCGGCAGCTGATGATGGCTGGCGAACCACGCGACCGGCGCGCGCTGGACATAGCCCGGATGCAGCCCGGCGTAGAGCTGGTAGTGAAACGTATGCCGCTTGCCGTGCCGGTCAGTGTAGGTCCCGCCGTGGTGGGTCCAGTTCCGATAGTCCCATTGACCGATCAGGCCCATCCAGTTCTGAATGTTCAGCGCCGCGCTGCGTCTGCCCACGGCGAACTCCCCGGTCTGGTTCCTCAGCGAAGACGCCAGCAGATACAGCCGCGTGAAATGCCCTGCCGGCAGCGTGATGCTCTGCCCGCGCGCCACCACCGCGTCCGCCCCGGAAGGATCGGCCAGCGTGAAGGGCACGCCGGCGTAAGTAAGCGAGCGCGGTAGCATTTCTGCCGGATAGCTGTCGCCCTTGCCGTCAAATCCGGCAGTCGTGGGTGTGCCATCGGGCGTGGCCGCGGCCAAATCATAGTCCAGGCTCACCGCCTGCGTGCGTACCGGCTCCTCGCCCAGCGGCGCCAGCTTTACCTCGAACGTCCGCGGCTGGTACGCACTGAAGCCGGCCACGATCTCGCCGTGCGCCACATGCACCGGCCCCGCCGCCGGCACCGGCTGCTCCTGCCCATTCACCGTGCGCAGCGACAGCACTGGCGCGGCAAAGTGCAGATGTACGTTGCTTTCCTCCTGCCCGTCCAACTCCACCAGCCGCACTACGACGTCGTTCCCCTGCTCGGCTTTTTTCAGCGCCAGCACCCGCACCCGCGGATTGTCCACCCGCAGCAGCGAAAACGAACGCCCCAGCCGTCCCGCGTGTTTCGGCGCAACGAAGGCCACCAGCGGCACGTTCAGCCGGAAGCCCTGCCACTCCGTGTCCGACTGCCGCCAGTCGCCCGCGTGGCCGGCCAGTCCGAACTTCATGATGTGGTGACCCCAGTCCTGCGTCGCCTGGTCGCTATAGGCGCGATAGCGGCGGTTCACAGCCGGCGTATACAGCAGCGTCAGCCGCACCAGGTGATCGTTGGGCTTGTCCGATCCGGTTTTCACGTCGGTCAACAACGTAGCTCCATACGCTTCGCTGGCGTCGGTCAGATCCACCCACTCGTGCGAGGCCACCTCGAACTGCCGCGGATTGTCGTTGCCGCGCTGGATGGTGCCGATGTCCCAGCTATAAGTGGCGTCGCGGTTGGACGCGGTGAGCGGAAAATCCGCCATCAGCGCCGACTGCGCCGTCTTCCAGTCCACCGCCGCGCCAAACACCACCCGCTGCGCCCCCGCCGCCAGGCTTACCGTCTGCACAAAGTGCGATCCCTGGCTGTCGCGCGTGATCTGCACCATCACTCGCGCCGGTCCGTCTTCGATCACCTGAATCTGCGCCGGACCGCCCACGTAGGCCCGCGGCGGCTTGTTCTGGTCATCCCAGTCCATGTTCCACGCGGGCCATTCCGTCGGCTTCTCCGTCTGCAAGGACAGCCGCATCGGCGCCCGCAGCAGCTCCCGCCCCAGCTGCTTGTCGAAAATGCTGGCCACGTCACCCGCATCGTTGATCCGCACCCGGTAGCGCGCGTTGTCCAGCTCGTGCGGGCTCACCTTCAGCCGTGACGCCATCGCCCGCTGCGCCGCCGCCACGCTATAGACCGCATACCCGATCGAAGGATCTGCGGCGATAAAGACCACCTCGCCGTCGGCGTCGAGTTGCGCCGGCACGGCGCGGCCATCGGGTCCAGTGACCCGAACCGCGCGCGTGCCCGCTGGCAGCGGCACGCGCACCGTGACCGGGTCCCGCCGCGCGATGTTGAGCGCATTGAACACCACCACCGGCACCCCCGGCACGCGCGTATCCATCGCGCGCGCGATGGTCCCGCTGCTCGCCTGCAGCACCGAGGAAAACTGGTTCGAGGCCAGAATGTCGTTGTTCCAGGCGTAGGTGTAGGCGCTGGCTTCGGCCGTACCCGCCATGAGGTCGTGGAACTGGCCCGCCAGCAGCAGCCGCCAGGCATGCGTCAGCCGCTGTTGCGGATACCGCTGCCCCAGCAGTTGCGCCCCCACCGCGGCTTCCTCGGCCGTGTGCGCCAGAATCTCGTTTTTCCGGTTCCAGCGCTTGTGCGCCGCCTCCGAGGTGAGCGAGCCGGCGGAGTGGTTGATCAGTTCCAGATCGCCCGTGTAGCGCGGCAACCGCGACAGATTCATGTTCTTCATGTCCAGGAACATGGTGTCGTCGTCCGACCAAACCACGTGGATCGGCCCTCTGCCCACTTGCACCGGCGCCGCGCCTCGGTGCAGCGCGACTTCGCCGCCGGTCACCGTCGCCTCCATGATCTTCACCGACCGCTCATCCGGCGCGCCACCGATATCGCCGGTGCCGACGTAATGGTAATCGTCGTAAATCCCGCTCACCTGCCCGTCAATCGTGACCGGATCCAGCCCGTGCCCGTAGGGCACGAGTTTCGTCAGCGGATCGGTGCTCAGGTCGGCCCGGTCGTTGCCGTCGTAGGCGCCCGGGTTGAGGGCCGCGATGATGCTGCGCCCGTCCGGCCCGGTCCAGATGCCCACGTTGAACGGAATCCCCTCCGGCGTCTTCTCCGGTGAATCCGGACCGCCTACGCGCGCCGCCGGCTGCCAGTAGGCGTTCAGCTTCTGCGTCGAAAAGCCGATGATGCCCGCTTCGGCCAGAATGCTCGGCAGCGAGGCCGGAAACCCGAAGCAGTCCGGCAGCAGATAATCCACCGCCGCCTTGCCGAACGTCTTGCGGAAATATTCGTTCCCGTACAGCACTTGCCGGATGATGCTTTCCGCGTTGGGGCTGTTGACGTCGTTTTCCTCCACCGACGCCCCGCCCGGAAACCACCGCCCCTCGGCCACGTACTTTTTCAGCTCGGCGAAGCGCTTCGGGTAATATTCCTGCATCATCTCGAAGCGGTTCGACCCGGTGAAATTGAAAATATAGTGGGGATACTTCTGAAACAGCGCGAAGTTTTTGTCCAGCGTCGCCTTGAGAAACTGATTGATGACCTGCGGGTAATCCCACCGCCATTCGGTGTCCAGATGGGCATACCCGACCACGAACAGCGTCGGCGTCGTCCTCAGGTCCGGCTGGTCCGGCGGCGCCGGTTTGGGCACCTGTGCCAGCACCACCGGCGGCTGGCCCCCCGGCGCGGCCGGTTGCGCCTTCGGAGTCTGCGCGGCTAATACCGCCGAAGCAGTTAGCAGGAAACAGGTGGCAGCGCAATGACATCGCATGTCCGCCAGCATAGCAGGTGTCAGGCCCCCCCTCACAGGTGCAATCCGCCGTCCAGCGTCAATACCTGCCCCGTGATGAAGCCGTTGCCCGCCAGCAGAAACACGATGGTTTCGGCCGCTTCCTCGGGCCTGCCCAGCCGCCCCATCGGCGTGCGCTGCACGATCGCCGCCCGCCGCGCCGCAAACCCCGCCCCGCGCTCCGCGATTTCCTCGGTGTCGAACAGCCCCGGCAGCAGCGCGTTCACCCGCACCCGCGGCGCCAGCCGCCGCGCCAGATACTGTGTCAGCGTGGGCACCGCCCCCTTGCTGAGCACGAACTCCGCTGAGCTGCCATCGCCCCGGCTGGCGCTCCCGCTGCCCACGTTCACGATCGCCTCCAGCGTGGGCGCGGCCGCGTATGCTGCCAGCGCCAGCTGCAGCGGTGCCCGCAAATTGACCGCCACCGTGGCGTCGAAGCGATCGCTGTCAAAGCCTGGCGCCGACTCCCAATCCTGCCCCTCTTCGCCTCGGATCAGCGGCGTCTGGGCGGCGTTGTTCACCACATAATCGAGCCGCCCGTACCGCTGCAACACCCGCGCCACCAGCTCCTCAGCCGCCCCTGCCTCACTCAAATCCGCCGCAAACTCCCCCTCCCGCCGCGCATGCCGCGCCACTTCCGCTCCCGCCCCCGCCAGCGCCTCGGCGATCGCCCGCCCCAGTCCCCGCCGCGCCCCGGTCACCAGCGCTACTTTTCCGGTCAGGTCCATGTGAGTAGGTTACGATGAAAATGCGATGAACAAAATCCAGGCCAGCGCCGCCGCCGCCATCGCCGACATCCCCGACGGCGCCACCGTCATGATCGGCGGCTTCGGCCTGTGCGGCAATCCCGAAACCCTCATCGCCGCCCTGCACCAGCGCGGGGTGAAAAACCTCACGGTCATCAGCAACAACGCCGGCACCGATCACGAGGGCATCGGCATCCTGCTCGCGGCCGGACAGATCCAAAAAATGATTGCCACCTACGTCGGCGAAAACTCGATTTTTGAAGAGCAGGCGCGCAGCGGACAACTCCAAACCGAGCTGGTCCCGCAGGGCACCTTCGCCGAGCGCATCCGCGCTGCCGGCGCCGGCATCCCCGCCTTCTTCACCCCCGCCGGCGTCGCCACCACCATCGCCGAGGGCAAGGAAACCCGCGACTTTGATGGCCGGACCTATCTCATGGAGCGCTGGCTCAGGGCTGATTTTGCGCTCGTTAAAGCTTTTCGCGGCGACCGTTGGGGCAACCTCACCTATCGCAAAACCGCTCGCAACTTCAATGCCGTCATGGCCACCGCCGCCCGCGTCAGCATTGCCGAGGTGGAAGAGCTGGTCGAACCCGGCCGGCTCGATCCGGAAACCATCGTCACTCCCGCCATCTACGTACACCGCATCCTGCGCGGCGGACCTTACAAGAAACCCATCGAGCGCCTCACGCTCCGCCAGGACTGAACCCGCATGCCTGCCGATCAGGACAAACGCCTCCGCATCGCCGGCCGCATCGCGCGCGAGCTGCGCGACGGTTACTTCGTCAATCTCGGCATCGGACTCCCTACCCTCGTCGCCAATCTCGTCCCCCCCGGCATCGAAGTCGTCCTCCAGTCCGAAAACGGCATGCTGGGGGTCGGTCCCTACCCGCTGCCCGGCCGCGAGGATCCTGACCTTATCAATGCCGGCAAGGAGACCGTAACCGAAATTCCCGGCACCTCCTATTTTTCCAGCGCCGATTCCTTTGCCATGATCCGCGGCGGCCACATCGATATGGCCGTCATGGGTGCCATGGAAGTCGCCGAAAATGGCGATCTCGCCAACTGGATCATCCCCGGCAAGATGATCAAGGGCATGGGCGGCGGCATGGACCTGGTCGCCGCCGCCCAACGCCTCTATATCGCCATGGAACACACCACCCGCGACGGCAAACCCAAAATCCTCCATCGCTGCCGCCTCCCCCTCACCGGTGCCGGCGTGGTCGATTTCATCGTCACCGAACTCGCCTTCATCCGCGTCGCCGATGACGGGCTGGTCGTCGACGAGTTGGCCCCCGGCCAGACCCTGGCCGCCGTGCAGGCGCTCACCGAGGCCAAACTCCACCCCGGCCCAGGCATCGCTGCCTAATTTCCGCCCTTCAGGATCTCTACCTGCACCGTCGTGCCCTGGTCCAGATGGAAGTTGCCCTTCTGGGTCATCATTACCCCGCCTAGGTCAGTGCCCGATCCGTTATACGACTCCATCAGCCCGAAGCCCAGCGGTATGCCATTGCTCGAGCGGTTCGCCGAGGTTAACGCACCCCCCACCCCCGCCCCTGCTACCGGCATGCCCGAGCCGCCCATTTCCGTCGGTACCGAAATCTGCGAGTAATTGGTGCTGCCTGCGGAAATATGAATAATGCCCCCGCGCAAATGCGCAATGACATTGCCCTTCTTGTCGGTCACTTCATTGAACAGCACGCCGACTTTGGCCGCTGATCCATGGTCGGACGCCACCACCTCGGTGACCTCGCCCAGGAGGTAGCCGTTTTTCGGCAGCAGCACCGTGTGCCCCTGCTTGATCTCCTGCTTGATTTGTGCCCGGACTTTCTCGCCGACAATGGATTTTTTGCTGCCCAGTCTGGTCTTTAGCTGAACCCGAACCTTGGTGCCCGGCTTGGGTGATGGCACCTGGGCCAGAACGGCGCCGGCGCACGCCAACGCCAACGCCAGGACCGCGGTGGAACGGAATACACGCATGCTGTACCTCCCTCTTCGGGAATCGTACTCCGGGTTTTTACACTTGCCAAGCGGCCCGCGGGTGGGTTACGCTCCCATAAGCACGTTATGGGTATGCTGTTGCCTGGCACGCTGGAGGTTCTGATTCTGCGCGCGCTGCACGCCGGACCGCGGCACGGGTATGCGATTGCGGAGTTCATTCATCAGGCCTCGGACGATGTGCTGGCGGTCGAAGAAGGGGCGCTGTATCCGGCGCTGCACCGCCTCGAAGTCCGCGGTGCGCTGAGCTCGTACTGGGGCGCGTCGGAGAACAACCGGAAGGCCAAATTTTACCGGCTGACCAAGGCCGGCGAAAAGGAACTGGCGGAGCAGACGGCATTTTGGCAGCAGTTGGTCCTGGCAATGCGCAAGGTATTGGAGGCATGATGGGCTGGCAAATCTTCGCGCATCGTCTGCGGGCTCTGTTGTGGCGGCGGCGGCTGGAGCGTGACCTCGATGCGGAGCTGGAGTTTCATCGCGCCATGGTGGACGCGATGGGATCGGGGCATCGCTTTGGCAATGAGCTGCGGGTGCGGGAGCAGGCGCGGGAAGCGTGGATGTTTGCGTGGCTGGAGACACTGGGGCAGGATCTTCGCTTCGCGTGGCGCGGGATGCGGCGCGCGCCCGGATTCACCCTCGCCGTCGTGGCGACGCTGGCGCTGGGCATCGGCGCCAACAGCGCGATTTTCGGCCTGGCGTATGCAGTGCTCTGGCAGCCGCTTCCCTACCCCAACGCCGGTCGCATCGTCGAGGTGCGCCAGGCACATGACGGCCGGCAATGGATGAGGAGCTCCGGCTTCGACATCGCCGCGGCACGCAAGCAAAGCGTTGGGCTTGAGGATTGGTCCATGTACCGCGGCGACCAAGCCACGCTCACCGGCGCGGGCGACCCGGCGGTGCTGGTGGGCGCGGAGATGGAAGCGGGCGCGTTCCGGCTCCTGGGTGCAAAACCGGCGCTCGGGCGATTGATTCTGCCCAGCGATGACCATCCTGGCGCGGCGCCGGTGGTCTTGCTGAGCGCGCGGCTGTGGCAAAAGCGGTGGAACGCGAACCCGGCGATTGTGGGCAAGCCGATCGTGCTTGACGGCGTAGCCTACACCGTCATCGGCGTCTTGCCGGAAGGTTTCGAGTTTCCGCGGGTGGAATACTGGCGCGCGTGGCAGGAAAAGCCCGGAGCGCCAGGCACGCGCATGGCGGCCTCGATTGCGCGGCTCGCGCCCGGTGTGAGCATTGGAGAGGCCCAGCGGCGGGCAAACCAACAGATGCAGCGGCTGGCCGGCGTTTACCCGCAGGACAAGGGCTGGGGTTTCCATCTGGTGCCGCTCCGCAAGGCGATTGCCGGGGATACGGCACCGGAGCTGTACATGATGCTGGCAGTGGCGGGACTGGTGCTGCTGATCGCCGCGGCCAACGTGGCCTGCCTGCTCTCGGCGCAGACACAGCGGCGCATGCACGAGTTGGCAACACGGGCGGCGCTGGGCGCGAGCCGGGGACGGATCTTGCGGCAGCTTTGGACCGGGACGGCGGTGCTCACCGCGTGCGGCGTAGCGGCGGGGCTGGCGCTGGCGGCAGGCGGGATTGCGTGGTTGCGGGCGAGCGCGCCCGGCGACATGCCACGGATGGATCACGTCGTCCTGGATTGGCCAGTAGTGGGGTTTGCCGCAGCTGCCGCGGCGTTCGTTATGATCGTGTTTGGCTTGGCGCCGGCTTGGTCGGCCAGTGGACGCGGGTTGAACGCCAGCCTGCGTGCCGCGCGGACGGTGCTCGCGTCGGGCCGCGTGCGAGGGCGGAGCGCCTGGGTTGTCGCCCAAGTGGCTTTGGCGGTAGTGCTGCTGGCCGGCGCGGGACTGCTGCTGGGTGCGTTTGTCCGCATGCGGGCGGTGCCGCTGGGCTTTCAGCCGCGGCATGTGCTCAGCTTCGGGCTTTCGCTGCCCGCGACCCGCTATCCCAACGACGCCAGCCGCTGGCGGTTTTACCTGGCCGCGGAGCGGCGATTCGACGCGCTGCCGGGAGTGGGGGTCTCGGCTCTGGCGCTCACGATGCCGTTTGTGGCCAACGAGTTCACGGTGTATTCCCTGCCCGGCAAGCCCGCCCAGCCCAACGACTTCAGCCAGATGATCGGCTACAACGCCGTGGGCGGCGGATATTTCCGGACGCTGCAAATTCCGCTGCTGGCTGGCCGCGGCTTCGCCGCCGCCGATACGCGAACCTCGGCGCCGGTTGCGGTCATCAATCTGGCCGCGGCTAGAGAATTGTTTTCGGGCCGCAGCCCGCTTGGGCAGAGGATCAAGCTCGGCTCCGGCAAGGCGCAATGGCTGACGATCGTTGGCACGGTGGGCGACGTCCAGCCTTACGTGCCTGAGTCTCCGATGCCGCCGCCGATGATCCTCTATGTTCCGCTCCTGCAAGCCGGCTACATCCCGCAGGAAATGATGTTCATGGTGCGCTCCCACGGCAATCCGCTGGGGTTGTTGCCGGAGGTGCGGCACGCGGTGGCACGGCTGGATCCGGCCATGCCGCTGGACGCGCCGCATGCCCTCACGGATCTCTATCGCTTCGAGCTGGCGCAGCCACGGTTTCGCGGGTGGCTGGTGGGCGGGTTTGCCGGGTTGGCACTGGTGCTGACGGCGCTGGGGATTTTTGGCGTGCTGGCCTACAGCGTGGGCGGACGGACGCAGGAGCTGGGCGTGCGGGCGGCGCTGGGCGCGCAGCCGCGGCAGGTGCTGGCGATGGTGCTGCGGCAGGCGCTGGGGCTGATCGCGGCCGGGCTGGCGATCGGGTTGGGACTTGCGGCCGGGCTGACCCGGTATCTGCATGCGCTGCTGTTCGGCATCAGCCCGACCAACGGCTGGATTCTGGGCGGCGTGGCGCTGCTGATGTTGCTGGTGGGGCTGGCGGCGGCGATGATCCCGGCGCGCCGCGCCATGCAGGTCGATCCCGCCCGCGCCCTCCGCTGCGATTAACACCTGCATCCGTTACCATCTTAGGGTGCCCAGCCGTTACCCCTTCGACCATCTCCAAGCCGTGCGCCAACTGCGCCAGTCGCACCCCCACATGGCCGCCCTGATCGCCGCCGTCGGCCGATTTCGCTTGGAGATCGTACCCCACGAAAGCCCCTATCAATCCCTGTTCCACTCAATTCAGTACCAGCAGTTGCATGGCGCCGCCGCCGCCGCGATTCTGGCGCGCATTAAACAACAGATCGGCGATGGAGCCATCCCTGCTCCGCGGACCCTGCTGGCGGCCGGCGACGAGCGCTTGCGCGCCTCCGGCGTTTCCCGCCAGAAAATCGCCGCTCTGCGGGATTTAGCCGAAAAAACCCTCGCCGGCGCCGTCCCCGACTGGGTGGGACTTCAGCGCCTGTCCGACGACGCCATCATCCAGCGCTTGACCCAGGTGCGTGGCGTCGGCATCTGGACCGTGCAGATGCTGCTTATCTTCCGCCTCGGCCGCCCCGACGTCTGGCCCGTGCTCGACTATGGTGTCCGCCACGGTTACCAGTTGGCCTTCCACAAACGCCGCATGCCCACCCCCGCCGAGCTGACACGCCTGGGCCAACCCCTTCGCCCCTGGCGCAGCGTCGCCGCCTGGTACTGCTGGCAGCAGGTACGCCTCTCACGTCTGCCCCAGTAAAAAAAACTCGGGCCAGCTCCAACCTTTGAGCCAGTTTTGGACTCTATATATGTACGAGAGCGTGGTCCGCTCTCATCCGGGCGGCCCGCCGGCATACTTTCCGTGGGCGCGGTTAGTCGCTGTTAGCCACTCGTGCGTTCATGCTCGTTTACCATCATTCCCCACACCCGAATCACCGGATACTCACCAGCGCTGTACAACGGTCGCTGATTCCAAAGACTTTAAGTTGTACCAAACGTGATTCCGCTCGCCCTGCCCGCCTCTCCATCCCCTCCTCTACCACGGCCCAAAGTACAGGCCGGGGGGGAGGGGGGGAGGGGGGAGGGGGCCAGCCAAGCATTAGGCTCCTAAAAGCTGACTCGCGCCGAAAACTGAATTTCCCGCGGCGTTAACTGCGAGCTCAATCCGATCGAATTGGTGCCCAGGCCGGGCAGTGCTGTCAGCCCGTTGCCATAGGTCCCGTTGAAGCTCACAAAATTGCCACGGTTGAACACGTTGAAAGCGTCCATGCGCAGCCGCAACTGCGCCTTGTCGCCCAACTGGAAAGGCCGCTCGATGAATGGGTCAAACGAATAAATGGCCGAGCCCTGTCCGCTGTTGCGGGCGATGACCACCCCATTCACAACCGGGCGGTCAGTTTCTTCACCGCTATCGCCGCCATTGGTGGTCCCGGTGGTGATATTGAACGGCGTCCCCGAGGCCAGCGTGGCGACGCCGCCAATCGTGATCTGATATGGCGCGGAGTAAAACCCGCTCGCCACCAGGCGGTTGCGCTCATCGAAGATGGCGTTGCCTTTTTCCGGAAAGCCAAACACTTGCGGATCGTTGGGCGACTGCTTGGTGTAGTCCTGATCCACGGTGTCGAGCGCATGCGACCACGTGTAGCTGAACAACGCCTGAAGGTTATGGGTGAACGTGTGATTGGCGTTGATCTCCAGCGCGTCATACCAGGACTCGCCGTTGTTGAGCATGGTGGCAATGCTGGTGTAACGCGGCGTAATATCCTGGGCCGCATCGTAGATCCACAGCGGCCGCTCTGCATTGGCGGCGTTGGCGGCGCAGGCGGAAAGCTGCCCCTGACTCAAGTCCCCGGTTGCTCCGGTGGCATCGCAAGTGTATTGGCCGTTACCGAGATCGGTGACCCCGCGCCATTGGTCCTGCGCCGTGCGCGCGAACGGCGGCGGGGCGTCGATGTCCTGCTCGCTGTCAATCCGCAACGTATGATTGCCGATGTAGTCGGCGCTGACCGTCCAGGATCGCGGAAACGCGTGCTCCACGCCCAGGGTCCATTGCTCGGAATAAGGATTGAGCATCGCCGCCGGATAACCCTCCAGCACCGATATCGGGAAATAGCTGGCGTAGGCGGCGGCATCGCCGGGCGCAATCGTCAGGCTGCGCACCGGCACATTGGCACCGGTGGGAAAACTCGTCCAGGGCGCCACGGAAGAGGGAAAGCCGGCCTGGCCCGGCGTCGCGGTGAAGTTGAACACCCCCGTCGGTCCGCCCAGCGTGAAATCGGCCTGGTAGTTGTTGTGAATCTGGCCATAGAAAATGCCGTAGCCGCCGCGTACCACCGTGTTGGCGAACGGCGTATAGGCAAAACCCACGCGCGGGGCAAAATCCTTGGTCGCCTGCGTGTAGGTCTGGCGCTCGTAACGGAGGCCGAGATCGAGCGTCAGGTTGGGCCGCACCTGGTAGTTGTCTTGCGCAAACACGCCAATCATGGTTCCGGTCACGTTGTAACTATCGGTGCCGAAGCTCTGGGTGAAGCTGGTGACATTGGCGATATTGTCCAGATATGCGGGGCTCTCGCAGTACGCCACCGTCTGGCCCGGTTGGTTGCCGCAAGTGGCGTAGTCGAACGTGCCCAGGAAATTCGGCCCTCCGAACTCCTTACTGTCGCCCCCGCTGCGGCTGGTGAGCGAGTCCACCCCGAACATCACCTGCTGCTTCCCCCACGTCGCCGATACCGTGTCGCCCATCTCGTACTGGCGGTTGAGCAGCAGCGCCGACTGCGAGGTGCCGCTGTTGAATGTCGTCTGCCCGAAGCTGGGATTGGCGATCGGCACCGAATAGGATGTCCCGTATATCAACGGCGCAAACTGCGTGATCGGCGAGGCCAGCTGAAACTGCAACCGCAGGGCGTTGACCAGCGTCGGGCTGAATACGTAGTTGTCGCCCAGCGCCAGCGCAAACGTCCGCCGCCGGAAAATGCGGTCGGTCGAAGGCAGCGTGTTGCCGCCCACCGAACCGTTGGGGTTGGTGTCGTACATCGAGTCTTCGTCCGCGCGCAAATAGGCGCTGTGGTTGTCGCTGAACTGATGATCGAGCCGTGCAAACAGCAGGCCGTTGCGGTACTCGCCGGAAAATATGCCCGGCGCCGCCGGCGAGATCACCGGCGAGTCGCGTTTCCGCCAGCTCCCTTCCCCGGCCACCGCGAACTGCGTGCTCGCGCCGATGGGCCCAGTCAGGTTCCAGTCGGCCTGGTTGAACAGATCGTTGGTCGGGTGCGCCGAGCCGCTCAGCGCGCTGTAGCCTGCCAGTCCGGCTGCCATGCCGTTGGGCCGGAACGTATATTGAAAATCCCCGTGCAGCTTCTTGCCTCCGGTCTCGGTCACGATATTGACCACCCCGCCGGTGGTGGCGCCGTACTGCGCCGAAAAGGGGCTCTCCAGCACCGTCATCTCCTGCACCGCGTCGGCGGGAATCGCGGTAAAGATCGTCTGCCGCGCCCAGCTGTCGTTGCCGTTGGTGCCGTCGATACGGAACGAAGTCTGCCGCCGCCCGGCCCCGCCGCTGGTAATCAGCGTCTGATTGGTGAAGATGTCGCCCTGGTTGATCGCCGGGCGGTTGGCCGAGTTCAGCAGCGGCAGCGCCGTGATCTGGTTGCCCAGCAGCGGCGTATTCTGGATGCGCATCACGCTGAGTTGATCCCCCAGTTGCGGTTCATCCGAGCGCACCGCGCCCACCGTCCCCGTGACCGTCACCGTGGTCGAAGCGGTGTTGGTGCCCAGATGCAGATCCACCGTCGCCGTCGCGCCCCCGATCAGGTTCAGCCGCGAGACACTGCCCGGCTGAAACCCGGCATGTGTCGCCATAACCGTATAGGCTCCAGCCACCGGCAGCCCGGCCAGCGTATAGCCGCCCTTGGGTCCGCTCGTGGTCACACGTTGCGCGCCGGTGAGGGCGTCGGTCGCGGTCACGGTCGCCCCCGCCACCGCCGCCTCGGTCGGATCAAGGACCTGCCCGCGCAAGGTCGCGGTATCGGAGCTTTGCGCGCCGAGAGCCACGGCCAAAACCGCGGCACACACTAGAGACATCCACACCCGAGTTCTAAGCAAGTCTCACGATAGGCCGCGGCGGGAAGCTACTACCAGGGACGTATTTTTAGGGGCCAGGAGCCGTGCGCCGCCGCCCGGGATCCTCGCTCGCTCCCTCGGTCCTGGCCCCTGTAAAATAGGACAACGTATGTTTCTGCTCCGGCGGGCGGGCTGGATCATTTTCTTGGCGCTGCTGGCGGCCAGCGCCGTGGCGTGGTGGTTGACGGAAGGCGCGGTGTCCACCGCCGGCTTCCCCGCCAGCACGCAAGCGAAGTCGCGCGTGCCGGCGGCGGAGCGTCCGCTGGCGATTGCCTACGCGACGGCCGGGCTTGCCGACACGCCCGCGGAAAGCCAGCTTGCGGCTCAGGCGCAGGCGCTGGCGCAGCAACTCGTGGACGATGCGGTGCGGCAGCGGATTGCCGACGCCGCCGAAGCCGGCAGCCATCACCGCGGACCGCTCTGGGCGCGCATCGAGGCCACGCGCAAGGCGACGCAGCAGGATCAGGCGGCCATCGCCGCCCTGCAGGGGCAACGGGCGCACGCCAGGGCCGCGGCGCGGCCGGAGCTGCAAGCGGAACTGCAACTCAACCAGGCGCAACTGGCGCTGGATCAGGCGCGGCGCGCGGACGCGGAAGAAGATTGGAGCCGCGCCGGCGGCGCCACCACGACACCGGCGAGCCTGGAAGCCGAACAGAAGGCGGCGCAGGCGGCGGCCGAAGCCGACGCCCGCAAATGGCGGACGCAATGGCAGCAACAGGCCGCCTCGCGCAATCCCGATCGCTCCCGCGGGCTGGCGGCGCTGCTCACCGCCCGGCAGCGGCTGGCGGCCAAGGAGAAGGCGCTGCGCTGGTCGCAGGCGGCTTCGGCCACGGCCGCCGCGGCGGCGCAGGCCGCGCACAATCGCTTGCACGCGCAACTGAGCGCCGCGGAAACGCAAAACGACCGCCGCATGTCGGGCGCGCTCGGCTCGCTCCAGCATGGCGCCGTCAGCGGCGCCGCGGCGGCGAAAGCCCAGGCGGTGGCGGCCGACGCCGAGCAGTTGGCCGCGGGCCAGCGGCGGCTGATCGGCTTCGACCACGCGGCGCAGTCGGAGGGCGAGCTGGCCCAGCTCTATGGCCGCTGGTCGGCGATCGGGCAGGCGCAGGAAGAGCTGGCGCTCCACGATGCCATGACCATGTTGCTGGCCATCCTGATCGGCATCGCCATCCTGCTGCTGCTGGACCGCCTGGTGGGCCACGCGCTGGCTCGCACCCGCACCGAACGGCGGCGGCTGCATACCATGCGGCACGTGCTCCGCTTTGGACTGGAAGTGGCGGGCGTGATCTGGGTGCTGCTTACGCTGGTGGGTAGCCCGGCGCAATGGCTGACGTTCTTGGGCCTGGCGGGCGCCGGCCTGACGGTGGCGCTGCAGGATACGATCCTGAGCTTTTTCGGATGGTTTGTGCTCATCGGACGGCGTGGCCTGGCGCCGGGCGATTGGGTGGAAATCAGCCACATCAGCGGCGAAGTGCTGGAAATCACCCTCCTTCAGACCACGCTGCAGGAAGCGGGCAACTGGACCGAACCCGGGCATCCCACTGGACGGCGCGTGCTGTTTCCCAACAGCTTCGTGTTCACCGGACCGTACCTGAAATTTTCCACCCACGGACAGTGGCTGTGGGACGAGATTCGCGTGCCGCTCACCAGCGCGGCTTCGCTGCCCGACATGGCGGCACTGACGCGCATGGTTGAAGCCGAAACCAGCGCCGATGCCGGCAACGCCGCGCAGGAGTGGGAGTCGCACGGACGCGGCCACGCGCAAATGCCCACCACGCCCGACCTTTCCTTCGCGCCCTCGGTCCAGATCAAGCCCGGAGTGGAAGAGGCGATGGACTTGTGCATCCGCTACGTCACCACCGCGGCCGGCCGCGCCGAACGCCGGGAGCGAATCTACCGCTCGATCTACGAAGCGCAGGCCGCCACCGTGGCGCCGGAACTGTAAGCCGTCGCTCAACGGCGCCGCGGCCTCGCCTCTTGCAAGTTGGGCGAGAATAGAAACGTATGGGGCAGCGGGGTGCGTGGCATCTGGCGCGGTTGGCGGGTATTGATCTTTACCTGCACTGGACGTGGTTTATCGTCCTGCTGGTGGAATATCGGGACCGCGGGCACGCTTACGCGTCGCCCGTGTGGAATCTGCTGGAAATTCTGGCCCTGTTTGCCATCGTCACCTTGCACGAATTTGGCCACGCCCTCGCCTGCCGTAAGGTCGGCGGCCACGCCAATCGCATCCTGCTGTCGCCGTTCGGCGGCATCGCCTACGTCGATCCGCCGGTGCGTCCGGGCGCCACGCTCTGCACCATTTGCGCCGGTCCCCTGGTCAACGTCATTCTCGCTCCCATCCTGTTTTTCGCCATGCGGGCCGCGGTCACGCCGGCGATCACGCTGGGCAGCGTGGATCTCTATCTGTTCGCGCGCGCTGTGTATGCCATCAACCTCGGCTTGCTGATCTTCAATATTTTGCCGGTCTACCCCCTCGATGGCGGCCAGATTTTGCGCTCGTTGCTTTGGTATCCGCTGGGGCGCGCTAAAAGCCTATGGGTCAGCTCGATGATAGGATTCGTCGGCGTCGCCGGCCTGTTTCTGCTCTCCTGGTGGCTCCGCGATCTCTGGCTGGCGGCGATTACAGTTTTCATCCTGATTTACTGCTGGAAAGGGCTGGAAAGCGCCCGGGCGCTGTGGAAAATGTCGCAACTGCCTCGCCACGACGGCCTCGCCTGTCCCTGGTGCCAATCGCCGCCGCCCGCGGTGCCCCTGTGGCACTGCGGCCATTGCCGGCAGAATTTTGATGTGTTCGCCAGTAACGGCGCCTGCCCCTCCTGCCACGTCCGTACCCCGCAAATTCCCTGTCCGCTCTGCGGTCACTCCAATCCGGCTCCCGCCTGGAGTGCGGCCGTCGCGGCGCCGGTGGCGGGGTGATCGGTTCGTTATCAGCGTCGTCCATGCCCGCCGAAGTACCAGTGATCTTAATAAGTGCCGGCTCGCAGGGAATCGAGGGCTCCCGAACCACCACGCACCCGGCAGCACCGCCCCCTCGATCGTGGCCTGCCGGTCCGCTCAGCATGAGTGACTCGGGGCATTTGAGCGGTGGTGAAAGCGGGTGAAAGACTCCGACGAACGGAATCCAAGCTGGACTGCCACCTCCTTTACAGAGCTGCCCTGCTTCACCCCCGCGTCGCGCAGCCGCCGGTCAGAGCCCGGACGACCCGCTCGGTGCATTTCTCAATGGAATCCTGGTCCGTACGAAGCTCCAATGCGGGGCTTTGGGGCGGCTCGTAAGGATCGTCGACGCCGGTGAAATGGCTCAACCTGCCCGAGCGTGCCCGGCGGTATAGCCCCTTCGGGTCGCGCGTCTCGCATACCGCCAGGGGCGCGTTCACGTACACCTCGAAGTAGCTGGGCAGCATCCTCGCGACTGCCTTGCGATCCTCCCGGTAGGGGGTAATCAGCGCTACGAGGATATAGTCGCTGTGGCGGGCCAGGGCCTGTGCAAGGCAGGCCGCGCGACGTGCGTTCTCTGCGCGGTCGGCACGGCTGAATCCAAGACCGACCGATAGATTCTGGCGCAGATCGTCGCCGTCAATCGTTTCGACGCGGCACCCCTGCAGGCCCAGGGACTGGGCAACCGCCCGCGCCAAGGTGCTCTTGCCGGCGCCGCTAAGCCCTGTGAACCAGACTACTGTCCCGGTTCCACCGGCCATAGACGGAACCTCCAAAATGCCGTGGTTAGTATCTCGGGCGTAATTACCCAAAAACTCGAGCAACACGAAATTAGCCCAGACCCGGCGTCCTGTCAAGCACCGGCCAGGCTGAGCACCCTCCGCCGCCTGCCCGCCACGGGGGCCTGCGCCGGTCTTGCTCGGCGGAGTTCGCGACTCGCGCCGATCTGCCTTATTTCGGCGCGGGGCCTTGCACCACCTGTACCAGTCGATGCGGATTGACCCACTCGCGGAAAGCGGCTTGTACCTGAGTGGCGCTCAAGCCAATATAGGACCTCGCCGCCCGGATGGGTTCATTCAGCGGCAAACCCATTGCCGAGCGCGACAGCCAGCCCTGCGCTATGCCGCCGATACTGGCCTGCGCCAGCGGAATCTGCCGCAACAGTATCGCTTTGGCTTCACTGAGATTAAAGGCCGAGACCGGCTCAGTTTGCATCTGTTGCAAATCCCGCGTCACGATCGCGCGTGCCCTTGCCACGTTGGGTGGATCGCAACCGAAGTCGACACTGTAGGTCGCCCGCGAGCGCCCCGCCTCGAACGAAGAGCTGACGTAGTAGACCAGACCCGAATTCTCGCGCAGATCGCGGTACAGTCGGCTGGCCAGCAGCCCACCGCCCAACACATAATTTCCCAGTTGCACGGCGTAATAGTCCGGGCTGAAGCGGTCCATGCTCACCGTCTCTGCCAGCGTCACCGCATCCTGCACCCGGCTGGGATCGGGCACCACGCTGGTGGCCGCTGTGTTGGCCGATATCTTGGGCAACACCACTTCCGGCGTGACGCCCTGGTCAGTCCAGCCCCCAAAATACTTCTTCACCGCCGCCTCGGCCTCGACTGGCGCGATGTTTCCGATTACCACAATGGTGGTCAGATCCGGACGGTAAACGCGCTGAAAATACCCTTGCGCCTGCGCCAAGGTCAGCTTGGCGACGTTGCCGGGCATCACTTGCCGCAGCGTGGGATCACCCGCCGGCACCAACGCCTCCTGCAACGCCCGCCCGGCCAGATAGCCCGGACTGTGCAACTGCCCCGCCGCCAGTTGCGCGGTTTGCTGCCGCACGATCATGAACGCCTGCGGCGGCATCGCCGGATGGAGTTCGTTGTCGGCGAGCAACTCCAGACCGCGGTCAAATTGCGGCGCCAGTACCTGCAGCGAAAACTGCTCGCCTCCGGATTCGTTGGCGCCAATTGCATCCAGCGCCTTCTGAAACGCGAGCCGGTTCAAGGTCGTGGTCCCATAGGTGAACATGCCCTCGACCACTTGCGCGATCCCCTTCTGCTGCGGCGGCGATTCCAGATCCGATTGCGTACGGATGTTCCCGTAGACGCTGACCGTGTCGTTGATCGTTTCCCGTTGCACGATCAACTTCAACCCGTTGCTCAGCGTGGTCTCAACCGGATGCGTGGTTTGGGCCGGAACGCTCAGTGCAAACAGCCTCTTCGACGCCCACGCCGGCAGCTTCACCGCTTTCACCCGCTTGGGCGTGAACGACTCGGCCCCGCCGAAGCTGCTGTGCGAAATCGGCTTGCCCGAAGGATGCGGCGTCAGCAGCGCCTGAATGGCATGCGCCGCAACCAAATACTTCCTGGCGACCGCGTTCACCTGCGCCACCGTGACCTTTTCTATGGCGTTAATATCGTCCTGCGGCGACTGTCTCGCTTCCACCGCCACCGCCTGCGACCACGCGTCGGCCAGGCCGGCGATGGAATTCTTGTTCAACTCCTCTCCCAGCAGTTCGTCGCGCTTGGCCGCCTCCACCAGGCTGGGCGAAACTCCGGTTTTCACATCGTTGGCCAGAATCGTCTGCATCTCCTGCAACAGTTCCTCGCCCTGGGTCTGTCCCGAATAGGCGGCAATGGCCATGCCGATGCCCGCCTGCGCTTTGGGAATCATCCCGAAGGTGGCAAGCAGCGCCTTGCCTTCCGGTACCAGCGCGAACAAGCTTCCCCGCTGGCTGGCCAGCACATCGCTCAATACTTCCGCCGCGGCAAAATCCGGACTGGACGTCCCCGGCATCCGGAAGGCCACATACGCTACTCCATACGGATAGTCGCTCGACAAATGCAACGTCTCCGCTTGCACCGGCTGCAAATGAATCGCCGGACGCAGCGGCAGCTTCTTCGCCGGAATATTACTAAATAGCGATTTCACTTCCGCCATTGCCGCTGCCGGATCCACATCCCCCACCACCACCAGCACCGCGTTGTTGGGCGCGTACCAGGTCTTGTAAAACTGCTGCATCTGCGGCGCCGTCAGCTTGTTGAAGCTCGGCCGCGTGCCCAAACCGAAATTCTCCAGCGGCGAGCCCTTGTACATGGCATGCGTCAGCTCCAGTTGAAAATGAAAGCTGGGGTTGGAATAATCCTGGGCCACTTCCTGCTCGATGGCGCCGCGCTCGCGCTGCCAGTCCGCTGCGCTGTCGTTCACCCCGCGCATGCGCGCCGCCGCAATGTGCAGCGCCAGATCCAGCTGCGACGACGGCGCGGTGAAAAAATACTGGGTGACGGTTTGTTGCGTATCCGCATTGAAGTCTCCGCCCATGGCCGCGGATATCTCGTTCAGTTGCCCGGCGCTCAGGCCGGGGCTGCCGCGAAACATCATGTGCTCCTGCGCATGCGCCAAGCCGGGAAATCCCGGCGGAGTCTCATTCGATCCCACCAGGTAATTCATTTCCGTGGTCACCACCGGCGCCAGCGTGTTGCGCACCACGATCACGCGCAGGCCGTTGTCCAGCTTGGCGCGCAGCACGTTCGAGCCGGCGGTCTGCGCGAGCAGGCCAACCGCCATGCCCAACGCCACGGCGGCAATCGCAAGGCGAGAGTTCCTCATGACTGGATTATCCACTATTCGGCTGCTGCCAGCAGGCGCGCCGCCAGATATTCGCCAATGACCAGCGAAGCGGTGGCCGCCGGGGACGGAACGTTAACGACGTGCGTGAACGCGCCCTCTTGCAGCACATGAAAATCATCCAAAAGTCTGCCATTGCGCAACACTACCTGCGCCCGCACTCCGGCGCCGCCCCTAGCCACGTCGGCTTCCTCCAATGCGGGCAAGAGGGCTCGCAGCGCGCAAACATAGGCGCTGCGATTCCACGAGCGGTATTGCTCACCCACTCCCTTGCGCCAGTAGCGCGCCGCCATCGCCCAGAAACCCGCATAAGCCAACATACCCGCCATATCTTTCACACTCGCGTCGCTGCGCCGGTAGCCTTCGCGCTTCCATGCCAGCACCGCGCTCGGCCCCGCCTCCACTCCGCCGTGAACCCGCGGCGTGAAATGCACCCCCAGAAACGGAAACCGCGGATCCGGCACCGGATACACCAGCCCATGCAGTCGCGCCGCCGCCGCCGCGCGCAGGGTGTAGTATTCGCCCCGGAACGGCAGCACCGCGAATGCGTGCCGCGCAGCCCTGCTGCCCGCCAGCGCCGCCATGCGATCGGCAAACAAACCCGCACAGTTGACCACGCGGCGCGCGCGCCACGCCCCCTGGCTGGTTTCTACTACCACCTCGGCGCCATCGCACCCAAAGCCGGTGACCCTTGCACGCAGTCGCATCTCCCCGCCCGCGGCGGCGATTTCCGTCGCGTAGCTGCGTGCCACCTCGGCGTAATCCACCACCCCGGTTCCGGGCAGCAGCAACGCCGCCACTCCGGCAATGTGCGGCTCGCGCTCCCGCAACCCTTCCGCATCCAGCCAGCGCAGTCCCGGCACGCCGTTTTCCCGCCCGCGCCGCTCCAGTTCACGCAAACCGGCAATTTCCTCCGCGCGCGTCGCCACAATGACTTTGCCCGGAATCTTGATTGCGAGCCCATGCGCGCGGCAATACGCGACCATCGCGGCCGCTCCCGCAACGCACAAGCGCGCCTTGAGCGATCCCGGACGATAGTACACGCCGGAGTGGATCACGCCGCTGTTGTGTCCGCTCTGGTGCGCCGCCACTTGCGCTTCCTTTTCCAGCACCAGCAGCCGCAGACCCGGCTGCCGCGCCAGCAGCGCCCGCGCCAGCCCCAGGCCCACAATCCCGGCGCCGATGATCACCACGTCCTGGGATTTCTCGCTCACCGGCCCGGACGCCAGCTCCGCACCACCTGCCCCGCCATCCGCGCCACGATCGTCCGCGGCAGCAGGCGCTCAATCGGATTCAGCACCTTCCCCCGCAGATGACAGTTGACCATCGCTTTCCGCCGCCGCAGCCCCGCCAGCGCCATGCGGGCCACGGACTCGGCCGATTGCAGACCGGAAGGCGCGGCGATGCCGGTGGCCTCGAAAAACGAAGTCCGCATCGGCCCCGGACACAGAGCCATCACATGGATCCCGGTACCGCGCAGTTCCTCGCGCAACGCCAGGCTGAAATGCAGCAGAAAGACTTTTGTCGCGGCATAGGTCGCCATGTAAGGCACCGGTTGCAGCGCCGCCGTCGAGGCCACGTTGATCACCGCCCCGTTGTGCCGCGCCCGCATCGGCCGCAACAGCGCATGCGTGAGCGCCACCGTCGCCTCCAGATTCAGCCGCACCTGCTCCAGTTCGCGCTCCACCGGCAGCGTCGTGAACTCCCCCAGGCTGCCCACACCGGCATTGTTGATCAACAGGCTCACCGCCCAGCCGTGTGCGTTCACTTCGTCCAGTACCGCCTGCGCGCCCCCGTGCGCCAGATCCGCCGCCACCACCTGCACCTCCACCCCTGGGCGACCAAGCTTGCGCTGCTGCGTCTCCAAATCCGCTGCCGTGCGCGCCGTGAGAATCAGGCTGCGCCCTTCCGCCGCCAGCGCCTGCGCCAGTGCCGCACCCAACCCACGGCTCGCGCCCGTGATCAGCGCATAGCCGCCTTCCGGCGCGCTCATCGCGACGGCATATGGCAGGCGGCCATGCCGTTTTTCTCCAGGTACTGCTGGTGGTATTCTTCGGCGCGGTAAAACGGTCCCGCCGCAGTGATTTCCGTCACCACCGCGCGCTTCAACTTTCCGCTCCCTTCCAGTGCCGCTTTCGACGCCCGTGCGACCTTTTCCTGCTCCGGCGAAAGATAAAAAATCACCGAGCGATACTGGCTACCCTCATCCGGACCCTGGCGGTTGAGCGTGGTGGGATCGTGGTTTTCCCAAAACACTTCCAGCAGCTGATCGTAACTCACCGCCTGTGGATCAAACTCCACTTCCACCGATTCGGCATGGCCGGTACGATCGCTGCATACTTCCTTGTAGCTCGGATTGGCGCTAGTACCGCCCGCGTAGCCCACCGTGGTCTGCGCCACCCCCGGCACCTGGCGGAAGGCCGCCTCCGATCCCCAAAAACAACCCATGGCGAAGCGTGCTTTTTCCATGCCCTAATTGTAGGTCCGCTAGCGCTCGCCTGCCCGCGTGGGCTCCATCTGCAGGGCGTTGTTGAAGCGATTGAAATAATTGAACAGCCCGATGACGGCCGTGATCTCCACCATCTGGGCCTCGTCGAAGTGGCGTTGTAGCTCGGCGTATAGCGCTTCGTCCACTGCGTTGGCGTCGCTCGTCATGCGCTCGGCGTAGCGCAGCGCCACCCGCGTTGCCTGGTCCAGTTCCCCCAGCGACTCAAAATCCGCCAGCCGCGACAATACCTCTGCGCTCCAACCCTGCCGCCTTGCCAAGGCGGTGTGCGAACGCAGTCAATAGTCGCAGGCATTCAGCTGCGATACCCGCACCGCCAGCAGCTCCTTGAGCTTGCCCGCCACCACGCCTTCGCCCATGACCGCCCGGAAATGCGCCATCATAGTGCGCGCCAGCTCCGGCCGCCACGCCGCCGTGCGGAACATGTTCGGCACGTTGCCGCGCTGGGTGTAGATCTCCTCCAGCAGCGGCCGCACCTCGGCCGCGGTGGCTTCCGTGGCCAGCGGTTTAATGCGCACCCGAAGCCTCCGCTGGCGCGTCGGCTTCGCCAAACGCCGCTATTGCCTGCGCCTCGTCATCCTGTACGTCGAAAACGGTGTAGAGCTTGGTGATCTGCAGCAGGTCATGTACCTTGCGCGTCAGCTTGAGCAGCTTGAGATCGCCTCCCTGCTTGCGTACCAGCGAAAAGCCGCCCACCAGCTCGCCCAGTCCCGAGCTGTCGATGTAGCTCACCTCGCCCAGGTTCAGCAAGATCTGCTTGTCGCCCTTCGCCAGCAGCTCGCGGATGGTTTCGCGCAGTTGCGTCGCGCCTTCGCCGAGAGTTATACGCCCTCCCAGATCCACCACGGCCACGGAATCAACACGGCGAAAGGTCACTTTAATCATCACTTCATCCTTGCAACTGGGGCCCGCAGCCCTCCACGCCTTTTCGATTATGACTGACCCGCGCGCGGCGCGGAAGGCGTTTGCCGATGTTTGGTGAGGCGCACCGAGGTGCCGGCGCTGCTGGGCTGAAAGTCCACCTGATCCATGAAAGCGCGCGCCAGAAAGATTCCCCGCCCCGACTTCAGCAGCAGATTCTCCGGAGCCAATGGATCTCCAATCTTCCCCAAATCGAAACCATTGCCCTGGTCGCGAATGCTGACGATCAATGCCTTCGGGGAGAGTTCAAATTCGATAGTGACTTTTTTGGCACGATCGTAGCCATTGCCGTGCATGACCGCATTGACCGTGATTTCCCGCACCGCCATGGCGATGCGGTGACGGTCGCTTTCATCAAAGCCGGCGTTGGCCGCGACCCGCTCCGCCGTGGCCTCCGCCTCGTCCACGCTTTCGATGCGGCTGTCCAAAACAATCGCCTGGTGTTGTGAGCTGGTCACCGCCTTGCCGTCTGTCCCTTGCACCGCGTGTAGCGCGCGTCTGGCCGTTGGCCTCGCCGCCTCATGCTTATGCCGCAACCCTCGCCCCCTGCGACCGAACCGTTTCAACATGGCACGCCTGTGGATGGGTGTCAAGCGCGGTCCCCCGCGCCGCCGCTATCCGCGGCCTCGATCTCGCCCCCGCTAAACGGGTCCGGATAACCATGCCGAGCCAACCAGGCCAGCACGCCAGACCATTTTTGCCGCGCTTGTTGCCGCTCCGGCATGCTCCGGGCCTGCAGGTCCAAGCCCAGCTCCCAGCTCAGCCGCCGCGCCACAAACAGATAAAACGCGTAGCGCGCACTGGCGGGCGCGTATCCCACCTGCCCCGCCCACAGTCGAAGGCACTGACGCGGCCGGCCCGCGCAAAACAGAACCCGCAGCCACGTCTCGGCTGCCTCCCAGCGCCTTCGCCGGGGGCCGCAGCGCAACTGTGTGAACCAGTTCAGCAGATCGTCCAACGCCGATCCGGCCCCGAATCCGCTCCAGTCCACCACACCACCCAGCTGCAACTTCCACCCCCAGCCCCGGGACTGCAGCAAGAGGTTGCCTGCCCAGAAATCCCCGTGTACGGCCACCGCCGTGTTGTGCACCGCCCCCACCGACATCAGGTCCGGAATCCAGCGCAGCAGCGCCGCCAACTGCGGGAATCGTTCCATGTCCGCATCGGCGCGCGTCGCCGTGCGCGCGCCCAACTCCGCCAGACTCACGCGTTCCGGCCCCGGCGATAGGTTGGTCTGCTGCCACGCGCCCAGCCAACTCAGCGCCGCTTCCGTGACCGGGTCAAAATCCGCCCAGGCCCGACCGCTCCAGGCCGCGATCCGTATCTGCCCGGGCATCCCGCTTTGCACCAGGCAGGCGGTGGCGGCATTGCCGGTGCCGCTTTCTCGAAAGCCCACCAGCTCGGGGAGGTGCAGCCTGCCAGCGTGGCCCGCCAGCATCGTGAGGGCGCGGGCTTCGGCGCGCAAGCGGCGGCAGGCCGCCTCGCCGTAACCGGTTTTGGCCAGCCAGCGCACCTGCCCTTGCGCCCGCGGATCGAAGGCAGCCAGCAGCGCTCCTCCGTCCAGCGGCAACTGCAGCAGCACCGACGCGGGCTTTTCCCGGCGGCTCAGCTCCCATACCAGTTCATGCATGCGCCCGCTCCGGCTGGCGATCCTGCGGTTTGGGTGTCAGTGCTATTTCTTCCACCGCTTGCAATAGAAAGACAAAATCCGAGCCCAGCCAGCGCCAGATCCACGGCTGCGCCGTCCAGTGCCGGAGCCAAGCGCGTCTCCCCCACCGGCTCGCACCAAACCGGATGGCTGCGGCATGCAACGGCACCAGCTTGCCGGGCGAGTTATAGCCCCACGGACTCACCCAACTCGCCCGCAATCCCAGCCCGGCCTCGCCAAACAAGCGCAGGTAGCCGCGGTAGGTATAGGTGTAGGTGCGATAGCCGCTATTGACGTCGGCGCGGTAGGTCTGGCGCCGCAGGCATATGCGGTGCGCCAGCCAGCGCGGCATCAGGCTGGTGTAGGGCAGCCCGCTGTGGTCCGTCGCGCCGCGCAGCGCCTCCCAGCCGCAGCGGTTCTCAATACCAAGGTAAATGATGCCGCCCGGGCGCAGCAGCTCGCGCAACCGCAACAGAAAACGCAGTTGCACCGCCCGCGGCGGATCATTCGTATCCAGCAGTGCCGACCACTCCAGCACGCCATTGGCGATCACCGCGTCGAATTGCCGCGACGCCAGTGGCGTACTGTGAATTTCCCCGCGCACCACACTCAACTGCTCCAGCCCATCCTGGCGCTGGCGCAGTGCGATGAAGCGCGCGCGCTCCTCCACCCCCTCCAGCGCCAGCACTTCATACCGCCGTGCCAGTGGTGCCGCGATGCTACCCCAGCCCGCTCCCACATCCAGCACCCGCGCGCGCGGTGGCAGGGGCAGTACCTCGTGAAAGCCCGCGCGGCTGCGCGAGGCCACGTATTCCGCCAGCCGCGCCGGCAAGCGCTGGCGGACCACCGCACGCCAGCCCTCGTCCTCGGCCTGAGACAGCAGTTTCTGCATCTCCGCCTGCGGGATTTCGCCCCAGTAAGACATGGCCCGGCCGGCATCGGCTACACCGCCTCGCCGCACCCCCAGCTCGCGCCCGCAGTGGCTGCAAACGAAGCGCTCGCCGCTCAACGCCACCTCCGCCCCGCACACGCACTGCAGCCACAGCCCGCATCGGGCCGTTGCCGCCGGCCACGCCTCGCCCGCCAGGAATTCGGCCAGCGGAATCGCCGCCCCAGAACCAAGCCAGCGCCAGTGCGGCCGCTGCCGCCAGCGCACCCAATGCAGGCAGGCGGAACCACGGCGCAGCGTCCACAGTTCGGCTTTGACCCGATAGCCCAGGCTGGCGTGGGCCCGGCGCGTGCGCAGGTTATCAAAATCGTTCTGCCCCATCAGGCAACGGAGTCCGGCCACGGGCGGGCGCTGCCGCAAGTACTGGTACAGATGCGGCACCGTCCCCAGCACGCCTGGATCCGAATACAAGTCATAGAGCCAGGCCACGGCGGCGGGGATCTGCCAGGCGCAGCCGAACGAGTTCGGCAGGCGCGCCGGGCCGGGCACCACCCACACAAACGCCACCAGTCGCTGCCCGCCGGAGGCGGGCAAAAATGCGCCCGCGGCACGGTGCCCGCAGCGCAGGCGCTCGCCATAGGCCACGCCGCTCGCCCGCCGCAGCGCCTCGATCCCGCTCACATCCTCTGCGGTCAACTCCCGTACCCGCAGTTCGCGCGGCAGCCGCGCGGGCAGGCGCAACTGCTCCGGGGTGACCGCGATGACGTGGTGAATGCAAAGCTGGCCGCTGCCGCCCAAGTGCCGCAACAGCGTCTGCGCGCCGCGGTAGGCGAGCTGGCTGAGGCCAACCCTGCCAGCTTGGCTGCTCTCCGCCAGCCCGTGCATCGGTTTCCGCCTCACGCCGAGGAGGCGGCCGCCTGCAACCGCGTCCGGTCCACTTTGCCATTGGCGGTCTCGGGAAGACGCTCACATAGCTGCCAGGTTTCCGGAATCATATAGGTGGGCAGGCGCTGCGCCAACTGCTGCCGCCATTCTGCTTCCAGCGCCGCGCCAGCCCCCTCCGTCGGCACCACGAAGGCGCGCAGCCCGGTGGCGCGGTCCGCGTCGGGCACGGCAACCACCACGGCTCGCCGCACCCGCGGCAGCGCCTCCAGCGCCTGTTCCACCTCCAGCAACGAAACGCGATAGCCGCGGCACTTGATCAGGTGATCACGCCGCCCGAGAAAAATGTAGTTACCATCCGCGTCCTGCCGCGCCCGGTCACCGGTGTTATACCAGAGCTGCCGCACCCCGCCCGGACCTTCCCGCTCCCTCGTGACCGCTCGGGTGCGTTGGGCGTCTCCCCAATAGCCATTCAAAATTCCTGGGCCGCGCACCCACAAGCAACCGGCCTCGCCCGCGGCCACCGCGGCGCTCGCCTCGTCCCACAGCGCCAACTCGAAATTGGGCCAGGCCAGCCCAATGGGCAGTGGATCCAGCAGCTCCGCCCTGCCGCCAACCAGCGCCGGCAGGCGGAAGCCAGCGCACACGTTGGTTTCCGTCGGACCATACCAGTTGAAAAACACCGCCTGGGGCTGCGCCTCACGCCATTGCTGCAGCGCCGGCGGAGGAAACACTTCTCCCGCGAAGGCTACCACCCGCAGGCGCACACCCACGGCGGCGGCATAGGGGAGAAGCTGCACCAGCGCGGAAGGCACCGAATACCAGACCTGGATCCCGCGCTCCTGGATCCAGTTCGCCACGGCGCGCGGAAAGCGCGCGCTCACCGGATCCAGCAAACAAACGGTTGCTCCATGACTGAGCGAAGCCCACACGTCAAAAATAGACAGGTCGAAGTGAAACGGTGCGTGGCTGGCCACGCGCACACCCGGGCCCAGTCCTGCTTCGACCGCCGCCCAGGCGGTGAAGTTGAGCGCGTGCGCATGCGACAACATCACGCCTTTGGGCACGCCGGTGGAACCGGAAGTGTAAAGCACATAGGCGGCATCCGCACTGGTCATCTGCGGCGGACGCCAGGGCAGGGCGGGCAGCGCCGGGTTGTCGTCGTCCCACAGGTTCCAGCACTGCTGCGGCGCCTGCGCCCATCGCCGCGCTGCCGCGGCGCCGCGCTCATCGCTGAGCAGCACCGTCAAGCCGCAATCGGCGGCCAGCGCTTCGATGCGGGCCGGCGGCGCCCAGGCATCCAGCGGTACATACATGGCGCCGGCACGCAACGCCGCCAGCATTCCGACCACGGCCTGCGGGCTTTTGGCCATCCACAGCCCCACTCGCGCGCCTGGGCCGCATCCGGCCGCCTGCAGCCGCGCCGCCCAGAGTCGGGTCTGACGCTCCAGGGCCGCATAGCTCAGCTCCTCGCCTGCCGCTCCCAGCACGGCGATCTGCTCCGGCCAGCGCGCGCAGGCGCGCTCGACGGCTTGCGGCAACAAATAGGGAATCATGAGCCTGCCGCCTCTCCGCTCGGCGCGGCTGCCGGACGCAGCAACGCCTCGGCGATCAGGTTGTATTGCATTTCCGTGGTGCCGGAATACAAGCTGCTGGCCATGGCATCGCGCCAGGTGCGTTCGAATTCGAGATCGCGCATGTAGCCGGACGCGCCATGCAGATGCACCGCAATGGCGCTCGCGCGCCGCAGACTTTCACTCAGGTAGAGCTTCACCATGCTCGCCTGCAGGGCCGCCGAGGTGTGCTGATCTTTCAACCATGCGAACTCATACACCAGCAGACGCGACAGCTCCAGCCGCAGCCGCATTTCCGCCAACTGGCTGGCCACGGCTTCGAACTCCGCCACGGGACGGCCAAATTGCTTGCGGGTGCGTGTGTAAGCCATGGTGGACTCCAGCAGCCGCTCGATGGTGCCAAGCGCGGGAACCAGCAGGCAGCCCCTCTCCCACTCCAGCGTGTGCAGCAGCACGGCTCCGCCGCCGCCCACTTCCCCCAGCACCGCTTGCGGCGGTAGCCACACGCCCTGCAGCCGCACTTCACTCATGGGACTGGTTTCCAACCCCATTTTGTGCAGCGCCGGCCCCAGCTCCAGTCCGGGACTGTCGCGCGGCAACAAAAACGCGGTGAGGCCGAAATAGCCCGCATTGGCCTGCGTCGCGGCGAACAGGAGAAACACATCCGCCAGTGGAGCGTTGGTGATAAAGGCTTTCACGCCCTCCAGCCGGAAGCCGCCGCTTTCATCCTGCGCCCGCGTACGCAGCCGGAACACATCCGAGCCGCTCTCCGGCTCGGTGAGCGCGAACGCTCCGATCACGTCTCCATGCGCCAGCGGGGGCAGCCAGGCCGACTTCTGCTCTTCCGTGCCAAATGCCGCCAACGGCGCCGCCACGCTCCACAGTTGCGCGCCCAACGCCAGCAAGAGCCCGTTATCGTCGCACCCCCGCCCCAGACCCTCCAGCACATGAACCGCCGAGCGCGTATCCAGCCCCAAGCCGCCGTAGCGCACCGGCGTCGTCAGGGCCTGGACGCCAAAGCGCGCACATTTCTGCCAGCGCTGCCGCCATTGGTGGGCCTCCAGCTCCGGCCCGCAGTAGCGCAATTCGCGCTCGGCAAACGCACGCGCCTGCTGACAGCCTTGCTGTTGCTCTTCAGTCCAGGAGAATTCCACATCGGATTTGGAGAACCACGCCGGCAGTCCAGTTGGCCTACCAAAAGCCGATTCCTTCCAAGTTGGCCAGCTCCGTCCAGCTTCGGGCATCCACAGCCGTCCATTCGCATTTCTCAGTTAGCGAGGCAGGCATCCATGAACCTATCGAGCGCCACCCCATCCGAATTGCAGGTGCAATTGCGCCGGCTCATCCTGGTTGAATTGGCGCTTGCCCCGGCGGGCACGCTCGATCCGGACGCGCCGTTGTTCGAAGCCCTGCTGGATTCCACCAGCATCCTCGCCCTGGTCAGCCGCCTGGAGCAGGAATTCCAGGTGCAGATCGAAGACCACGAGCTGGTGCCCGCCAACTTCAGCACCCTCCGCCGGCTGACGGACTTTCTGACCTGCAAGACTCAGCGCGCGCAGGCGCCGCTGGCCGCCAATGGGTCGGGATAGCCGTTAGTGCCGGAAGTGGCGCATGCCGGTGAACACCATCGCCAACCCCAGCCGCTCGCACGCCGCGATGCAGTCGGCATCGCGCACCGAACCGCCGGGTTGAATGAAGCTGGCGGCGCCGCTGGCCGCCGCCGCTTCGATGCCGTCCGGAAAAGGAAAAAACGCATCACTGGCCACCACCGCGCCCTCGAGCGGCAGTTGTGCCTTCATGGCTGCCAGCTTCACCGAGTCCACGCGGCTCATCTGGCCGGCGCCCACGGCCAGCGTTTGCCCGCCGGTACCGGTAGCGCGCGCGAACACGATGGCGTTGCTTTTGACGTGCTTGGCGACCGCCCACGCGAAGCGCAATCCGCGTTCCTCCTCGGGCGTGGGCGCCCGCCGCGTCACCACGCGCCAGCCCTCCGGTCCCAGCAGGACGTCGTCGCTGGTCTGCGCCAGCCAGCCTCCGGTAATGCTGCGCAGGGAAACCGGCATCGGCGCCGGCGCGATCTCAACCAGGCGCAGGTTCTTCTTTTTCTGCAGGCGCTCGCAGGCCGCCGCGGTGAAGCCGGGCGCGGCGATGCATTCCAGGAACAGGCCCGCCAGCGCCTCGGCCGCGTCCGCGTCCAGGGGCAGGTTGAGGCCGATGACGCTACCGTAAGCGGAGACTGGATCGCAAGCGAGCGCCAGCTCATAGGCTTCCCTTTGCGTAGCTGCGGTGGCGCAGCCGGCGGGATTGGTGTGCTTGATAATGGCCACCGCCGGAGCTGCAAACTCTCTCGCCAGGTCCCAGGCGGCGGCCAGATCCACCAGGTTGTTGTAGGAAAGGTCCTTGCCCTGTAGCAGCCGTGCGTGGGCCAGGCCACCCGCTTGACCCTGGTCGCCATAGACCGCAGCGTGCTGATGCGGATTCTCGCCATAGCGCAATTCCGCCAACCTCGCCGCGGAGATGAGCAATCGTTCCGGCAGCTCGCCGGTTGACAGCTTGACCCTGCCGCTCATTTCTCCCGCTGGCAAGGCTTGCAGCGTCGTGGCGATGGCGGCATCGTAGCTGGCGGTGCGCTGAAAAGCCTTCTGAGCCAACCGCCAACGGGTCGCGAGGCTGACGCTGCCCTGCTGCTCGAGTTCTGCGGCCACCACGTCGTAGTCAGCAGGATCGGTCACGACGGCCACCGATTCGAAGTTCTTGGCCGCGGAACGCACCATCGCCGGCCCGCCGATGTCAATGTTTTCAATGAGCTCACCGCGCTCGACGCCTTGCGTGCGGGCGCGCTCCGCCACCCGCTCGAACGGATACAGATTCACCACCAGCAGCGTGATCGGCGCAATGCCATGCGCCTGCATTTGCTGCCTGTGGGCGGGTTGGTCCCAACGCCCGAGCAGGCCGCCGTGGATGTTCGGATGCAGCGTCTTTACCCGGCCGTCCAGCATTTCGGGGAAACCGGTGATCGCGCTCACGTCGCGCACCGGCAAATCCTCCTGGCGCAAGCTGGCAGCCGTGCCCCCGGTGGAAATGAGCTCGAAGCCACAATGCATCAGCCGCCGCGCAAATTCGGTCAGTCCGGCCTTGTCGCTGACAGAAAGCAAAGCCCGCTTGTTCGTTTCTGACGTCATGAATCCACTATACCCGGCGGGTTAATTCCGACTGCTGCGGCACGATCGAGATACGATTGCAGCAAAATCACGGCGGCCATGCGGTCTACCGCCTTGCGGCGCTGGTCCAGGCTGGCGTCGGCGGTGCGCAAGACACGATTGGCTTCGACGCTGGTGAGCCGCTCGTCCCAGAACTCCACCGCCAGTCCGGTACGCCGCCCCAGCGCCGCTCCGAATTGTCGCGCCGCCTTGGCCTGCACACCCTCCTCTCCGCTCATATGCCGCGGCAGCCCCAGCAGCCACAAGCCGGACTGATAGTGCGCCGCCAGTGCTGCCAGCGCCGCCAAATCCTGACCCAGACTTCGCCGCTGCAACGTCTCCAAGCCCTGCGCGCTCAGCCGCAGTGGATCACTGACGGCCATGCCGATGCGGCGCTGACCCAAATCGAGAGCTAAGATGCGTGCTAATACGGTTCCCATGTTGAACTGCCCCATTTTGTCCCTGCGGTCGATTTCGCCTTTGCCGTCCAACACCTCCCGCGCTGCCCACATCTAAAGCAGCAAATGGGAGAAGTGGTCAATTTTAAGCGCCAACCGCCCGACATTGGGAAACCTCGCCTGCACCGCGATGACGATTATGTGCACGGCCAACAGGTGCTGGCGAACGCCATCTTCCACTGGAAAAACGATCCTTCCGCGGATGCCCGGGCGGCGGTGCGCTTTCTCCTGCATCACCTTGCCACCGCCTTCCGCGCCGATGATGCGCCCCTGCAGCCGCGTCCAGTCGGTTCGGCCGCCCTGCGCCCGGGTCCGGAACAGAACCGCTAGTCGGCAACTGCGCCGTGCCGCGTCCGCGGCATGCCCTCACCTCGCGCTATACTACTGGGTCCGGAGCTGCAGTGGCCGATTTATTCTTCATTCGCGTCGCACTGATCCTAACTTTGGCTGCCGCAGCGGCCTATTTGAGGCCGTTTGATCTGCACGCCGCCTGGGCGGCTCTGGTGGGCGCCGCCATTGCTGCCATCATCATTTTGTTCGAGATCCGGCTCAACCGGGCCAGCCTGAAACGGCTGCTGGGAGCAGCGGTTGGCTCGCTGTTGGGTATTCTGGGCGCATTTTTGGTCTCCTGGGTGGTGTCGGCGGCGGGATTTGAAAAACACACAGCCTCTTACGCCAATGTCGTGATCCTGCTGGTAATGGGCTATATCGGGCTGATCGTGGGTGCGGAAAAAGGTGAGCTGCTCAACCTCGCCGCCTTGGGGGGGCTGTTTGGGGGTGAGCGCACCCGCCGCAGCGCAAAGCTGCTCGACACCAGCGTGATCATTGATGGCCGCATCGCCGATATCGCGGCGACCGGCTTTCTGGATGGCGCCCTGCTGGTGCCTCAGTTCGTGTTGCACGAATTGCAGTTGGTGGCGGATTCCGCCGATGGCGGCAAGCGGCAACGCGGCCGCCGCGGGCTGGAGGTGCTGCAGCGCATGCAAAAGCTGACCACGATTGAGGTCCGCATCATAGAAGATGACGTTGCGCACGTGCGCGAAGTGGACCTTAAGCTCATCGATTTGGCCCGGCGCTTTGAATGCAAGCTGGTCACCAACGACAGCAATCTGGGCAAACTGGCGCAATTGCAACACATTGCCGTGCTCAACATCAACGAGCTGGCCAATCAGCTCAGGCCGGTGGTGCTGGCAGGAGAAGGCATGCGCGTGTTCATTGTGCGCGAGGGAAAGGAGCCGGACCAGGGAGTAGCTTATCTCGACGACGGGACCATGGTGGTGGTGGATCACGCCCGGCGGCTGATTTCGCGCACGGTAGACATCACCGTGACTTCCGTGCTGCAAACTACGGCCGGGAAAATGATTTTTGGCCGCCTGGCGGCCATGGAAGTTGAGACCGTATCGGTTTCCTGAACGCCCGGACGCGCAACTACCATGAGCGAGAGCTATGCCATCATCCCCGCCGCCGGGCTGAGCACCCGGATGGGTTCGACCACTTCCGGGCAGGCGCGCAAGCCCATGTTGGAGCTGGCCGGCGCCCCCATCCTGATCCACACCTTGCGCTGCTTCGAAGCTTGCGCGGAGATCCAGGAAATCCTGATTCCCGTGCGGCGCGAGGACCGCTCGCAGGTAGAAGAGCAGTTGGCCGCAGCGCGTTTGCGCCAGCGGGTCAGAACCCTGGAGGGCGGTAATGCACGTCAGGATTCGGTCTGGAATGCGGTCCAGATGCTAAGCCGCGAGCTGGGGGAAGCCGGCAACGACGTTTCCGTCCTCATCCATGATGCCGTACGCCCATTCCTGGAGGCGCGCGTGCTGAACGCCGTGCTCACCGCCGCGCAACAGCACCCGGCGGTCATAGTAGCCATACCCGCCGTGGATACCATCAAACAAGTGGAACGCGTGGGCGCGGAGGACAATCGCGTTACCGCGACCTTGCCGCGCGAGCGCGTCGTACTGGCGCAGACCCCGCAGGTATTCCGCCTCGGCCTGCTGCTGCGCGCCTACACGCACGCGCATGCCGACGGCTTCTACGCCACCGACGAGGCGGCGCTGCTTGAGCATCTGGGCGAAGATGTGTTCGTGGTGCCCGGCTCGCCGCGCAACTGGAAAATCACCACCCCGGCCGATCTTCCGCTCGCAGAGATGGTTCTCTCGGCCCGGAGCAGGGCCGAACTAGGCCTCCGGTGATTGTTCGCTCATCAGCGCCAGCACATTGCCTTCGCTGTCGCGGAAAAACGCCATCCAAACCTCGCGCGCCTCCAGCCGGGCGATGCATTTCGGACCCTCGGCGAAGCGCACGCCCCGTTCCACCAGCGCCTGATAACCGGCACGGATATCGGCGACGCGGAAGTATATTATCGAACTGGGGTGGTCAAATTCCGGCTGCTCCGGAACGTCGAGCATGAGCTGCACTCCTCCCGCATCGAAGAAGGCGAGTTGGCCCGATTCGAACAAAAAGGGCAGGCGCAGGATATCGCGATAAAACGCTATGGCACGGCGCAGGTCATGCGCGGTCACGGCGATTTGACCGATCGCGCCGAGAGTGAAATTGCCGCCCAGGGGCAGCGTCAAGTTGGGCATAGCAACATCGTAAACCGTGCGGCGTAGTTCTTGACCCCAGCCGCAAACTTCTGCTAGCGTTGGAGTTCCCGGTAAATAGAGTTGCGGCAATGATCGCTAAAAGGATTTTCCTCACCAAGGGCGTGGGCAAGCACCGCGAGCGGCTAACCAGCTTCGAGCTGGCGCTGCGCGATGCCGGCGTGGCGGCATTCAACCTCGTGCGCGTGTCCAGCATTTTCCCTCCACGCTGCAAGCTCACGCCGCGTACAGCTGGGCTGAAGGAGCTGAGTGCGGGCGAGGTAGTGTTCGCGGTGCTCAGCGAAAACTCCACCCGAGAGCCGCACCGCCTCATTGCAGCCTCCATCGGGCTGGCGCTGCCAGCGGACCGCAACGCTTACGGCTACCTTTCCGAGCACCATTCCTTCGGGGAAACCGAGCAGCAGGCGGGCGAATACGCTGAGGAGCTGGCCGCGGAAATGCTGGCCACCACGTTGAATGTGGAATTCGATCCCGATCGCTCCTGGGATGAAAAGAAGGAAATTTACCGCATTTCGAACAAAATTGTACGTACCATAAACATCAGCCAATCGGCGGTGGGCGACAAGCGGGGCTTGTGGACCACCGTGCTTTCCGCCGCCATTCTGATCGGTGAATAGCGGACGTGGCGGCTACGAGCGACGAAATCGTACAACTGCTTTCGGTCCACTCGGGCGAGCCGGTGGACTACGTGGCCATCGTAACGCTGCTCAACACTGTTGCCGGCGGCCACTACGAAGAACGTCACAGCGAGGCCGCGATCCGTGCCGCTTTGTTGGCACTGCTGCGCTGCAAAGCGATCGTGGTGGTGGCGGAGGACGCTGGTGCGCCCCCGCCGTGGCCGGAGGCCGCCAGCGGCCGAACAACCTGTATCTTCCGCCTCGCTCCAGCCTTCATCTAATGCTTGGTGCCTAATTCCGAGCTACAAGTTTTCAGCCGCGAGTTCCACGTGCTGGTGGTGGAAGACGACGAAAACAGCCGTGTGCTTACCCAGGAGATGCTGCGCGAGCGCGGCTACACGGTTTCGGCAACGGCCAGTGTGGATGAAGCCGTGTGCGCGATTTCCGCCCACCCGCCCGACCTAATCCTGTTGGATGTAATCCTGCCCGGGCGCACCGGTATTGACCTCTGCCGTGATCTCAAGTCGAATCCCGCCACCCGGCTGATTCCGGTGATCCTGGTGACTGGGCTGACGGAAAAGGACGCCAGGATTCAGGGCATCGAGGCCGGAGCGGACGATTTTCTCAACAAGCCCGTGGACCCGCAGGAACTGTTTGCCCGCGTCAAGAGCCTGCTCAAGTTGAAGCAGTTCACCGATGAGCTGGAAAACGCCGAAACCGTTTTGTTCTCCCTCGCCTTGGGCGTGGAGGCGCGCGATCCTTATACCGAGGGCCATTGCCACCGCCTTTCGATGTTTGCCGCCCGTCTGGGCCTGGCGCTGGGCCTGCAGGGCGACGATATCACCGCTCTGCGCCGCGGCGGCATACTGCACGACATCGGAAAGATTACGGTTCCCGACGCCATCCTGCGCAAGCCCGGCCCGCTGGATGAGAAGGAGCTGGCCATCATGCGCCGCCATCCGGTGACCGGCGAGCAGATCTGTCAGCCCCTTCATACCCTGGCGCGAGTCCTGCCCATCATTCGCCATCACCATGAGCACTGGAACGGCGGCGGCTACCCTGACGGTCTCGCCGGAGAACAAATCCCCGTGCTGGCGCGCATTCTCCAGGTGGTGGACGCCTATGATGCCCTCACCACCGAGCGGCCCTATAAACGCGCCTGGCCGCACGATCGCGCCAAGACGGTACTGCTCGACGAGGCACGGCAGCGCTGGTGGGATGAGAAGATCCTGCGCTTGTTCCTGCGCCAGATCGAAACGCGATCCAGGGACGAGCGCATGGCCGGATGAGGCGGCCGATGGTGTACGCTGGAGCACTTGGACCTCAGTGTCGTCATTCCCGCCTACAACGAAGCCCAGCGCCTGCCCACGACTCTGAGCGAGCTGGAAGCTTACTTCGCCCCACAAGCGCGTGCGGTTGAAGTCATCGTAGTTGACGATGGCTCCCAGGACGCGACCGCAACCCTGCCACTGCCTGCCGATCGGCCCGGCCGCCTGCTCTGGCGGCGCCTGCAAAATGCAGGCAACCGGGGCAAAGGCTACAGCGTGCGCCGCGGCATGCTGGAAGCCCGCGGCGAGCTTTGCCTGTTCACCGATGCCGATCTTGCCGCGCCTATCGCTGAGCTGGCCAAGCTGGAACAGGCGCTGCGTTCCACCGGCGCCGCCGTCGCGATTGGCAGCCGCCGCCGCCGCGACCTGATCCGCCAGCACCAATCCGTGTTCCGGGAAAACGCGGGCCGGATTTTCAACCGCATGGTGCGCTGGAGCCTGGGTTTGCGGTTTGTGGACACGCAGTGCGGCTTCAAGCTGTTTACCGCCGCCAGCGCCGCCGCCATTTTCGCGCAGCAGCGCGTCGAGGGCTGGGGCTTTGATCCCGAATTACTGTTTCTAGCTCGCCGTCTCGGCTATCGCGTGGAAGAGGTCCCGGTGGTCTGGTCCCATGTCGAGGGCGCCAAAATCCGCATGGCGAGCGACAGCCTTGCCATGTTTCAGGACATCATGCGCATCCGCCGGCTGCACCCAAGCCCCCGCCGACCATCTGCACCACCTCGATAGCATCGCCTTGGGCGAGATGAGTTTCGGCCCACATCCGCCGCGGCACCAGCGCCCGGTTGCGCTCAACCGCGATGCGGTCGGGAGCTATGGCTAATTCCTGCAGCAGTTCAGCCAAATTCTGCGACCGCACTTCCGTGCGGCGGCCGTTGAAGGCTATCTCCACCGGTGTCTACTTCTTTTTCGAGAGGGCGTGCTTGAGCTTGCCCAAGGGATCATAGAAGCGCCCCACCACCCGCTCCTTGAGCGGAATAATGCCATTGTCGGTGATATGAATCCCCTCCGGGCAAACCTTGGTGCAGCACTTGGTAATGTTGCAATAGCCGATGTTGTACTCGTCCTTCAGCTCGCGCAGGCGATCGCCATTGTCCAGCGGATTCATTTCCAGTTGCGCGATGTGAATCAGGAAGCGCGGCCCGATGAAGCGGTCATGCATGTGGTGTTCGCGCAACACATGGCAAACATCCTGGCAAAGGAAGCACTCGATGCACTTGCGGAATTCCTGCGGCCGATCGACGTCGGCCTGCGCCTCATGCCAGTTGCCGTCGGCATCGGGCGGCTTGGGCTGGAAAGGGGCGATCTTTTCCTTGACTTGGAAGTTCCAGGCGACGTTGGTCACCAGATCCTTCAGGTGAGGGAAGGTGCGCATCGGCTCGATGGTGACCGGATGGGTCAGGTCGAGCGAGTTCAGCCGCGTCATGCACATCAGCTTGGGCTTGCCGTTGATCTCCGCCGAGCAGGAGCCGCACTTACCCGCCTTGCAATTCCAACGCACCGCCAGATCGATGGCCTGCGTAGCCTGAATAAAATGCACGGCGTCCAGCACCACCATGCCCTCCTGCACCTCGGTGGTGAAGTCCACAAATCCGCCCTGATTGTCCTCGCCGCGCCAAATGCGGAAAGTCGCCTTTTGCGTCTGTGCGGTTCCCACCGCGGCGGCGCCGCCCTGGGGTTGTACGGGTACGGTTTGCGTTGCCGAGGCCATCTCTATTTATTCTCCTCGATTGCCTGTTGCAAGTCCGGCGGCATGGGAGGGATGGGAATTTTGCGCATCGCGGGTTCGCCGTCCGGACCGCGCCGCAGTTCCAGGTTGAACCCATCCCAATTCTTGTCCTTGGCAGGATAGTCGTCACGGAAATGGCCACCGCGGCTCTCGGTGCGCTCCAACCCCGCGCGCGCCACCAGATCCGCCACGGTCAGCAGGTTGCGTAAGTCCATGGCGGTATGCCAGCCGTTGTTGTATTCGCGATTTCCGGGAACGCCCGCGCGTTCGGCACGACGGCGCAGCTCGGCGATTTTGACCTGTGCCTGCTCCATTTCGTTTTGCGTGCGTACGATGCCCACCCATTTCTGCATCGTTTCCTGCAACTCGTGCTGGAGAACAAAAGGGTTCTCGCCCGCAGCGCCACGCTCAAACGGACCTTCGGCGAAGGCGATGGCGGCACCAATCTGTTCCTGCAAGGCGTCCGCGCTTGCCGCTGCGTGCTGCTTGGCGAACAAGGCCGCATGCTCACCGGCGCGCTTGCCGAATACCAGTAGATCAGAAAGTGAGTTGCCGCCCAGCCGGTTGGCGCCGTGCAGCCCGGCGGCGCACTCGCCCGCGGCAAACAAGCCGTCCACGCTGGTCATCTGAGTTTCGCCTTCGACCTGAATGCCGCCCATGAAGTAATGCGTCGTCGGCCCCACTTCCATCGGTTTATCGGTGATATCCAGATCGGCAAGCTGCTTGAACTGGTGATACATACTGGGCAGCTTCTTCTTGATGTGCTCGACCGAATTGGGCAGCTTCTCCTTAATCCAAGCGATGTCCAGAAACACCCCGCCGTGCGGGCTGCCGCGCCCGGCCATGACCTCGCGCCGGATGCAGCGCGCCACGTGATCGCGGGTGAGGAGCTCGGGCGGACGGCGCGAGTTCTTGTCCCCTTGGGTGTAGCGCCAGCCCTCCTCGGGGTTGTCCGCGGTCGAACTGCGGTAGTTCTCCGGCACATCGTCGAACATGAAACGTCTACCCTGATTATTGCGCAGCACGCCGCCTTCACCGCGGACGCCCTCAGTCACCAGAATGCCGCGCACGCTCGGCGGCCAAACCATGCCGGTGGGATGGAACTGCACGAACTCGACGTCGCGCAGGGCCGCGCCGGCGCGATAGGCCAGCGACTGTCCATCCCCGGTGTACTCCCAACTGTTGCTGGTGATCTGGAAGGCACGCCCGATGCCGCCGGTGGCCAGCACCACCGCCTTGGCCAGAAACAGCATGTAACGCCCGTGTTCGCGTTCGTAGCCAAAGCCGCCCACGCAGCGGTTGCCGTCCAGCAGCAGGGTGAGCAGCGTGGTTTCCATGCGCACTTCCATGCCCTGGTGAATGCCATGGTCTTGCAGCGTGCGGATCATTTCCAGCCCGGTGCGGTCGCCCACGTGCGCCAGGCGCGGATAGCGATGCCCGCCGAAGTTGCGCTGCATGATCAATCCCGCCGGAGTGCGGTCAAAAATAGCGCCCCAGGCTTCGAGCTCTTTTACCCGCGCCGGCGCCTCTTTGGCATGCAGCTCGGCCATGCGCCAGTTGTTGAGGTAGGCGCCGCCGCGCATGGTATCGGCGAAGTGAACGCGCCAGTTGTCGCGATCATCCACATTGCCGAGGGAAGCCGCCATGCCGCCTTCCGCCATGACAGTGTGCGCCTTGCCCAGCAGCGATTTAGTGACCACGCCAACCTTGGCGCCCGCCGCGGAGGCTTCAATGGCGGCCCGCAGGCCCGCCCCGCCGGCGCCCACTACGAGGACGTCGAATTCGTGCGTGCTATATCCCGGCATCTTAGTGAGGTCTCCAGATCACAGCGTCGTGCCAAATGCCCATGGCGCACAGGCGGATGTAAATGTCGGTGAACATCACCATCACCAGGCTCGCCCACGCCCATCTCATATGCGCCCCGTTCAGACAGGACACGCAACTATAGGCATTCCTGCGCCCGGAACCGACGGTGTCTTTGCTGCCGCCGATCAGGTGGCGGAAGGAGTGGCAACCGAAGGTGTAGCCCGCCAGCAGGATGGGATCAAGGAACATGACAATGGTTCCGATACGCAGTTCCACCACGCGGCGCCCGCTTTCCACCCACCAGAGCGCATTCCAGGCATCATTGGCCAAAATCACCAAAAAGACCAGGGCAATATAGAAGAAATAGCGGTGGATGTTCTGCAGTAGCAGCGGAAACTTGCGCTCGCCCCAATAATGCTGGCGCGGCTCGCCCACCGCGCACGAGGGCGGATCCGACCAGAAGGCTTTGTAGTAAGCGCCGCGATAGTAGTAGCAGGTGAGGCGGAATCCGCCCGGCATCCAAAGAATGATGAGTGAAGCTGAAAACGGGATGAAGGCCGGCCACCAGTCCGGACGGGTGGTGATCAACACCGGCGAGTACATGGGGGATAGATATGGGCCGAACCGGAAAAAATCGCCCTGAAACGCGGCCCAGGTCGAGTACACCACAAACGCGCCCAATCCCAGAAAAGTCAGCAGTGGCACCAGCCACCACAGATCCTGGCGCAAAGTCTCGCCGTAACCGCGCTTGTTCAACGCGCTTACCGGCACATCAATCGTGGCCACAAAAATCTCCTTGCAGTACGGAAGGCGAAAGTCCAGCATACGCCCCGCACGCGCGCCAATTCAACCCTGCGGTGGGCGGGGTTACTGCTGCGAGTCGGGCCACAAAGTTTTCCCCTTCGCCTCCGATCGCCAGCTATGCTCGATGGTGGAGGCTGCCATGCGTACGTTTCCCCGTTTTCTCGCAATCGCAGCGCTGAGCCTGTCGCCCGCGCTGCTGCTGGCGCAGACGCCCACGGTCAGCAACATTCCCCTGGCTGGCACGATGGCGCCCGCCGCTTTCGCACCCCAACCGGCGCTGCTGGTACCGGCGCAGACGCCCATCGCCTTGCAATTGGAAACCACCCTCAGCACGCAATACAGCGACGACGGCGACGGTTTTGCGGCGCGCGTGAGAACCCCGGTCTATTACCGCAGCCAGCTGGTCATTCCTGCCGGCTCGATCATCGAGGGTCACGTCATGCACGTGCAGGATGCGCGCCCGGCGATCTCGGACTCCGAGCTGCTGCTCAAACCTGATCTGCTCACACTGCCCAGCGGCGCCCGCTACACCATTAGCGCCATAGTGGTGCAGACGGATCCGCGTGGCGCTGCTCGCGTGGATACGGAAGGATTATTGCACGAACCTCGCGGCATGATGGCCACCGACGTACATCGCACTGAAAGCGGGACGGCGGCCGGCTTCATCGGTGGCGCGGTGCTGGCGGGCGGACAAGGCGCGATGGTGGGCGCGGGACTGGGCGCGGCGGTCGCGGTAGCTGTTTGGCTGGTGAGCCGGCGCCATCTCACGCTCAATCCTGGCAGCTATTTGACCGTCCGGCTGGAGCGTCCGATTCAGTTGCGCCCGGTGCCGGCTTCCTAGCCCGCGCGTGTCGGCAGGAACTTGTTATCATCAGGGAAATGACGCGCGACGAGTTTGAGTCGACAGCACTCCTCCGGCTCCAGCACCTGTATCCGCAGGCGCGCTTTCTTAAAGCCGGTCAACTGGAGATAGCGGTGCTGCGCTCGCCCTCCGGGCGGCCCACCGCCCATCGCCTGCGCCTGAGCCGCGCCTGGGCGGCGTTTTGCCAGAACGGCGACCGTTTCGACATGGATACCTACCTGACGCACGTGGTGGGAACGCTCGAGCATCGCGTTCCCGGCGACTGGAACACGGCCCGTCCGCTGCTGTTTCCCCGGCTCACGACCTCGGGCCTAGTGCGGCGCCAGCCCAAGCCGCTGTTCTATCCGCTCGCGGGCGAGGTCGGCTACGTCTTGACGTGCGGCGAATTCGAGAACGGCATCGGACAGGAGCAACTGCAGGCCTGGGACATGCCCGAGGAATGCGTGCTCGCCGCAGCCATGGAGAACCTACAGCGGCTGTGGACCGACGCCACCGTGGTGGCCTGGACGATTCAGGACACGATTCGCGCCTTTCACGTCGAGATGGCGCACGGCCACAAGGCCGCTTTCGTGCTCGCACCCCAATTCCAGGACCGCGCCTCCGAACTGCTGCATACCGAAGAGTTCGCCATCGCTATTCCGAACCGGAACTTCCTGGTTGCCTTCGGCGCCGACGACGAGGAGTTCATGCAGATTTTGCAGCCGGTGGTGCGCAAGGAAATCGCCGCAGGATACCCGCTTAGCCGCCTGCTGATCCGCATTGGTCCGGGGGGATACAGTCTGGACACTTTACCCCTGGACTGAGCCGCAGCGGCGAGCTAGGAGACTGGCGGGGCTCGCGTACGGTTTGGGGCCGTTAGCGCAGGACGGGTTCGACTTCAGTGAGCCAGCCGGGGCGCTTGAGAACTTCGCGGGGCTTGGGACCGTCGGCGGGGCCGACAATGCCGTCGTTGTACATCAGATCGATCAAGTGGGCGGCGCGCCCATAGCCGATGCGCAAACGGCGCTGCAACAGTGAGGTGCTGGCTTTGCCGTACTCGAGCACGACGCGTACCGCGTCTTCAAACATGGGATCGTTATCATCGCCTTCGGAGGGCGGAGCTTCGCTCCCGTTGTTGCTCGAAGCGGGTATCGGATCGGCATCTTCTTCCTGCGGCGCGGTGAGGAAGGTGTCATCCAGGTCGGGCTGGCCCTGTTTGGCCCAGGCTTCGACGACGGCGCCGATTTCCGGCTCCGTGACGAATGCGCCGTGGACGCGGTGGAAGCGCGAGGTGCCGGGCGGGAGGAAAAGCATGTCGCCCTTACCCAACAGCAGCTCGGCGCCCTGGGAGTCGAGAATGGTGCGCGAGTCCACGCGCGTGGCCACGCGGAAGGACATGCGAGCGGGAAAATTGGCCTTGATGAGGCCGGTGATGACATCCACTGAAGGGCGCTGCGTGGCGAGAATGAGATGAATGCCGACCGCACGCGCCATTTGCGCCAGGCGGGTGATGGATTCCTCGACGTTGTGGGCGTCGACGATCATCAGGTCGGCAAGTTCGTCAATGACGATCACGATGTAAGGCAGCGGACGGTTGTCCTCGCCCAGGTTCTCGAACAGGCTGGGCGACTGCTCCTCAAAACGGCGATTGTACTGGGCGATGTTGCGCACGCCGTGGCTGGCGAGCAGCTTGAGGCGGCGCTCCATCTCGCGCGTGGCGTTGCGCAGGGCGTTCGCGGCCTGCTTGGGCTCGGTGATGATGGGGGTATAGAGGTGTGGAATGCCGTCGTAAAGACCCAGCTCGAGGCGCTTGGGATCCACCAGAATCAAACGCAATTGCTCGGGCGTCGAGCGGTAGAGCAGCGAGACGATCATGCTGTTGAGCGCGACGCTTTTGCCCGAGCCAGTCGAGCCGGCGATCAACAGGTGGGGCATGGCGGCCAAATCGCTAACCACGATGGCGCCATTGGCGTCCTTGCCGAGCGCCATGGTGAGCGGGGATTTGGAGCGTTGGAAGGCTTCTGAGGCTATGATTTCGCGCAGGAAAATGGTTTCGCGATGCGGGTTGGGAACTTCGATGCCGACCGTGCTTTTGCCGGGAATGCGCTCGATGTAGACGGATTCGGCGGCGAGGGCGAGGCAGAGATCGTCGTTGAGGGCGGTAATGCGGCTGTATTTGACGCCGGGTTCGGGTTTGAACTCGTAGGTAGTGACCACGGGGCCGGGATTGATCTGGGTGACGGCGCCGGTGACGGCAAACTCCTGGCACTTGGCGGTGAGGCGGGCGGCCATGTCGCGCAGCTCGGCTTCTTCGACCTGATCGCCGGGGCCGGGCAATTGCAGCAGCGATAGCGGCGGTGTGCGGAATTGGCCGCTGCTGAGGCGCACGGTTTTGGCGGCAGGCGCGGGCGCCAGCTCGTATCGACGCATCGACGCAGGAGTGGAAAGGGGCGGCAGGGGCGTCGGCGCAAGTTCCGCCTCGGACTCGGGCTCAGGTTCGGGATGCAGCGCATCGCGGCGGGCGCGGGCGGCGGCGGTTTCGGCTTCGGCCACGCGGCTGCGCGCGGGAATGAAGGTCGCCTGGACCTCGACCGGCGCCGGCGGAGCTTGCAACGCCGCAGCGTTTTCGCACGCGGCCAGGCGCTCGGCGCGTCGGGCGGCGCGGCGCAGGCGCAGAGCGGCGAATGGGCTCAGCAGCGGGCCCAAGCAGGCGTTCCAGCGCGGCGCAACCGCTTCGCTCCACCAGGCTTGGGTACTCGCAAAGGAGAATTTGGTACAGAGGAAGGCACCGACCAGCAGCGCAGCCGCGGTGAGCACATAGGCGCCAATGGGATTGAAGGCCGCAATCAGCCAAGCGGCAATCATTGTGCCGGCAAGCCCTCGCAGGGGCACGCTGCCGCGCCATAAGGCTTGCCACGGCAGCTCGGCGATAAGGGCGGCCAGGGCCGCGATGCTGATGAACAGACCTACCACGTGGCTGCGGTGCAGGGCGCGCGAGCGCGGCGCGCGGAACCAGTGGGCGGAAAGGCTGACCAGGGCCAGCACCAGCAGGAACGAGGCAAGTCCCAAGAACTGAAACAAAAGATCGGCGACCGTGGCGCCCACCGGACCGACCCAGTTGGCAGGACGCAGAACCGAGGCCGCCGTGTCGAGGGAAGGGTCGGCAGGATGGTAGGAGACCAGCGCCAAAAACAGAAGCGTGGCCGCGACGAGGACCAGCAGCCCGACCAGCTCGTTAAAGCGCCGATTGGCGGTGGGACGCAGCGGATGCACAGCCTCATGATAACGAGGCGGCGAGGCCCTCTGAGGTATCGAGGAAGATACCGGCTCCACTACGGTTTCTGCGATACTCGGAAAGAGCCACGTGCGACGGTCTGGCAGCCGACCCTCGGAACTTGTGCGACCGGCGCCGGGCATGCGAAGAGGAGGGGCGGGCCACGCAGCATAGCCGCGCCGGGTGCCCGCGATTAGCAAATGATCCACATCTGGCAGGCGATCATTTTAGGCGTCATTCAGGGCATAACGGAATTTTTACCGGTCAGCAGCACCGCGCATTTGATTCTGGTGCCGTGGTTTTTCCATTGGCCCGATCCCGGCCTCACCTTTGACGTGGCCCTGCACGCGGGCACGCTGCTGGCCATCATCGGCTTTTTCTTCATGACCTGGATCCGCATCATCCGGGCAGGTTTTGGCGCGGCGATTGACATTCACACCGGCGCACCCATCAGCGGACCGGCGCTGGCGGTGCAGCAGCGACTGCTGTGGTTTCTGGTGCTGGCGACGATTCCCGGCGGCATCATTGGATTGGCATTCGACAAGGAAATTGAATCCACCTGGCGGAATCCGCTGATCATCGCCGCCAGCCTGATCGTAGTGGGGATTTTGATGGGCTGGGCGGATCGGATGCCCGAGCGCAATGAAGCCAGGCGCATGCGGCAGGCGGGCGGCGAGCAGGCAGCGCAGTCCGTGCTGGCGCAGGCGGCGGGCAGCGGCGCGGCCACGGCGCTGGCAGCGACGGCGGAGCGCCAGGCGCCGGGCAAGGACTTTGACAAGACCTCGATGTGGGAGGCGTGGTGGATCGGCTGTGCGCAAGCGGTCGCGGTCATTCCAGGCATCTCGCGATCCGGCTCGACCATTACCGCGGGGTTGTTTGCGGGTCTGTCACGCGAGGCTGCGGCGCGGTTCTCGTTTTTGATGGCGACACCGATCATCGCGGGCGCGGTGTTGTACAAGGCGCACCAAGTGCAAAAGACCGGCATTCCGGCCGGGATGCACGGGCCGTTCGTGGCGGGCGTGATTGCCTCGGGCATCGTCGGCATCGTTTCGATCTGGCTGTTTATCCGATTCCTCAAGCTGAACACGCTGCGGTTCTTCGTCTGGTACCGGGTGATCCTGGGCCTCATCGTCATCGGCCTTTTCTTTGCCGGGTTCAGGGCGTTCTAGATTGGGAAGGCCAACACGTTGAGGAAAATTTCCTTCCGCGTGGGCTCGCGATAGGGTTCCAGCCCGCGCCAGGTGGGGTGCTGAAGGCGATAACCCATTTGCGCCAAGAGCTTGGCCAGATCGGAGGCAGTGTGGCCATAGCGGGCGAGAAAGGGCGGATTCACCTCAACCAACAACACCGGCCGGCAGCGCGCGATCGTAGCCGCGGCGCCGCGCAGGACGTAGGGTTCAAAGCCCTCGGTGTCCATCTTCAGGAAATCCAAACGCGGCAATTGCAAGGAGTCGATCGCAATGACTTCGGTACCGCCCTCCGCCAGCGACATGTAGTTCTGGCCAGAATCGCCGGCCGATTCGATCAACTGCAGTCGGCGCGCGGCCTCACCGGCCGCGCATGCGCGCACGGTCACGTTGGTGGCGAAAGGATTCAGGCGTAAATTTTCGGTCAGCTGCTCGATGTTGGCCGGGGTTGGCTCGAAGGCGTAGACGTGTCCGCCAGGGCCGACGCAGCGGCTGCACAGCAGGGTGTAGTAGCCGATATTGGCGCCGATATCCACCACCACCATGCCCGGACGCAGGAAACGCTCCAGATATGCTGTCTCGGCCGCTTCGCAGATGCCATCGGTCAGCAGCTGGCGCTGGTTGGGGACGGTGGTTTTGATCCGATAGTGCGTGCCGCGGCGCTGAATGAGCAGCGAGTCCGGGAACTGGCAGGAACGCGCCAGTACGCGGCTCAACCTCCACTTGCCGGGATAAAAAGGCGCGCAAGCGTGCGCATGCAAAAGTGCCGTTTGGATTCGGGATAGCATGAGTCGGGCGTCAGACCGCGTTCAACGTCAGCACTTCGAAGGGGCGCAGCGTGAACTCGTGAGTGATGCCGGCCTCAAGATGGATGGGCGAGGGATCCACACGCTGGCCCCATTGATCGTTCGGCCAAGCGGGGAGCAGGCGGTAGGATGGGCGGGCGTTGAAGGGCAGTTCGAAGGCTTCGACTGGATCGAGGTAAAGCGACTGCGGTTTGTCGCTGGGATTGCGGAGGGTGAGAATCGCATTCGAGCGCGACCAGCAAGCATGGCCGTACGGTTCAAGATGGAGCGGATCGCCGCCCACCCAGTGCGTGTCCAATAGCGTGGCGGCATGGCGGCGCGCCCAGCGCGCGGCCTCGGCGAGCACGTCCCAGTTGTCTTCCGTCAGCAGGAAATGCGTGATGTACATTTCCTGCAACTGCGTGCCGGTGCCGAAGTAGGCGCGGACGCCGGCGGCAAAATCGTTGTGGTCGTCGTGTTCGAGGCGGCGGGCGTGGAGCGCGTAGACGATGCCGTGGAGCATGAGCGAGTTGAGCGGGTAGAGCGGACCGCGGCTCACGATGTTGCGGAAGGTGGCCCCGTCGCGGTAGGTAATCCAGCGCTGGCGATCACTGCCCACGCCCGCGAAGTTGGTATCGTAACCGCCGCGCCAGGTGGAGTCGGCATAGCGGAGCCAGAACGGCGATGGATACGTGCCGGTGGTGAGATTGACGAACAGATCGGGCTTGAGGCGGCGCATATCGGCGATCAGGCTGATGGCGGCTTCAAAGTCGCTGCCGAATTGACTGCCGGGCACGACGCGAGCGTTGCTGCCGGTGCCGTCAAACTTGAACTGGTTCACGCCGAATTGGGTGACCATCTCCGTGCAGACCTGATGGAAACGCTGGTAATAGACTGGGCCTGAAAGCGCCAGGCCGTGGCGGTTTTCCTCATAGCCCAGTTCCTTGCCCGCGGCCAGACGTTCTTTGCGCGGCGGGCCGTAGCCGCCCCAGGGCGAGAGCCACACGCCGGGACCGGCGCCGATGGCGGCGGTGGCAGCTTGGAGCGGCGTGAAACCATCGGGAAAGCCGCTATTGAAACCCCAGTTGCGGTGGTTGTCCCAACCGTCATCGAAGAGAAACGAATCGAGCTGGACGCTGCGGCGGCGATAGAGCTGCTGGCCGAAAGTATGGATGCGGTCGAGACAGCCGTATTGATCGTAGGGTGTGAAATAGCCGAGATCGAACCAGGAGTTGTAATGCAGAAAGGGACGATAAGGATGCGCGCGCTCGCGTTCGATATAGGCAAGAAAATCGCGGCGCATCTGGCCGGGCGCGGCAGCGCCGATCACGCTGGAATAGACAGCGGTGCGGTTGGCGGCGAGCGGCAGAGCGCGGGCGAAGCTGCACCGGGCGCGGCCGGCTTCGATTTTGCTTTCCGACAGAGGATGTTCGAAACCGAAGAACCAGCCGCCGTAGCTGAGCCCGGTCGCGGCGCCCGAGGGGGTAACCGTGATGGGTGAGCCTTTGACCTTGCCCTCGACGCGCGCGCCCTGGGCGGGTATATCGAGGAGCGTGATCCCGGTGATGGGGACATCGGCACCGCCGGCAGTGAGCGAGACTTCCTGGCGGATGTAATGCGAGCCGTCGCGCAGCAGTGCGCGCCAGCGAACCTGGTAGGCGCCAGCGGGATCGGCAAGGGTAGCCGTCAATTGCCGGCCGGAAAGGCGCTCGGAAAAACGAGCCGCGGCGGAATCGGGAGTGAGCGCGGAAAGGCGCAGCGGCTCGGTGATGCGCAGCGCGGTGGAGTCAACGGTGCGGCCGTTGACGGTCAGCCAAAACACCGGCATGGGACCCAGCGCGGGCAGGCCGGGCGAGCGCAGACTCCGCAGGCGCAAACCCTGAGCGCCGGTTTCCCATTCGGCGACCACGCGCGGAGTGGCGAGGCGCGCGCGGCTACCGTGGACCGCGCCGGTCGCCGCCTGGCCTTCGAGGCCATGGGTCAGCGCCCAGGCGGCGGCCAAGCCGACGGCGCTGCGCTCGAGAAACTCGCGACGATTCCAGTCAGACACAGGCGATCTCCAGCACCGCCGGACCGGCGGCGCTTTCAAAGAATAGGCTGGCGGCAGCAGGAACTGCAAATGCTCGATGGTATTGCTCTTGCCAAGCGCGGCGAAAATCCACGGCCTCAACGCTCGAGACCAGCGCCCAGACCGAGCCGCCGAAACCGGCGCCGAAGCTGGAGGCTGCGACCGCGCCGAGCGCACGCGCGCTGGCGACCAGCGCCAGCGTCTCCGGGGTCTGGTTGCCAAGCGCAGTTTCGGCGGCGGCCTGGGAACGCGAAACGCATTCGCCGAAGGAGGGCCAGCCGCCAGAGCGGGCGGCAGCGGCGGCGCCGGGGATCCAGACCTCGGTTTCGTTCCAGAATTGGTCCAGGCGCACGCGCAGGGCCGGGCGAGGCGACAGCAGCGACTGCAGGCGCGCGAGCGCGCCGGCGCTCGATGACAGTACCGCAGCCAGGGTGGTGTCCTGGCGGCCGGTGGATTGGTTCCACAAAGCCACGATTTCCGAGGTGCTAGCAGCGGCATGGTTGTAGGCGTTGCGGGCGGCGCCCGACTTATCCGCTACGACGCCGCTGGCGGCGATGACCAGTGTCATGTCCCGGGGCGCGGGCAGCGTGCTTTCGCACTGCGTGGGACGGAAGCGGTACTGGCTCCAGACGCCTGGTTGAGAGCAAAGAATGGCGGTGTGATCTTCGCTGCCGCCGTGGGTGCCGACGCCGACTTCGGCTGCGGCGAGATAGGCCGCCAGCGCTTCCCTGCCCTCTGCGCCGACTTCGCCACCGAGAGCCAGGAAGCTGGCAACCACGAGGGCGCTGGAGCTGCTCATGCCGGCTGCGGGCGGCAGGTCGCTGGCGAAGACGATGTCGGCGCCATGATCCAGCCGATCGTCGGTCGCCAAGCGGCGGGCGACGATGGCGGGGTAGCGCGCCCAGGTGGCGGGAGGATCATCGCCGATAGAAAACTGCTGCTCTTCTCCTGTGGCCACATCCCGCAACCGCACCAAGCGATCGCGGCGCGGTGCGGCAAGCAGGCAGAAGCCGCGCTCGACGGCGCACAGCAGGCTGCGACCGCCGGCGTAATCAGTGTGCTTGCCCAGCAGCTCGACGCGGCCGGGAACGAACCATGCGCGCGCAGGCCCGAGCTTGCACCAGACAGGCCAGGCATCGGCGAGGCGAGCGAACATAGCCGCTTTGGCCGCGGCAGCGGCCGCGCTCATCCCCGCGACTTGCAACTGTTCGGCGATGGAGGCAAGGGGCAAACTCCTAATGTACCGGGTTAAACTAGGGCGTGGCCACGGTAAGTTCTGCACAGGCGCGATTGCGCGAGATTGAAGCCGCGGCGGCGGCGCACGCCAGCCTGCCGCGCGAGGCGGTGGTCAAGGAAGATATTCTCCGCACCGGCATCGCGTTTTCACCGGAGGCGCTGAAACTGGCGGCGCAATTCAAAGCCAAGGCGTACTTCATCTTCTCCTTCGATCTGGTGCCTCTAAAGGAGATGGAGCAACAGGAACACTGGAGTGCGCCGGAGGAAATATGGCTGGAAGCTGGGCCGTGGGGATTCCGGCCGACGATTATTTCCGTACGCCTCAACCCGGCATCACCCTACCGCATCGAGGTGGTGGGCGAGGGCGAAGCAGCGCGGGCGGAACTGCGGCTGGATGGCGAGCCGATTGCCGGGATCCGCTTTCCGCCCGTGCCGGAGTATTACACGCGCACGCTGGCGAGCGGGAAGCGGGTGATCGAGATTGCGCCGACCATCGAGTGGGGCTACTTGGTCTATCTGACTGTGTTCCGGATTTGCCAATATTTCGGCGATCAGGAAGAGTGCCAGTTCTGCGACATCAACAACAATTACCGCCAGCAGATTCAGGAGGGGCGGCCTTATACGGGCGTGAAATCGGTCGAAGAAATTCTGGAGGCGCTGGGCATAATCGCCGCGACCGATTCCGCCAGCCGCGCCTACACCATCACCGGCGGCAGCATTACTTCGAAGCTGAAGGGGATGAGCGAGGCGGATTTTTACGCCCAGTATGCGGCGGCCATTGAGGAGAAGTTCCCCGGGCGCTGGATCGGGAAGATGGTGACGCAGGCGCTGCCGCGGGAAGAGGCGCGCAAGTTCAAGCAGGCCGGCATCCAGATTTACCACCCCAACTATGAAGTATGGGATGAACGTTTGTTTTCGATCCTTTGCCCGGGAAAGAGCCGCTACGTGGGACGCCGTGAATGGCACCGGCGGATACTGGACGCGGCGGAAATTTTCGGGCCATCACACGTGATTCCCAACTTTGTGGGCGGCATCGAGATGTCGAAACCGCATGGGTTCACCGATGTCGAGGAGGCGATTCGCTCGACCGGCGAAGGGCTGGAGTTTTTCATGTCGCAGGGCGTGTGCCCGCGCTTCACCACCTGGTGCGCCGAGCCGCTGACGCGGCTGGGCAAAGACAACGCCGGGGGCGCGCCGCTCGAATATCATCTGCGGCTGCTGGAGACCTGGCGCGACACCCACGCCAAACACCGTCTCCCGGTGCCGCCGGGCTACGGCGATCCTGGATGCGGCCGGGCGGTGTTTTCGGTGAGCTCGTTCATGGACGTGCTCGGTAGCCGTTAGCTATTAGTGACGACCAGCCGGCGAGAGCGTGGTTGGGCCTGCCAGAAGTGCTCGACTTCGGCGAGCGGGACACGCTCGGTGTCCACCCCCAGTTCTCCGCGGGCCGCGTTTGACATGACCTCTCGCAAAGCAGTGGCGAGCACGTCGCTGGGTGGTACTCCAGCGGTTCCCAGAATCGACAGGGGCGCGGCTCGCAGGACGGCGGCCGGGAGCGAAACCACCGGGCCGGCGCTTTCCCCGACCTGAACCAGGCGGATTTCGGACTTGATCTCCACAAACTCGTTCCGGGTCAAAGCGGCCAGCAATTGCTGGGTGGGCTCGCCCCAGACGAAGTCGATCACAACCTGGAAGCCGGGGGATCCCGCTTCCCGGACGAACGCGTTGCGAAGCTCGGCGGCAGGCTGATCAAGGCGCACGACCGCGTCCGCGCCCTGCTGGGGTTGCGCGTTTAGGACCGCAGGGTTGCGGCCTGCGGCGACGACCCGTCCGGCACCGAGCAGCTTCGCAATCTTCACCGCCAGGCGGCCGGCTGTGCCCGTAGCCCCGAGGACAAGCACGTTTTCGCCACGGGCCAGCTTGGCACGGAAAGAGAGCGAAAGCCAGGCGGATACGCCGGGGTTTACTATCGCTGCGGCGGTGGCATCGTCCAGTCCGTCGGGAATCGGAAAGGTGAATGCTGCTGGAACCACCGTGCGTTGGGCCATGGCGCCATAGGGTGGCCGGCATCCGCCGAAAAATACCCGTTGCCCGCCGGAGAGGTGGCCAACTCCGTCAGTCCCGCACACGACCGGCAGACGCTGTGGAGCAGCGTAGTGCGATCCGCTGGCGAGTTGCTTGTCTACGGGTTTGAGCGCCGCGGCGTGGACGTGGACTAACACCTCGCCTTCTCCGGCGGCCGGATCGGCAAACTGCTCGCAGCGGGGTGCGGTGCCAAGCTTGCGAAGAATGGCTGCGTTCATTTGGCTTAGGCGGATTGTACATTATTGCAGCGAGCAGCCGAGGTGAGCTAGATTAACGCCGGAGGGCAAGTTCATGGCGGACAAAATGGGGCGGCGGACGTGGATCAAGACCATGGCGGCAGCGGGGGCCGGGCTGGCGCTAAGCGGGCGCGGTTTGCGAGCGGAGAACGCTGCGCGCACTGTGAGGCCGAAAGCGGCGCTGCCAGCTCAGCCGAAAGATTGGACCGGGCACAACCAAGCGCTGGATCGGTATTACCGCGCGCCCGGTTATCCCGCGTTTGATCCGCATCCGCGCCACCTGGGCGATTTGCACGGCTCCTGGCATGAGATCGGGAAGCAGTACGGCGAACGCGCGGGCGACCTGATCCGCATGGTGTATGAGGGCTGGTACCGCGAGCTGATGCCGATTCAGGGCAGTCCGGCGGTGATGGTCGATTATCTGCGCCACCAGAACGGCTATTACGAGATGCTGGTGCCGGAGGCGCTGGAGCTGATGCACGGAATCGCCGATGGTGCGGCCAGCGAGCTGGCGGCCTCGGCGTTTCCGCACCAGCTCACGAATTTTGAAAAGATCCTGATGATCAACAGCTATTTGGGGCTGATGGGCAGGCCGCCCAAGGGGGAAACCGCCGAACTGGCGCCGTGGGAGGAAGAGTATCACTGCTGCAGCGGCGCCATCATTCTGCCCGCGGCCAGCGGCGACGGCAAGACCATCCATTGCAGCTCCGAAGATCAGCACTTTTTTCCGCAGGAGTATCTGGTCAACTTCACTGCCGCACCCAGCGACAAGCGCGCCTACCGCTATACCATCACCGATTCGGCGGGCGAGATTGGCAGCGAACACGCACTCAACGAGCGCGGCGTGGCGGTGAGCGGATACGCGGGCGGAGGATTTGGCATCCTGGGTCCGACGCTGGCCAAGCCCTTTTCCGGATATCGGCGGCCGGGACTGGATTGGCAGGTGGGCGATTTCTATGCAACCGCCTTTGGCGGCAGCGCGCAGGAAGCGGTCGAACTGCTGACCGTGGGGCGACCGGAATACCGGGCCAAGTCAGGCTACAAGATCGTGATCGGAAAATGCACGCGTGGCGCCAACTGGATGGTCTCCGACAGTGGGCACGCATTCGTGGTCGAAAGCATTCCCGCCGACCAGAAAGGCATCGCGCGCTACGCTATCCGCAAGCCGGGCGATATGGGCGAACGTGGCGCGACCTATATCTGCTCGACCAATAACGTCGAGGCGAAAGACAGCTACAACGAAGACAACGTCTATGATCCCGGGCATCCCATGCGCCAGCACGGCAACGCCGAACAGCACCCGAGCTATTTCGGATTGAACGGCATGGGCACACGCTTCTGGACGTTCATGTGGCTGATCCGGAACCACGATGGCGCGATCACACCTTCCATGGTGGAGGGCTGGCGGCGGACGCACTTTGTTTACGACCGCGACGGGACGCGCCACGATACGGCCGACGTTGACGGCAAAAGCGTGCCGACGGAGCTGGTGCCGCGCATCGGAACCTTGTGCCGTCATAGCAGCGGACCGGCGGGCGTGGATACGTTCAGGGGCATCAACATCTACGTGACCCTTTCGGTCGCGCAGGAGCACGCCTGCTACCGGACCAAAGGACGGCCGTGCGAATGGACCGGACCTTGGGACGAGACGCGCCTGACGTAGTGTGGCTGAGCAGCACAGATTGAACCCGGGGCATCAGCAAACGGAAGGCGATTCTTGTGCCTTCCGATCCTGCCCTGACTGTTGCCGTAGCCGCGCCGCGGCACTCGCGCCGGGACTGGCGATGGCTGGCGTGGATGATTGTCGCGCTGGCGGTGGTGTCGCCATTCGTGTTGCACGGCATCGGGCACGGCGATTTCCTTTTCAACAATGACGAGCCCTCGCAGGCGGTAACTGGGATCTTTATCGCGGACCTGATTCGCGCATTCCCCATTCATCACGCGACCCTCTACGCCTACGCGTGGTACGCGCATTATCCGAATCTCGGCATACTGATCTGGCCGCCGCTGTTCCATACGGTCGAGGCGTTGTTCTACATGGCACTGGGCATTTCGGCCGTTACGGCGCGCCTCGCTATTTATGGTTTCGCGTTGTTCGGGCTGGTGTTCTGGTTCCGGCTGGTGCGCGAGCTGGCGGGCGAACGCGCGGCGCTGGCGGCGCTGGTCCTATTGGCTTTGCTGCCGCGGCTGCTGCTGTTCGAGCAATCGGTGATGCTGGAAGTGCCGGCGCTGGCGCTCGCCGTAGCGGCGATTTTCTTCTGGTTCCGATATCTGGACAGCAAATTGCCGCGGCCGCTGTATACCTTCGCGGTACTCGCCGCGCTGTGTCTGCTGACCAAGGAAAACTGCATTTTTCTGGCCGTATTTTGCGTGCTTACGCTGCTGGTTGAACGCAAGCTGCGCTGGATCGTGAGCGCGGCGATGCTGCGGGCGATTGCGATTGTGCTGGTGATCGCCGGGCCGTATTACACGTTGAGCCTGAAGGTGCTGCATCATTTCATCGGCGCGGACGTGGTCACCGGGCAAGGGTTCACCTTTCGAAGCTGGTGGACGTACGTCTACTATCTACACGTTTTGGTCTATCAGGCCGGCATACCCGTGGTGGTGCTGGCCGTCGTGGGTGCGGTGACCTGGCGCAGGTGGACCAAAGCGGCCGCGGCGCGGCGCATGGCGATGTGGCTCCTGGCTGTCTATCTGACGTTTCTGGTGATTCCGCACAAGGAATCGAGGTACGTAATCTATTGGCTGCCGGCGGCCGTCTTTTTTGCTGTGGGCCCGCTGGTCTCCGGGCGCTGGCCGAAACGAGTGCGGACCGGCGGGGTGGCCACGTTGGCCGCCTTGCTGATTTTCACGGGCTGGGAAGCGTGGAGATTTGAACGGCCGTACGTTTCCGGCTATAAGGCCGTGGCGGAGCGGGTGATCCGCAGTGGCCGTGGCGGATTCGTGGAATACGACGGGCTGCTGCCGGGGGACTTCATTTTTTATATGCGCGCGCTGGATCCCAGTCGGTCGTGGGTCGTGCTGCGCAAGGAGCTCTACGTTCACGACTGGGTGCCGGCATGGGGATCGAAGCAACTGGTCCACAGCCAAGCGGATGTGCGCACCGTGCTGGCGCGCTACGGGGTGCGCTACGTGGTGGTAGACAACAGCCCGCCCATGTATCAGGCGCAAACGCTCCTGCGCGAGGTGGTGCATCAGCCGCCGTACCGGCTGTTAGCAGCGTATCCGGTGAGCACGAACGTAAGCGATATACGCGGCGAAACGCTCTACCTTTATGAAAACCCCCAGGCAGCGCCGCCGACCGCCAAGGAGTTGGTCCTGCCGATGATGACGATCTCGCACTCGATCAGGATTCCCATGAATGAGCTGAAGCTGGGGCGATGAAGGAGCAAGGACGGCAGGCGACTCTGCCAGGGGTCCACGAAGCCGCAGTCGCGGATTTGAGCGTTGTCATTCCCGCGTACAACGAGGCGCGGCGGCTGCCGGCGACGCTGAATACGCTGAGCGCGTATTTCGCGGGGCAGAACCGCGCGGTGGAAGTCATTGTCGTGGACGACGGGTCGAGCGATGGCACCGGAGAGCTGGAGCTGCCGCGCTCGCGGCCGGGAGGAGTGAGGTGGATACAGCTGCGCAACCAGCACAATCGCGGCAAAGGATTCAGCGTGCGGCGGGGCATGCTGGCGGCGAGCGGCGAGCGGCGGCTCTTTACCGATGCGGATCTGTCGGCGCCGATTGAAGAGCTGGAGAAGCTGGAGCGGGCGCTCGATGGCGGCGCCGACATCGCCATCGGGAGCCGGTGCCGGCGCGAGCTGATTCGGGCGCACCAACCGCGGCTGCGGGAACACGCCGGGCGCGTGTTCAACTGCATGGTCCGGCTCGGGCTGGGCTTGCCTTTCCGCGATACGCAGTGCGGATTCAAGCTGTTCCGCCACGCAGCGGCGGCGTCGGTGTTTCCGCGGCAGCTGAGCGAGGGGTGGGGCTTTGATCCCGAGCTATTGTTCCTGGCGCGGCGGATGGGATTCCGGATCGAGGAAGTGCCGGTGGTGTGGTCGCACGCCGAAGGCGCCAAGATTCACATGCTGGGCGACAGCCTGCGGATGGCGGGAGATATTCTGGCGATCCGGCGGCGGCGATAGCCCCTTCTTCAGTCCGGGTCAAAATCACGCGCGGACCCGCGGGGCCCGCGCGTGGGTTGGAACAGCGCCGGCGCTATTTGCGGCGGCGTGTGGCGGCGGCAGCACGCACGCTGGCACTGGCCGGCAACGTGATGGGATCGCCGACAGCCAGGGTGATCGCGTGGCTGCGGGCGGCCATCTTGTTGAAGGCTACGGCGTCGGTGCGCAGGAGCTGGTTGTAGCCCGACAAGTAACCCTGGAGCTGGCCGAGCAGCGAATGCCACAGGGCCACATCGGTGGGCCGGGGCGGAGTGTCATAGACACCACCCAAGTTGCGGTAGGCGCTCTGGAACTGCTGCTGGAAGTCGGTCAGATAGGCCGTGGCTTCATTCTTGCTCTGCTCTGGATTGAACAGAACGTACTCCATTTTGGCCACCTTGCGGGAGAGTGCGTGCGCCGAGCCGATCACATCCTCGTAGTTACCCGAGCCGGTCGTGTCCAGCGTCTTCATGCTGGTCTGGACTGCCCCCAACTGCGTTTTCATGCTCTGCAGGCCGGTGAGCATTTCGTTCAGGGCCGAGAGCTGGTCGCGCGCTTCGAGTGAATCCTTCAGCGTGATTCGTGCATCGGCGAGGGCGTCGGCGGGATGCGGCCAGCGCGGATCCTCGGCGACACGCACGGTTTGCGACTGCGGTGGCAGGCCGGCCACGGTCACGGTTACAGTGTAAACACCGGGAACGGCGGCCGGACCGGCATCGGGTGCGGCCTTGCCGGGCGTGCCGCGTGAGCGGAAGAAGAAGCCGAAGCCGCCGCTGCTATGCGGCAGCACGGCCGTGACCGGACCGTCGTAGTTGCCGCGCCAAGTGACCACATTCAGGCCCTGGTTGCCAGTACCGGAGAGGGTGGTCACTGGGTTGCCGTGACTATCGGCAATGGCGACCTTGACCCGATTCTTACCCCTGTGCGCAGAGCCAAGGTTGTAGTAAATCTGCGCGCCGCCGGCGCCGCCGAAGAAGAAACCACCGCCGCCCACCTTGCCGCCGCGCAGGCGGTAGTCGGTCTCGATGGGGAAGACGGTGAGCGGAGCGCTGGCAACTTCAGAGGTGGTCTGCTCCAGCGGGATGATGTCGTTCATCACCCAAATGCCACGGCCGTGGGTGGCGACCAGCAGATCGTGAGTCTTTTTCACGAACTGGATGTCGTAGACGTCCACGGTCGGGAAGCCGCGCTTGAGCGAGGTCCAGTTGGCGCCATCATCGCGGGAATAGAACAGGCCGGTCGAGGTGCCCACCACCAGGAAGCCCTTTTCATTCGGATCCTCGCGAACGACGCGGGCGGAGGCGTCCGGCGGCAGGCCGGCGGAAATCGAGGTCCAGGTCTGCCCGCCGTCGGTGGTTTTGAAGACGTAGGGCGCATTGTCGTCGCTCATATGACGATCAATGGCGACGTAGCAGGTGTTGGGATCGAAGGGCGAAACCTCAATCTGCTGGACACGGCCCCAGGGCGGAAGGCCCTGAATGTTGGTATCCACGCGGGTCCAGGTCTGCCCGCCGTTGTGGGTGACCTCGATGGCGCCGTCGTCGGCCCCGGTCCAGATTGTGCTGGGATCGGTCGGCGAAAGAGCTATCGAGAGAATGGTGTCGTAGGCTTCCGCGCCGGTAATGTCCTTGACCACCATGCCGCCGCTCTGGACTTGCTTGGATTTATCGTTGCGCGTGAGATCGGGGCTGATGACCTTCCAACTGTAGCCGCCGTCGGTGGAATGGAACAGCACGTTGCCGCCGATGTAGACGCTGTTGGAGTTGGTGGGGCTGACCTCGATGGGGGTGGTCCAGTTGAAGCGGTATTTCAGATCGGACTGCTTCACGTCGGCCACGCCCAGCTCATAGGGAATGATGCTGGTGGACAGGCCGTTGCTGATGTTGAGGCGCGAGGCAGAGCCGTTCTGCGACTCGGCGTAGATAATGTGCGGATTGGAGGGGGCGAAAACAGCGTACTGGCCGTCGCCGCCGGCCACCACCGACCAGTTCATGGTGCTGTTGCGCGAGGAGGGCCCGCACCAGGCGTTGTTGTCCTGCAGGCCGGCGCAGAGGTTGTAGGCCGGCTCATTGCTGGCCGAGACCATGTAGTCCTCTTCGATGGGGATGGTATCGAGGAAACGGAAGTGCAGGCCGGCGTCGTAGGACAGGTACACGCCGCCGTCGTTGCCTTCGAGGATGCGGTTCGGGTTTTCGGGATCAATCCACATGCTGTGGTTGTCGGCATGGACGCGGCCGGTAGGTTTGAGCGTCTTGCCGCCGTCGGTGGAGTAGCTCAGCGAAGTGGAGAGGAAATAGATCTTGTCGGGGTTATTGGGCGCGACCACAAAGCGGCTGAAGTAGAACGGCCGGGCGTCAATGCCATCGTTGTCGCTGACCGCGGTCCAATGCAGGCCGGCGTCGGTGGATTTGTAGAACAGGCCGGTCTTGGACTGGACAATGGCGTAGGCGATACTGGGAGCGCTGGGCGCAAAGCCGACGCCGATGCGGCCGTAGGGGCCGCGGGCAAGGCCGGCGGTAATTTTGGTCCAGGTGTCGCCGCCATCGGTCGAGCGGTAGAGGCCGCTGCCGGGCCCGCCGTCATCGAGTGCCCAGGGATGGCGCACGACATCCCACATGCCCGCCAGTAGCACCTGCGGATTGCCGGGCTGCATCGCCAGCGATATGGCACCGGTGTGATCGTTGACGTAAAGCGTTTTCGTCCAGGTCTTGCCGCCATCGGTGGTTTTATAGACGCCGCGGTTGTCGTTGGGGCCGAAGGCATGGCCGAGGACCGCGACCCAGACCTCGTCGGGGTTGGTAGGATTGACAAGAACCTTCGAGATCTGGCCGGAGTTATGGAAGATCTGGGGCGCGATTTCCTGCCAGGTGGCGCCGCCATCAGGCGAGAAATAGAGGCCGTGCCCGACGATCACGTCGTTGCGAATGTTGGGCTCGCCCGTGCCAACCCAGACCTCGTTGGGATTGGAAGGCGCCAGGGCGACCCAGCCGATCGAAGCGGTCGCCTCGTGGGTGAAAATCGCTTTCCAGGTGTTGCCGCCATCGGTGGTTTTCCAGACGCCGCCGCCGGCCGTGCCGACGTAATAGATGTTCGGATTTCCGGGGATGCCGACAACCGAAGAGACGCGGCCACCAGCCAAGGCGGGGCCGATGTCGCGGAACTGCATGGGTTTGCTATTGGTATTGAAGCGGCGGAAAAACTGCGCCTGCGCGGGCAGCGCCGCTACGCCCAGTGCCAGCAGAGCCAGCGCCGGGGCGATGCAAACGGACTTGAGTCTCATGATTCGCTCCTTCAGGTTTATCGGTTGGCCGCGGCCACGGCCCTGGTCAAAACGGCGGGTGCCCGACCCAGTTGCACCGGATTACCGGCGACCACGGTGATGCCATGATGGGCGAGCGCCTGCTGGTTGAATGCCACTACATCCTGGCTGAGCAGTTGGTTGTAGCGGTCGAGATAGCCTTGCAATTTCACGCGCGCGCTGGCCCAGTCGCGCAGGTCCTGCGGTGGAGGGAAGGCGTTGACGCCGCCGCTCACCTCGCGGAAGATGCCATTGAATCCGGAGGCGAAACCAGCGATGCCGCCGTAATCCTCATGGGCGGGTGCGGGAACGAGCACGTGCTGCAGGGTGGTGACTTTCGCGTCGAGTGACTTGGCTGCGGTCAGCAGATCGCCGTAGCCCTCGGGGCCGGACGATAGGGAACGAAGATTTTGCTGGAGTGCCGTGAGTTGCTTGCTCAAGCTGTTGAGGCCGATGAGCATGCGGTTCATGGCGTCAATATCGGGCTGCATGGCCTGCCCCGCGGCCAGCGTGGCCTTGAGCGCGGCGAGGTTGACCGGGACGCGCGGATCGGCTCCGAGATTGACCCATTGCGACTGGGGCGCGAGGCCAGGTACGGTAACCGTCACTCTGTAGCGGCCGGGCAGAGCGTTGAGCCCGCGGCCGCCGCCGCCGAACAGCAGCGCGAAGAAGCCGCCACGCCCGCCGCCGGCCGGCGGCTTGATTTTGGAAGCATCGTAAGTGCCGCCCCACACAGCCTGGTTGAGTCCGGCATGGCCGGAGCCATGAAGCGTGGCAATGTGGTCGCCCTCGGCGTCGGTAATGTCGATCATCACCGGGCCGTGCTGAGACGAGGAACTGGGCGGGGAGAAACCGTAATGTTCCGCCATTGCCAGCATCGCCTGCTGGGCGGGCGTGAGCGGCGGCGGTGCGGGCGCGGCATGGGCGACTTGTACCGCGCTGGCCAGACGGTACTGAATCACCGCGCCGTGCGGCGGCTGCGGCGTGTTGCGCGCCAGCGCGTCCAGGTTCAGAGAAACATAGCCCATGCGCTGGAACATGACGGCGGGCAGGATGGGAAATAGCGTAAATGGAGCTGACGCGACCTGCGAGTTCGCCATCTGCTCCCAGGGAACGATGTCATCGAGAATGTAGAGGCCGCGGCCGTGGGTGCAGACCACCAGGCTGTGAGTGCGCTTGACGAATTGGAGATCGTAGATGACCGCGGTGGGGAAGCCGTCGTGAATCTTGGTCCAGGTGGCGCCGTCGTCGTCGGAACGATACAAGCCGTAGTCGGTGCCGAGGACCAGCAGGCCTTTTTGGTTCGGATCCTCGCGGATGACGTGGGCCACATAGTCGTCGGGCAGGCCGGTGTCAATTTCCGTCCATGTTTTGCCCCCGTCGTGAGTTTTGAAGACGTAGGGGTGGGAGTCGTTCATCTCGTGCCGGTCGTAAGCGATGTACGCCGTGTTGGGATCAAACGGCGAGACTTCCATTTCCTGCAAGCGGCCCCAGGGTTTGAGGCCGGCGATGTTGTTGCTGACGCGGTCCCAGGTCTTGCCGCCGTTATGCGTGACCTGCACCAGACCGTCGTCGGTGCCCACCCAAATGGTGTTGGGATCGAGGCGCGAAACCGCGATGGAAAGGATGGTGTCGGCAGTTTCGGCGCCGGTCATGTCCAGGTCAATCGGACCGCCGGAGGGCTGCTCGCGCGCCTTGTCGTTCAGGGTCAGATCGGGACTGATCGCGGTCCAGGAATGGCCGCCGTTGACGCTTTTGTACAGCCGGTTGGCACCCATGTAAACCACGTTGGCATTGGTGGCGCTGACGGCGATCGGGGTGGTCCAGTTGAAGCGCGCGGGCATGCGGTAGACGTAGTTACTCTCGCCCGAGGTGAAATTGGGCATGGGCTTGATGCTGTAGGAAAGCCCGGTGCGCAAGTCAATGTGCAGCGCGTCACCCTCCTGCGATTCGGCATAGAGCACGTTGGGATCGCTGGGCGCGGGCACGGCGTATTCGCCGTCGCCGCTGGCGACGTCGCGCCACCGATTGGGCCAGGCATCGGCCTGCGAGGGTCCGCAGAAGGCGTCGTTATCCTGCAGACCGACGCAGACATGATAGGGCTGCTCGCTATCCACATGCACGGCGTAACCTTCTTCGATCGGCAGGTTGGTGACGTGGATCCAGTCCTTGCCGCCATCATGGGAGAAGTTGACGCCACCATCGTCGCCTTCGATCATGCGGCGCGGTTTGGTGGGATCCATCCACAGGGAGTGGTGATCGGAGTGCAGCGTGACGCCCGCAGGCTGGGATGTGCGACCGCCATCGGAGGAGTAGGACATGCGGACGGAAAGGAAGAAAATGTCGTCCGGGTTGTTCGGCATCACCTCAAAGCGGCTGAAATAGAACGGCCGGGAGTTGAGTTGGTCATTATTGCTGACCATGGTCCAGTGGCCGCCGCTGTCGTCGGAACGCCAGAAAACGCCATGCTTGGCCTGGATTTCGGCGTAGAGGAGGTCGGGCTGGCTGGGGGCAAACTCCAGCGCGATGCGACCGTAGGGCGGCGCGGGCAGGCCGTGGCCGGTGATCCTGGTCCAGGCAGCGCCGCCGTCGGTGGACTTATAGATGCCGCTATCGGGACCGCCATCGTCCAGGCCCCAGGGATGCCGCACCGTCTGCCACATGGCGGCGACCAGCACGCGCGGATTGCCGGGCTTCATCGCCAGGTCAATCGCGCCGGTCATGTCGTTCACGTAGAGGGTTTTCTGCCAGGTGCGGCCGCCATCGGTGGTGCGGAAAACGCCGCGCTCGGAGTTGGGACCGAAGGCGTGGCCCAGAACCGCGACCCAGACCTCGTTGGGATTGGTGGGGTTGATGACGATTTTAGCGATCTGGCCGGCATGATCGAAATACTGCTTGCCGATTTCCGTAAAGGTCTGGCCGGCGTCGGAGGAAAAGAACAAGCCGTGGCCATCAATCACATCGTTGCGGACGTTGCTTTCGCCAGTGCCAACCCAGACGAGGTTGGGGTTGGACGGCGCCAGCGCCAGCGCGCCTATGCTCTCGGTGGTGTAGTGATTGAAAATCGGCGTCCAGCGAAAACCACCGTCCGTGGTTTTCCAAACACCACCACCCGCGGCGCCAATGTAATAAATGCCCGGTCGGCCGGGAATGCCGACCACGCAGCAGACGCGCCCACCGCCCAGCGCCGGACCGATAGCGCGGAACTGCATCGGCGAACGCCCGGCACTTTGTGCAAAAGCCAAGCCGCCACTTAGGATAGAAGCCAGCACTAGGCTGGAGGAGAAACGCAGGCGCAACCCTGGCATAGGCAACTTTTCCGCTCCGCCAGCAACCATATCACAACGTGCCGGTAGGCGAAAGGGCAGTCAACCCCGCAAAAAGGGCGGGGACTGCCCGAACTGACATATTTCAAGCCCGCGCGCCGGCTGACGCCGCTAAAATGAACCATGACTGACCGAAACGACGAGGCGAACCTGTTGCGGCTGCTGCAGGAGGGGTTCGGGGCCGAAGCGTGGCACGGGCCAACGCTGCAGAATGCGATTGCCGGTGTCGGCAGCGAACTGGCGTTGTGGCGCCCCGGCCCAGACCGGCACAATATTGCCGAGATCACGCTGCACGTGGGCTACTGGGTGCATGTGGTGCGCACGCGAGTTTTGGGAAAAAGTCCGGGGCCGTTTCTGCTGCCGGGCGAGGACTGGTCCGGATGCGACGGAACCTGCGGCCCGAGCTGGCACGAAATCACCGCGACGTTGGAGCAGGAGCGGCAAGCCCTGGTGAAGTTAGTGGGCGATTTGAACGCGGAGCGGGTGCAGGCGGCAATGCCAGCCGGCGAATGTTTTCGTCAAATCTTCGGGACCGCCTGCCATGCGATATACCATGCGGGGCAGATCCAGCTCATCCGCAAGCTCCGCAGCGGCGCCTAATTCGCTACCGCGGGTTGCGAATTGGCGAAAATCTGGCCGCCGGGGTTGCCGACAACCAGGCGGAGGGTATAGGTCCCGGCGGCGGCCTTGAGCGTCAGATTGATGTTGAGGCCGTGGGCAAGGAGATATTCCCACGTTTGATCTTTGAGCGCCATATCCATTTCGGCTCGCTTGCCGGTAATAAATTTGCCCTGAGGGTTGAATAGCCCGGCAATAAAGATCAGATCGAGGTGGCGGCGGCCGTGCTGTCTTGCGAAGGGCAGGCGGGTGGCGTCGAAATGGACGTTGACACGGACCGCGCCACGCTCGGCCTGACGAGAAACCGTGGCGGCAAGACCGTTCTCCGGAGCGGAGGTGTGCATGGCGGCATCGAGGCGGTCCTGCAGAGTGGTGCCGGAGTCGGGCAGCGGCGCGTAGTAGCCGGGCCGGGCCTGAATGATGTCTTTGGCTTTGGGCGTGAGATCGACCTTGATCTTGTGGAACTTGCCGTCGTGCGCTATGTCGCCGGGAGCGAAGGTGAGCTCGTACGTGATGGAGGGAATCAGCCCCAGACGATCGAAGCCGACGGTAAGGTCGTTGTTGTTGTGGAAAAACAGACCGCCGGTGCTTTCGGCGAGGTCGGCCATGGCTTCTTCCTGGGCCATTTGCGCGCCCAAGTGGGAGCTTTCCTCGTAGAAATAAGTCGGGAGCGGAAGCTTGGGCAGGTCGCCCACGTAGCTGATGCCGCGCCCCGGGCCTTCGGTGTAGAGGCCGCGCGCATCGAGGGAGTTGATGACCACGCCGGAACGCAGCGCCTGGTCAATAACGTTCTGGCGCAGGTTGCCGAGCGTGCTGGAAAGAAAGCCGCCGGAGGCGAGCAGCAGCATGCGGCGGCCGGGCTGACGGGCGAGATAATCCACGACGTCACCGATGGAGGCGAGCGTGTCGTGAGAGGCGGCGCGGGTTTCCTCCCAAATCGTTTGGGCGTCGGCCATGATCTGGAACGACTGGTTATCGAAGCCGGGAATGCCATTGTTGCCGGTGTAGGCCTCAGTGCCGTCGTTGTTTTCGACACCATCCTGTTCATCGCAAGCCTGCTTTTCAGCTATGGCGGCCTTAAGCGCCATGCCGCCCTGGATCCGGATGATCTGGTAGGCCTGAAATGGCGTGATATGCGGGCAGGTGCCGAAGCGGCGGTCGTGGCGGGGATGCACCGTGAGTCGGGCGATGGTGGCGAGCAGCTTAGATTTGTTGTGGGTAAAGCCCAGGCTTTGCCGGTCGGAGGCGGTGAAAATGGCGACGCGGTCATTGGGCCCAAGCGCTTCGGTCACGAAGCGCTGAGCGGCGTGGCGGGCGTGAACGAGGTCGCCTTTGTCCGTGTTGACGTCATCGAAAAACAGCGCCACCGAGCGTGGCGGCGCGGCGGCCGCGGACGAGACCGTAGCCGCAGTGGGCGCGGGTTGGGCCGCGGCAGTGGGTGGCGGCGGCTGGGGACCCTTGACCACGAAAAAGCCAGTGAGCGGCCGTGCGTGGCCGTTGTCCAACACCTGAAAATCGCTGCGCGCGAGCCCGCTGACGACCTGGCCGTTGGTCTGGCGCACGACTACGTCTACAGCCACGCGATTGGTAGCCGTGGTGATAAGCAGCGGCGCCAGCTTATAAGCCTGCGAGCTGGAGCGAACTTCCTGCTGGGCCCCGGCGCTCGCGACCGCCAGCGCCATGACCAGAACTGCAAGTGCGCCACGAAGCATGCAGCACCACCATAGCGCGAATTGCCGTCGCTGGCAGAGCCGCCGCCGTGGTCGCGGGGGGTTACCAGACGGACGGGATCGAGGCACTTAGCCGGCGGCCGGTTCCGGCGGCCCAGCTCAGTGCCAGATCTTTTTGAATTGCAAATTGGCGCCGAAGCCGCCGTTTTGCTTGCGCACGCCGTTCACCGAGACGCGCGGCGAGAGCTTGTACTGGACTTCGATGACATTGCGCTCGGTGGCGGCGACGTCGGTGGAGATGGTGACGTAAAGATTGGCCGTGACCCGCTGTTGAATGGTGATGCGGGCGCCGGCGTTCTGCTGACCGCCGCCGAGGACCGGATCCACGGAAAGATGGGAAATGCCGGCAATCTTTTCCACGCGATCAGTGATCTGGCCGGTCACCGCACCGGCCACCAGCGTTTCGGCGCCTAAATTACCTGGCAGCGGGTTGGCCGCGCCGGCCTCGGTGGTCTCGCCGAAGGCCAACAGGTTAATGATGTCGGCGGGCGGCAGGGCGGGATCGGAGGTGTAGGCGGTGCGCAGGTTGTCCACCGGACCCTCGAAGCGAAGATGAATGGCGTACTGCTGGATCGTGGTATCGGCGGTGACGTTGACGTTGGGGATGGTGCGGACGGGATTGACGAAATCGAGCGTGCCGCTCTGTATGATGTAGCGGTTCCCTTGGAAGATCAGGTCGCCACTGGACAGATCCACGCGGCCCAGCACCACCGGCTCCTGGGCCGTGCCGCGCAAATTGACGTTGGCATTAGCGTGCAGGCTGAAATCGCGCGAAGTAATGGCGATCTGGTTGGGGGTGGTGACGGCGATCTCCAGGCGCAGGTCATCGAGAAAACTACCCGGACGGGCGACATTGACGGTGTACTCCGCAATCTGGTTGGTCAGGGTGGCAAAATCGAAACCGGGAACGGGCGAGACATTCTCCACCTGCACCCGGCCCGAAACCAGCGCGGCCGCCGGCGTGCCGGCCAGGTTGACCTCGGCGGCCACGGTCTCGCGCAGACCCGGCGGATAGCGCACCTGGATCTGGCGCGCCGCCACTGAAAAGTTGAATCGCGGCTTGGGAGTGATCGCCAGCCCGCCCGTGACCTTGAGGCTGCCGCCGCCCAGCGCAGCGGTAAACGACGTCAGATCCAGCCGTCCGCCATGCAGCCGGAAGGTGCCCTGGCCATTCTGCACCGCTATCGGCCAGAGGGGATTGCTGACGCTCACCTGACTCAGTTCAATGTCGCCGTTCACTGCGGGCTTCGCCAGCGGGCCGGAGGCGGTGAGATTCAGCGTCACCTCCCCGCCGGAGTTCATGCCGCGGGCAAACAGCTCCGCGATTTTGAGGTTGACCTTGCCGGTAACGGAGAAATGCATCGCTGAAGCGGCCGTGGCGCCCAAGTCGGGAATCGGCAGCGTGCCTGCGACTTCAAGATCGGTTTGCGTCCCGATGAAGCGCGCGGGCTGAAGCTGGACGATGCCATGCGCGAGCGAGGCCTGGATGGGTTGCGCCGCCTTGAGCTCGAGAATCTTGTCATAGTGCAGATCGAACCCGGAAGCATGGATGGATGCCGCCAACTGCGCCGGCCGGCGCAGCGGACCCTGCAGCGTGATGTGCAGTGCGGTTTGACCTTCGATCTGTCCCGCCTGCGCAGGCGCAAACGCCGCCACCAGAGGCGCCAGCGGAATGGCGGGTGCGTCAATCACGGCGGAAATGGGCAGATCGCCGCTCAACTCCAGCGCCGCCTGCGCGCGCACCGGCGTCTTCAGCGCCGTGCCGGCAAGGGTGGCCTGCAGGTGTCCGCCTGCAATCTGAATTTGCGCGTGCAGATCGTGCACCTGCTGGCCGCTGGCGGCGAGATTGGCCGAGGAAACCGCCACCTCGAAGACGGGGTGGGCCAGCGTGCCCTGTCCATGACCGCTCACCGCAAGCGTGCCGGTTACGCCCATGCGCTGCGCCACCAGCACGGGAATTTTCCCCAGCACCAGCGCTGATCCCGATAGCTGCGCCGAGTACGCGCCGTTGGCGGGATGCAGCGTGCCCGAGGCCTGCAGCTTGCCCGCCGCGAGCTGGGCGGCAAGCTGGACGTCGACCGCGGTCGCGGTGCCCTGCGCTTCGAGCTGCACCGCTTCCAGGCCGGCATCCACGCCGCCCAGTTTCAGGCGAACCGGCTCCAGCCTTGCGTTTCCCTGCCCCGACGGCGCACCAAAAGTGCCACGAATCTGGGCATGCGCGCTCAGTGTGCCGGTGAGCGGCAATGGGGCTGGCACCAGTGCAGTGATCATCGCCAGTGGAAGCGAACTTATCGACAGGATCGCCTGGACGGGGCTGGACGGGGTAACGCCCCAATGCGCCAGACCCAGCGCAGCGGTTAACTGAATCTGCGCGCGCCCGGAAGACAGCCTCAGATGCTCAATTTGAACGCGAGTTGGACAGGCCGCGATGGCGGCTTCGAGCGCGTTCCAGCGGGTGTGGCGGAAGGCGAGCGATGCGGCGTGGAATTGTCCCGAGATTGCGGGTGCGGCCAGCGTGCCGCTAACCTCCCCTCGGAAACGGGCGCGGCCTCCCAGCCCCAGCGCCGGCAGCGGCTTGCCCACAGCCGCCGCGAGCCGGCCGGCCAGCGTCTCCAGCGCCGCCAAATCGCTCGAGCTGGCGCTGATGTGCAGCTCGGTGGGAACCGCCCGCCGCGCTTGCGTAACCAGCCTGCCTGCAATTTCGATCTGGGCGTGAGGCGTGCTCAGGCGGCTCTGCCCGATGCGGAGCTGCCCGCCGCCAAAGTCAACCTGCGCCGCTCCCTGCACAGGAACCTGGCCAACCCGTGCCGACACCGTCAGCTTGGCGGCCGCAATCAAAGTTTCTAATTCCGTACCGCCGTGCGCAGCAATTTCGGCATTGAGTCTGCCCGAAATCCCGAGCGCCGCGAAGGTAGTTTGGACGGAGCTGAGGCGCGCCAACTGTCCCATTTGCGCGCCATGGAGATGCAGCTGCGCCGTGATCACCGGCCTAGTACCGGCAAAACTGAGGCCCAGCCTGCCGTTCAGCCGCCCCCCGACAACGTTGGCGGCAAGCTGGCTCACCTCCAGCTTGCCGCCAGAAAACCGGTAGGCCCCCCGCAGATTGTGGATGGGCGCTCGCACGCTGCCCGCCTGCACGCTCAGTAAGGCGCTGGAGAAATGCCCGGACGCCCTGACCCCCTGCACTGCGTACGTCACCGTCCCGACAACCCGCACCTCGCCCACAGGCAGCGCCCGCAAACCCAGCTGCTTAGGAACGAGCTGGAGTTGGTAGTTGGCCGTAAGCTGCGGAGACGAGTAACTGCTTAGGCGCGCTTGCGCGCTCAGTTTCGCGCCCGGAGCGGTCAGTGTCAGCGCGGGAATGTCGACGCCGGAACGCGAGACGGTGAACCGCAGCGCCACCGCGGTCGCGACCGGACGCATGCCAGCCAGTTGTACCGTGCCGCGCTCATAGCTGAGCGTGCCTGAGTAGCTTTCCGAGCTGGACTGCCATCCCACCACCAGGGCCACGCCCGACAGATTGGCGCTAAGCGATTGCTCACGGTCGTTGACGTAAACCTCACCCTCTTTGATGCTGGCGTGCCGGATGCCCAGCGCGAAAATATCAGGCCCGGCGGCGGCCCTCGCGCCCGAGGGCAAATTGGTATGCCCCTGCGCATCCACCACCACGTGGACGACAGGATGGTCCAGCTCGATGCTTTCCAACTGCCAGCTGCGGTGCAGCAACGAGGCAATGTGAATGGCCACGTGCACGTGAGCCAGCTTCAGCAGCGGCGGCGTCGCAACCCTGGCCACCGCTTTACCTGCAACCCGGATTCCGTACACGTCCACGCTCGGCAACAGCGAGTGGATGTGCACCCGGAAGCGGGCGATGTATACCGGCGTGCCCAATGCCGTGCTCGCGCTTTTCTCCGCCTTCCCGATCACGTAGTTCTGAAACCGCACGCTGCTCGTGACCAGCCAGGTCGCGACAATCAGAAAAGCAATGGCGCAGGCGACACAGATGCCCACCCAGCGCCAGACGTGGCGGCGCCGGTGGGGCGGCGGGGGCGGCGGGGGGGTTACAGCGAGGCTCAAAACGCTTGTCCCAAAGTAATGAAAAGCTGCGAAGCGGAAACGCCCGGCACCGGGTTCAAGTTGTGCCCGAAATCGATGCGGATGGGTCCAACCGCCGTCTGGTAGCGCAGCCCGACGCCAATCGTGTTGGTATAGGATGCGCTCAGGCTCGCCAAGCCGACACGATCGAAAACATTGCCGCCATCGTAAAAGAGCGCCACCCCGAGATTTTTCCAAATCTGTGGTGTCGGAATGCGAAGCTCGGAATTCAAAATCAACAGCGCACTGCCGCCCACCGGAACCTGGATGAGCGAGCAAGTGGAAGGTATATTAGGGTTGCCGCAGGCGGGAATCGTCTTTTGCGGCCCCGCCCCATCCAGCGGAAATCCGCGCAGCGTGCTGCCCCCCCCGCTGAAAAACGCCTGGCTGAGCGGGATGAAGCTGCCATCGAAAGCCTGCTCCAGCCCCAGACGCAGGCTATTGGCCCAAACCACCCCCTGCTCGCCCAACAGATTCATGCTGCGGTAATAGGCGGTCTGGGTCAGCAGTTTGCCGAAGTCCACGCTCGAACCCAGCGCGGTGGAGTTGAAATCCAGCTCGTAGCTCTCCAGCATGCCTTGGTGCGCGTTGAGCGGATTGTCGCGCGTATCGCGCACGAAGGTGGCCGAAAGCGTGGAAAGCCGCACTTGACGGTCGCGCTCCGGCACCAGGTCCGGGATCAGCAACTGGCTCAGCCCCGTCTGGCTGTAGCTGTAGCGCAAGAATAAATTGGCGGTGCTATCCGGGTTCAGCGGTCGCTCCAGCTGGTAGCCAACTTCGCCAATGCGCGCCGTAAAAATGGGGTTTTCCGAATTGTGCTCCGCCGACAGCACCAGGTTGCCGCTGTATTTGCTCCAGAACAGATGCGGGTCCGTCCAGGTAATCGAGCCATACTGATCCAGTCGTCCGGCAAAACCGCCGAAGCTGAGCGTGCCGGCGTTGCCGCCCACATTGAGGCGCGTGTATTCGACATTGACGCTCGGTCCGAAAAACGTGGCCTCGCTGGTCTGAAAACTCGAAGGCAAGCCCACCACCGGCAGCCCCGGCAGCGCCACTGTTCCAGACGGTATGCTGCCGCCACGATTGGTGACGTCAAAGCCAAAGCCATAGACCAGCGAATTGCGCGCCGCTTCATGCACCTTCACCACCACATCCGCCTGGGTTTGGTCGATAATCGGGCGGCGAGGTGCGACTTCGACCCAGTCAAAAATGCCGGGGCTATAGAGCCGGCTTTCGGCTGTGAGCAACTCATTTTCCGTCAGCGGCGCGCCCGGTTGAATGCCGGAGGTGAGCAACTGCAGCAAGCGCGGCTGGGTGTACTGTCGCCCATAGGTCAGCACCTCCGCGGTATGCACCTGAGGCCCTTCGCTGATGTGGTAAACCACCGCGATCATGTGTGCCTTGCCCTTGACCGGCGTCGCGGTGGCGCGAAAGGTGGCATTGAGATATCCGTGCGACAAATACCACGCCAGGATTTCCGACCGATCATGACCAATCAACGTCTGCGAGAACGGCGTTCCCGCCCCGATCTTCAAACCTTGCGGGGCAAACACGGCCGCGCTGATCGTGTTGCCTTCGACCGCTAAGCTCGAGACGAGATCCTGCGGTCCTGCCTCGATCTTAAACGTCACCACCACATTGCCGCCAGGGTAGGTAACCACGGGAGTGACCTGCACGCTGCTGTAGCCGGAGGCCTGGTACAGCGACTCAAGATTGGAGGCACTCTGACGTAACAGGCGGGCGCTGAAGTTGCCGTGCGAGAACAAGCCTCCCGTCTGAATGGTTACCAGCGGAAGCAGCTTGTCGCGGGTGAAAAATTGGTTGCCGCTAAAGCGCACCGGCGCCACATCGTGACGCGGACCCTTATCGATTTGATAGGCGATGGATTTAGAAATCGGCGGCAACGCCGGAGGCGGAGGCGGCGCCGGCGGAGGCGCTAGTGCCGCCGCCGAAATCTGGGTCTTCCGCTGCTGGCTCGCCCCATCGGCGCTGGTGACGTCGACCCTCGTGCTGATCACCGCATTGAAATACCCCTGCGAGGCGAAGTAATCGGCCAGGCTTTGCTGCCCGTCTTGAATCGCCTCCGATCCAACGCTGCCTTCGCTGGCAAACGGCAGCAAACGGTGACGTGTCCAGGGCCATAGATGCGCGCCGCTGACCGTAACCGCCACCTTGGGACCGTTTTCCACGTGAAATGTAATGTCGGCCTCATCCCTCTCCGGCCGATATACCGCCCCCTGGGGTCTCACCTGCGCTCCTAGATAGCCGCGCCCGTGCAAGCCCGACTGCAAATACGCCGCCGCCACATCCAGGCGACGGCGCGAGTAGGACTGGCCCGGCAGTATGGATTTGCGCAGCAGCCGCGCCTTCCACGACGTCAGCCGCGCTCGCATCCGCGTCGCCTCCGCCGCCGTCGCGCCGTTGAAGCTGAGGCTGCCAAACTGGGCTTGCGGTCCCAGCTTGGTCACAAACTGCACGTTGACCACTCCATGCGCGCCGTCGGTGTACAGCTTGGGATCAATGTGGGCTCGAAAGTAGCCTTCCTGCCGGAAATAGGCCTGTAACCCCGATTTCGCGCTGCTGATGGCGCGTGCGGTATAGGGCGACTGCGACGTGTAGTCCGCTGCCTCCAGCAGCCGCGTATAGGAAAACCGCAGCGCCCCAGGAAACTGGAAAATCCCAAAATAGTCCGCAGGCTGCAACACAAACTGTACCCGGATGCCGTTTACCTCCGGCAAAATGTTCACCTCGATCGCGCTGACCTCCGGCCCCAGCCGCTGCCGCAACAGATCCAGTGACTGCTCGATCTTGCTGCCTTCCAGCGGCTCATGCACTTGCTGCGGCAGAGCCGCCAACAGCGGTGCACTCTCCAGACCAGGCCGCCCCGCCAGTTCTACCGCACTCACCGGACGGCCCTGAAATAATTCGTAGGAAGGCGTAACCCCCTTTTGCCCCACTGCGGCCGCCACCATCGCACCCGCTGCAACCAGAATGGAAATCCAGCGAAACAATATCTGCGCCTCTCCTAGATGCTCTCATGCTCGAGCCGGCAACTAGCAGGCACAACGCATCCCCGGATCAAGAGCATCAGCATTCAGTGTGGCGCAGGCTCAACAGCTCGCCCGCCAACGGATTGAGATTACCGGCGCAGTGCAAGGCGTGGGATTTCGCCCCTGGGTCTATCAGGCAGCGCTGGCGTGCGCGCTCAGCGGCGAGGTGTGGAACTCCTCCACCGGCCTCACCATCGAAATCGAAGGATCGCCGCCAGCGCTTGCCGCCTTTCTCCAGCGCTTGCACCACCAGCCGCCCCCGCTGGCGCGCATTGAAACCGCTACCGCCTTGCCGCTATCCCCGCGCGGCCAGACCGGCTTCCATATTCTGCCCAGCCGCCGCCTCCCTGGCGTGCACGCCCAGGTCGCGCCTGATACCGCTCCCTGCCCTGCCTGCCGCACCGATTACCACGATCCCGCCAATCACCGCTACCGCTACGCCTTCACCAACTGCACCCATTGCGGGCCGCGCTACACCATCACGCGCGCCCTGCCCTATGATCGCCCCCTCACCACCATGGCCGCTTTTTCCATGTGCGCCATCTGCCAGGCCGAATACGACTTCCCCGCCGCCCGGCGCTTTCACGCCCAGCCCAACGCCTGCCCGGCCTGCGGGCCGCAGTTGAGCTGCGCGGGCGAGCACGGCCCCGCCGCGCTCGAGCGCGCGGCGGCGCGCCTGCGCGCCGGTGCCATCCTCGCCCTGAAAAACGTCGGCGGCTACCAGCTCGCCTGCGATGCCGCCAATGAAGCCGCCGTCGGTCGCCTGCGTGCCGCCAAACACCGCGGCCAAAAGCCCTTTGCACTGCTCGCGGTCCATGCCGCAGCGGTCGAGCGCATCGCCCGGCTCAGCCCCGCCGAACGCCGCCAGTTGGAATCTCCGGCGCGGCCCATTGTCCTCCTGCGCCGCCGCGTTCCCGGCTCCGCCGCGGTGGCGCCCAGCGTCGCCCCGAAGCAGTCGCGCCTCGGCATCATGCTGCCCAGCAGCCCGCTGCATGAGCTACTGCTCGAAGCCTGCCGCCTGCCGCTGCTCGTCATGACCAGCGGCAACCGCAGCAGCGAACCCCTGGCCGCTGAGCCCGAGCAGGCCCGGGAACGTCTCGGCACCATCGCCGACGATTATCTGGACCATAACCGCCCCATCCACATGTGCGCCGATGATTCCATCGGCATGTGCAGCGCTGGCACCTGGCGCCTGCTGCGCCGTGCCCGCGGCTACGTCCCTTCGCCCATCTCCCTGGCCGCCGACGGAGCCACCGTCTGGGCTGCCGGAGCTGAGCTCAAAAATGCATTCTGCCTCACCCAAGGCGCTCAAGCCTTTCTCTCCCCTCACCTGGGTGATATGGCTACCCTCGAATCCTGGCGCTTTTACGAGCAAACCTTCAAGCATTACCTGAATCTGTTAGGGCTCCGTCCCCAGGCCCTGGTCCTCGACGACCACCCTGCCTACCCCCTCAACCGCTGGGTGCGGCCCTTAGCCGACCAGTTCGGCATCGCACGCACTCTGAGCGTCCAGCACCACCACGCCCACGTCGCCGCCTGCATGGCCGAACATCAGCTCTCTGGAACTGTACTCGGCCTCGCCTGGGACGGTACCGGCTACGGAAGCGATGGCGCGATCTGGGGCGGCGAATTCCTCCTCGCCTCCGCTTCCCGCTTCCAACGCGTCGCCCATCTGCGCCCGATCGCACTCAGCGGCGGCGACCGCGCCGTGGCCGAGCCCTGGCGCTCGGGCCTGGCCTATTTGCAAATCTCGCTGGGCGAGCGCGCCCTGTCCGTCGCGCAAGCACTCTGGCCGCGCTTGCCCCAACTCCGCCTGCAGCAGCTCTGGCGCCTGCTGCAGCGCGCCGATGTCCACGGCCGCGGGCACTTCAGCCTGCCCTGTACCTCGGCCGGTCGTCTTTTCGATGCCGCCGCGGCGATTTTGGGCCTCGCCCCGGAAGACCAGCCCATCAGCTTTGAAGGCGAAGCTGCCATGGCAGTGGAAAACGCCGCGCTGGCCTGCTCCGGTGACGCTTCCCCCTACCCCTTTCATCTGCGCCCCGGCCCCCCTGCAATTTTGGACTTTGCCCCCATGATTGCCTCTTTAGTGGACGATCGAATGCACGGAACCGGCATCGAAGTCAGCGCAGCACGCCTGCACGCCACGCTGGCGCGGGCGATCACCGGCGTTTGCTGCCGTCTTGCGGAGCAATACACGGTGCAGCGCATCTGCCTCAGCGGAGGCGTTTTTCAGAATCAGATTCTGCTGGAGCACGTGTGCCGACAGTTGCGTTCCAACGGCTTGGCCGTTTTCGTCCCCCAGCAGGCGCCCATGAACGACGGCGGCCTCGCGCTGGGTCAGGCCGCGGTGGCGCGAGCGCGCATCCGAGAGGAGGCAGGAGCGCAGCCATGTGTTTAGCCATTCCCGGAAAAATCCTCAGCGCCTATGAACACCACGGCCTCCCCATGGCGCGCGTGCAGTTTGGCGCGGTCACGCGCGAGGCCTGTCTCGCCTACACGCCCCAAGCCGCCGTCGGCGATTATGTGCTGGTCCACGTCGGCTTCGCCATCAGTTGTGTCAATGAAGCCGAAGCGCAGCGCAGCTATCAGGCCCTCGAGGAACTAAATCAGTTGGGCGAGCTGGATGCGCCCGTGGTGCAGGAGCGCCAACCCGGGGAGGCGCAGTGAAATCATGAAGTTCCTCGACGAGTATCGCGACCAGCGCCTGGCCGAACACCTGGTGGCCGAAATCGCCCGCATCCAGACCCGCCCCTGGGTCATCATGGAGGTCTGCGGCGGCCAGACTCACTCCATCGTCAAGCATGGACTGGACTATCTGCTCCCCCCCGGCATCGAGCTGGTGCACGGTCCCGGCTGCCCGGTCTGCGTCACCTCGCTCGAAATGATCGACAAGGCGCACGCCATTGCCACCCGCCCGGAAGTCACCTTCTGTTCTTTCGGGGATATGCTGCGCGTGCCCGGCTCGCGCGGCGACTTGTTCACCCTCCGCTCTCAGGGCGCCGATGTACGCGTGGTCTACACCCCGCTTGACTGCCTCAAGCTGGCGCGCCGGCACCCCGAACGCCAAGTCGTGTTCTTCGCCATCGGCTTCGAGACCACCGCCCCCGCCAACGCCATGCTGGTGGCCCGCGCCCACGCCGAGGGCCTCGTCAATCTTTCTGTGCTGGTTTCCCACGTCCTCGTCCCCCCCGCCATCGCCAACATCCTGCAATCCCCGGCCAACCGCGTGCAGGCCTTTCTCGGCCCCGGCCACGTGTGCGCCATCATGGGCTATCGCGAGTACGAGCCCATCGCCAGCCGCTTCCGCGTGCCCATCGTCATCACCGGCTTCGAGCCGCTCGATATCCTCCAGGGCACGCTCATGACCGTGCGCCAGTTGGAAAGCGGACGCCACCAGGTGGAAAACCAATACGCCCGCATCCTCGACCGCGGCGGCAATCCCGCCGCCCGTGCCGTCGTCTATGAAGTCTTCGAGATCGGCGACCGCAAGTGGCGCGGCGTCGGTTCCATCCCCAAAAGCGGCTACAAGCTGCGTTGGGAATACCGCGCCCACGATGCCGAACACAAGTTCGAGGTCGCCAACGTCGACACCCTCGAGCCCGCCGCCTGCATCAGCGGCCAGGTCCTCAAGGGCATCAAAAAGCCCCACGATTGCCCCGCCTTCGGCACCGTCTGTACTCCCCTGCATCCGCTCGGCGCGACCATGGTCTCCGCAGAAGGCGCCTGCGCCGCCTACTACGCCTACGGCCGCCACCTCCGGCCCCATGCGGCCCAAGGAGCCAACTGATGACCCCAGCTCTGCAACTCCAGCCCCTCGCCCATGATCTGGAAACCTGGCGCACCAAAGTCCTGCGCAAATGCGCCGAATCGGTCGAGGTCAAGCAGCTCTTTTTTGACCGCTACGCCGACCAGATTGGCGAGCTGAGCCAGCGCATGGCCGCCGCCTTCCGCAACGGCAACCGCTTGTGGGTGATGGGCAACGGCGGCAGCGCCTGCGACGCCCAGCATATCGCCGTCGAGTTCGTCCACCCCATCATCGAAAAGCGCCGTGCTCTTCCCGCGCTCGATCTGGTCAGCCAGGCCGCCGTCGTCACCGCTATCAGCAACGATAAGGATTTTGCCAAAGTCTTCGTCGATCAGCTCCAGCTCTGGGGACGAGCGGGCGATATGGTCATCACCCTCTCCACCAGCGGACAATCCCCCAACCTCGTCTACGCCCTCGAAATGGCGCGCCAGCGGGACATGCTCACTGTCGGCTTTTCCGGCAAAGACGGCGGCCGCCTCCAGGATGCCGCCGAGTACTGCTTCACCGTGCCCAGCTTCAGCACCCATCGCATTCAAGAATCCCACGTCGCCTTGCTGCACATCCTCTGGGATCTGATCCATGTCGCCCTCGGCGAAGAGGATGTGGTCTAGCCGTGGCCGCCGATTCCCCCACCCTGCTGAACGCCGTCTGCCCCGTCCCCCTGCGCGAGCACGAACGCATCGTGCTCGGTCACGGCGCCGGCGGCAAGCTCACCGCCGCCCTCATCGATGAAGTCTTTTTGCCCGCCTTCCGCAATCCCGTGCTGGAATGCATGAACGACCAGGCACTGCTGCGCCTGCCAGGCGCCGCCACCGCCCGTCTGGCGATGACCACCGATAGCTTTGTCGTTACCCCGATTTTTTTCCCCGGTGGCGATATCGGCTCCCTCGCCATCCACGGCACCATCAACGATTTGGCCATGGGCGGCGCCCAGCCCCTCTGGCTCGCTGCCGCCTTCATCCTCGAAGAAGGCCTGGCCCAAACCGATTTGGCGCGCGTGGTCGCCTCCATGGCCGCCGCCGCACGCCAGGCAGGCGTCGCCATCGTCACCGGTGATACCAAAGTGGTCAACCACGGCAAAGGCGATCAGGTCTTCATTACCACTACCGGCGTCGGCTGGGTGCCCGAGGGCGTCCTGCTCGGCGCCGACCGTGCCCGCCCGGGCGATCAGGTCCTGCTCAGCGGCACCGTCGGTGATCACGGGATGGCCATCTTGTCCTTGCGCGAAAACCTCGAATTTGAAGCCACCATTGCCAGCGACAGCGCCGCCCTCCACCCTTTGTCGGCAGCCCTCGTCGCCGCTTGCCCTCCCGGCGCCCTGCGTTGCATGCGCGATCCCACCCGCGGCGGCGTAGCCACCGCGCTACACGAAATCGCCCTACGCTCGGGCGTGGGCGTGCGCCTTGACGAAAACCAGATCCCGGTGCGTGAAGAGGTGAGCTCCGCCTGCGAGCTGCTCGGCATCGATCCGCTCTATGTCGCCAACGAAGGCAAGCTGGTCGCCATCGTCGCCCCCGCGGCCGCCGAGCCGGCCCTGGCGGCCCTGCGCTCGCATCCGCTGGGAACCGCCGCGCGCCGCATCGGTGAGGTCATCGCCTCTCCCCCCAACATGGTCCTGCTCTCCACCACGATCGGAGGCACCCGCGTGCTCGATACCCAGTTTCATGAACAACTGCCCCGCATCTGCTAGGCATCTCGCAGCTTAGTTCGGGAATCGTGGAGGGATATCATGCCAACCCCGACCGCCGTGCCACCCAAACCCAATTTCGAGCTGCCCATCAAGGAGTTGGATATCTTGTGGATCACCGCCGGCATGAGCTGCGATGGCGATTCGGTCTCCATCACCGCCGGCCAGCGCCCCAGCATCGAGGACATCGTCCTCGGCGGTATTCCTGGCCTCCCCAAAGTCAACCTCCATAATCCCGTGCTCGCCGTCAAGGTGGGCGAGGAATTTTTGGAGCCATTCCGCCGCGCCTGGCGGGGCGAAAACAAGCTGCCCTACGTCATGGTCATGGAAGGCTCCGTCCCCAACGAGCAGGTCAAAGAGGAAGGCTACTGGGCCGCCTGGGGCGAAGACCCCGCCACCCGCCAGCCCATCCTCACCACCGACTGGATTGATCACCTGGCGCCCGGTGCAGTGGCCGTCATTGCTGTCGGCACCTGCGCCGCTTATGGCGGCATTCACGCCATGGCCGGCAATCCCACCGGATGCATGGGGTTGGCTGACTATCTCGGCTGGGATTTCCGTTCCGCCGCCGGCCTGCCCATCGTCAACGTCCCCGGCTGTCCGGTCCAGCCCGACAACTTCATGGAAACGCTCCTCTACCTTCTCTATCAGGTCGCCGGCCTTGCCCCCATCATCCCCCTCGATGCCAAGCTCCGTCCCACTTGGCTGTTCGGCAAGACCGTCCACGAGGGCTGCGATCGCGCCGGCTATTACGAGCAGTCGGATTTCGCCGTCGAGTACGGCTCCCCCAAATGTCTGGTCAAGCTGGGCTGCTGGGGCCCGGTCGTCAACTGCAACGTGCCCAAGCGCGGTTGGATGGACGGCATCGGCGGCTGCCCCAACGTCGGCGGCATCTGCATGAGCTGCACCATGCCCGGCTTTCCCGATAAATTCATGCCCTTCATGGATGAGCCCCCAGGCTCCAGCGTCTCCGTCGCCGCCGGCTTTGCCTACGGACGCATGATCCGCTCGCTGCGCTCGGTCACCAACCTCAGTGTCAATCAGGAACCAAAATGGCGGCATCGCGGCCCGGCCCTCACGACCGGCTACCAGCACGCCTCGAATCTTTGAAATCGACCCCAACCCGAGGAACCCTCGATGTCGACTGCTACTCCCACAACGTCCGACCCCGCCTCCGCAACCTCAAAACCTAATCTGGTCGAGATGAACTTCGATCCGATCACCCGTATCGTGGGCAACTTGGGCATCTACACCAAGCTGGATTTCGGCGCCAAGAAGGTCGTCGAGTGCCACTCCACCAGCTCCCTGTTCCGCGGCTACAGCGTGTTCATGAAGGGCAAGGATCCGCGCGATGCCCACTTCATCACCAGCCGCATCTGCGGCATCTGCGGCGACAACCACGCCACCTGCGCCAACTATGCCCAGCAGATGGCCTTTGGCGTCAAGCCGCCCCCGCTAGGTGAATGGATTGTCAACCTCGGCGAAGCCGCCGAGTACATGTTCGATCATTGTCTGTTTCAGGACAACCTCGTCGGCGTCGATTTTTGCGAGGAAATGGTCCAACAAACCAATCCCGGCGTTTGGGCCAAGGCCGAAAAAAAGGAAGCGCCCAACGCCAAACTGCACGGCTTCCGCACCATCGCCGACATCATGCGCAGCCTCAACCCCTTTACCGGCGCCTTCTACCGCGAGGCGCTGGAAAAAAGCCGCCTCACGCGCGAAATGTTCTGCCTCATGGAGGGCCGCCACGTCCACCCCTCCACCCTCTATCCCGGAGGTGTGGGCACCGTCGCGACCCCGCAGGTGTTCACCGACTACCTCACCCGCTTGCTCAAATACGTCAGCTTCATGAAGCGCGTGGTGCCGCTGCACGACGACCTGTTTAACTTCATCTACGAAGCCCTGCCCGGCTATGAAAAGGTTGGTCAGCGCCGCATTCTCCTCGGCTGCTGGGGCGCCTGGAACAACCCCGACCACTGCGACTACCGCTACGAAACCATGTCCGCATGGGGCAAGCACATGTACGTCAGCCCCGGCGTGATCGTGGACGGAAAACTCGTGACCGATGACCTGGTGGACATCAACCTCGGCATCCGCATCCTGCTCGGCCATTCCTACTACGAAGACTGGGCCAACCAGAAAACCTACGTCACCCACGATCCGCTCGGCAATCCCGTCGATCAGCGCCATCCCTGGAACCAAACCACCACCCCGCGGCCGCAAAAGCGCAACTTCGATGGCAACTACACCTGGGTGATGTCGCCGCGCTGGTACGACAAAAACACCGGCGAGTATCTGGCGCTCGATACTGGCGGCGGTCCCCTGGCCCGTCTCTGGTCCACCGCCCTGCAGGGCAAGGTGCATACCGGCTACATCGAAGCGTCCCACGGCGCCATTAAAATCAACCTCCCGCGCACCGCCGAGCTGCCCGAAACCACCTTCGAATGGAAGCCGCCGCAGTGGTCCAACGCCATAGAACGCGACCGCGCCCGCACCTATTTTCAGGCCTACTCGGCCGCTATGGGCCTGTACTTCTACGACAAGGCCATGCAAACCCTGCTCGGCGGCGACAACCGCACCTGGTCGCCCTTCACCGTCCCTGATGAAGCCATCGGCTGCGGCTTCCACGAAGCCGTGCGCGGCGTGTTGAGCCATCACGTGGTGATCCGTGGCGGCAAAATCGCGAACTACCACCCCTATCCGCCCACTCCTTGGAATGCCAGCCCGCGCGACAGCCTGGGCACGCTCGGCCCCTACGAGGATGCGGTGCAGAACACGCCAATCTTTGAAGAAAATGGCCCGGACAAGTTCAAGGGCGTGGACATCATGCGCGCCGTCCGCAGCTTCGATCCCTGTCTGCCCTGCGGCGTCCATATGTACCTGGGCAACGGCCGCACCCTCGAACTCCAGCATTCCCCCATGCACGGCGCCGGGTTCCGGCCGTGAACGACGCGGCCAGCGAGCGCATCACCGCCCTGGTGGCGCGCTGCGAAACCATCCCCGATCCCCATCTGCGCGCCGACGTACTCGAGCTGCTGCGCCGCCTGCTCGACCTCCACCGCGAAGGCTTGGAGCCGCTGCTGCGCGCCGCCGCCGAAGCGCCCCATCTGGAAGCTCTGCGCGCCGCCTGGCGCCGCGACCAAGCCGTTGCCGCGTTGCTGGATCTGCATGCACTGGAAATACCCAACCCCCCTTCCCAGCCCCCGCCCGGCGGAAGCAACTTTGTTCCCCTCACGGCGCTGGCCAGAAGTTGAATGGAGCACCCCATGTCTTCCCTCAATCCCTTGCGCGATGACCGCACCCGGCAGAAGCTGGCCGAGCATTTGCTCGGCCGGCATGAGCGCGGCCTCGACAAGCGCGAGCAGCGCGCCCGCCCGGTGGCCGTGCCCCACGGCATCCGCGTCGGCAAACCCTACGTCGAACCCGACACCCCCTTCCACACCCCCGGAACTAACAAGGGCGAGGAGTGGGCGCTCAAGACCAAGGAAAAGGGCCGCGTCGGCAAGCAGCGCCACGCCCGCAGTTCGACCTCCATCAATCCCTTCCTCCACGACGCTGTCGATCACCGCATGCCCCATCTGCCACCCGCCTGATTGAACCCCGCCGTGCCGCAAGGTTATATCGCCGCGCTGCAGCGCCTGCGTCAGATGCCGTCGCAGCCGCCCCATCCCAGCGCCTGCGAGTTTTGCGCCGAGCCGCTCCTCGAACCGCACGAACACGTGGTCGATTTGGAAAGCGGAACCCTAAGTTGCTCCTGCATCGCCTGCGCCTTCCTTTTCGAACGGCCAGGACAGTACCTCCGCCGCCTCCCGCGCGATGCCCGCTTCCTGCCCGGCTTTGATCTCCAGCCTATGACCTGGGCAAGCTTGCTAATTCCGGTAAACCTGGCGTTTATTACCGTGCACCCCGCCAACGGAACCGTCGAGGCTCGCTACCCCAGCGCCGGCGGCGTGGTGGCCGCTCCGCTCGACCGCGATTTGTGGGACGGCATCGTCGCCGCCCACGCTCCCCTGGCAGCCATCGAGCCTGGATTGCAAGCCTTGCTCATCAACCGCCTTGAGCGCCCGCATGAACTCTTTATCGCTCCCGTGGACCAGTGCTACCGCCTCGCCGGCTTGGTGCGCTCCGCCTGGTCGGGCTTTTCCGGAGGCCCGGAAGTCCGCAAGCGCGTTCATGATTTCTGCGCTGGGCTGCGCGGTGAGACCGTCCATGCCTGAGCTGCGCTTTTTTATTGAAGGTTTCGAACCTGCCGAACACGCCCTCGCCCCAGCCTTGCGCATGCGCTTGCGCACCGTCAACGCCAGCCCCGAACCCGTGCATGCCATCTGGCTGCGCCTCCAGTTGCAAATCGAACCGGCGCGCCGCCGCTACAGCCCCTCGGAAGCCGCCACGCTGCTGCCGTTGTTTGCCGCGCCCGAGCGCTGGGATCAGACCCTGCGTCCCTTCCTTTGGCAGCAGGCCGTCGCCATGGTTCCCGGTTTTACCGGCACTACCGTCAGCGAGGTGCTGCTGCCCTGCACTCGCGATTTCTCCCTCGCCGCCACCCAGTATTGTGAGGCGCTGGCGGATGGCTGCGTACCGGTGCTGGCGCAGTTCAGCGGCATGGCGATGATGCAAGGCGAAAACGGCCTCACCGCTGCGCCGATTCCGTGGGAGCTCGAGGCCCGCTACGCCATGCCCGTCGACGCCTGGCGCTCCGCCGTGCGTCGCTTGTACGGCGACAGCGTCTGGATACCGCTTCATCGCGATGTGTTCGACCAACTATTGGCGTTTCGCACTGCCCGAGGCATGGCCTCGTGGGAGCACACCCTGGAACACCTCCTCGACAGCGCCGCCGCCGGCAAACAGGAGGCGGCATGAACTGGGACGGATTTGAACCGCTGGCGACCACGGTTCTCTACGAAGGTCATGTGCTTTACCCCTATCGCCCCAGCGCGCTGAAAAATCAGCAGCGCTGGAATTTCGGAACCCTGTTTCCGCCCGCTGTAGACGGCGAACCCCATCATCTGCACCTGGAGATTCTCATCGAGTGCGACCTGCAACCGCTGGCCGGGGTGCGTTTTTGCTTTTTACAGGGCGAGCACGTGCGCCAGTTCGACTGCACCGCACCCGGCGAGCAGCGGTTCCATGCCGCTCCGGCCGACGTTCAAATCGCCGCCGCGCTCAGCTCTCTCGCGCCCGGCCTCTGGCGCTTGACCGCCGAGGCCGGCAACCGAACCGAAATCAGCAATCCCGCGCGCGAAGCCGCGTTCCCGCAGGCGCTGCAGTCCGCCCAGTTGCGCTGCGCCTTGGACCGGGGCTCATTCGTCTCGGCGCAGGATCCGGGCGAACGCCTTGCGGCGCAAGCGACCGCGTGCCGCTGCGAGGGCGTCTACCCTGTCCTTGTCGGCCCGCCCGGCGCCCGTTCTCTGCTCTTGGCCAGCCCGCTCATTCTCGAAGATTGGGCCAAAGTCGCTCCGCAAAGCCACGGTGATTTTTGTGACGCCGCCGAAATGGACGAGCTGCTCACCCTGCGCGTGCTCACCCTCAGCGCCGAAGAGCAGGAGGAGGTCATGACTGCCGGCGGCACCGGCCGCAAGATCCTTGAGCGTTGCCATCGTCTGTCGCCTGACGGCCCGGCCCTCGAACTGCACGGCGGCCGCGTGGGGGACGGCATCCCGTGGGATCCCTTTACCCAGCCGCCAGCCGCGGTTCCCTGCGCCGGAGGCGAGCTGCGCGCGGGCGTTCGCGTACGCCTGCATCCGCGCCCCGGACCCGACCTGTTCACTTCCCTGCTCGACGGTAAGACCGCGCGCGTGCAGGCCATTGAACAGGATCTCGAGGGCGAGGTCCATCTGGCCGTCGTCGTCGACGATGATCCCGGTGCCGACCTGGGCGAAGCCCGCCAGTCGGGTCACCGCTTCTTTTTCGCCCTATTCGAGGTCGAACTCCTATGAAGCCAATCCTTATCGCTGGCATTGGCAACATCTTCCTGGGTGATGATGCTTTCGGCGTAGAGGCGGTGCGCGCGCTGGTATGCCGCGATTTGCCGCCGGGCGTCATCGTCCGCGATTTCGGCATCCGCTGCCTCGATCTGGCCTTCGTGCTCACCCAGGACTGGCAGGCTGTAATCGTTCTCGATGCAGTCGGTCGCGGCCAGCCCCCCGGAACCCTCTACCGTATCGAACTGGATCTCGACTCCGTCCCCACGCAGCCACTCGACGCCCACACCGTTAGCGTCGCCCACGTGCAGTCGCTGGCCCGCCAAATGAGCCTCCGTCTGCCCCCCATGCTCCTGATCGGCTGTGAGCCGCTTCAGTTCGATCCCGTCTGCGGCGATGGCCCCATGCTCAGTCCTTCGCTCGCAGCGGCACTGCCCCGCGCGCTGGCCATGACCGAGGCAGTAATTCACGACTTGCTGGCATCCCAATACGAGGAGGTGGAAGCGTGATGAAAAGGCTTTTCTGGCCGCTCCTGCTCGGCGCAATAGCCTATGGCGTTTACAAGTTCATCCCCGACCTGCGCCGCGAGCTAAAGATGTACTCGATGTGAGATGCATGAGCTGTCGCTTGCCCTGAGCATTTTGGATGGCGTCGAGCAGGAGAGCGCCGCCCACGGCGGCCTGTGCGTTCGCGCGGTGCGCTTGCGGGTCGGCACGCTGGCTGCCGTCAGCATGGACGCGCTGACGTTCGCCTATCAGCTCGCCAGCCAGGACACCGTACTCGCCGGCACCCGCCTGGTGATCGAATGCGTGGAAGGCCGTGAACTCCTCATCACCGCCCTGGAGGTGGACCCATGAACATCAATGATGGGCGCGGGGCGGCTGCCAGCTCTGGCGTGGATGCCTCGGCTTCCCAAGCCGGCGCTGCGTCGCGCCTCGTATTGGTCCGGCGCAACCTGTTGCGCGACAACGATGTCCGCGCCCGCGCCCTGCGCGAGCGCTTTCACGTCGCGCGGGTGCGCGTGATCAGCCTCGTTTCCAGTCCCGGCGCGGGCAAAACCACGCTGCTGCAAGCCCTGCTACCCTCTCTGCAACAGCGCGGAACTGTCGCCACGCTGGTCGGCGATCTAGCCACCGAGAACGACGCCCGCCGTCTCGCCGCCGTCGGCGCACCCGTGCGCCAGATCAATACCGGCACTCTCTGCCATCTGGAAGCGCGCATGGTCGAGCAGGCGCTCGAGGGCTGGGATCTGAACGCGCTTGATCTGCTGCTGATCGAAAATGTCGGAAATCTGGTCTGTCCCTCCGGCTACGATTTGGGCGAGGATCTGCGCCTGGTGCTTGCCTCGGTCACCGAGGGCGAGGATAAGCCCCTCAAGTACCCCACCATCTTCAATACCGCCGACGTAGCCGTCATCACCAAGCTCGATCTGACCGAAGCTGCCGGCTGCGACCTCGAGCTGTTGCGCCGCAATATCGAAGCGGTGCGGCCCGGCATGCAGGTCTGCGAAGTCTCAGCGCGCCGTCACACTGGCTTGCAGGCCCTGGTGCGCCTGATGCTCGGCTCATGAAACGCCGCATCAGCGCACTCTATGCCGGCCTGGCTGCGGGCAACCTCGGCGTCTGGATCTGGGCGGTGCTTGCCTTCCGCCATCACCCCGGCCTGCTCGGTATCGCCGTGGTGGCCTATAGCCTCGGCCTGCGCCACGCCGTCGACGCCGATCACATTGCCGCCATCGACAACGTCACTCGCAAGCTCATGCAGGAGCGGCAGCGCCCGGTGACGGTCGGGTTGTGGTTCTCGCTCGGCCACTCGACCGTGGTTTTCATCGGTGCGGCTGCCATTGCTGGCGCGGTGCTCGCTCTGCAGGGTCGCATGGGCGAGCTGGAGATCATCGGCGGCGTCGTGGGCACTCTGATTTCGGCGCTGTTTCTGGTCGCCATCGGCATCGTTAACTTGGTCGTCTGGCGCGCTGTGCGGCGTGCCTTTCAGCGCGTGCGCGCGGGCGGCGCTTATCGGGAACAGGACTCACAGTTGCTCACCGCTGGCGGCTGCATACTCGCCCGCATTTTCCGCCCCATGTTCGCCATGATCCGTTCCAGTGCCGGCATGTATCCGCTCGGGTTTCTGTTCGGCCTGGGTTTTGATACCGCTACCGAAATCGGGTTGCTCGGTATTGCCGCCGCCGAAGCCGCCAAGGGGCTTTCCCTCACCGCCGTGCTGGTCTTCCCCGCCCTGTTCACCGCAGGCATGGCCTTGATTGACAGCACCGATTGCGTGCTCATGGTTGGCGCCTACGGATGGGCCTTCGCCCGCCCCATCCGCAAGTTGTTCTACAACATGACCATCACCGCCATTTCGGCCATGGTAGCCTTGCTGGTCGGCGGCATTGAGACGCTCGGTCTTCTCGCTGCCGAACTGCATCTCGGCGGCCGTTTCTGGAACGCCATGGGCAGCCTCAACCAGCACTTCGGCGCCCTCGGCTTCGCGATTATCGGCCTGTTCGTCCTCAGTTGGGCAATCGCGGTTGCCATTTACAAATGGCGCGGTCTGGACCAGATCGGCGCTGCCGCTAGTGAACCGTGACGGCTCGAGTGAAAGCTGAGATCCTGCCGTCACTTGCCTCCCCGACGACCACCCGCAATCGGTAACTGCCTGTGGGCGCGGCGAGCTTGAGCGTCGCGCCCAGGCCGTGCGCTCGGAAGTATTTGTAGTGGCTCGAGTCCAGCGCCAAATTCAGCATCACCCGTTCGCCGGGGACATACCCACCGTCAGGCACAAACAGCCCGGCAATCAGGACCAGCAACTGCCGGCGTCGTCCGTTAGCCAAAACCAGACCCAACCGGGCAACATCGCAGTGTACGTCTACCGCCAACCCTGACGCCCGCTGCTCCACATTAATCTTGGCGGGAACCTCATCGCGCCGGGCGCTGCCGCGCATGGCGCTGGCCAGCGCCGGCGCCAGCCGCTCGGCACGCGTCTCTGGATCCGGATCGTAATAGCCTGCCCGCGCCTGCACGCTCGCGCCGGCAATCGGTGGCGCCAGATCGACCTGCAGCGGATGGAATTTGGCGTCGTGCGGCAGCGCTGTCGGAGCGAAGGCCATTTCGTAGACGAGCGCAGGCGCTGCTCCTAATACGAGAGGCCCAGCGCTTTCGCGAAACGATCCGCCCGTGGCTTGCGCTAGCGCCACCAGCGACGCGGTTTCGAACTTCCTCCCACCAGACGATCGGTAGTGCTGGCCGCCGCCAGCCTCGAAAGCATCCATGGCCACGCGCCCGCTCACCGCCTGGTCGAGCAGGTTCTGCTGCCCACCCTCCAGCGTGGTGGAGATGATACCCGCGGAAGCCAGCAACAACACGCGTTGTCCCGGCAAATTTGCCAATTCGCCCAGAACCTCGCTCAGGGCCGCTTGCGTCCGCGCCGATCGCGTCCGCGCGTCATCCCACCTCGTCTGCGCCATCTGGCGAATAAAGAACGTGGCCCGCGGATCCACGCGCACCCCCGACTTGACCGAGTACGGATTATTGCACCGGGCGTTGTCCATCATCGCCTGCTCCACCGCCTCCGCGTTGCGCTCTGCAACGATCCGATAGGCCTCGTAGGGGACAATTCTCGGACAAGCCTCCAGCAGTTTCGCCGCTGGAACCGCACGCACCGACGCAATCGCCTGTATCAAAGCCGTGGCGTCCCCCGTATACGCGACCCGCACCGCACCGGATGCGGTGAACACACCCACCTCGTCGCCTTGCTTCCGGCCCCGCCGCACCCACGCCAACACCGCGCTGCGGGCAGCGCTCAGGTCCGCCGCGCTCGAATTTAAGTCATCAAAAAATAGAGCTATATAGCGCGGGCCGGAAGCGCGGTACTGAGAGAACTGCACCAGCGGCAGCACATGCCCGTCCTCAATCACCTGAAAATTATCGCGCGCCAGATTCGGGATAAGCCCTCCATCCCCGGCACGCACCACGGCAGCCACCGGAATAAGCCGCTGCTGCGCCTGCACGTCTGGCGGCGAAAGCGTGTACGCTCCTCCGGAAACGCGGATCTGCGCCGCCGCTCCGCTGACCACAGTGAATACGCAAAGGAATGCGCAACCAAACCAACGAGGCATGCTCATTGAATCGCGACCGGGCGGGCCCACTTCGTCGCTCAGCTTCCTTCAGCCGCCGTCCGGGAACCGCGTGCACCGCGTGAGCGCAGCCGGTCCAGCGAAATTGGCCCGCCGCCATAGGCAAAAATCATAAACGCCATGGCGGAAAGCACCATCACGGTGCCGTAGCGCGTCACTTGCGTTATCGGCCCTCCCGGCAGCCCGACTTTCAGCAGCGCCACCAGCATGTCGCCCGCCAACAGCAATCCAAACACCCGGCTGAACAGGCCCAAAATCAGCAGAACTCCGCCCACCGCCTCCAACGGGCCAATGATGTAGGCCACCCAGCCCGGAAACCCCATATGCACAAAGTTGTGCGACCACTGCCCCAGCGCATTGAGCTTCACCGCTCCGTGGTAAAGGAATACCACCCCGACCGCCAGCCGCAATAGCGTCAGTCCCAGCGGGCGGAAGCGATCACAGAAATTAGCCGCCATGGCTAAAACTCTAGCAGAACTCCGCCTATGCAACGCCGCACGCGTATCAGCAACCTTGCTCTGGCTTTGCTCACCGCCGCGACTTTACCCATCCCCGGAATCGCACAGTTTCAGCGGGCCGCGCCGCCCCGCCCGGCGTCAAGTCTCTCGATCTTGGCCAGCTTACCCTTCTGCTAAAAGGCCCGTGAATTTCGCAAGCAGCTAAAAGCCGGCACCATCCATGGCGCCGGGCTGGTCCGCGATTCCAAAGTCCTAGGTTCGCCCGACGTCGGAAAATACGCCGACATCGTAGGTGTCGCCGGCGATCCTCTCCGGGACATCACCCGGCTCGAGCATGTCCAGTTCGTGATGCAAGGCGGCGTCGTCTACAAAAGCAGGACGCAATAGCTCACTGCCCTGTTGGCCTGAACCCGCCCACGCGCCGGATCAGGAACCCCTGCGGCCGGAACGGTATCGGCCCCGCTCCCGCGCTCGGCGCAAACTCGGGCGGAAGCCACGTCGCCGCCGAGTGCTGCTCCGGCAGCCGCACCAGATGCGGCGTGATCAGCAGCGCCAGTTCATCTTTCTGTGTCTGCGCGTTCTGTTCCGAAAACAGTTGCCCGAATCCCGGCAGCTCTCCCAGCCCCGGCAATCCCTCCAGCGTACGCATCTGTTGGCGGTTGAACAGGCCCGCCACCAGCGCTGGCACCCCATCCCGCAGCGTTACCGTGCTCACTACGTGCCGGTTGCTGATGACCGGAATATCGTTCGTGGATACTCCCGTCAGTCCGCTCACGCTCACATCCAGTTGCAGCCGTATCGCCCCGCTGGGCGTAATGTCAGGCGTCATTTTCGCGTCCAGACCGATGTCCTCGAACGTAAACGACGGAAACGGCTCCGTGTAGCTGCCAGTGCCGATCACTGCGCTCAACGCCGGGTTCAGCGTGATCGGCGCGAACGAGGCGTTGATCACCGGGTATTTCTCTCCGATCCTCAGCTCCGCCGCTTGCCCGCTCAGCGCGCGCAGCAGCGCCGTCTCCAGCGTCGAAACGCTGCCGTGGCTGCCGCTGAAGTTCGCTGTCAGGTTGGGCACCGAAATCGCCATCAGCGTCGCCCCTCCGCCAAACACCACGAACGGATTTTGCAGCAGCGGCGACAGCACCGACGACGCCTGCGCCAGCGCACCCGAGGAAAGCAAGCCGGAGTTCAGCACCGCGTTCAGTCCGCCCTGTGCAAACAGGGTCAAAATGCTCTGCGATAACCCTCCGCTCTGCTGCAACTGCTCCAGCAGCGGACCCAGGCTGAACATCGTGAATTGATCGGGCACGTCAATGCCCAGGTCGCGCGCCGCCGTCCTAGTCACCTCCAGGATCTGCACTTGCAGCACCACCTCACCCGCCGCTCCGCGCAGGTCCAGCAAAAGCTGTTCGGCCGCATCCAGTTGCGCTGGCCGCGCCCGCAGCGTCAGCGCATTCACCGCCGCATCGGTGGTGATATCGCGTATCCCCAGCAGGCTGCGCACCGTGTTGCTCACCTGCGTGAGCATCACGCCGCTGCGGATCCAGGGCAGGTAGAATGTGCGCGTGGCCAACGGTTCCCAATCCCGCAACTCCCCTGGCGTTCCCACATAAATGGTGTGGGCATCGATCGCGATCCAGCTCAGTCCGCTCACCGCTGCCAGCGCCCGCATCGCCTCCGCAAAGCTGGCGTCGGACACGTCCAGGTGCAGTCTGCGCCTGGGTAGGTCGTTGGCCACCAGCGCCGTGATGCCGTACGCCGCCGCGATCTGCCTCACCCCGGCGCGTAGCGCCGTCCGCAACTGAAATCCTCGCCGCGTCCCCGCGGGCTCCAGGTTCACCGGCGGGGCCGCCCGCTTGACCCGCATCTGCAGCGCATCCGGCCGCGCTGCCCGCTTGGCCGGCGGATACTGCGACGCCAACCCTTGCCGCGCATCCTGGTTTTCCGGATCCAGCGCCAGCGCCGCCCGATACTGCAGCGCCGCGGCGCTGTGTTCGCCCTCGCCCGCCAGCCGCCAGGCCCGCTGCAGATGCACCACCACCGCGCGCTCTCGCAGCAGGTCGCGCGCCGTAATCAGTTCCCGCTCTCGCGGATGCGCCGCCGCCGCGTCGCGCACCAGATAAAAAGCTTCATCTACATGGCCGGCTTGCGCCGCCGCCGCTGCCCGGCGCAGCACCCGTGGCACGCCAGCCGCGGCCGCGGAAACCGCCAGCAGGAGCACCAGCGCCAGTGCCGCCGCACCCCCTCGACTGCTCCTCACGCCCGTCGCTGCCCTGTCATGATAGAACCCATGTCCGCTGCGGTCCCACCCTCGCATCCGGTTTTGGATTTGCGAACCGAAGTGCAGTTTCTCACAGGGGTCGGACCCAAACTCGCCCGTCTGCTCGCCAGCCGAGGCATCACAACCGTGGAAGACCTGGTCACAACTCTCCCCTTCCGCTATGAAGACCGCTCCCGCCGTCAATCCGTTCGGGAATTACGCGAAAATGATGCCGCTGTCGTGGTCGCCCAGATTCACAGCCTCGCCTTCCACCGCACCCGCCGCGGCGTCACCACCCTGGACCTGCTGGTCACCGATGGCACCGGCATGCTGCGCTGTGCCTGGTTTCACGCCGACTATCTCCGCGACCGCCTCCAGACCGGCCAGACCCTCGCCCTTTACGGACGCCTGGTGCGCGAGCAGGGTCGCCTGTTGCTGCGCCAACCCGAACTGGAAATCCTGCCCGCCGCGGCTGCCGCCGCCGAGCTATCTTCCCTCCGGCTCGGCCGCATCGTGCCCGTCTACGAAGCCATCGGCGTGCTCGGCCCGGCCCGCTTGCGCCGCCTCGTCCACACCGCCCTGCAACGGTTGCCACACTCCCTCCCCGATCCTTTGCCCGAATCCATCCGCCAATCCCTGCAACTGCCCAGCCGCGGCGACGCCCTGCAGCAGGTTCACTTCCCCGCCTCCGGCGTCTCCCTCCAGGATTTGGAATCTGCGCGTACTCCAGGGCACCGCCGCCTTATCTTCGAAGAGTTGTTCTTCCTCCAGGCTGGTTTGGATCTGAAGCGCCGGCACCTCCAGCGCCAACCCGGCCCCGTAATCGCCGTCACCCCCGCCGTCCGCACCGCCTTGAAACGCATTCTCCCCTTTCACCCGACCGCCGATCAAAAACTGGTGCTGCGCGAAATCGCCCAGGACTTGGCCAGCACTCGCCCCATGCGCCGCCTCTTGCAAGGCGACGTCGGCAGCGGTAAAACCATCGTCGCCCTCCAAGCCGCCGTCCTCGCCATCGAAAACGGCTTCCAGGTTGCCTTCATGGCTCCCACCCAGATCCTCGCCGAGCAGCATTTCCTCTACGCCCGCGAGCATCTGCCCGGCTACCGCGTCGCCTTGCTCACCGGCAGCCATCGCCCGCCCCTCACCCCCGGCACACCCCCGCAGTTGCTCATCGGCACCCACGCCCTGATCGAGGGCAGCGTTCACTTCGAAAGACTCGGCCTGGTCATCGTCGATGAGCAGCACCGTTTTGGCGTCCTCCAGCGTTTCCAGCTCATGCACAAGGGTGCTGATGGCGATTGGGCCGCCCATCTTCTGGTCATGACCGCCACCCCCATCCCTCGCTCCCTCGCCCTCACCCTCTACGGCGACCTCGATACCAGCACCCTGCGTCAGCCGCCCCCTGGCGCACGCCCCGTCCTGACCCGCCTGGTGAACCAGGCCCGCAGCAGCGAAGTCTACGAGTATGTCTACGCTCGGCTGCAAGCCGGCCAGCAGGCCTATTTCGTCTATCCCTTGATCGAGGAATCGGAAAAGCTTGCTCTCAAACCCGCCCTCGCCATGTTTCAACGCCTGCAACTGATGTTTCCTCGCCTTCGCCTCGGCCTCATGCACGGCCGCCTCTCCGCCGAAGAAAAAAATGCCGTAATGCAGGCTTTCCGCTGCGGCGACACTCAGGCCCTGGTCGCCACCACCGTCATTGAGGTCGGCCTCGACGTCCCCAACGCCTCCCTCATGGTGATCGAGCACGCCGAACGCTTCGGCCTCGCCCAACTGCATCAGTTGCGTGGCCGCATCTGCCGCCCTCAGCCCGCCTCTCCGCCACCCGCTCCCGCCGCCTGCTTCCTGCTCCACAGTCCTGATGCCGCTGCCATCGCCCTCCAGCGCCTCCACGCGCTCGCCGCCACTCGCGATGGCTTCGCCCTCGCCGAACTCGATCTCAAGCTCCGCGGCCCGGGTGAGTTCTTTGGCACCCGCCAAAGCGGCTTGCCCTCCTTCCAACTCGCCCAACCCTTGCGCGACCGCGATCTCCTCGAGCTCGCCCAGCTCCACGCCCGCCAATTCCTCGATCAGGCCTCGCCCGAACTACTCCGCCTGCTGGTCGCCGAGATCCAGCGCCGCTGGCAACGCCCTTTCGGCCTCTTCGAGGCCGGCTAGCCTGTCCAGAAGTGAACCGTGCGCAATCAATGACTTACGAACACAAATTGTATATATTGCGCGCCGCGATGCCTTGGCCCGCACCAGCTCCGAATCACGCCGCTCGCCGCGGTGGCCGCACCGCTTGCGGCCGCGCCGCAAGCCGCCGCATCCGCGCCCAGTCGTACCAAAACTCCCGCCCGCAGTCCAGACACGTCACATGCGCCCGTGGCGTGCTTGCTCTCCCTGCCGGCGGCTCGGGCGAGTGGGGCTCATGCGTCACGATGGGAAAGCTGAGGTGATTGTGCGGACATCCCAAAATGGTAAACCCCATCCCAACCCTCCTCACGCGCTTGGATGCGGCACGCGTCGCCCAGGTGGTACTCTCCGCCCTACATAATCAATCACCCGCCGATGCAGCTCCGCCGGCAGCGGCGGCGCCAGTTGCCGCCGGTAGATCCCTATCGTCTGCTGGCAGCTCTCCACTACCAGCCGGCACGATGCGCACCCGGCAACATGCGCCTGCAATTCCGGGCTGCTTTCCCCGTCCAGATACGAACTCAAATGGAGCACAATCTGACTACAGTCCATATTCGCTTCCTTGCCACCCCAGATGGCTTTTCAAATTCTCCCGCAGTTGCAGCCGGGCACGTAACAGCCGGGATTTCACGGCCGCTTCTGAAATCTGCAGCGCTTCGGCGGTCTCAGCCGTCGACAGCTCCTCTACATCCCGCAGTTGGAATACCAGCCGATACGGCAGCGATAGCGACTCCAAACTGCGCTGCAAAATCGCACCCAGTTCGCTCGTCTGCAACTGCTGCTCCGGACCGGGCCGCAAATCCGCGAAGTCGCGCGCAATCGGCCCTTCCTCGGTCGCGATCTCCTCATCCAGCGGCACCAGATTGCTGCGCCGCCGCCGCAACTTCATCAGCGCCTGGTTCACTGCGATGCGGACGATCCAGGTGTACAACCGGGATTGCTGCTGAAACTGGTGGAGCTTGGTGAAAACCTTCAGAAAGGTTTCCTGCAGAACATCTTCGGCATCGGCTTCGTTGCCCATCAGCCGCTGCGCCAACCGGAAAATCCGATGCTCGTATCGGCCCACGAGCACCTCGAAGGCCGCCAGGTCGCCTCCCTGCGCGCGCCGAATCAACTCGCTTTCGTCGGCCGGTGCTGCGGTCACGGGTTGGAGGTGCGTTGCCATCAGTTACGAACCCATTTTATCAGCCGCGGCCATCTCTCGCTGGCCCCCTCAAAGGGGGGATGGCGATACCCCAACCGGCCGAGTAGGCTGGCTCGGTGGACGCCATGGCGCTCAATGCCGGTGATGCGAATCTCGCGGCGGAGCTCTTGCGCAACTACTTCCTCGAGCATCCTGATGTACATCTCCATGAACCCGGCCAACTCCCAGCGCGCATCGGAGGTGACGGCAGCGGGTATGCGCTGGATCAACAGGGCAGTAGGTTGGTCTGCCATTTCTGGTCCCCGCAAGCCAACCTGGTGCGCCGCATCACCGGCATCCGCCAGAGCGGCGATCGCTTGCTGCTCGATGTCATCCGCCTGGGTCAGTCCCGACCCCTACGCATGACCATCACTTCAGCCACGTCAGTGCCCCTCCGCGCCGGTGAACGGCTCGCGTTTCGCCAGGCACTGGTCGCCGCCGCGGAACGGGACTGGCCGGAGTGGCGTTGTCAGCCCACCACCGCACCGGCCGAACACAGCCGCCTCCACCGCCTGCTGTTCCGCCGCCAGCATCATCTCCTGCCCTGCGTCGCGCTCGACGACGCCTCCTCGGCCGCCAACTGCATGCAAGCTCTGGCGCAGTCACTCGTGTGGGCGCAACAGTGCCGCCTGCGTGACCCCGAATCGCTGCTCGCGGCCGTCCGCTTGGTATTGCCTCAGGGCGCTGAAGCATGGCTGCGACTGCTGCGCTCCAGCTTGCGCGCTGCCCCTCCGCTGGAGTGCTTCCGCTTGGACACCTCGGCCGGGCGTTTGGAACCGGTGGCGCTGTCCGACACCGGAAACACCGATTTCCGCCTGCGCCGCGCCCCCCAACACCAATCTCCGGATCATGCCGCTGCCGCGCTGTTGGCACGCGTGCGGTTGCATTGCCCCCAGGCCACGTGGGAACTCACCGGCGACGGGTTGGGCTTTATATCCGTCTATGGCCTCGAAGCGGTGCGGCAATCCGCCGACATGGAAGCCGCCGGAGCCGCTTTCGTCTTCGGCTGCGGCGGCGAGCAGACGCCGCTGCTGCCCGCCACTGATGCGCTGTTCCAAACCTGGCTGCTCCGCCTTGGACGCGAACGTACGCCGGAAGCCAACCGCACCCAACCCCTCTACGCCCTTCAGCCCGAGCGCTGGATGGGCAACCTGCTCCAGCACGACCCCTCCGCCCTGGACCTGCAATTGCATCCCGAGCAGATGTATGCCCAAGTTCCCATGAGCACACCTGGCGGCACCGGCGTGCTGGACCTGCTGGCGCTCAATCGCGCCGGCCGCCTCATCGCCATCGAGCTAAAGGCAACTGAAGATCTGTGCTTTCCGCTCCAGGCGCTCACCTATTGGTCCCAGGTGCGCCAGCACCTCGGCCAAGGCGATTTGCAACGGCTAGGTTATTTTCCGGGCCGGGTGCTCAGTTCCGAACCACCGCTGCTTTGGCTGGTCGCCCCCGCCCTGCGCTGGCATCCCGATACGCCTCTACTGACACGCTGGTTCGCTCCCGAGGTGCCTGCAACCCTGATCGGCATCAACGAGGAATGGCGCCGCGGCTTTCAAATCGTGTTCCGCAAGGACCTCTAAGCTGTCAATCAGCGCCAGGTATTGACAATAAGGTACATACCATGTAGACATTGTTTAGGAGGTTTCATCATGATAGAGGACTCGAAATTAGAGATCAAGGTGGCGGATGCAGCTTGGATTGCAGCAGCCACCCTGCACCGCGAACGGCCTGACCAACAGGATTTTTCGATTCAAGAGATTTGCGCACGCGCTGAGCAATTGGGCTTCACGCGGCCAGGTGTCCGGCAACACATCCAGCAGCATGCAGTCGCCAACCGCAGGCCGGATCCAGGCCGCTACCGCATGCTGTACGAAACTGTACCGGGCCGCAGGCGGCTTTATAGGGAAGGCGACCCTTACGACCAGCGGCGTGAGGAATCAAAAACAGTGCCGCGCTCAGAAGACCTGACAGCCGCTTGGCAGGACCTGCTGCCTTGGTATGCGGCATGGAGCCGGAGCCAGCACCCCCAGCCGGATCCTCTGCTGGAACTCTACGCCAGCGGACGCGATATCTGGTCTGACGAGCACGCCGACGCCTATATTGAACGCCTGCGCCGGGAGCAGGCATGAGCCGGATTTTTTGGGACGCCAACATTTTCATATACATGTTCGAAGCCGAAGGCGACACCGGCGAACGGGCGCGTGCCTTGCGGCTGGCGATGATTCGGCGTGGCGACCAGTTGTTGACCTCTGCTCTCGCCCTGGCGGAAATTCTGGTCAAACCCATGCAAAAGGGCGCCCTCGAAGCCTGCGAATGCTACGAACGCGCCATTGGTGCCGCCGCTACGGTGCTGAAATTCGACGCCGGGCACGCGCGCACCTTTGCGCGCATCCGCAGCCAGGCAAGCGTGCGGTCCGCCGATGCCGTTCACCTCAGTTGCGCCGCGGTGGCGGGCGTGGATCTGTTTGTAACTGGTGATGCGCACTTGCAGGGCTTGCACGTTCCCGGAATTCAGTTCATCGCTCCGCTCACGCGGGTGCCGTTATAAGCGCCGCCTCTGTAATCGCCGCCAGGATCTCGCTCTCGGCAATGCCGGCGGTAATTTCCACCCGGCCGATGCCAAGCGGCAGCAGAAAACGCAACTGCCCGCCATGCGCCTTCTTGTCGCTGGCGGCGTGGCGCAGTACCAGTGCCGGATCTTCAGCCAGCGTCGGCAGTGGAGCGCAGGCGGCGAGGATGACCGCGATCATGCGCGCCGCCTCGGCGTCGGAAAGCCGCCCCAGCCGCACTGCCAACCGCGCCACCGCGATCATGCCCCAGGCGACCGCTTCCCCATGCAGATAGCGCTGGTATCCGGTAACACTCTCGAGCGCATGCCCAATCGTATGGCCAAAGTTCAGGGCTTGCCGCCGACCCTGATCGCGTTCATCGCCGATCACCACTGCGGCTTTTTCCCGTAGGCATGAGGCAATGAGTGATTCCAGCAACTCCGGCTCCTGCCTCCGCAGCGCTGCCGCATTGCTTTCGATGAACTCGAACAGCTGGGGCGCTCCGATAATGCCGTATTTGACCGCTTCGGCCAGCCCGCTGCGGTACTCACGCTCCGGCAGCGTGGCCAGCACCGCCGGATCGGCGACTATGGCAAGCGGATGATAAAACGTCCCCACCAGATTTTTGCCGCCGATGAGGTTGACGCCGGTTTTTCCTCCTAGCGAGCTGTCCACCATGGCCAGCAAGGTGGTGGGGATTTGCAGCAGGGCCACGCCGCGCATGTATACCGATGCCAGCAGCCCGCCCACGTCGCCCACTACCCCTCCGCCAAAGGCCACCACGAGACAGTCCCGGTCGGCGCCTGCCTCGACCAGCGCTTCCGCCAAACGCCTGACCGAAGCCAGATTCTTGTATTGCTCTCCATCCGGCAGCTCGAAAACGCCATAGCGCAACTCCGCCTCCGCCAGGCTCTGCTCCAGCGCCGCGCCCCAAAACGAACGGACGCGCGGGCTGGTGATCACCGCCGTCAGCGCCGGCGTGCGCACGTAGTCTCGCATCCGTGCGCCGGCGCGGCTCAGTGCGCCGCGCTCCACGAGCGCTGCATAAGCGGGATTCAGCGCAACCGGAATTTCCGAACGCAAGCAGCATCCAGTGTAGTTTAAAAACAGGGGCTCATGACGGACACCCACGCCGCTGATTTCCTGATTATCGGCTCCGGGATCGCCGGATTGCGCGCCGCGCTCGCTTTGGGTCCGCAGGCGCGCACCGTCGTGCTCACCAAGGAGGGCGTAAGCGATTCGGCCACCGCCTATGCGCAAGGCGGCATTGCCGTGGCGCTCGGCGAGGATGACACCGTGGCCCTACACGAGCAGGATACTCTCGCCGCCGGTGATGGCCTGTGTGATCCCGCCACCGTGCGTCTGTTGGTCGAGGAGGGACCGGCAGGGATCGAACAGTTGCTCGCCTGGGGCGCGGAATTCGACCGCACCACTGCCGGCCTGGAACGCACCCGCGAGGCAGCCCACTCCCGCTCGCGCGTGCTGCACGCCCACGGCGATTCCACCGGACGCGAAATCGCCGCCACCCTCGCCCGCCGCGCCGATGCCCTGCCCCAGCTGCAATTTCTTCCCCACGCACGCGCCCTGCGCCTGCTGCAGCTGGACCATCGGGTAACCGGCGTGGAGTACGCCGATGCCGCCGGTGCGCCACACCAATTGGACGCGCGTGCGGTGTTGCTGGCCACCGGCGGCCTCGGCCAGCTCTACACCGAAACCACCAATCCTGCCGTGGCCACCGGCGATGGCCCGGCGCTGGCTTATGCCGCCGGGGCCGTCCTGGCCGACATGGAATTCGTCCAGTTTCATCCCACCGCGCTGGCGCTGCCCAACGCACCCCGCTTCCTGCTCTCGGAAGCGCTGCGCGGCGAAGGCGCCCTGCTGCGCAATCCCGCCGGCGAGCGCTTCATGGATCGCTATCACCCCAGCGCCGAGCTGGCGCCTCGGGACGTGGTCGCCCGCGCCCTGGAAGCCGAATTGAGCGCCGCCGGCGGCAACCCTGCCCGCGGACCCCTGGCCTGCTACCTGGATGCGACCGCGCTGCCCGCCGCCCACCTCCAACACCGCTTCCCGCGCATCAGCGCCACCCTGGCGAAGTATGGACTGAGCCTGGCGCGCGATTGGATCCCCGTGCGCCCGGCGGCGCACTACGCCATGGGTGGTATCGCCACCGATCTGCACGGCCGTACGACCCTGCCGGGCCTGTGGGCGGCGGGGGAATGCGCCTGCACGGGTGTGCATGGCGCCAATCGCCTGGCCAGCAATTCCTTGCTGGAGGGCCTGGTGTTCGGCGCCCGCGCCGGACAGTCCATGAGCACGGCCGCCGCGCCCGCTGCTCCCGCAACCCGTCCCGCGGTTCCCGTCCCGGCGGCGGGCGCGACTGAGTTGGCCCAGATCCGTGCCGTATTGAGTGCCAGTGCAGGCGTGCTCCGCAATCGGGAGGGCCTGAACAGCGGCCTGCGCGCCCTCGCCCCGCTCCAGGCCGCCGGCATCGCGCCCGCCCTGACTGCTGCCGCTATCCTGCGCGCCGCTGCGGCGCGCCAGGAAAGCCGCGGCGCCCACTTCCGCACCGATTTCCCCCAGCCCGATTCCCGCCGCGCAGGCCAGCATTCGCTCCAGCACCGGGCAGGCGGGGTGACCTTCGGCCCTCTTCCCGCCCCAACCGGCTATTGCAGCCAGCGATCATAGCCCGATCCGCGATGCGAAAATTGCAGCCGCAACATCCCCCAGATCAGCAGCCCCACCGCGATGATGATCAAGGCCGGCTCCAGCGCCGCCCAGTAGATCTTGTCCAGCCGGTGCAGTAGATGCCGCCCCACATACAGCGCCAGCGCCGCCTCCATCGCGTAGCGCACCCCCCGCCCCAATCCCACCGAAAAGCGGAAACGGTGCGGCGGCACGTTCATCACCCCGGCGGAAAATACAAACGGTGCGTAGGGAAACGGCGGCGGCATCACTGCCGCGACCCCCACCGGGATCGCGCCCAAGCGGTTCGTCCACCCCTCGACCCGACGCATCAGCGCTGGCGGAAAACGCTTGCGCAACAGTTCGCCCCCGCCGCGATGCCCAATGCGGTAGCTGGCCATCGCCCCCAGAATCGATCCGCAGGTCGCCACCAGCACCGCCAGTGTCGCCCAGCCCACCGTCCGCTTCGCGATCACGAAGCTGATCAGGACGATGTCATTGATGCCCGGCAGCAGCCACAGCATAGTGCCGTCGAACAGCGTCAGTGCAAAAATGCCCACCAGCCCCATGGAACGCGCCAGCTCGCCCAGGCTGTGTGCAAGTTCCAGGAGGAATTTCATGTTCGTAGCTGGCCCCCCTGCCTTCGCCGGGCTGCGCCCATTTGATCCTATCTCAGAAGCCGCCGCCGGCGATACATGACCCCATCCTCCCACAGTCACTATGCAGGCACGTTGCGGCGCCGCTGCCGGTTCTTCCCCACTACATACGCAATCCCGATGCCCAACCCGTACAAGCCGATCAGCGGCGCCGCAAAAACGGTCATCGTCGTGATATCCGCAGTGGGAGTGATCGCGGCAGCCAGCACAAACGCCCCCAGGATGGCGTAACGGAAGTTCTGCCACAGCCAGCGCGCATTCGTCAGTCCCAGCAGCGAAAGAAAGAAGATCAGCGTCGGCAGCTCAAACACAACGCCCACCCCCAGCACAACGGTGGAGAACAGATTGAAGTATTCATTGATGTTGATCTCAGGCGTGAAGCGGTGGGCATAACCGATCAGGAAGTGCAGCACCAGCGGAAACGCATACAGGTAGGCAAACGCGCCCCCGGCGATGAATAACGCCGAGGTGCACAGTACGAAGGGGATGACCCAGCGCCGCTCCCGCGGGTACAGGCCGGGACGGATGAACCCCCAGACCTGATAGAGAATCCAGGGCGAGGCCAGAAACAGCCCGCAGATCAAACCCAGCTTGACATACAGATTGAACGGATCCACCGGATTGAAATAGACCAGATGCCCGTTCAGCCCATACGCTTTCAGGCTGGCGGTCATCGGGCGTTGGATGAACCCGTAAATGGGATCCGCGAAGCTGAAGCAAATACAAAAGGCCACGAACACCCCGATCAGCGCCAGAAAAATGCGCCGCCGCAGCTCCTCCAGGTGCTGCAGAAACGACATGCTGGAGCCAGCCGTATCGGCGCCGGCAGAACGAAGGTGATCCAGCAAGGGCATGCGCGAGCAGCGCTAGGGATGGCGCGCCGAAGCCGCTCCCGCCGCCGCGGCCTGCACGCCGGCTAGACCCACCCCCTCCTGCACGTCGCCGCGCGTGTATTCCCCCTCCGCGATCTCGGCCGGCAGCAGCGCCAGCTCGCCCGCCTCCGGCAGGGGATCGGCGTCCCGAGCCACCGCACCCTCCACCGCCTCCGGTGCCGGCGCGGGTTCCGGACCCGGGCGCTCGGTGACTTCAATGTTGCGGATCTCTTCCTCCAACGTGTAGCGGAACTCGTTGCTGGCGCGGCGCAAATCGGTCATGAGTTTGGCCGCCGTGCGGGCGATCTCGGGCAGCTTGCGCGGGCCAAACACCAGCAGCGCCAGAATTAACAGAAACAGCAGCTCGCCAAAGCTCATGTGGCAGGGTCGGTCCCCTCATGCCCCCAGTTCATGATACCAAGCTGGCGCGAGCAGCAGCACGATCTGGACCGTAGTGCCGTTCGTGCGCAAAAACGTCGGGAAGCATCTGTTATACTGCGAGCAGTTGGACCTCTACCTCGGTTGTTGCATGTCAAAGCTCCGAACCCCCCTTTTCATCATCCTCATTTTGGCGGTTTGTGCGATTCTTGGACGCTTATACGGACCAGAAGTGGTGGCCACCCGCGCCGCCGGCCAAGCCGTCGCCCCCGACGCCGATACCGGTGGCGGCAATGATGCTGTCATCCAATCCGATCTGCGCAAGTTCACCGAAGTCTACCACCTGGTGGCCACCAACTACGCCGCCCCGGTGAATCCCAGCATTGCCATCTACGATGGCGCCATCCCCGGCATGTTGCGCCAGCTCGATCCTCACTCCAGCTTCTGGGGTCCGAAAGCATTTGAGCAAGTCATCGAAAACCAGCAGGGCCGCTACTCCGGAGTCGGCATGCTTATCGGCGCCGTCGATGCGCGCAACAATCAGGCTCGCGTCGTGCAACCGTTCGAAGGAACGCCGGCGTTTAAAGCCGGCCTGCGCCCCTATGACCTCATCATGGCGGTCGACGGCGTCTCCACCGTGGGCATGAGCACCGACCAGGTGGCCAACTTGCTGAAAGGGCCCAGGGGCACGAGCGTAACCATTGCGGTCAAACGCGTCGGCCACGCTCATCTGCTGAAATTCACCATGACCCGGGCCGATGTGCAACACAACAGCGTTGACTGCCATTTTCAGATCGAGCCCGGCGTCGCCTACATCCACCTCACCGGCTTTACCGAAACCAGCACCAGTGAGATGGCGGCCATCCTCAATGATCTCGAGGCCAGCGGCGGCGTCCGGGGCGTGATTCTGGATCTACGCGGCAACCCGGGCGGCCTTCTGGACCAGGCGCAAGGGGTGGCGGGTCTATTCCTGGCCAAAGGTCAGGTCGTGGTCAGTGATCATGGCCGCAATTCGCCCGAGCATCTGCTCACCGCCCTGCATGGCAACGGTGGACATGATTTTCCGCTGGTGGTGCTGGTGAACAACATGACCGCCAGCGCCGCCGAAATTGTCTCGGGTTCGATTCAGGACCACGACCGCGGACTCATCGTTGGCCAAACCACGTTCGGCAAGGGCCTGGTCCAAACTGTGATGCGCCTCAGCGATGGTACCGGCCTGGCGCTGACCACCGCGCATTACTACACCCCCAGCGGTCGCCTCATTCAGCGCCCCTACGAAGGCGTTTCCCTCTACGACTACTTCTATGTCCACAACCACAAGCAGACCCCGCTCGACCAGCGGCAGGTGAAGCTGACCGATATCGGGCGTACCGTCTACGGCGGCGGCGGCATCACGCCGGACGTGCAGCTTCCGCCTCAGAAACTGAACGATTTCCAGCAAATGCTGCTCGACCGTGCCGCCTTCTCCGAGTTTGCCGATCAGTTTCTGAGCCAACACCAATCCGTTCCGCAAACCTGGCAGCCCGATGCCGCCACCGTCAGCGCTTTTGTGGCATTTCTGGCCAGCCAGCACGTGGATCTGAACCCGAAGGATGTCGCCGCCAACGCCGCTTGGCTCAAGCATCAAATCAGCTTCCGCGTCATCTCCAGCCTCTACGGATTGAATGATGGCTACAAAACCTTGATGCAAGTGGATCCGGAAGTACTCAAAGCCGTGTCGCTCCTGCCCCAGGCGGCCGCCCTGGAAGCGCGCGCTCATAAAGTCCTGCTGGCGCGCGAGGCCGCCGGCAAATAACCCGGCGCCGCGAAACCCTAGCCCAGCCGCCGCAAAAGCTTGCGTACGCTATATTCGCAGCCGTGCAGCCGCAGCTTGGGATCGACATCCACCAGCGCCTGTAGCACGAACCGGCGCCCGGCGAGGCGCGGATGTGGCAACGTAAGCGTGGGCATGTGCAAGCTCAGTTTGCCGCAGGCGAGCAGATCCACATCGAGTGTGCGCGGCAGTTTGCGCCGCTGCCGGCCGTGGCGCCGGCGTCCCAGCTCCCGTTCCAGCCGCAACAGCCGGCGCATCAACGTCTGCGGCAGCAGTTCGGTTTCACCCACCACCGCGCAGTTCAAATAGCGCCGGCGCCCGCTCGCGCCCACCGGACGCGTCAGCCGGCGCGGTGAAACCTGGCACACAGCCACGCCCAGCCGCGGCAGCGCCTCTATCGCCGCATCGAAAATCCGTACGCTGGCGCCGCGATTCGACCCCAACATCATCCAACAAATCTTCAAGCTGGAAACAACCCCGTTTGCGGTCCGCGCGCGCTGGGCAGCTCCAGGTGAAAATAGCGGTAGGCAAGCGGCGTCGCCACCCGTCCGCGCGGCGTGCGGCCGAGGAAACCCACCTGCATCAGATAGGGCTCGTACATCTCTTCAATCGCATCCGGCTCTTCCGCCAACGCCGCTGCCAGCGTGTTGACGCCCACCGGTCCGCCGTCGAACTTCTCGATCAGCGCCAGCATCAGGCGCCGGTCAGCCTCATCAAACCCGTACTCATCCACTTCCAGCAGCGCCAGCGCCTCAACCGCTACCTCGGCCGTGATTTCTCCCTGCGCGCGCACCTGGGCAAAATCGCGCACCCGCCGCAGCAACCGGTTGGCGATACGGGGCGTGCCACGGCAGCGGCGCGCCAGCACCGCCGCCCCTTGCGAGTGCAGCGCGGTGCCCAATATGCCCGCCGAGCGATGCAGAATCGTTTCCAATTCTTGAGGCTCATAAAACTCCAGCCGCAGAATCAGTCCAAAGCGCGACCGCAGCGGTGCCGAAACCAGTCCCGCGCGCGTGGTCGCCGCCACAAAGGTAAACGGCTGCAGATTCATGGTGTGGGTCCGCGCCGATGGCCCTTGCCCGATGATGATGTCCAGCCGGTAATCCTCCAGCGCCGAGTACAGTACCTCCTCCAACTGCGGCTGCAAGCGATGTACTTCGTCCAGGAACAACACCTGGCGCGCTTGCAGGTTGGTCAGAATCGCAGTGAGATCGCCCTTGATCTGAATCAGCGGCGCCGCCGTGGGTTGAAATTCCACCCCTAGTTCGGCGGCAATAATGCCGGCCAGCGTCGTTTTCCCCAGGCCCGGCGGGCCGTACAGCAGCACATGGTCCAGCGGCTCCCGGCGCGCGCGCGCAGCCTCGACCGCCAACATCAGTTGGTTTTTGGCCTTCCTTTGGCCAATGTAGTCCTCCAGCCGCCGTGGACGCAGACTGAGATCAAACTTGGCGTCTTCCTCGCCTGCCCGCCCGGTAACCAGAAGGCGTGGATTCGACTCGCCCGCAGTGGCCACGCCTCAGCATAGCAGGATCACGCCCGCTAGGGCTGTCCCGGTCCGGGAACCGGTGCCGCTATTTCCTTGAGCCTTAATTCCGTGCCGCGCTCGAGCTGGAAGTTTCCCACGCTGCTGAGCGTGCTTTCCCCACCCTGAACGCGGATGCGAATCGGTTTCAACTGCGAGCGGCGGCGCAGGTCCGCCACGCTCGTATCCGGACCCGTAATCTGCGACGGCACCGGCATGCTGCCCAGCGTCGCCTGCTCGCGCTGACTGTCCGCATCTGGCATCGGTTGCATCGGCGGCGGCAGCGGCGGCGCAGACATGACTGGCGGTTGCGGCGGACGGATGCGCCGCAGTTGCGTGACGACCGCATGCAAGGCTAGCTTTTGACCATTCCTCAGGCGGGCTTGAGTGAACACGATGCTGAGGTGCGCCGGCGACTTGGGACTCTCGGCGGGCGTAACCGCTGTAATCTCTCCCTGCAGCCGCGCGCCTTTCAACGGTATTTTTTCTCCGTGCTGCTTCACGTCCGCTGTCGCGACCGCTTCTATGGCCTCACCCTTGCGGGCGTGGCCAGTGTCCAGTCGCGTGCGCAACTCCGCTTGGATGGTGGCACCCACGGGAATCGCCACGGTTGCAGTTTGCGCCCAGGCTCCGCCGCAGCCCAGCGCCAGAGCCACAGCCAGAATTGGAACTCGTCTCATGCGCGACTGCCTCCTTCCGCCATGGTAGCTGATTCGCTCTGCGTTAGCGGTTGCGGCATACACGATCTGGGCATCCAACTTGGCAATGCTGGCAAAGCCGTATCTACAAGTTGCGGCGGTGGCGGGGCTGACCGGGGTTTTGGTGTTGGCTCAGCCCCTGGCGCCGTCACCAACATCGCCCGCCACCCTCACCACCCAGCAAGTGGTACAGAATATGGTGGCCATGCGCCTTGCCCGCCGACAGGCGCTGCGCGCCTTCACCGCGGTCCGCAGCTATCAAGTCTCCTACAGCGGCTTGGGGCACAAAAGTGCTGCCATGACCGTGCGGGTGGCGTTCCGCCAGCCCGGGCCCAAACGCTTTATCGTCATCTCCGAATCCGGCTCCAGGTTGCTGCGCCAACACGTCCGGCAACCGTTGCTGGCGACCGAGCGCCGCGACGCCGTCGCCAGCACCAGCGACGGCAATGCTATCGTTCCCAAGAGCTACCGCTTCACCCTGATCTCCTCGCCGCAAGACAACCCTATGGGTGTCTACGTGCTGCGGGCCGTTCCGCGCTTCCGCAGCAAGCGATTTTTGTTCCGCGGCCAGATCTGGCTGAACCCCAACGACTTCGGCATCGAGCGCATTGAAGGCAAGCTCCCACATGCGCCCTCGTTCTGGGTCACGCATCCCACTTTCGTCTATCTTGCCCAGAAAATCGGCGATTTCTGGCTCCCGGCCACCAATCGCACTCACGCGCACATCCGGCTTTTTGGCGAAGCCGAACTGGAGATCCGCTATCACGATTTCCACTTGACTTCCAACGCGCCGGTTTACTGTCGGGATAGCGGGGTGATGCAATGAGCTTAAAGCTGTTGGGCACGGTCGGCGAGCTGCGGCAATGGCTGGGGCCACTGGGCCGGTATCGGCCCGGATTGCTGCGTAAAGACATGGCACAGGGCTTCCACAACTGCGATGGCCGGACCGTGCCGGCCTGGGCACGGCTGCTGCGTTTTGCCAGCCCGGAGGAGAAACTGCTGGAAGGATTGGAAATGGACGGCCAGGTGGTCTATGACGTGGGCGCCTTTACGGGCGCTTATAGCTTGTTTTTCTCCCGCCAAGTTGGACCCAGCGGCCGCGTCATCGCCTTTGAGCCGCAGGACCAGAGCTTTTTGGTCCTCATTGCCAACCTCGAGCGCAATCGCGTGCGCAACGTTCTGCCCCTGCACGTGGCGCTGGGCGAGCGCGCGGGCGCACGCCCCATCTTCATGCTTCCGGGCATGCGCACCACCGCTTCGCTCGCGCCCGAAGCGCACACTCCGCTGCGCCGTCAGATCGGCGAGGCTCAGGTGGAACGGCTAGACGAGCTGATGCACTCAGTCCCGTTGCCACCGCCAGGTTTGATCAAGGTGGATGTTGAGGGGCTGGAACTGGAAGTTCTCCACGGCGCCCAGCGTACGCTCGAGGCACACCGCCCCAACCTGCTGATCGAGGTTCACGGCGCCAGCCTGCAGCACAAGGCCGAGCGGATTCAGAACCTTTGCAACCTGCTGCGGCCTTTGGGCTATTCCCTTTTGCACGCCGAAAGCGGGCGCACACTTGGGGCTACCGTGTTGCCGGACGTCAACGGCGGTCATATCTTCGCTCATACATAAAAAGGGGCGGCAGCCGCATGCGGCCACCGCCCAATGCGCCCAATACCAAAGGAGCGTTTTACCAGCCCAGCAGTGAGAGCAAACTGGGAGAGGCAGAACGAAGGGCGCCCAGTACATCAATCAACCCATGGCCGATTTGTCCCTGGGAGTTCGCGGTCACAGATGGGTTGGCAGTCTCATCGATCACGGTTTTTGCCGCGGTGCCGGTCGTATGCAATTGCACCAGCAGCGCGGCCTCGCCCGCTACCAGCGGCGTGCTGAAGGAAGTTCCGACTACAGTGGCCCAAATCTGGCCGCCGCCGGGGAATGTGGTGAACAGTTGCGAACCCGGCGCGGCCACGTCTACGTCTACGTATTGGCCCGGACCGGAGTCGAAGTTCGAGTACGCGGCCAACGGATAACCGGCCTGCGTTCCGTCCACTGCGCCCGTGCCGATCACGCCCGCATCCGAGGCAGGAAATACGGCCGCGCTGGTGCTGCTGTTGCCCCCGGCCGCCACGACCACGATGCCATCCTGCACCGCTTCTTCAATTGCCTGCTGCACGTACCCGGTGGCCGCGGTGGCGCTGAAGCTGAGGTTCATGACGTTGACGCCATGATCAATGGCGTAGGTTATGGATGCATAAATCGAGGCTGCATCCGCCGTGCCGCCCGGGCCAAACGCCTTGATCGGCAGAATTTTGGCTTTGGGAGCGATCAGGTGAATCAGGCCCGCCACTGCGGTGCCATGGCCGAAATCAGGATCGCAGGTCAAGATTTGAGTGATCGCCGTCAGCGCCGCCGATTCCGTATCGGCACCGTTGAGAACCGACGCGGTGGATTGGTTCAATACCGAGGCCGTGGATTGATCCAGGCCACTGCCACCGAACTGGGTAGCACAGGGCGTGCCGTTCAACACCGAGGCGGTGGACTGATCCAGGGTCGAAGGCGTGGTTTGGCCGTTCAGGACCGAAGCCGTGGATTGAGCCGATTGGTAGCCCTGCAGAGCAGCTGTGGGATTGTTGCCATCGCCTAGATCGGCATAAGCCGACCAGTCCGGGCTATTGTCATAGAAGTTGTAGCCTTGGTTGTACAGCAGCACCGGGCTGAGCACCGGGTTGAACGGGTCCACGCCATTGCCAATCAGCGCCACCACGGCGCCGTCGCCGGTGGAAAGCGCGTAGGCGCGAGCGCCCGCACTGATCTGACGCAGCATCGGCTGGGTGACATAGCTGCTGGGAACCACCGCACCGTAAAACCACTTAGGGGCTGAGTTGAGCACGTTGCTGGAACCTGCGCTCACTGAAGTCCCCGTTCCGCCCAGAGAAATATTGAGGTTCAGCACCGAACCCAACAACGGGTTGAGGATTCCCGTGAGCAAATGCGTTATCGGATTCAGCAGGGCGCCGAGCGGTCCGCCGAGGGTCAGGTTGAGGCCTCCTCCTGAGGAGGAGGTGCCGCTGGGCGTGGCGCTGCCGTTGAGCACGCTGGCTGTGGATTGATCGAGCGCTGAGTACAGCCCGACCGGCTGGTTGAGCTCGGGATTGCCGGCCGCCGGATCGGTTTCAATTTCGGTCAGCAATTGCTGATCAGTGCGGCTGTCGGAGGTGCTAATCAGATAGAGATCGCGGTTGGGGTTGAGGCGCAGCGACTGCACCGTATGGCGGGCGTCAAAGCTGGCCACATCGCTGGGATTGAGCTGGACCAGCACGCCAAAGCCGGAAGCCCAGGCGGCGGCGGTGACGAAGGCGAAAATAAAGCTCAAGGTCAGCCACGACCGGAAGGCTTGGAAGCGAAACTTGCGAGTCATCTCCATCGGTTTCTCCTACTGCGACACAGACCGGCTGGGGGGTGGACGGCTGTTTCGCGGACACTTTTCCCTGCACTAGGAGAGATCGGCGAAGGTTAGAAGTTCTTTAGAGAGGCCGCAAAATAAATGTAAGTTGTTGCAAACGTTACGTTTGCAGGACGCCGGTGCGGAACGGCGGCAGGTCCGGGTTGAGACTGGCGACTTCCAGACCGGCAATCAGCCAGTCCCGTGTTTCGCGCGGGTCAATCAGCGCATCCGTCCAAAGTCTGGCGGCGCCATAGTGAGGATCGGTCTGTACCTCGTAACTTGCCCGAATGGTCGACAGCAGCTCGTCGCGCTGCGCCTGGTCCAGCGCATGGCCCTGGCGCTCGAGTTGGCGGACTTTCAAATCCAGCAGGGTATGGGCGGCCTGATCGCCGCCCATGACGGCGTAGCGGGCCGTGGGCCAGGCCAGCAGCAGCCTGGGGTCGTACGCCCGGCCGCACATGGCGTAATTGCCTGCCCCAAAGCTGCCGCCCATCACCACGCTCAGCTTGGGCACCACGCTGTTGGCGACTACGTTCACCAGCTTGGCGCCGGAGCGGATAATCCCGGCCGCCTCCATCTCCTTGCCTACCATGAAGCCATTGACGTCGTGGAAGAACAGCAGCGGAATCCGGCTCTGGTTGCAGTCCATGATGAAGCGCGCGGCCTTGTCCGCGCTTTCCGGGTAAATCACTCCACCGAACTCGATACGCCTGGGGCCGCCAGCGGTGACGCGCTTGACGGTTTTTTTCTGGTTGGCCACCACGCCCACTGCAAAACCGCCCAGGCGGCCGTATCCGCACACCAGCGTCTGACCGTATTCAGCCCGGTATTCGTCGACTCCGCCCGCATCGAGCATGCAGGCCAGCAGATCGCGGACATCATAGCTGGCTTGCGGATCGGCGGGAAACAGGGACAGCAGGTCCGAGGCCGGTCGTGCCGGTTCGCGTGCGCCGATGCGGTCGAAGGGTGCCGGCGGCGGCGGACCCAGGCGGCTCATCAGCGAGCGGATGCGCGCGCAGCAGTCCTCATCGTTAGCTTCGCGAAAATCCGCGGTGCCGCTGATGGCGGCATGCAGTTGCGCGCCGCCCAGCTCCTCACTGGAAACCTTTTGCCCGATTGCAGCCTGCACCAGCGCCGGACCGGCCAGGTACAAGCCGCTGCCCTCGGTCATGAGGATGGTATCGCACATGACCGGCAAATAGGCTCCTCCGGCCACGCAATTACCCATGATGGCGGTGATCTGCGGAATCCCCAGGGCACTGGCCACGGCATTGTGCCGGAAGACGCGGCCAAAATCGTCAATGTCGGGAAATACCTCGTCCTGCAGCGGCAGAAACACACCCGCTGAATCCACCAGGTATACCAGGGGGATGTGGTTTTCCAGTGCGATGGTCTGGCAACGCAGCACCTTTTTGGCGGTCATGGGGAAAAATGCGCCGGCCTTCACGGTGGCATCGTTGGCGATGATCATGGTCCAGCGCCCGCTGATTTTGCCCAAGCCGCAGACCACCCCGGCCGCCACCGCACCGCCCCAATCCTCGTACATGCCCCAGGCGGCAAACAGGCCGATCTCATGCCAGGGCGAGGCCTGGTCGAGCAGCCGCGCGATGCGCTCGCGCGCGATCAGGCGGTGTTTGGCGTGCTGGCGGCGTATGGCTTCCGCGCCCCCGCCCCGCTCAAGCTGCTCGCGCTCCTGCTGCAGCAACTGAAGCCGGTCTGGAAGCGAAATCGCCATTAACTATTGAGCGGCGTTCATGGCAGCCAGGAAGTCGGCGTTGGTCTTCGACTTCAACAGCCGGTCGCGCAATAGCTCCATGGATTCGGTGACCGAGAGTGGGTTGAGGACCTTGCGCAACACCCAGACGCGGTTGAGATCCTCTTTGGGAATCAGCAGCTCCTCCTTGCGGGTGCCGGAGCGCTGAATGTCAATGGCGGGAAAGACGCGCTTGTCCACCAGTTTGCGGTCGAGAATGATCTCCATATTGCCGGTGCCCTTGAACTCCTCGAAGATCACGTCGTCCATGCGGCTGCCGGTCTCGATCAGGGCGGTGGCGATGATGGTGAGTGAGCCACCCTCTTCAATGTTGCGGGCCGCCCCGAAAAAGCGCTTCGGCCGCTGCAGCGCGTTGGAGTCGACACCGCCGGACAGCACCTTGCCCGAAGGCGGCACGACGGTGTTGTAGGCGCGCGCCAGGCGGGTGATCGAGTCCAGCAGAATCACCACGTCGCGCTTATGCTCGACCAGGCGTTTGGCCTTTTCGATCACCATTTCGGCCACCTGCACGTGACGGCTGGCGGGTTCGTCGAAGGTGGAGCTGATCACCTCGCCCTTGACCGTACGCTGCATGTCGGTTACTTCTTCCGGCCGCTCATCAATCAGCAGCACAATGAGCACGATTTCGGGGTGGTTGGCTGTGATGGAATTGGCGATGGCCTGCAGCAGCATGGTTTTGCCGGTGCGAGGCGGCGCCACGATGAGGCCTCGCTGGCCCTTGCCGATGGGCGTACACAGATCCATGATGCGGCCGGAGACGTTCTCGCGGAGGGTCTCCAGGCGGATACGCTCGCTAGGGTACAGCGGCGTCAGGTTGTCAAACAGAATCTTGTTGCGTGCCTCTTCCGGCGCCTCGAAGTTGATGGCTTCGATCTTGACCAGGGCGAAGTATTTTTCTCCCTCGTGCGGTGGCCGCACCTGGCCAGAGCAGGTATCGCCGGTGCGCAGATCGAAGCGCCGGATCTGGGAGGGAGAGACGTAGATGTCGTCCGGCCCGGGCAGGTAGTTGTAATCGGGCGAGCGCAAAAAGCCGTAGCCGTCGGGCAGAATTTCCAGCACGCCCTCGGCGAAGATATGGCCCTCTTTTTCGCTCTGCGCCTGCAGAATCTTGAAAATCAAATCCTGCTTGCGCATGCCGCTGGCGCCGGGCAGCTCCAGGGTGCGGGCGATGCGGGCGAGTTCGGTGATGTTTTTTTCCTTCAGTTCAGCGATGGTCATGCGGGATTCAGGTGGGATGCGAACGGGAATGTGGCCGCAGGCCTTTGGAGCCGCGGCGCGAGGTCAGTCAGGAAAGCGAGCGGAAAATACAGGTTCGGCGAGAGCCAATCCTTCAGGAAACCCAAAAATAACACTCATCACCGCGCTTGTCAAGCGGGTTTCAGTCCAGATCCACGTCGCGCAGCGGAGGCGGCTCGTCGGGGTTGTCGCGCACGCGGCGCAGGCTCTGGTCGAACTTGCGCCGCAGCAGGTCCTCTTTGCGTTTTTCCGCCTCCACCGAAGCCTGGAAGCGACGCTCGCGCTCCTGGTCTTGCCGCTGCAGCTGCTCGCGTGCCTGGTCCAGGTCCACGCCGTGGGGCCGGCGCGCGGCGGTCTGGTGGTGCAGCACCATGCCCGTTTCCGCATCGACCTGGAGGCGGGCGCCGCAGTCGGGGCAGCGAACTTCCAGCTTGGGCTTCATGGATAGCCTTTATCTTGCGCCCGCACGGGCGCGCAAGCAAGCCCGGCGGCAAGCGCAGCCGGCGCCGCAAGGCTTGCTCGCGCGCCCGCATCTGCCCGCCATCGGTTTCATGGTCCATACCCGCCAAGTGCAGCAGTCCATGCAGCAGCAGAATGCGCACCTCAGTTCCCAGGCTGTGCCGTTGGGCGCGCGCCTGCCGGGCGGCCGTATTGAGCGAGATGGCGATGTCGCCGGCGTGGCCGCCACCGCCGAGCGGAAACGAGAGCACATCGGTGGGCTGGTTGTGCCGCCGGAAGCGCCGGTTCCAGCGCTGCATGGTGACATCGTCCACCAGGCGGATGCCTACCCCGCCGCGCAGCCCGATCAGGCGCCGCGCGCGCGCAGCAAAGCGATTCAAGCAGGCCAGGTCCAGTCGACGCGGCGGGAACGCACACTGCAGTTCAATGCGCAGGCGGAACCTTCGGTTCGGGAGCTGGTTCCGGCAGCAGAGAAAGCTGGCGGCTGGCTTCGTTGGCGCGGGCCTCGTGCTCCTGGTAGGCATGCACGATGCGTTGTACCAGGGGATGGCGCACCACGTCGCGTTCGTCAAAGTAGGTAACCGCAATGCCTTCAATCGCGCCCAACAGGGCAATCGCTTGCAGCAGCCCACTGCGACGTCCTGCGGGCAGATCAATCTGGGTGATATCGCCGGTAATGACCGCCTTGGAACGGTACCCCACGCGGGTGAGGAACATCTTCATCTGTTCCTGGGTGGAATTTTGTGCTTCATCCAGGATGATAAAAGCGTCGTTGAGGGTGCGCCCGCGCATGAACGCCAGGGGCGCGATCTCGATGACGTTGCGCTCCAGCAGCCGTTCGATGCGCTCCGGCTCGACCAGATCGAACATGGCATCATAGAGCGGGCGCAGGTAGGGATCGATTTTTTCCTGCAAGGTGCCGGGCAGAAAGCCCAACCGCTCGCCCGCTTCCACCGCCGGCCGGGCCAGAATGATGCGCTCCACCTGCTTGGCGTTGAGGGCGGCCACTGCCATCGCCACCGCCAGATAGGTCTTGCCGGTGCCGGCCGGTCCCACCCCGAACACCATGTCCTGCCGCTCGATGGCATCCAGATAGCGCCGCTGATTCAAGCCTTTGGGCTGGACCACCTTCTTACCGAACGCACGCTGCCGTCCGCTGCGCGCCAGCGAGGCCAAGCTCCCCCCCGGATCTTCCAGCACCACCCGCAGCAGGGCGCGCAAGTCGCCGTTGGCGAAGGTTTGGCCTTCGGCGCGTAATTGCTGGAAGTCGCGCACAATGTCTTCCAGCCGCTCCACTCCCTCCGGCTCGCCCTCGACTTCCAGGCTCGCCGGACCCACGTGCACGCTCACTTGCAATTGGTTTTCCAGCAGGCGAAGGTTCTCGTCCAGCGGGCCAAACAGGGCTTGAATGCCAGTACCGAACTCAATGCTGGTCTTCATGAAGGCGCGAATCTTGTATAGTTTAGATGCTTTGACGGAGCCGGTGCGGCTGTTTTACAATAGCCCGACAGCAATTATGGCCAACCACCCTTCCGCCCTGAAGCGGGTTCGCGAAACCCGCCGCCGCACAGCGCGCAACCGCGCCAACGCCAGCCGCCTGCACACCGCCGTGAAAAAGCTGCGTGGCGCCATCGTCAGCGGCAAACCGGACGAGGCCCGCACGCTGGCGCCTGCGACCATGGCTCAGCTTGACAAGGCCGTGCAAAAAGGCGTGCTGCACCGCAACGCCGCCAGCCGCCGCAAGGCACGGCTCGCGAAAGCTCTTAACGGACTGAAAAGCAAGTAGCCATGCGGCCCCTCGGGCTGCTATCGTAGCTCTGCCTGCAGCTACTATGCCGCGAGTCTGTTCTGCCGCTTTTCTCACCTGTGTATTGGCATGCCTCGTCGCCGCAGTGCCAGTGCGGGCGCAAACATTTAGTCCCAACCTTTACCAGGGGATGCGCTGGCGGCTGATCGGGCCATTCCGCGGCGGGCGCACGGTGGCCGTCAGCGGCGTGCCCAGCCAGCCGGGCGTGTTCTATTTCGGCGCCGTGGACGGCGGCGTTTGGAAGAGTACCGACTACGGCAACACCTGGAAGGCCATTTTTGACCATGAGCCCACCGGTTCGATTGGCGCGCTGGCGGTGGCGCCATCGAATCCCAACATTATTTACGTCGGCAGCGGCGAGGGCTTGCGGCGGCCGGACCTGTCCACCGGCGATGGCATTTACAAATCCACTGATGCCGGCCGCACCTGGATCCACCTCGGGCTGCGTGCGGGCCAGCAAATTGGCGCCATCGCCGTGGATCCAAGCAACCCCGACCGGCTCTTTGCAGCCGTGCAGGGCCATCCCTACGGACCCAATGCCGAGCGCGGCGTCTATCGCTCCCTGGATGGCGGCCGCAGCTTCCAGCGCGTCCTGTACCGCAACGACAACACCGGCTCACCTCAGGTCGTGCTTGATCCCGCCAACCCGCAAAGTGTTTACGCCGTCCTCTGGGCCTCGCGCTATACGCCCTGGTCGCTGTTTGAGGATCAGGGCAGCGGCCTGTACAAGAGCACCGATGGCGGCACGCACTGGACGCAATTGACGCAAGGCCTGCCCAACTGGCGTCAGGATCATCTCGGCCGCATTGGCATCGGCATCGCACCTAGCGATCCCAGCCGGATCTATGCGCTGGTGGAGGCAAGCAAGGACGGCGGCGTGTACCGCTCCGACGATGCCGGCGCCAGTTGGCGGCGAATCAACACCAATCGCCGTCTGTGGGGCCGCGGCTGGGATTTTGCCGGCATCACGGTTGATCCCATCGACGCCAACACCGTCTACATCGCCAACACCTCGACCTACCGCTCGACCGATGGCGGCCAGACCTTCACCGCCATCAAGGGTGCGCCGGGAGGTGATGACTACCACACCGTCTGGATTGATCCGCGCGACCGCAACATCATCATCCTGGGCGTGGATCAGGGCGCGACCATCAGCGTGAACCGGGGCCGCAGCTGGAGCTCCTGGTACAACCAGCCCACCGGCCAAATGTATCATGTCGCTACGGATAATGCATTCCCCTTCGACGTCTACAGCGGCCAGCAGGAAAGCGGATCGGTGGGCATCGCCAGCCGCGGAATGAGCGGCGATATCACCCTGCGCGACTGGGAGCCGGTGGGCGCGCAGGAGTACGCCGATATCGCGCCCGATCCGCTGAACCCCGATATCATCTACGGCGCCGGCGGCGGCAGTGTTTCGCGTTTCAGCAAGCGCACGCACCTGGATCAAAACGTGAGTCCGCATCCACGGCCGGGACATCGCTACCGCTTCCGGCGCACCATGCCGCTGGTGTTTTCTCCGGTGGATCCACACGCCCTGTATCTGGGCGCGCAGAGGGTGCTGAAAACCACCGATGGCGGCGCGCACTGGTCCGCCATCAGCCCCGATTTGACGCGCCGGCCGGAACTGAGCGCGCCTACGCTGGGACCGTTCCGCTTTGCCATCGCCGGCAGCGCCCAGCCCGGCGGCGGCGTGGTCTACGCGCTGTCGCCCTCGCCGCTGGACGCCAAGCTGCTCTGGGCGGGCACCGATGACGGCCTGATTTGGGTGACGCGTGATGGTGGCGCGCACTGGAGCAATGTCACGCCGCCGCAACTGCAGCCCTGGTGGAAGGTCTCTTCGCTCGACGCCAGCCCGTTTGATCCCAGCACCTGTTACGCCGCCATCAACACCATCCGCCTGGATGAGATGCATCCGCACTTGTTCCGCACTCACGATGGCGGCAAAACCTGGACGGAAATAGATGCCGGCCTGCCCGACGGCGCCGCCACCGACGTGGTGCGCGCCGATCCGAAAAGGCGCGGGCTGCTGTACGCCGGCACGGAGACTTCTGTTTACGTCTCCTTCGATGACGGCGGCCACTGGCAGCCGCTGCAACTCAACCTGCCCCACACCTCCATGCGCGATCTGGAAGTGCACGACAACGACCTGATCGTGGCCACGCATGGGCGTTCGTTCTGGATTCTGGACGACCTGACGCCGCTGCGCCAGATCACCGCTCAAGTCGCCAACGCGGCCGCCTACCTGTTCCGGCCCGAGCCTGCCTACCGCATGCTGCCGGCCACGAACGAGGACACGCCTTTTCCGCCCGAAGTCCCGGCGGGACGCAACCCGCCCAACGGCGCCGTCCTCGACTATTACCTGCGCTCACCCCAGGCGCCGGTCACTCTCGCTATCTACGATGCCCAGGGCAAGCTGGTGCGCCGCTACTCCAGCACCGATCAGCCGGCGGCGACGCTGGCACAGCTCAACCGCACGCTGAACATTCCAACCTATTGGCTGGCGCCGTTCCAGCGGCTCGCCGCCAGTGCGGGCATGCATCGCTTTGTTTGGGATTTGCGCACCACGCCACCGGCGGGACAGCGCGTGGGCTACGCCGGGCCAGCCCTCCCTGGCGCCACGCCCCTGACCCCGCGTGGCATCCTGGTCGTGCCGGGCACCTATACGGCCACGCTGACCGTCGGCGGCCGGACCTACACGCAACCGCTCGTAGTGAAGTTGGACCCTCGCATCGCCATGAACGCGGCGCAACTGCAGCGGCAATATGCTCTGGCCAGCGGCCTGGCCGCGGCCGCGCGCCGCAGCCAGCAGGCGATGCCAACCGCGCCGGGCGCGTTGCGCGGCCAGCTCGCGCGGCTCGGGTTCGCCATGCAGCGCCTGGCCGGAATGATTGACGGCGTGGATGCGCCGCCCACCCCGTTCCAGGTCGAGTCGGCTCAGGGACTCGAAGCGCGGTTAGAGAAGTTGCTGGGCGAGTCTCACTAGCGCAGCCAGTCTTCCAGCTCGACCGCGGCGCCGGTTTTGTCGTCGCGGTATTTGACGATCACCGGCGTCGCGAGGGACAAACCCCAGGCGGGACCCCGCGTCACCGCGCGCGCACCGGGCACCACCACCGCACCCGGCGGAATGAGCAGGCCGCGGCCGGCTGGGGCGCGGTGGATCACGCCGCGCGGCAGATCGTACACGGCCACCGAGCGGGTGAGAACGACGCCGGCGCCCAACACCGCACCCGCGCCGATCTGTGCGCCTTCATAGACGCCGCAATTGCCGCCGACCAGGACGTCATCTTCGACGATGACCGGCAGCGCATTGACCGGCTCCAGCACGCCGCCGATCTGCGCCGCCGCGCTCAGGTGCACGCGCCGCCCGATTTGTGCGCACGAGCCCACCAGCGCATGGGAATCGATCATCGTGCCCGAGTCCACATAGGCGCCGATGTTGACGTAAGCCGGCGGCATGCAGATCACGCCCGGCGCCAAGTACGCGCCGTCGCGCACCGTAGTGCCGCCCGGCACGATGCGGACTTGATGGGCGAGCTCGAACGCGCGCGCGGGCAGCGTGTCCTTGTCGAAAAACGCAAACGGCGCGGGCGACGGTTGCGCCGCCAGTTGCCCGAGGCGGAATCCCAGCAAAATCCCTTGCTTGACCCAGGCGTTCACGCGCCAGCCTTGCGCGGAAGGCTCCGCGGCACGCACCGTGCCGGCATTGAGCAGGCGTTTGAGCTCGGCAAAGGCGGCGCGGGCGCCCTCGGCCTCGACGGTAGGATCGGCCAGCGCGCTCAGACGGGCGATTTCTGCGGCCAGCTCCTCCATGGCCTAGAGTCCCAGCAACTGCACCACGGCATCAATCTTGTCGCGGCTGGCAGTCTGCACGGGCACCATGGGCAGGCGATACACCTCCTGGCATCGGCCCATGCGTGCCAGCACGTGCTTGATCGGCGCCGGACTGGATTCGATGAAGTTGATCTCCATAAACGGCAGCAGGCGATAGTGCAGCGCCCGCGCCGCGGGCCACTCGCTTGCGCGCGCCCGCGCCACGAGTTCGCTCATCAGCGCCGGAGCAGCATTCGACGCCACGCTGACCAGCCCCTGGCCGCCGAGGGCGATAATCGCCAGCGTGAGCGCATCGTCGCCGCTGAGGATGTCGAAGCCTTCCGGTGCACCAGCGATGATGTGGCCGATCTGCGCCAGATTGCCCGAGGCTTCCTTCACCGCGACGATATTGGAACACGCCTGCGCCAGCCGGACCACCGTGGCGGCTTCGATGTTGCTGGAGGTTCGACCCGGGACGTTGTAGAGAACGACCGGGACCTTCACGGCCTCGGCCACCGCGCGAAAATGCTGGAACAGCCCCTCCTGCGTAGGCTTGTTGTAGTAGGGCGCGGCGGTCAGGATGCCGTCTGCACCCGCCGATTCCAGCTTCCGGGCCAGCGCGACCGCATGGGCAGTATGGTTGCTGCTCGCCCCCGCCAGCACCGGCACGCGCCGCGGCCCGCCGTGGGCCGCGCGCACCGCCGCACCCACCACCTGCTCATGCTCGGCTTCGCTCAGCGTAGGCGTTTCGCCGGTGGTGCCGCAGGGAACGAGAAAATGGATGCCCTGCTCGATCTGCCAGGCGAGCAGCCGCTGCAATGCGTCCATATCCACGGACTGGTCCGCGGCAAAAGGGGTAATCAGCGCGGTGCCGCAGCCACGAAAGGGATTGGTCATGACAGTTCTCCAGCGGCAAGGCTGTCCATCACCTCGCCGAATTCGTGCAGACCGCGCCGGCCCAGGATCCACTGCGCCGCCAGCAGTGCTCCGGCCGCAAAACCGCGGCGCGAGCGCGCCGTATGGGTGAGCGTAATCGTGTCCTCGGCGGCATCAAAGCCCACCGTGTGCGTCCCCGGAATCGCGCCCGCGCGGCTGCTGGCGATGGCCCCGGGGTCGTGCCCGCCGCGGCGCAGCAGCTGGGTGAGGTGCAGCGCCGTGCCGGAAGGCGCATCCAGTTTCTGGCGATGGTGCGCTTCCCAGACGAAAGCCTCGTAGCTGGCGGGCAGCGCCGCCGCCGCCGCCGCGACGATGCGGTAAAACGCCTGCACCCCGACGGAAAAATTCGGGCCGTAAACCACGCCTGCGCCGGACTGGTCCGCCAGGGCGCGCACGCGCTCGAGTTGATCAAGCCAGCCGGTAGTGCCGATCACCAGCGGAATACCGGCTGCGGCACAGCGCTGGGCGTGCTCGAGCACCGCGGCGGATACACTAAAGTCGATCGCCACCAGCCCCGCCGACCACCCCGCCGGAAACATGTCTCCTGCATCCACCGTGCCCGCGACCCGGTGGCCGCGTTCCGCCGCCAAGTCCGCCACGAGGCGGTTCATCTTGCCGTAGCCGAGCAGCAACAGTTCCATGAACTTCCATTGTGCCTGACCAGCTTCCGGCCATCGGAAACTGCCATACTTTTTTTATGGAAAGCGGCGGACCTGAGGCCAAAAACCGGCTCTCGAAGCTGCTGCGCTAAGCGCGCTCAGGGCACCAGCGCTGCACGCGGGGGCACGTGGGCGCGGATAAAATCGGCAATCTCGCTCATGCGGCTGCCGGGCGGAAAGACGGCGGCCACGCCGGCCTGCTTGAGTGCGGCAATATCGGCCTCGGGCACAATGCCGCCCAGCACCACGAGCACGCTTTCCATGTGCTGGTTCCGCATCTGTTCCATCAGCTCCGGCACGATGGCATTGTGGGCGCCGCTCAGGATCGAAAGCCCGATGCAGTCCACATCTTCCTGGAGCGCGGCGTGTACGATCATCTCCGGCGTTTGGCGCAGGCCGGTGTAGATGACCTCCATGCCGGCGTCGCGCAGACCGCGGGCGACAACCTTGGCGCCGCGGTCATGGCCATCCAGGCCGGGCTTGGCCACCAAAACGCGAATGTGGGGAGCTTCGGCCATAGTCTCAGCTAGGTAATTGCGGTTTCAGTGTAGTCGCCGAACACACCCCGCAGCGTGTCGCAGATCTCGCCCAGCGTGCAGGAGGCGCGCACGCAATCCAGCAGCGCCGGCATGGTGTTGCCCTCGGGCGTGGCAGCGACTTTTCCCAGCGCCTCCAGATTCCGCCGCGCCGCCTCGTTGGACCGGCGTTGGCGCAAATCCCTGAGCTTGGCGGACTGGCTCTGGCGGGCGCTTTCGTTAATGTAGAGCGTGGACAGAGGCTGCTCTTCGGTGACGAAGCAGTTGACGCCCACCATGAATTTTTCTCCCCGCTCCAGCGCCTGCTGGTAGCGGTAGCTGGCATCGGCGATTTCGCGCTGTGGAAAACCCTGCTCGACCGCGGCGACCATGCCTCCCATCTCGTCAATGCGGCGGAAGTAGTCACGCGCGCCGGATTCCATGTCCAGCGTGGATTTTTCCACGAACCACGATCCGCCCAGCGGATCCACGGTGTTGGCCACACCGGTTTCGAAGGCGATAATCTGCTGCGTGCGCAGGGCCAGCGTCACCGCCTCGGAGGTGGGCAGCGCCAATGCCTCATCCAGCGAATTGGTGTGCAGCGACTGCGTGCCGCCCAGCACCGCCGCCAGCGCCTGCAGAGCCACGCGCGTCAGGTTGTTGTAGGGCTGCTGCGCGGTGAGCGACACGCCCGCGGTCTGGGCATGGAAGCGCAGCGCCGCGCTGCGCGGTAGTTTCGCCCCGTAGCGCTCGGTCATCACCGCGTGCCAGAGCTTGCGGGCGGCGCGGTATTTGGCGATCTCTTCAAAGAAATCACTGTGGGCGTTGAAGAAAAACGACAGCCGCGGCGCAAACTCGTCTACGTCCAGCCCCCGCCGCAGCGTCCACTCGACGTACTCCATGGCGTCGCGCAGCGTGAACGCCAGCTCCTGCAGCGCGGTCGAACCGGCCTCGCGGATGTGATAGCCGCTGATCGAAACCGGATTGAATTTCGGCGTCTGGCGCGCACCGAACTCGATCGTGTCCACCACCAGCCGCATCGAAGGCGCAGGCGGGAAAATATATTCTTTCTGGGCGATATATTCCTTGAGAATGTCGTTTTGCAGCGTGCCGGAAACTTTCTTCCAGTCCGCACCCTGGCGCTCGGCCGCGACCAGAAACATCGCCCAGATGGGCGCGGCCGGCGAGTTGATGGTCATCGAGGTAGTTACGTCCTCCAGGCGGATGCCCTGAAACAGGCGATCCATATCCTCGATGGAATCGATCGCCACGCCGCACTTTCCCACCTCGCCCGCCGACATGGGGTGATCGCTGTCGTAGCCCATCAGCGTGGGCAGATCGAAGGCCACCGAAAGCCCGGTTTGTCCCTGGGCCAGCAGATAGCGATAACGCTCGTTGGTTTCCTCCGGCGTGGCAAAACCGGAAAACTGGCGCATGGTCCAGAGCTTGCCGCGATAGCCGCTGGCATGAATGCCGCGGACGTAGGGCGGCTCACCCGGCGCACCCACGTTGCGAGCTGGATCGAAGTCCTGCGGGAGGCTGGCGGGCGTATAGAGGCGCTCCACCGGCACGCCGCTGATGGTGGTAAACTCGGCCGCGCGCGCGGGTGGCTGACCCGGTGAAGGGATCTGCGGCGGGCGGATGTCGGTGGTTGAAGCCATGCCCAGTTACCAGTTTAGGCTGCTGCCGAAGGGCGGGCAAGCAACCGTGCGGTAAGGAATCGCGCCGCTAGTGTCCCGCCACGGTCATGCCGTCGATACAGAGGGTGGGCGCGTTGACCGCGCCCCGAATCTCCAGGTCGTTCCCAATGGCCACCACCTGCCGCAGCATTTCCTTCAAGTTGCCGGCCACGGTGATTTCCTCCACCGGATAGGCCAGCGCACCCTGTTCGATCCACATTCCGCTGGCGCCGCGCGAGTAGTCGCCGGTGACGGCATTGAAACCAAAACCGATCAACTCGGTGAGGTACAAGCCTTGGCAAATGCCGCTCAACATCTGTTCCGGGCTTTGCCCGCCCGGCAGCAGCGTGAGGTTGCCGCAACTCACGCCCGGTGCGCCCGCCAGACCACGGGCGGCGTTGCCGGTGGTGGCCAGCCCCAGCTTGCGTGCGGCGTAGCAGTTGAGCAAGTAAGATTGCAACCGACCCTCGCCCACGATCACGGTGCGGCGCGTGGGTACGCCTTCGGCATCGAACGGCGCGGATCCCAGTGCGCCCGGCAGGCGCCCGTCATCCACCAACGTCAGCGCCGGGGCGGCAATGTCTTTGCCCAGGGCACCGGCGAGAAAGCTGGCCTCGCGGTATACGGCTTCGCCGCTCGCCGCTTCGAGTACGTGCCCCAGCAGCGAGCGCGCGGTGCGGGGATCAAACACCACGGGCACGCGGGCGGTGGCAACTTTGCGCGCCCCCAGGCGGCGGAGGGTGCGTGCGGCCGCGGTACGGCCGACAATTTCCGGCGCTTCCAGCCCCTGCGGCCCGCGCGCCACCGTATACCACCAGTCGCGTTGCTTGGCGCCGTCTTGCTCGGCAATCGGGGCCACGCTGAGCGAGCAGGAGCTGCGGCGCAACTCGCCGTAAAACCCCAGCGAATTGCACAGAACCTTGGTGGCCTCGCCGGCTTCAAAGCTGGCGCCGTTGGAATTGTTGATCCGCGGATCGCAGTCCAGCGCGGCACGTTCGGCGCGCTGCGCCCAAGCCAGCGCCTGTTCCGGCGTGACCGCCGCGACGGCAGGGTCATAGAGCTGCATTTCGCCCTGATGCTGCCCCAACTCGTCCGGCCGCGGCAGTCCGGCGGCGGGATCGTCGGAGCTGGCCTCGGCAATCGCCAGGGCGGCATCGAGCATGGCGCTCACCGCCGGCCAGTCCCAATCCGAGCTATGCGTCACTCCCGCCTGCCGGCCCTTGAACACCCGCAGGCCCAGAGCCTTGCCTTCCGCTTGCTGGATGGATTCGGTGGCTCCCATGCGCACCGTAACCGAAAGCTCGCGCCCCCGCCGCAGGACGCATTCTGCCGCACTGGCGCCGCGGCGCATCGCCTCGGCTACCGCGCGTTCCGCCAGTTCCCTCATCCGCGCGTTCCACCCACGGTCAAGCGGTCCACTTTGAGCGTGGGAATGCCCACGCCCACCGGCACCGACTGTCCGTTCTTGCCGCAGGTGCCGATGCCCTGGTCCAGCTTCAGATCGTTGCCCACCATGGAAACCCGCGTGAGCACGTCCGGGCCGTTGCCGATGAGCGTCGCGCCTTTGACCGGAGCGGTAATTTTGCCGTCCTCGATGAGATAGCTTTCCGAGGCCGAGAACACGAACTTGCCGCTGGTGATGTCCACCTGGCCGCCGCCGAAGTTCACCGCGTAGAGGCCGCGGTGCACGCTGCGCAGGATTTCCTCCGGATCATCTTCGCCGGCCAGCATGTAAGTGTTGGTCATGCGCGGCATGGGCATGTGGGCGTAGCTTTCGCGCCGTCCGTTGCCGGTCGAAGCCGCACCGGTGAGGCGGGAGGAGAGCTCGTCCTGCATGTAATTTTTCAAAACCCCGTTCTCAATCAGGGTGGTGCAGTGGGTGGGCGCGCCCTCGTCGTCCATGTTCAGAGAGCCGCGGCGGCCGGGCAGCGTGCCGTCATCCACCACGGTGCACTTCGGGCTAGCCACGCGCTGGCCCAGCAGCCCGCTGAAGGCGCTGGTTTTTTTGCGGTTGAAGTCGGCCTCCAGACCATGGCCGATCGCCTCATGCAGCAGGATGCCGGGCCAGCCCGGCCCCAACACGACTTCCATTTCCCCCGCCGGGGCAGGCTGGGCGGCTAGCAACTGCACGGCTTCGCGCGCCGCTTGCTCGCCGAGCTTTTCGGGCGTCAGCTCCTGGTCGAAAAACTCCAGCGGCACGCGGCCGCCGCCGCCGGCATGTCCCTTTTCGGTGGTGCCGTTGGCGCGCGCCAAGCATTGCACGCTCAACCGTGCCATCGGCTGCGCGTCGGCGGAAAAGCGTCCGTCCGAGCCGGCCACCAGGATATGGCGCAGTTCGTCCACGTAACTCACCTGCACCTGGACGATCCGCGCATCCCAGGCGCGGGCTGCGTGCTCGGCGCGCCGCACCAGCGTCAGCTTGGCCAGCATGCTTGTATCGCCCGGCGCCAGCACCACCGGGTAAAGATTGCGGCCGGGCGCGGCGCTGCTTAGGCCGGCGATGTGCGTTGCCGCCGAGCCGCTGGCGATATGGGCCGCCACCGCCGCCGCGTGCAGAATTTTTTCCGGGGCCAGATCGTCGGTGTAGGCGTAGCCGGTGCGCTCACCTGATAACACCCGCACCCCGACGCCCAGCGAGATTCCCTGGCTGGCGGATTTGATCAGCCCCTCCTCCAGCCGCAGCGAGGAACTGGCCTGATGCTCAAAATACAAATCGGCAAAATCGCCGCCGCGCGCCAGTGCCACCGCCAGATAGCGTTCCAGATCGGCGGCGCTCACGCCGTAGTGGTGGAAAAAGAACTGCCCTGCCTGGGATGCCATAACGTTGGTTCCATTCTACCCGCCCCTGCTTTGCTATCATCCGTTCATGGCTGTCGAGCCCGCCGCCCCGCACCTGGCCGACGTGACCAGCTTCATGCTGGAAGTGAGCGACGTGGTGTCGGGCACCCTGGATCTGGACCAGGTGCTGCATCGCGTGGCGGATCTAGTCCGGCGCGTGATCCATTACGAAGTCTTCGCCATCTTGCTGGCCAACGAGCCCGCCCAGGAGCTGCGCGTGCGCTTCTCCGTCGGCCATCTGCCGGAAGTGGTGGAAACCGTGAGGGTGAAGTTCGGCCAGGGCATCACCGGCGAGGCCGCCGCCCGGCGCCAGCCGCTGTTGGTCAACGACGTCAGCCGCTATCCCGGCTACATTCCGGTGTTGCAGGACATCCGCAGCGAGCTGGCCGTGCCCATTCTTTGGAACAACCGCTGCATCGGCGTGATGGACATCCAGGCGCCGGAATGCGACGCCTTCTCCGAAGCGCATCAGCAGGCGCTGGTGCTGGTGGCCAGCCGCATCGCCAACGCGATTGAAAACGCCAAGCTCTATCGCAACGCGGTGCAGCGGGAAAAAACCCTCAGCCTGCTCAACGACATTAGCCGCGAAATGACCTCGATTCTGTCCCTCGACGACCTGCTGACGCGCACCGCGGAAATGGTGCGGCGGGTGATCGAGTACCAGCTCTTCAGCGTGCTGCTGATCAACGCAGCTGGGGACAAGCTGGAGCACCGGCTTTCGGTAAAAATGGGCGAAAACATCCAGATCCGCAAGGACATACCGCTGGGCAAGGGCATTACCGGCGCCGCCATGGAACAGCGCCGGGCGGTGGTGGTCAAGGACGTACGCGAGGATCCGCGCTACATCCAGGTCAATCCCGACGCGCGCAGCGAGCTGGCGGTGCCGCTGGTGCATCAGGACCAGGTGCTGGGCGTGCTCGATCTGGAGCACAACCGCAAGGGCTATTACACCGAGCGCCACGCCCGCACCATCAACACGCTGGCGGCGCAAATGGCCATCGCCATGGCCAATGCCCGGCTGTACGAGAAAGTCTCGCGCGCCGAACGGCAGATGGAACGGGACCTGCGCATGGCGCAGGAAATCCAGGAACACCTATTGCCCGCGCGGCGCCCGCAGCTGGAACACCTCCAGATCGCCGCGCGCACGGTGTCAGCGCGGCAGTTGGGGGGCGATCTGTACGATTTCATCCCCTACCGCGGCCAGCGCACCGCCATCGCGGTGGGTGACGTTAGCGGCAAGGGCACGGGCGCGGCGCTGTATGGCGCCGTGGTCAGCGGCATTTTGCGAACGCAGGCGCTGCGCCATCCCCGCCCCGCGGAGCTGTTGGGCGCGCTCAATCAGGCCCTGCTGGAGCGTCAGGTGGAATCGCAGTTCATGACCCTGATCTACGCCCTCTGGTCCGAGCGCAGCCGCCGCCTGCGCGTGGCCAACTCCGGACTTCCGTATCCCATCCACGCCGGCGCGCAGGGATGCAGCGTCATTCCCGCGGCGGGCATTCCCCTGGGCATGCTCGACGGCTCGCGCTACGAGGAGTGCCAACTGCGCTTGCCGCCGGGCGAGATGGTGGTGTTCGTCAGCGACGGCATCACCGAGTTCATGAACCCCAAAGGCGAAGAGTACGGCCGCACGCGCCTGGAGAACCTCCTGCGCCGCCATTACAGCGCCACTCCTGAAGCAGTGATGGCGGCCATCTTCGAGGATTCGGAACATTTTGGCGCGGGCCTGCCCGCCGCCGATGACCGCACCGTGGTGGTGCTCAAATCGGTCTGAGGCATGGCTGCCGCCCGCCCCTTCCGCTACCGCGGTGCGCGTCTGTATGGCTGCGCCGTGGAGCTGGAAACGCTGGCGCAACGTTATGGAACGCCGCTGTACGTATATGATCTGGACGCCATCGCCGCCGCGTACGGCGACTTCCAGCGGGCATTTCGCTCTCTGCCGCTACAAATCTGCGCGGCCGTCAAAGCCAATGCCAACCTGAGCGTATTGCGGCGTCTGGCGGCTTGCGGCAGCGGATTTGACGTGGTCAGCGGGGGCGAACTGGAACGCGTGCTCCGCGCCGGCGGCGCTGCCGGCCGCATCGTCTTCAGCGGCGTCGGCAAGACCGCAGCGGAAATAGATCAGGCGCTGCGCGCCGGCATCTTCTCGTTTCAGGTGGAATCCGAATCGGAGCTGGAATTGCTGGCCGAACGCGCCACGCGACTGCGCCGCCAAGCCCGCTTCGGCCTGCGCGTCAATCCCGACATTGCCGCGCGCACCCACCCGCATATCGCCACCGGCCTGCGCCGGCACAAATTCGGACTGGAGCCGGCAGTGGCGCGGCGCTTGTATTTGCGTTATCGCTCGAACCGCTGGGTCGAAGCCGCGGGCATCGGCTTTCATATTGGCTCGCAAATTCTGTCCTGCCGCCCTTTCGCGCAGGCGGCGGAGCGCGTCCTGCGCCTCGCCGCCGGGCTGGAGCGCGCGGGCGTGAACCTGCGCTATCTCGACGCCGGCGGCGGCCTGGGCATCGCCTACCGGGCGGGCGAGCACGCACCCGCGCTCGCCGCCTTGGCGGCCGCGCTCGAACGGGCCGCGGGCACCTGGCTGCGCGCCGCGCCCGGCCGCCAACTGCTGCTCGAACCCGGACGGCGGCTGTTTGCCGCCTCCGGCGCGCTCCTGACGCGCGTGCTCTACATCAAGGATCACGCCGGCCGCCGCTTCGTGATTTGCGACGCCGGCGAAAATGACCTGCTGCGGCCCGCACTCTACGGCGCCTGGCACGAAATCGTTCCGATGCGCCGCCGCGCCGGCCGGCGGCAGCGGGTCGAAGTCGTCGGCCCGATTTGTGAAACCAGCGATGCCTTCGCACACCAGCGCTTGCTGCCGCCGCTCGCCGCCGGCGACTTGCTGGCGCTGCTCGATGCCGGCGCCTACGGCTTCACCCTCAGCTCGAACTATAATGCCCGCCCGCGTGCTGCCGAAGTTGCGATCGAGCACGGCCGCGCGCGCCTCATCCGCCGCCGGGAAACGACCGCGGATCTCTGGGCCGCGGAGCTGTGATCACGGCTGCGCCTGCCCGCCTGAACCCTTAGCTGGAGGATTTTTTCGCCGTGCGGGCGCGCGCCCAGCGCCGCTTCTGCGCTTCCGCAATGCGGCGCCGGCCCTCGGGCGTCAAATTGTGTCCTCCCGACGCGGACAGGGCACCGTTGCTGTTCAACTCGCGCAATACCCGGAGCGCCGCGTCAATCCGCTTTTTCTGATCCTCCAAATCCGCAATGGCCTTGGTAAGCGTGGTCATTCGAGTCCCGTTTTTCCCTTTCCCCGTCTACTTTTACTTAGCGAGTTATAACGATATCCAACTGAGTTGTCAATCCGGCTTGTCCGGAAGCGTGCCGGCGCGCGGCGGGCGCTACACTAAGAGCACGGGGCGTAGCGCAGCCTGGTAGCGCACCTGCCTTGGGCGCAGGTGGCCGCCGGTTCAAATCCGGCCGCCCCGACCAGAAACCTTGGACTACAATCAAGCCATGAACGGTGGCAGGCTGAGCAACGATGAAACTTTTCTGCTGGGCGTCGCCGAGCTGCGCACTCAGCTCGCGGCTCCGGTCGCGGATGCGGCTGCGGCCGAACGCGCCCTGGCACGCATCGGCGTGCGGTTCCCGGAACAAGCCGAGCAATTGAGCGCGCTCTGGCTGGCCGCGCAGAAGGGGCAGTGCGAGAGCTTGCTCAGCGAGGTCATGGCCGAGCACCAAGCGGATAGCGAGGAATAATCCAGAATCCTAGTCGTCGATCGCTGCGGCCGTCTCCAACTCGCGCGAGGACATGGGCTTATGGAAGATCCGGTAACGCGCGATCAGGGCGTGCTTGAGCGCCCACTGCACATCTTCGTCCTGGGGTGCTTTATGGCCGTTGACGCGCACATAGCCTTCCAGCTTCAGAAAATCCACCAGGCCCAGACGAATCTTGCCTTCACAAACAATCGCCCGGTTCCCTTGGGGGATCAGGTTATACTTGCCCATTCGGGAGGTTTTTGCCATTGGAAATCGCCCTCGCCGGGTTGCGTGGATGATACGCCACGAAAACCTGCAAAAAGTGAGGTGTTAACACCTCAATAATACCACGCCATCCAGCGAATTTAAATTATAAAATTGATCTTTTTCCATTTGTCATAAAGCCGAATAGGCATGCACGAGCAACATTGGACTGAACTTGAACTCAGGATAGCGGCTGCCGAAGCAGGAGGCGGACCCAAGCGCCAGCAACGTCAGCACGAGCAAGGAAAACTGCTGGCGCGGGAACGCATTGAACTGCTGCTTGATGCCGGAAGTTTTCAGGAAATCGACCAGTTGGTCGAGCATCGGGTCGAGGATTTCGGCCTGGCGCAACAACGGATTCCGGGCGATGGTGTAGTGGCGGGGCATGGCCGAATTGACGGCCGGGTGATGTTTGTCTTCGCGCAGGATTTTACGGTGCACGGGGGTACGCTGTCGGAGGCCAACGCCGCCAAGATCTGCAAGATCATGGATCAAGCGCTGCAGGTGGGTGCCCCAGTGATCGGCCTCAACGATAGCGGGGGAGCGCGCATCCAGGAGGGAGTAGCGTCGCTGGGCGGCTATGCCGATATCTTTTTGCGCAACACCATGGCCAGCGGCGTCATTCCGCAGATCTCGGCCATTCTCGGCCCCTGTGCGGGCGGCGCAGTGTATTCGCCCGCCATCACCGATTTCATCTTCATGGTACACCCCACCGCCCATATGTTCGTCACCGGGCCGGATGTCATTAAGGCGGTCACCCACGAGGAAGTTAGCAAAGAAGACCTGGGCGGTGCGCTCACTCACAACCGCACCAGCGGCGTGGCTCACTTCATCGCTGATGGAGATGAGGCCTGCCTGGGCATGGTGCGCGAGCTGCTCAGCTTTCTGCCCTCGAACAATCTCGACGACCCGCCGCGCCACCCTACCAGCGATCCCGCCGACCGCGCCGCAGCAGAACTGGACGCGTTGATACCGCAGGCCAGCGATCAGGCATACGATATCCGCGAAGCCATCCGTGGGGTGGTGGACGATGGCTATTTTTTCGAGATTCAGGAGCAATTCGCACCCAACCTGGTGATCGGCTACGGCCGCCTCAACGGGCGCAGCGCCGGCATCATCGCCAACCAGCCGCTGCATCTGGCCGGGGTACTGGACATCAACGCCAGCACCAAGGGCGCGCGCTTCGTGCGTTTCTGCGATGCCTTCAACATACCGCTGGTCACCTTCGAGGATGTCCCCGGATTTCTGCCCGGCACGCAGCAGGAATGGGGCGGCATCATCCGCCATGGCGCCAAGCTGCTGTTCGCCTTCGCCGAAGCCACGGTGCCCAAGCTCACCGTGATCACACGCAAGGCCTACGGCGGCGCCTATTGCGTGATGGCTTCCAAACACTTGCGCACGGACGTGAACCTAGCCTGGCCCACGGCCGAACTGGCCGTCATGGGAGCCGAGGCGGCGGTGAACGTGATTCACCGGCGCGAAATCGAAGCCGCCTCCGATCCGGCCGCCGAACGCCAGCGCCTGAGCGCCGAATTCCGCCAGCGCTTCGCCTCGCCCTTCCCTGCCGTGGTGCGGGGCTACGTGGACGCGGTGATCCGTCCGCGCGACACGCGCGCCCGCCTCATTCAGGCACTGGAAATGCTGCAGGGCAAGCGCCAGACGCTGCCCCGAAAAAAACACGGCAACATTCCTTTATAAGCCCCGGCGTCCTCTACTGGTTGGTGAGCTGCGCCGTCAGCGTGCCCCAAAAGGCGTGCGCCTGGAACTCCACCGGCAAATGGCGGGCATCGTCGCTGAACCAGACCCAGAGTTCACCCAGTTTTTTGTCGCCGCCGCCGATCAGGGTGGGGTGAACCCGCACGGCGGAAAAGCGGCCCGCAGGGGTGGTAATGGTCTCGCGCAAGTCCACCGCACAGCGCACGTCGCTGGTTTTGCCGCCTTCGTTCACCCGGAAACTGTAGCTGTCGCCGACGTGCAGGGGTTGGGCGCGCATGTAGTCCAGCGCGGTCAGCAAGTCGGCCACGCAACCCGGGATCGACTTTACCTGGTGCTTGTGCGTGGGCGGATGGGCGCTCTCGTTGGTCTCATCGAGGATGAACCGATGCTGGTCGGGTTGGTAGGTAATCGTGGTGAGGCGATGGCGCCGGCCCTCGAGCGTATTGTTGACCACCTGCGACGTACAGAACGTCGCCGGGTCGTAATCGGACTGCATCAGGTCATGCACTGGATAGAACAAATCCACCAGTTGCGAGGTGTTGGCGGTGAACTGGACCTGGCGCAAGGCGCCCTTTTGGCTCCAGCTCAGGCTGGCGGAGCCCGCCGGCAGCAGCCGCCAATGCGCGACATAATGCAGCGTGGCGGGCAGAGGCGGTGGATCCGCCGTGGATGGCGGCGTGGGCCGAGGCGAGAACGCCGCCAAGCCGAAGAGGCACAGCAATAGCTGGAGGGCTATCATCGCATCCCCACGTGTAGCTTCCACTTCAGCACCAGGATGGCGGCCAGCATACAGAATCCCATCAGCGCCTGGTACTCACGGTGGCGCCGATACAAGAGAGGCGAAAAGCCTGCGCCCGACGCGCCCGCCGCCGGCGCCAAGCGCGGCCACAACCGCGGCACGCGCGCAGCATAGGCGTGAAAGGCGGCGCCGAAGCGCTCGGCCAGATAGCGCTCCTCCTGCCGAATCACCGGCAAATAGACGCCCACCAGCAGCACCACCGCGAGTACGGCCAGGACCCAGTAATCGGCGGCAATCACGAATCCGGCGCCCAACAGCGTACTACCCAAATAGAGAGGATTGCGCGTGAAGCGGTAGGGACCGGAGGTGGCCAGGACATCATTTTTGCGGATGTAGCCGGCGGCACTGGCGCGCAGCGCCACTCCCAGCGCCGCAATGGGCAAGCCAATGGCCAGGCTGAGCGGCCGCGGGTGGGCCAGAACGATCAGCGCCGCAGCGGCGGCAAAGCCCAAGGGAACACGCCAGCGCTGGACGCCAGATCTCACGAGGCCACCTGCCCCAGAAACGTTCCGCAGGCCGCCGCGACTTCCTCGGGCGTGATCGCCAGCATGGCCGGCGAGTAGGCCCGGCTACGCTGGTAGGTGGTTTTATCGGTGCGGCGCAGCACCTGGCACAGGGGCGAATAGGGCCGGTTGCGCGCCGGATCGGTCGGCCCGAACAGGGCCACGGTGGCCACCCCCAGCGCGGCCGCCAACTGCAGCGGACCGGTATCGCCTCCCACCACTACGCGCGCACGTTGCAAAATCGCGGCCAAATGATCCACATCGCCGGCAAACAAGCGCGCCCGCATGGTGTTGGCATGGCGATAGGCCTGCTCCATATGCTCTTCTCCCGGCCCGCGGTTTAGAACGGCCGCCAACCCGTAGTCGCGGGCCAGCAGCTCGGCCAGGCGCGCGTAGCGGCCGCTGGGCCAGCGTTTCGAGGCCCATCCGCCGCCGGGCGACAAAAACGCAAACGGACCCAGGTGTTGGCTAGAGATCCACGCGTCCGCCTCCGCTTGCGCCGCCGCGGGGACCGGGAATGGAAACTCGACCACCCTGTGCAGGGGTACGCCCAGCGCCGCCTGCGCCAGATCCAGCATCTGGTCGACCACATGCACGGAGGTGGGGTGAATGCGTCGCGTGTACCCGAGGCCGGCGGCACGTTCCCGCCTGATCGGCTTGGCGAAGCCCACCCGCTGGCGCGCACCGCTCAGGCGTGTCACCGTAGCCGACTTGACGGTTCCTTGCAAATCCAGTGCGATGTCGGGCTGAAATGCGCGCAACCTGCGAGAGTCATCGCGCAACTCGACCCAGCGGCCGGGCCGGCGCCGCAACGCCAGACTGTCGATGGTGAAGACCTCGTCCAATGCCGGATGATGAGCAATCAGGGGCAACCATTTCCGCTCCACCACCCACGCCAGCCGCGCTTCCGGAAGCGTGGCGCGCAGGCTGCACGGCACCGGCAGCGCATGCACAACATCGCCCAGGCTGCTGAGCTTGACGATCAGGATGCGGCAGGGGTGCATCCTACTATTTTCCTTTAAAATAGCGGGACAATCCATGCCGGGCGGCCGGCGCGCCGAAGTCGAAATCGAGTTGCAAGCCGCGGCGGGTTTAGTTCTTGAGCACCTGGTCGGCCGCGGCCACGTCGGTCTGCAGCCGTGCCACGCCGGCGCCGGCTTGCTTAATGTACATGTTCGCCACCCCCACCATGCCCGTCGTCGGCGCCGCCAGGTTCGAGTCAATGCGGTTGGAAATGCGCCACAGCCACGCCCGCAGCAGATCGGGATAGACCAGCGAGCCTTCCCCGGACTGGATGGTCAGATCGACCAGGCCGTTGATGTCGTTGCTCAGCCGCGTGATCTGCGGCTGCGCCTGGGCGGAGCCGGCCGTGCTCGCCTGCACCACCTTTTGCAGGGCGCTGCGGGCGTCAATGGCGCGGTTCAGGTTGCTGTCCAGCTGGTTCATGGCCTGATGCAGCCGCATGAGCAAATCAAAGCGCTGCCGCAACTGTGCCGGCGAGATATGCAAATTCGGGGCCAGCTTGATCACCAGGGGCTGCTTCTGCGTGAAGCTACCGTAGGTCAGCGTGACGTCGTAAGTGCCGGGCAGGACTTCGGGACCGATGGGCGCCCCGTTTTGTTGCGTGTAATGATAGATCCCCTTGACGTCCATCGCGTTCGGGTAGCGCAGGTTCCACTGGAAACGGTTCACCCCCGCATGCAGCTTCACCACCCGGCTCCTGCGGCCGAACCGCCCAGGTTGCGGCTTGAGCGGCAGCGTGTAGTGGTTGACCGGCCGGCCGCCGGCGGTGGTAATGCTCAGCTCCACCGGCGTGCTGCCGTCGTAATCGGCTGGGAGGTGGAAAAACAGCGCAGCTCCCGGCGCCAGACTCTGCCCGCCTGGTCCGCGGCCGAAGGAGAAGCCGCCGCTGCGCGCGGCCAGCCAGGCTTGTTGGGGCCGGAACAGATACGGCGCGGAGCTGGAAACCTGCGCGCTGCCGACCTGCTCCAGGTACTGCAGGTTGTCCAGCACCCAGAAGGCGCGCCCGAACGTGGCCAGCACCACCGCGTGCTGCCGGGGTTGGAACTCGATGTCGTCCACGCGCACCGCGGGCAGATTCAGTGTCAGCGGCTGCCACTGCGCGCCCCCGTCCAGGCTGAAGTACACCGTCCGGCTGGTCGCCACGAGCATCAACTCGGGATCATTCGGATCCTGCCGCACGCTCTCGACGTATTCGTTCGCCGGCAGCCCGTTGGTGATCGCCGTCCAGGTTTTGCCGTAATCGGTGGTCTTGTACACGTAGGGATGGAAATCGTCCCAGTCATACCGGCTTGCCGACAGGTAAGCCGTACCTGCCTGCGTGTTCGACGGCTCGATACAGGTAATCGTGGACCAGGCGGGCAACTGCGGCGGCCGCACCGGCGTCCAGTGTCCGCCGCCATTCATGGTTACATACACGAGCCCATCGTCGGAGCCCGTCCAGATCACGTTGTCACGCAGCGGGGAGAACGCGATCGAGGAAATCGTGTCGAACATTTCCTCGCCGGTCACATCCTTGCTGATCGGCCCGCCCGACCGCAGCTCCTTGGAGGGATCATTGCGGGTCAGGTCGGGGCTGATCGCCTTCCAGCTCATGCCCTGATCGAGCGTCACCAGCACCACGTTGGCGCCCATCACAAACTCGTTCGGGTCATGGGGATTGAACAACGCGACGTGGTGGTTCCACCCGAAGCGGTACTTCAAATCCTTTCCGCCCGCGCCAAACTTGAACGCCGGCCAGGCGCTGACCAACTGCGACAATCCCGTACGCCGGTTGCCGCGATATTCATCGCTGTAATATCCGCTGGCGTAAGTAATCCAGGGCCGGCCGGGCTGAGGCACCACCCAGCTCATCTCTCCGCCGCGCACCGTCGTCCACACCGGCAGCGGAGCGGCGCTGGAACCGACCACCGAGCCGCGATCCTGCTGCGCACCGTAAATGCGGAAAGGAAACTGGTGGTCGAGATTGGCGTGATAGAACTGCCCGGTCGGCTGGTTGTCTTCCGAGCTCCAGGTCTTGCCGCCATCGCGCGTAACGGTCGCGCCGCCATCATTGCCTTCGACGAAGATCCGCGGGTTGTCAGGATTGACCCAGAAGGCGTGGTTGTCGCCGTGGGGCGGGCGCAGCGCGATCAGCTTGCGGCCGGCGTCGTGAGAAATGTAAACGCCCACGTTGGGCAGGTAGAGCGTGTTCGGATCCTTGGGGTCCACGTACACGCGTCCGTAGTAGAACGCTCGCTGCGTGATGTCCTGGCTCAGGCTGATCAGTTTCCAGGTCTGGCCGGCATCATCGGAACGGAACAGACCGCCCGCCTGCCCCTTGTAGCTGGCCTGCACCAGCGCGTAGACCACGCTGGGATCGCTCGGCGCGACCGCCAGACCCACCTTGCCGAAAATCCCCGCCGGGAGCCCTGGATTGTGGGTGATATTGGTCCAGTTGGCGCCGCCGTCGGTGGTCTTATAGATGCCGCTGCCCGGACCGCCGCTGGAAAATCCCCAGTGCCGCCGCCGCATCTGCCACATGGCGGCGTAGACCACCTGGGGGTTGGACGGGTCCATCGCCATCGTGATGGCCCCGGTATGGTCGTTGACGTAGAGAACCTTCTTCCAGGTCTGGCCGCCATCGGTCGACTTGAACACGCCCCGCTGCGGATTCGGCCCGAACAAATGTCCCAGCGCGGCGACATACACCACATCGGGATTGTTCGGATCCACCAGGATCCAACTGATGATGTGCGTGTCGGCCAAGCCGATGAACTGCCAGGTTTTGCCGCCATCGCTGGACTTATACATCCCCGCGCCAGTGGTTACGGTGTTGCGCGGGGCGGAATCGCCCGTTCCCACATACATGACCTGCGGATTGGAGGGCGCGATCGCCATGGCGCCTATGCTGCCGACCTTAAAGTATTTGTCGGATATATTCTTCCAGGTAGAGCCGTAGTTGGTGGTCTCCCACACGCCCCCGCCCGCCGTGCCCTGGAAAAACACATTCGGTCTGGACGGAATACCTGCCAGCGTGGTCACGCGCCCGCCGGTATAAGGTCCGACGCTGCGCCAACGCAGCGCGTGCGCCAGTTGCCCCGCCGGCACTTGCGCCGCCAGCGCCAGCGGCGCGATCACGAACAGACTGAAAACCAACAATACCCATTTGCGTTGGAACATGGCGGCAGCCCCCTGTAATGACAGCTTCGACAGCACTCCGGAAACACCCAACGATGAACTATAGCGCAGGCGTTTACCGGGGGCGTCTATTTTTTCCGCCCCAGCGTGAGGCACATCGCGACCGCCGTGGTGGGATTGATGGCGTCGCCGGAGAACTGAATCTTGCGGATGATCCCCTTTTTGTCCACGACGAACGTCGTCCGCTGCGCGAATTGCATGGGATAACCCGCCATCTCGCGCGGCGGCTCCAAAATCCCGTAGCGGGTCTCCACGATGCCGCGCATATCGCTCAGCAGCGGAAAGGTCACGCCGATCTGCTTGGCAAACACGGCATTGGCGGCCGGGCTATCCATGCTAATCCCGAGTACGACCGCGCCGCTTTTTTGAATTTTCGCCAGATCAACCTGATAGGCCTTGAGTTCCCTGGTTCAACCGGGCGTAAAGGCGAGCACGTAAAACGCCAGGATCACGGTCTTCTTCCCGAGGAAATCGCTCAGGTGCACCGGCTGGAATTGATCGCTGGGCAGGGTGAAATCAGGAGCGGCCTCGCCGACCTTGAGATGCGTCCGGATAATCTGCGGCGCCTGCGCCACCGCTGCCGTGCTCAGCAGCAGTCCCGCCACCAGGGCGGCCAACAGTCCGGTTTTCCGCATCGGCTGCATGCTAGGCGCAGTATATAACCACGGCACTTGCCTGTCCACCGCAAAAAATCAGTTTCCGGGCTCCGGGTGACGCCGCGTGGACTTCACACCTGGATCCAGGTCTCGCTCACGCGCGGACTCCCGCGCGCTGTTCACCATGCGCCGCGACGGGACCCCTGATTGCCCAAGGTTGGCGGCCACCCCGGAACGGACCCCGTCGTGACTTCTGAGCTTGACAAAACTGTGGGGGCCCCTCCCCCCCTCCCCCCCCGCCCCGCATGCCCTGGGTAGGAGATGGTTGATATTGGTACAACTTAAGTCCTTTGGAACCAGCATTCGGTTCCTCTGGAGCCAGCGTTGCGTTTGGAACTCGGGATGTACACTTGCATCGCACAGCGTCTCACCGCGCCCACGATTGGCATTACCGGCGGGCCGCCCGGCAGGAGCACGGTTGTGTTCTCGAATATATAGAGTGCGAAAGTGGTCAAAAGGTTGGGGGTTGGAGCACTCATTTTTCTGTCACAAAAAATCGACAGAATTGTTACGAACGGCACGGGGCGGTGATGACGCCCCCGGCGGGTGGGTTCGACTGGGACTGAGTTGTCAACTATGCCAAGCGGGTGAGCGGGGAAATGCCCGTGGTGGTGGTGGTGTAATTGCTGATGCCCTGGTTTCCCGGCTCGAGCACCGTGCCCAGGCTGGGGCCAGCTCACCGCCGCAAGCCCGGCCCGGGTTGTCACACCCGGTCTGCGCGCTGTCGAACGTGAATAGAGGCCAGGGGCGTGAAAACGTATTCGAGGTTTCGCGTCCTACCTCATCGCGAAAAGCGCTGTTAGATTTGGCCGGCCTCACGCCCCCCGGGAACACGCTCACTGCGGCTTCGCCGCCTCAATTGGGGCTTCGGTGACGGACAGCCGCCTCACGCCCCCCGGGAACACGCTCACTGCGGCCTGGTTCGTGCCGAGCCATGTAAACACTGCGGCAATCCGCCTCACGCCCCCCGGGAACACGCTCACTGCGGCCAGCCCGTAGGCGGTCCAGGCGCCCCCGCGCTCGTCCCGCCTCACGCCCCCCGGGAACACGCTCACTGCGGCGCGCGGCAACACGGAGGCCGGGAACTCCCTGGAACGCCGCCTCACGCCCCCCGGGAACACGCTCACTGCGGCCTCGACGGAAGCCGAGGCGCAGCAGGCGGCTGACCCGCCTCACGCCCCCCGGGAACACGCTCACTGCGGCGGCCGCCAGAGCGTCAATGGCGTTTCAAGCGCGCCGCCTCACGCCCCCCGGGAACACGCTCACTGCGGCGGCCGGCGCCGGCGATGTTCCACACCACGGATCCGTCCCGCCTCACGCCCCCCGGGAACACGCTCACTGCGGCTCGAATGGCTCGGTGTAGCGCCTCAGAAACCCAATCCGCCTCACGCCCCCCGGGAACACGCTCACTGCGGCAAAACGCGGGCTAACGCGGCCTGGAGGCCGCACAACCGCCTCACGCCCCCCGGGAACACGCTCACTGCGGCGTTCAGACCGCCGCTTGCTACGTGTGCAACCCCACCCCCGCCTCACGCCCCCCGGGAACACGCTCACTGCGGCTTCAATGGCCAGCAGGTCCTTGTGGGCCATGCTCAGCCGCCTCACGCCCCCCGGGAACACGCTCACTGCGGCAGCCTCACGCTAAGTGCCCTGAAACCATTCGCATACGGCCCGACTTGCGAGCGCGGCCGCGAAGTGGCTCCCTGGCGTCCCCAAAAGATCGCGAGAAGTGACATTAACACCTCATTTCCTCGTGGACGCGAGCACGCCCCGGGGCTGCGGCAGGCATTCCCACGCTCGCGGGCACTCGTCCCCAGACAAAATGTCCCCAGAGTTTGTGGCTTCCCGATGGCGGTGGGAAGCTGCTCGGCGGCCGTGGCCGAACCCAGCATAGCAGAGAAATCGCCCTCAAATTATCGTCACACGTGAGCGGACAGTATAGGGCGTACCCATGGCCTCAATCACGAGCGTGGCATCGCTGGCATCCGGCCCCAGCGAAACGAACAGAACCTGGTCTTCGTCGTGCTTGAGGATCGGATGAATCTCGCTCTTAAGGGCAGCGAGTCGCGTCGGATCCAACGGGCACTCGAAAACGGAATATTGCAGCCTTGTCCCAAATCCTTCGAGCGCACGCGCCACCTTGCGCAATCGTTTCGGGTCGCACACGTCGTAGCTCACCAAGTAGCGTGTCCGGCTCATCGGGTCGTGAATCCGTGGTAGCCCGCCGCTTCCCCGCGCAGGAAGCGCCAGAGTTGTCTTGCCTGTACCTCGAGCATCCGACGATAGGACATCCTATAGCCGAATTCGGGGTGCGCCACCTCCGAATCGAGCCGGCGAAACCATGCTTCCCAGAATGCTTTGCGCCCGTGCTCGTTGAGGAACGTTCCGCTGGTGCTGCGAACAAAATCCTCCGGTCCAATTTCGCCACGATTGACCAAGGTGATTGCGACGCTATCGGGGACCAGCGGTCGAAACTCTTCCATCAAATCCAGCGCCAGTGCTGGCCGCCCGTAACGCGGCTGGTGTAAAAAACCCAGAAAGGGGTCGAGGCCGACCACATGGCAGACACCCGTCAGCTCCTTTGCCAACATCGAATAACCGAGTGAGAGCAGTGCATTCACCGGGTCGCGCGGTGGCCTTCGGTTGCGGCCCCGCCAATCAAATCTACAATCAGGGGCGACCTTAAGCATCGAGGCAAATTGTTCAAAGTAGAGGGCCGCCGCTTCTCCCTCGAAACCGAGCAGCTCCGGGAAGCTGTTCGCTTTAGCCGCGGCGGCGCGAAGGCCGGCGAGCAGCTGAATGACTCGATTGGGTGCATCGCCGTTTCGCATAAGCATAACGCGTTGATTGTTGATCTTCGCCCGGATTGCTTCTCGGGCGAGGCTCATGCGAACACCGTCGAGATCAAACAGCCGGTATTGGCTTCGCCGAGCGTCCACCCCGCTTGCGGGCAACCCGCTCAGCAATCCAAGAAATCTGCCGGCCGCCGAGAACCATGCCACTGCGATGCCGAGTTCCAGGCAGGTCTCAGTCGCCTGTGCGCTCACCTGAATAGCGCCATAGAGATGGATGGCGCGCACCTGCCGTCCCGGGAGTTTTCGCAGCTCCTCGCCTTTCAACGTCACGACGAGTTGCTCCCCTCGTTGCCCGATCATTGCGCCGGGCTTCTGAACGACCAGAACCTCGCCGTCGTCTCGATCGACTACCGGCGGCACCATAGTGGTTCCCTGACCTGATTCGGCCGCGAAGTCGAGCGCCGCGATCAAGCGCTCGCGCATTCGGCTCTCCGTAGCCGGGACGAAGGCAAGGCTGAGCTGCCCGGCTGCCTCGTCTGCACGCGGTAGCGCTGCCCACCAAGCGGTTTCATTGGGCAGGCAAATCGGGTACGCCGAGCAGTAGAGGCAGCGCGGGTCGTCCTTGAGCGGCGGCGGGCAGCGGCCAGCCGCCGCGATACGCCGGGCCTCGGTAATCGACGAGCGAACTTTATTGCAGAGCGCTTCCGTCAGATCGACCGCGACCCGGCGTCTATCGGCTGCATAATAAACAGCGCCGTGTTGCGCATCAACGCCGTTCTCGCGGAGAAGCAGTGCTTGCGCTGCAACTTGAATCGCATCTGATTCCTTGGCGACGCGTTCCCCTTCGAAGTTTCGTTGGGCCGATCCTTTCTTGTAGCCGATGACCTCGACGCCGTCGGGGCCACCTTCGATCAAGTCAACGACCCCGATCAGGCCGAGCGCCTCACTCTCGACGCGCACGCTCCGCAACTTGGATCCTTCCGGTAATTCGACCTCGGCTAGCGGATTCGCCATCTTCGATGGTCGATCCACGTTGCGATGCTCCAGCGAGCCGGCGATGGTATCGGCATTCTCCTGGAAAATGTTTTCGACCCATTGAAAATAGAAAAGCCGCGGGCAGTAGATGTAATTGTGCAGGCGGCGAAGGGGCAGCAAGGGCTGCGTCTTGATACCGGAGTCGGTGGTCTGCAACTGCTCGGACATTAGAACACGTGGCCGGCGGCCTTGGCGGCATTGGATCGCCACTTGCTCATGCGGTGTTGGTTAATCTCGTTGCAGCGTTGCCAACGGATTTGTTTTATGCGGGTGTCGAGCGCAGGCCAGGTGGCGTACTCGTAAGCTTTATCGTCGCCGAGGCGGGCGCGGTTAAATTGGGCGATGCGTCCAGCATCGGCGAAGATGTTGGGGAATTTTTCCGTGGCCGGCATGGTGGCATCAAAGGTCACCACCTCCGTGCCGCGTCGAGGTTCGCGGGTGACATATTTGCCGCCGCTCCCGCGCTCGGTGCGGACGCGGTGGTGCATCTCGGGGCGATCGGGGGCGGCGACAGCGCGGAGAGCGAGGTTAATGGCGGCGTTCAGGTCGGCTTGCATGGTCTCATGCTTGCCAGCGACGGCGCGGACGAAAATGGGACCGCCTGCTTGTGGCGCCAGCAGGGTGCGCGTTGAGCGTTTGCCGTGGTCGGCGTTGAGCTCGTCGAGCTGTTGAAATAATTTGGCGACCTGCTTGGATTCAGTGGAGGCGCCGGCGCCTTCGTCGCTGGCCTCCTTGAGGAGCTTGCGCCAGGGGAACCGCCCGCGGTCGGCCGGCGTAACTTCGGTGGCGCGGAAGCCGACAGCGCCGGTGAAAGAGCAGAAGCGCGAGGAATAGGCGGCGGGCGTGTCGAGGACAGGAATGCCGAAGGGTTCGGCGAGTTCGGCGAGCTTGTGCGCCACCTGGCGATGGCACCATTGCATAAGGCTAGAATTCTCGCTGTGGGCGCGGCCCTGGGAAGTACGGTAGCGGCTGAGGTTCTCGATAACGATCAGGTCCACAGGCGGCCGGAACGATTCGTAGCGGCCGTGACGATCGGCGGGGCTGTTGGCGCCGCGCTCCCCGGCTGGCCGGCGGAGGCGAACGCCGAGCGCTTCAGCCAGGATGAGGTGGGCTGTCTGGTTGACGCGCTGTTCGCGGATCTGGTCGAGTTTGCGCAGGATGTCAGGGCAAGGGTCGGGGATGGGATGCTGGCGCAACTCGGCAGCGGGGGGCGGCGGCACGCCGGGCTGGCGGCGGAGGGCCTGGTTGAGCGATTGCCAGCGCCGCCGCAAATCTATCAGTTGCTCGATCCGCGCGATGCTGAGGCCGCGCTGACCGGCAAGTTTCTTGTTGGTGGGACCGGTGCCGGGCACGGTGAGGCGCAGGCAGTGGCAGTTGGCAAAGTGGAGCCGATCTTCGAGTTCGACCCATCCCCAGTTGCGGCCGCGAAGGGGGAGGATGCGCTCGGTGGCGGCAAGGAGGGCGCGTTGGACTTGTACGCGGGCGGCTTCGACGCGCATGCGAAGCGGCGGGATACAGGTTGGGTCCTGGGCGAGCGTTGGCTCTGTGGCCGCGACGTCGGCGAGCACCTTAGTTTTCTGCTCGGGGGTGCCGCCGGCCAACAACCAGAGCCAACGATTCTCTCGGGCCATCTGTCGCTGTTTCCAGCGGATGGCGACCAGCAGCTTATCGTTCTGCTGCGGGAATGAGGCCTCGGCGAGGCCAGCCGCGAGCCCGGCGTAGCCGAGATCGGTGATGAGAGTGGCGGCGGCAGCGGTTTCGCCCTCCGTTGCCGTGCGTCCGCGGGAGCCGTGCAACTCCTCGCGGAGCGCCTTGCCGGCAGCGGTGCCGGCGGCGGCCTCTGCCCGAGTGGGGTCGCGCCAGACCTTGCGTTCCTCGCCGGGCAGGCGCAGTAGCGAGCCGGCTCGATAGTGGGCGTGCCATTGTTCGCCACCGGCCTCGCCAATTAAGCGGGCGTACGGCCCGGATTGGGACCCGGCGGTTGCTTCAACGAGGGCGGCGGCGGCAGCCTGGCGAACGCCGAGATCCACACCGAGGGTGGTAAACGATTGCAGATGGGCCCACCACGGGTGCTTGGGCGGGTCGCCGGGTTCACTTGGCCAGCGCAGGTTCCATCGCCCGCTCTGGGAAAGGGTGAAACCGGCAGGCAGGCTTCCCTGGCCCCGGGCTTTGCGGACCTGTTGGGAAAGCGCTTCAGCGGACAGATCCAATGAAAAATTCAGGAGAAAGCGGCGGTTGCCGTCGCGATCCCAATCGGGCATGAGTTCGATGGCAGCGCCGTCAAGATCCGCGGCGGGCTGCGATGGGGCCGGCTGGCCGGCCCACAGGGCGTCAGCCATGGGCTGGGACCAGGTCTTGACGTATTGGCCTGTTTCGGAGCGGAGGCGGTCGCGCAGTAGCCTGGGGGCGGCGTACTTGAGCCGTACGGTGCGTTTAACGAAGCGGCCGCTTCCATCTGCCACGGCCAGCGGAACCATCGCCGCGGGGGTGTCGGCGTCGTGTCTGAATTCGCCCTTCTTTTTGCCGAAAGAGCACGCATCGCTGAAGCTGAAGAGGCGGCGTGAGCGTACCGGGTCAGCGGGAGTGAAGCTGATGCTGCGTGCGATCCGGGACTCGAGCTCCTCGATCGCCTCACAATAGCGGCGGAAGTTGTCGAGCAGGTCCTCATCATCAGCACCGTCAGCCCGCCTCCATATGCCCCAGGCGGCTTCGTCGGCAATCAGTGCCTCGAAGAGACGAGCGGAGCCGATGCCCTCGGAATTCTCGTTACGGAGGTCGTTAAGCGCGGCCTGGAGCCTGGCGCGAAGCTCAACCGAAAATGGGCTGTCTTTCGCGATCTTGCGCCAGGCAGAGCGCACCGTGCCCCAACCTTTCATGGTGCGCCTGCGGAGGCCGTAGGCGCGCCCATCGTTGTCGTCGGCGAGGTCCTGGCTGATGATTTGGCGGAGGCGTTCGATCCGGGGCTCGCCCTCGAAGCGCGGCCAGGAACCCACGTCGGCCTCTTCGTGGTCCTCCTTTTCGGCGGACAGATTCACGAGCGCGCTGCGCCCCTTGCCGGCGATGGCTGCAATGCGGCACTTGGCTTCCTCGCCGGACACGTCATCCGCCGCGGCGGGGCCAGCCATGAGCAGGAGACGGGCGGCGAGGCGCGTGATCTTCTCTTCGCGTTTCTCCAAGTTCTGCGTGAACTGGTTGGCGACGGTGAGGGCTTCCTTGAATGCGGCTATGTCGAATTCCCGGCGCCAGCCAGAAGAATTGAAATCGCCGGCATCGCTGCCGCCGAAGAACGAGAACGTGGTGAAGGCGCGGATGACGTAGCCGCGCTCGCCGCGGGCACGGGCGGCGTCCGGCGGCTTCACCGGCGGTTCTGCCTTCGCGGCAGGTTTCTGCGGCTTCGGGAAGAGAAACTGCAGCAGCTCGCGCGTGAAGGGACGCGGGAAATACTTGAACAGCAGCAGCGCCTCGGTGAGGTCCGCCGTGCCCCTGCGGCTCCTGGGTATTTCAGCGTCCGGGAACCCCGCCGCCCTGAGCTCGGCATCCAGTTGCTCCAGGCTGGCCTGGCCATCGGCGCGCTCGCAAAGCCACTGCCGGGTCCTCGGGCCCAACTTCTTCGCACCCGCCTTGGCCGGGGTGGAACCGAACGCCCCGAGAAAATGCAAGACGGCTTTCTGGAGGCGCTCCCCCGCGCTCCATGGGGCTGCGCCAGGGCTGAGTTTCACCACCCAGGCGAGGGAGCATCGGGCGGCAAACGCCTCGAGATTCAGGCTCTCGTCGTGGAGCTCCGTTTGGAGACGTTTAAAGCCTGCGGCCTTCTTCTCAGCCGCGCCGTTGCCGGGGAAATTGGCAGTGCACGCCGGGTCACACAGTTGAGGCAGAAATTCGCGTGCGGCGTTCCTGATGGCTCCGGCTCCCCGGGCTTTGCGCAGAATGTAGTTGCCGTATTTTTCGGCTTCGGTGGCGTTGGGGAGGTCGCCGTTGCGAGTGAGCTCGATGGCGCGTTCGAGCGTGAAATCCACGGTGGGGATGGCGAAGCGCCGGGCTAGCGCCTCGCACATACCGGGGCGTCGCTCGCCTGGTTTTTCGACCAGGTCCCAGACGCTGCGCAATCTATCGCGGAGGTCAGTAAGTTCGCCCTCGCCGCCGCTGCCCAGGGCGGCGAGGGCGACGACGTAGTAATTCACTGCATCCTGGAAGAGGGCGTGGTGGTCCCAGAGCCTTTTTTCCCACTCGATCAGTGGGGCTCCGTCGGCGAGGGAGACTCCGGTGACACGCCCTTGGTAGATGCGATTCACAGGTTGTCCCGCAGGGGACGCCTACATTGTACGCGACCAGGAGGTATATGGGATGAGTGTTGCCGGCAGCGGCGGCCCCCGGGGAGCCGATGGGGCGGGGCGCGCGCCGGCCAAAAAGCAGGCGCCCGAACTCGCGCTGCGCACCTCGTCTATCCTTTGCTTTTGGTGACCGGCCCCCGAAAAACTTGGCCGGGTAGAATCGGGGTTCCCGGACGGGGAGGGAGACCCCGGATGAGGAAGAAACGGCGCACGGGAGAACAGATCGTTGGCATCGTAAGGCAGTGTGGGGTGGGGGGCGAAGGGTGCGCGAGCTGGCCCGCTGCCGCGGGCTCGTGGCCGAGGGAAACTGGTAAGCCCCGAGCGGCGACGTAGCGCGGTCAGGCGTGCCTGCGACAACCATGGAGTATCGGAGCGGCGCGCCTGCCGGCTGCTGGGGCAGGGACGGGGAACACAACGCTACAACGGGTTGCGGAAGGAAGACGAGGGAAAGCTGACGGAGGACATCATCGAACTGGCCAGTGAGTACGGGTGTTACGGCTACCGGCGCATCACCTGGAAGCTGCAGGGGCAGGGCTGGGCGGTGGGCAAAGACCGCGTCCAGCGAATCTGGCGGCGGGAGGGGCTCAAAGTGCCGCAACGGCAGCGGCCGCGGGCACGGCTGTGGCTGAATGACGGGTCGTGCGTGCGGCTGCGAGCGGAGCGGCGCAATCACGTCTGGAGCTACGACTTCGTCAGTGGGCAGACCCACGACGGGCGGACGCTGCGGATGCTGAGACTGATTGACGGGTACACGCGGGAGTGCCTGGCGATTCGGGTGGCTCGTAGGCTGGGCCGATACGAGGTGATCGAAGCGCTGGCGGAGGTGATGGTGCAGCGGGGCATCCCGGATCATATACGATCGGACAATGGACCGGGGTTCGTGGCCAAGGAGCTGCGCAAATGGCTGGGGAACCTGGGAACGAAAACGCTGTACATCGAACCCGGGAGCCCGTGGGAGAACGGCTACTGTGAGAGCTTCAACGGGAAGCTGCGGGACGAATGCCTGAACGGAGAGATTTTTTATTCACTGAAGGAGGCGCAGATCGTGATCGCGATGTGGCGGGCGGAATACAACACCCGGAGGCCCCATTCGGCGCTCGGCTATAGGCCGCCGGCGCCGGCGGCCTATAGCCCGATGGTGCTACCCAAACCAGATTCGCAGCCGGTGGCTGTAATGTAAACTTTCTCACTGGGGCTGGTACAAAAAATCGGTCAGGTCATCCGGAAGAGGTGTCCGAGCGGTGGAGCAGCGCGCGGCCGTTGCTGCAATCGAGAGCAGACCGGCTCTCTGCGGTGACGCTTCGACTCGGGCGGTGAGGTTTAAGCGTAGATACCGCAGACGGGCTTGTGCCGGCATCCTCCGCCACCTGATTCCCGGCGGAATCACGACGGCGGGCGGGAGACATGGACGCGATGCCTTACGGGGCCGTCAAGGCTAGCGGCTGCGGCCGCGAGGGCCTACAAGGCAGCGTCGAGGTCGATTTCTGCTAGTTAATGGTGAGGATAATTGATGCGTGCGCACTGATTGTGGGCGTGGTTGAGTCTTCCCCAGTGACAGTGATGGTGTAGTTCAGGGGCGGAGGGCTGATGAGGGTGTTGCCGCCACTACAGCCGGCGGCGATCAGCACGACTGCGAGGAGGAGGATCAACCCCGCCGAGAGACGGTAGCGGCGGAGGCCGCCGCCCAAGACGCACGCAAACAGCAGGCCCGCCAGGGCCAGGAGCGCTGGAACCAGCATCATGTCGCGGTTACCTGGGAAGCCGGAGGCATGGATGAATATCAAGCCCAACTTACGTTTGCCCGTGCCACCGTTCAGCGCGCCGGAACTGCAAGCGGCGGCATTGGCGTCGAGCGTGATCTGTGTGGTGGCGGCGGTGGTTCCGCTGACGGACACGATGCCATCGCCGTTGCTGCCCGTGCCGGCGAATTCGTAGCACAGATTCTCCAGGGCGGTGGGCTTGGAGAGGCTCAGCAGCACGGTCCCGGTATAGCCGCCGCTCGGGGTGACCGTGATGGTGATTGTTCCGGAACCGCCGGAGGGTATGGTAAGCGCGGTGTCCCCAATCGTAAACGAGCCCGTGCCCGAACTGACGATGGGAACGTTTACCGAGACGACGCCGGTGGAGCGGGCGTAGGTGCTGTCGCCGGAGTAGGTAGCGAGCAATTGGTACACACCAGCGGCGGCGAAGCTGGTGGGGTAGACCGCAGTGCCATTGGCACTGAGCGTGATCTGCGTGGGGGCGGCTCCGTTGTCAGCACTTTCGCCGGTTGATAGGAACAGCGATACAGTTCCGGTGGGAACGGGGCCGCCGCCGCCGCTGACGGTGATGGTGAAGTTCACGTTGGCGTTCTGTGCGGGAGTGTCGCTTGAGGCCGAGATCGTGGTCGTGGTCGCTATCAAGGCAGGACCGGTATTGAGCGGCCAAGCCAGGGCCAACTGATTGAGATCGACCGATCCCAGCCCGGTCACCTGATCGTAGCCGGTGCCGGCGGAAAAGCCGGCGCTACTGCTGCAATAGTCCGGTCCGGCGGTGCAATCGTTATTACCGCTAGTGACGTCGTGAAAAGCCAAAGCATAGGTAGCGCTGTTGGCCGCCAAGGAATACAGAGTGGGATTAATGAGACCCTGGCCGCTGGTGTAACCGGCCTCCTGGTTGATGATCGCCACCATGCCGGCAAAGGTGGGGACGTCAAAGCTAGTGCCGCCGGCGACAGTGAGATCTTCAGTCGCGGCATCGCGGAAGCCGGCGTCACAGCTCGCCAACTGCCCGGAGACCCACGAGGTCGAATCGCTGGTGCAATAGAGGTAGCCGGGATTGTTGGGCGAGGCGTAAAGCGCGAGATCGGGTACATCTCGCTTGCCATCTGCGGGGATTCCGGGAACTCCGGTTTGCCAACCAGGCTTATCAAAAAGCGTACTGGAGCCGCCACCGCCGGCACTCAACCCCGAGGTGGTGCTGTCGTCATTCCAGACGATTTCGGGGATATATTTGAGCGCCGAGCTGATGACATCGGTGCCCGAGCTGGCTTGCCAGTAGGCGGTGCCGGCCGCGGCGTTGGCAGCGGTAATTTCGGTGCCGCCAACGCCGGTCACGTAAGCACTGCTGGCGGGGTAATCAACTGCCAGCGCCTCCTGCTGGGCGGTGGTCAGTCCGGAGACGCCGTAGCAATCGGTTGAACCTTCGTCGCCGCTGGCCGCGATGACGGTTTGGCCTTGTGCGGCGGCTTGTTGCAGGGTGACCTCGAGGCCGGGAATGTTGGGGCCGGCGGCGGCTTCGCAGTTCCCGTAGCTGCTGTCGATAATGGGCGCCAGGTCCTGATCAACCGCAAAGGTTAATGCATCGGACACGCTGTAGTTGAGGTTGTTACCGACATAGACGAAATCAACGTTGGCGCCGGTGGCGACCGCGCCCGCCCACTCCAGGTCGAGATCGGACTCCGCTTCGTCGTGGGGGAAGACGGCGGCCGAGCCGGAGCCGGGTACGAGAATGAGAGAGGGAGCCTTGACGGTAAGGCCGGCGGCGTTTTGGAAGTTTTCAATATCGCTCAGGGCCACGGCGGATTGGCCGACTACGGCGATCGTCTGTCCAGCGCCGTCGTACCCGGAGGCGTAAAGCGGCTTGACGTCATAGGTGGTCGCGATGTCACCGGGAGCGAAAAAGACGTTGCCGGTGAGGCTCGAGGTGAAGCGGGGGTTGGGACGTGCGCTTTGGCCGCGGATGATGCGCGGCCGGGGACGGAAATCGTCGAGGTTGCCGATGGCGAGCACGGTGGGCTCGATAGCAGCAGGCAGCGACAAGGCGGTGGCGGGGGCGAAGTGCCGCACGCCGCCGATCTGGTAGAAGTGCATGGGCGCTGAAAAGGCGGATTCGACCTGGGCGACGGTGCCGGAGAAACGGATGCGGGTGCGGCTGCGGGACACCGCAGCGATGGTGAAACCTTGCTGCTCCAGCCAGCTTCCAACTTTGGCCAGGTCGGAGGCTGACATGCCAAAACGAGCGCCAAATTGGTCGGGGGTTAGCCAGTGGTGATAAAGGGGTGAAGCGGGGTTCTGCTGGGCGGCGAGCAGGGTGTTCAAATCAGCCTGTTGGGCGGCCGAAAGGTTAAATTCCATGGTGATGCCCTGCAGACGCGCAGTGGCGGGCATGGCGCCGGCATAGAACTGGGGGCGCGCCTGCGGACGCAGCGAACCCGGCAGCGTCAGGCGCCGGGCATTGTCGATCGCCGACTGGATGCGAGCCTGCGGTCGCGGCGATTGCGCCCATAGCGCCGTGGTCAGCAGCACGGCGGCACCGGGAGCGCCCCAACGGAGCCAACGCTTTGAAGAGAATGCGAAGATTGATTGCATGATCGACTCAGCACGGGCGAACGTTTGGCTTCGCGTCCGCCGCACTCAGTTTCGGCACTACCATCTTTGCCGACGACACCTCTAATCCTCTAACCAGCACGCGGCGGCTAAGTCTCGGATGGCGATAGAATCTGGCAACCAACCGCCTGCCCACCTTCGCAGCGGGCGTTCACATCCGGATAATCAACGTTCCCCGTCGCCGATTGGTTACCGGAAAATACCGTGCAGCGGCGGCGGTGCGTGGCCGCGCATCAGGTCACGGCATTGCCCCCGGCAGACTTCGGTTGGGGAGGCGCAGAGGCGGGGCGAGGGCGGCACGGCGCTCAGTTTCCGCCAACCGTGACGAATTGGCGGACACTGCGGGACCCCGTGTAAATACTGGGCCTGTACACAAGGAGGAAGGACTGCGGACAGTTCAGGCAGCGTTTTGGGCTGCGGCCGCGGCGCGGACTTTACGGCGGGCGTGAGCCGATCCATAATCGGGCGAGACTCCCAGGCGCGGTGTTGGGACCTGGGAGCGAGGAGGCCCGATGCGCAGTTCCCTACCCCGTGCACTGACCGTCGCAGTTGCTACTTTGGCTTGCGCTCTTTGTCTCAGCGCCCAGAAACATACGGCGAAAAAGCCCGCCGCGCCCGCCAAGCTTGGGCCAGGCACCTACGCCGTGTTTGTGACCGGCAAGGGCAGTTTTACTGCCCAGCTCTACCCCAGTCTGGCGCCCAAGGCCGTCGCCAACATCATTGCCCTGGCCGAGGGCAAACAGCCCTACAAGGATCCGCTCATGGGACGGCTGTCGATGTCGCCGTTCTACGACAACCTGCTGTTTTTCCGGACTATTTCCGGCTACATGATCCAGACCGGCGATCTGCTGAACGACGGCACCGGCTCGCTGGGCTACACCCTGCCGTTCGAGAAAAACAACCTGAAGTTCGACCGGCCCGGGCGCATGGCGCTGGCGCAGGTGCAGGGCGATCCCAGCTCGCGCGGTTCACAGGTGTTTTTCACCCTGGCACCGGTGCCGCAACTGAACAGTCAGGGCTTTCTCATCATCGGCCAGATCGTGCGAGGGCTCAACGTCGCCAAGGCCATTTCCGAAGGTCCGCGCAAGGGCGGGCGCAGCGACATGCCCGCGTATCCCGTGATTCTGCACACGGTGAAAATCAACCTGGTGCGGTGAGAGGCTAGACCAGCGAACGCGCGGCGTTGAGGGCGGCGTCGTATTTGGGATGGTCACCGATTTCCGGCACGTATTCGGCATAGCGAATCGTCCCATTCGCGTCCACCACAAATACCGCGCGCGACTCGAGCCGCAGCTCCTTGATCAGCGTGCCCATGGCGGCGCCAAACGAGCCCGTCTGGTAGTCCGACAAGGTTTGCACGTGATTGGCGCCCGCCGCGCCGCACCAGCGCTTCTGGGCAAACGGCAGGTCCATGCTGACGGTGAGCACGCGCAACTTGTCTCCCAGCTTGCCCGCCTCCTCATTGAAGCGTTTGGTTTGCAAATCGCATACCGGGGTATCCAGCGAAGGGACGACGCTGATGATGCGCACCTTGCCGGCAGTATCGGCCGCGGTGACCGGCTTGAGGCTGTTGTCCACCAGGGTAAAGTCGGGCAGCTTGTCGCCGGCTTTAAGCACCGGCCCCAGCAGCGTGAGCGGGTTGCCCCGCATGGTCGTAGCTTTCGGACGTTCGATTGGGTTCATATTCGTTCCTCCCGCAATGGGTTAAACACCGATGGTGGTTACCAACTCGCGGACTGAATCCGCGGATTTCCGCAGCGCCGCTTGTTCGTCAGCGCTGAGCTTGACTTCGATCACTTTTTCGATGCCGCGGGCGCCCAGCTTGCAGGGCACGCCGACAAACAAACCGCGGATGCCGTATTCGCCTTCCAGATAGGCCGCGCAGGGCAAAATGCGCTTTTTGTCCTTGAGGATGGCTTCGGCCATCTGCACCGCCGCCGCCGAGGGCGCGTAATAGGCGCTGCCGGTTTTCAAATGGGCGACAATTTCGCCCCCGCCACCGCGCGTGCGCTTCACCAGCCGTTCGATGGCGGCCGCATCCATCAACTCGGTGATGGGGATGCCCGCCACGGTGGTGTAGCGCGGCAGCGGCACCATGGTATCGCCGTGGCCGCCGAGGACGAAGGCGCTGACGTCTTCCACCGATACATCCAGCTCCATGGCGATGAAGGTGGCAAAACGCGCCGAATCCAGGATGCCGGCCATGCCGATGACGCGGTTGCGGCTGAATTTGCTGATCTTGAACGCGGCCTGCGCCATGGCGTCCAGGGGATTGGTGACCAGGATGAGGATGCAGTTGGGCGAGTGCATGACCACGGGCTGCACACAGCTCTGCATCACCTCGTAATTTTTCCGGAGCAGGTCGTCGCGGCTCATGCCCGGCTTGCGGGCCAGTCCGGCGGTCAGGATCACGAGATCCGAGTTGGCGGTAGCAGCGTAGTCATTGCTGCCGGTAAGGGCCACATCCTTACCGATGATGGGCGTGGCTTCGCGCAGATCGAGCGCCTTGCCCTGCGGAATGCCCTCGGCAATATCGGTGAGCACCACGTCGCCAATCTCGCGCGTGGCCAGCCAATGAGCCGTAGTAGCACCGACGTTGCCGGCTCCAACCACTGTAATTTTCTTGCGCATTACGATTCCACTCCCTCCTCAGAAGATAAACACGGCCTGGGACTCAGGCTTTGCCGGCCGGCAGAGCCCGCATAGCGGCCACAATCGCGGCCGAGAACTCGCTGGTTTTAAGTTTGGTGGCGCCTTCCATCTGGCGCGCCAAATCATAGGTCACCCGCTTGTGCTGGATGGTGGCGGCGATACCCGCCTCCACCCGATCCGCCGCCTCATGCCAGCCGAGCGTGTGCAGCATCATCACGCCGCTCAGGATCAGCGAACCGGGGTTGATCACGTCCTGGTTGGCGTATTTCGGCGCCGTACCGTGGGTGGCTTCAAAAAAGGCGTACTCTTCGCTCATGTTCGCGCCCGGCGCCAGCCCCAGCCCGCCCACCTGCGCCGCGCAGGCATCGGAGAGGTAATCGCCGTTCAGGTTGGTCGTGCAAATCACCTGGTAATCCCGGGGCCGCAGCAAAACCTGCTGGAACATGGAATCGGCGATGCGATCGTTGACCAGGATCCGGCCCGCCGGCAACTTGCCGTTGTAAGGCGCCGCCCATAATTCCCCTTCCGTAACACAGTGCTCGCGGAATTCCTGGGTGGCGACCTCGTAGCCCCAGTCGCGAAATGCGCCTTCGGTAAACTTCTGGATGTTGCCCTTGTGCACCAGCGTCACCACCGTCCGCTTCTGCTCGATGGCATGGCGGATCGCCTGCCGCACCAGCCGCTTGGACGCGGTCAGCGATACCGGCTTGATCCCCACCCCCGAATCGGCGCGCACCGACTGGCCGTACTTGTCCTGCAAAAACCGGATCAACTCCTGGGCCTCGGCCGTGCCTTCTTTAAACTCAATGCCGGCGTACACATCCTCAGTATTCTCGCGGAAGATGATGACGTCCATCGCCTCCGGATCCTTTACCGGCGAGGGCACGCCGCGGTAATACTTCACCGGCCGCACACAGGCGTACAGATCCATCTTTTGGCGTAAGCTCACATTCAAACTCCGGATCCCACCCCCCACGGGCGTGGTCAGTGGACCCTTGATGGCGATGCGAAAATCACGCGCCGCCTGCACCGTGTCTTCCGGCAGCCATTCCCCGAAGCGCTGAAACGCCTGATCGCCCGCAAAGACTTCAAACCAGGCGATCTGCCGCTGGCCGCCGTAGGCCAGCCGCACGGCGGCATCCCACACCTGGCGGCTCGCCTTCCAGATGTCGCGCCCGGTTCCGTCGCCTTCGA
>JBOGKM010000082.1:0-1009 GCA_050747745.1 Terriglobales bacterium
GCGCTGCTGCGCCGCGAGGGGCTGTACTCGTCGGCCCTGACCGCGTGGCGCAAAGAGCGCGATGCGGCAACCCAGGAGGCGTTCTCGCGGCAGCGCGGTCCGAAGCCTCAGCGCAACCCGTTGACAGTTGAAAACGACAAGTTGCGCCGTCGCAATCAACGCCTCGAAGAGGATCTGCGCAAGGCGCAGATCGACATCGAGGTTCAAAAAAAAGTGGCCAGGCTGTTGCGCCCCGCCGGCTCCGAGACGCCGGACAAGGACCAATGATCCTGGCGGCCATCGAAGAGCTCTCCCCGCTGGTGGGGCGCCGGCAAGCCTGTCAGGCATTGGCGGTTCCGCGCGCCACCTGGTATCGGCGCCGGCGCCCGCCCCAGCCCCGCCGCCGGCCGGCGCGCCACCCGCGCGCCCTCAGCGAGCAGGAGCGGGGCCAGGTGCTGGCTTGCCTGCACGAGGAACGCTTCCAGGACTGCCCGCCGGCCCAGGTCTATGCCGCGCTACTCGACCAGGGCCGCTATCACTGCTCGGTTCGCACTATGTACCGCCTGCTCGACGAGCGCGGCGAGAGCCGCGAACGGCGGGATCAGTTGATCCATCCGCCCTACCAGAAGCCGGAGCTGCTGGCGACCACGCCCAACCAACTCTGGAGCTGGGACATCACCAAGCTCCGCGGCCCACTCAAGTGGACTTTCTTTTACCTCCACGTGATCCTCGACATCTTCAGCCGCTACGTCGTCGGCTGGCTGGTCGCCTATCGCGAGAGCGCGGCGCTGGCCAAGCGGCTGATCGAGCACAGCTACCGCAGCCGGCACATCGTGCCCGGCCAGCTCACCGTCCACGCCGATCGCGGCTCTTCGACGAAATCAAAGCCGCTGGCGCTGCTGCCCGCCAATCTCGGGGTGCTCAAAACCCACAGCCGGCCGCATGTGCCCGACGACAACCCGTTCTCGGAGAGCCAGTTCCACACCCTCAAATTCCATCCCGGCTTCCCCGGCCGCTCCGGCTCCATCGA
>JBOGKM010000083.1:0-49556 GCA_050747745.1 Terriglobales bacterium
CGTCGAATTCGCAGGTGATCTACGCCGCCATGTGGCAGATGACGCGCCGGCACTGGACTTTTTCGAGCGGCGGGCCGGGCAGCGGTCTCTACAAGACGACCGACGGCGGCGCCACGTGGGCCAACATTTCGCACCGTCCCGGGCTGCCCACCGGCATATTCGGCAAAATCGGAGTCGCGGTAGCGCCCAGCGATCCCAGCGTGGTGTACGCGCTGATCCAGGCGGATTACAAGGGGCAGGCGGGAGGTCTGTTCCGGTCCGACGATTCCGGTGAGACTTGGAAGCTGGTCAACAACGACATGAATATCACGCAGCGCGCCTTTTACTACGGCCGCGTGTACGTGGATCCGAAAGACCCAAACACGATCTACCTTCCCAACGTTGGATTTTTCATGTCCCGCAACGGCGGCAAAAAGATCGAGCCGCTGGGAGACGATAATCACGCCATCTGGATCAACCCCGATAACACGCAGATCATGATTAAAGGCGACGACCAGGGCGCCGCGGTCTCGCGCGATGGCGGCAAGATCTGGAGTTCGGAGACCAACCAGCCCACCGGCCAGTTCTACCACGTCAATTTCGACGATCAATTCCCCTTCCACATCTACGGAGCGCAGCAGGACCGCGGCTCGGACGAAGGTTCGAGCGCCGCGCCGGCCGCGGTTTGGACCGGCGTGCGGGGCGGCGAGATGAGCTGGGTGGTGCCTACGCCCGGGCGGCCGTGGATTACCTATGGCAGCGGATACTACAGCGATTACTACAAGGAGAATCGCAGAACGGGCGTGACCACGAACGTCAGCCCGTGGCCCGCCTACAAGTTTGGCCTGGCGGGATCCAAGATCCAGTACCGCTACGGCTGGATTCATCACGCGGCAGCGTTTGCACCCGGCAGTCCGAACGAGCTGCTTTACGGCGCCAACGTGCTGTTCGAAACCCTCGACGGAGGCGCCAACTGGAAGATCATCAGCCCCGACCTGACGCGCAACGACAAGAGCAAACAGGGAAGGCCGGGCGGGCCGATCAGCGCGGATGTGACCGGCGAGGAGATGTTCGATACTATTTCGTCAATTGCGTTCTCGCCGTCCAGCGATAGTGTCATCTGGGTAGGTTCGGATGACGGGCTGGTGCATGTGACCACGGATGGCGGCGCGACCTGGAGCGGAGTGCGTCCGCCGCAGTTGCCCACTTGGTCCACGATTACCTGCATCGAACCGTCGCACACCGACCAGGGCACCGCGTATGTCTCGGCGAGCCGGTATGACTGGGATGATTTCCAACCCTACGTCTACAAGACCACCGATTACGGCAAGACCTGGACGGCGATCACGAACGGGCTGCCGCAGGACGAGTACGTCGAAAGCGTGCGCCAGGATCCGAACGATCCCGATTTGATGTTCGCGGCCACGAGTGCGACGGTGTACTTCAGCCTCGATGGCGGCCAGCAGTGGCAGCCGTTGAAACTGAATCTGCCCGCGGTGCGGGTGAGCGACATCGAGATTCAGCCGCAGCAGCATGCGGTGGTGATCTCCACCTTCGGGCGTGCCTTCTGGGTGCTGGACGACCTGCAATTTTTGGAGCAACTGGCGAACGCGCACGTGACCAGTGATGCCGCCTATCTGTTCCAGCCGCAGCAGGGCTGGATGACGCTGGGCGGACGCGGATTTGGGTTCGGAGGCGGTGCGCACGGCCAGAACCTGGCGCCCGGCATCACCGTGTTCTTCTACTTGCCGTCCAGCTACACCAGCGGCACGCCCGTGAAGCTAACCTTTACGAACGCGAACGGCGGCCGGGTCAACAGCTATATGCTGCCGCTGAAAGCGCAAAGACGCAGCGGCGGCGGTTTCGGATTCCGGGCCGCCCCAAGGGCCGCGAAGTTGCATCCGGGAATGAACCGCTTTCAGTGGAATATGCGTTATCCGAACGCAGTCGACGTAACCGGCATCTTCAATTCAGGCTTTGCGGCCAACGTGCCGGTTGGTCCGGAAGTCGTCCCCGGCACCTATGATGTGACGCTCAGCTACGACGGAAACACCCCAAAGCAGTCCTTTGTAGTGAAGCTGGATCCGCAGTTCCATACCACGCAGGCGCAACTGGTGGAGCGCTTCAATTTGCTGATGCGAATTCATGATGCCCTGACCCAGCTCGACACCAATCTGAATCAGGCAATCAGCGTCCGCAAGAAGCTCGAGGCGGCCGGTGACAGCGCCGCCCAGGCGCAGGCGGTGAATGACCTGAACCGGGACATCAACGCCTACGTCGATCTCAAAATCCGGTCGGGTGAGGGCGGGCTGGTGTATCCCGGCCGGCTGCGCGCCTGGCTCACCTCGATAGCCGGCCAGATCAGCATGGATCTGGCGCCCATGACGCCCCAGATGATCCAGGTGGCGCACGGGTATATTCAACAGGCGGGCGCGGCGGTAACCCGTCTGCGGGCCGGCGTTGCCGCGGCCAGCCAAGCGCTCAACCGCTGAAGGGGCCTTGCCGCCAAGCTCGAGCCACGGGAAGCGGCCCCGCACTGGTTCGGGCGTGGCGAGGCGGAAATCGCGGCCGCGGCATCAGGAAACTTACCGGCCGCTGACGAGTTTTTCCTGCCCGGTCCCGCTCCGTTCGTGCTAGCCTGTTCGCGATACGTCTCAGGAGGCTACGTGACTATCTGTCGTGGTGTGTGGCGTTTGGTCCTGGCTGGCGCGCTGGTGGCGCTGGTCCCGCTTTTCCCGCTCGCGCTGGCTGCCCATGCGCAAAGCGCCACTACCGGCGCGGTAGTGGGCTCCGTCACCGACGCTACGGGCAGCGCCATCCCCGGCGCCAACCTCACCCTCACCAACACCGCGACCAATCTGGCGCGCCATCAGCAGACTGACCTGCACGGCGGCTACGTCTTCACCAACGTCATCCCCGGCGACTACACCTTGGCCGTCACCATGACCGGCTTCCAGCGCCAGGTGATCACCAACCTGGTCGTCCAGGTCAACAAGGGCCTCTCGGTCAGTCCCAAGCTCCAGGTCGGCTCGCAAACGCAAACCGTGGAAGTCACCGCAACCGCGCAGGCGCAGTTGCAGACGCTCAACGCCACCGTCGGCAACGTCATCGGCAAGCAAAGCATCAACGATCTGCCTACCCAGAATCACGACGTAGTCGAGCTGTTGGATCTACAGCCGGGAGTGATGGGCACCGGTTCCAGCGCGCGCGTCAACGGCGCCATCAGCGATCAGAACAGCGTCACGCTGGATGGCATCAACATCAGCGGCCAGGTCATCGCCGGCTCCGGCCTAAACATAGAGTCCGTCCCCACGCCCTCCGATAGCGTCGAGGAGTTCCGCGTGGGCGTGGCCAACAACGGCGCCAGCTTCAGCAGCTCCAGCGGTGGCGATGTCACCCTGGTGGGCCGCCGCGGCACCAACAACTTCCACGGTTCGGCGTATTGGTATAACGAGAACCAGCACTTCGACGCCAACACGTGGACGAACAACAAGCAGGGCTTCGCCATCACTCCGCTCACCGACAACCGCTTCGGCGCGCGCGTGGGCGGGCCCATCCGCAAGAACAAGGACTTCTTCTTCTTCAACTACGAGGGCCGCCGCTTCCCGCAAACCACCACCATTACCCGCCTGGTGCCCACCGCGAGCCTGCGCCAGGGCATCCTAAGCTTCCGCGACGCCGCCGGCGCTGTGGACCAGTGGAACCTGGCGAGCGCGCAAAATTGCGGCCCCAGCGGCAACGCCGCTTGCGATCCCCGCGGGCTAGGCATCAGCCCCTCCATCTCCAAGCTCTACAGCGAGGAGCCGGTGGGCAACGACCCGTCGCTGGGCGACGGCTTGAACACCACCGGTTTCTCTGCTCCCGTCCGCACCCCGGAAAACACCGACTACGAAGTTCTGCGGCTGGACCACAACTTCAACGCCAACTGGCAGTTGCACATGAGCGAGACCTACTACCGTGCCATCCAGATCAACACCACCGACTCGCAGGTGAACTTCCTCGGCGGTACCGCCGTGGGCACCCTGCAGCAGCCCCAGCGCGCCACCATGGTTTCGGCCAACCTCGTCGGCCAGCTCTCGCCCACGCTGCTCAACCACCTCACCATCGGCTTCATGCGCAACGCGACCGTTTCCCAGCCGCTCAGCATCACGGCGGCCGCCGCGCTAGAAAATCTGCCCGGTACCAACACCCCCGATGGCTTGATCGGACTGCAGTCCAGCGCGCTGAATTTCCCCATCGACAACGGCGACTCCGCCGCCCGCTTCCAGTGGACCAAGATCGTGGACGAACAGCTCACCGACACGCTCTCCTGGCTCTACGGCAACCATACCTATCAGATGGGCTTCGACGTTCACCGCCTGCCCACCACCCACGTCCGCAACGACGCCGTGGTCGCCGGCGACAGCTCGCTGGCCGCCGTGCTCAATCCAGGGACCACCATCAACATCCCCTCCGCCGATGCACCGCCCACCTGCACCTCGGCGCTCACCACCAGCTGCCTGCCCAGCGCCGACACCTCCACCTGGGATAATCTCTATTCCACCACCCTGGGCATGGTGGACAACGTCAACGTCATGGCAGCGCGCGACGGCAGCCTGAAGCCGCTGCCGTTTGGCACCGACCTGAGCGGCAACGCCGTCTGGGATGCGATCAATTTCTATGCCTCCGATTCCTGGCGCGCCACGCCCGACCTCACGATTGACTATGGCTTCAACTACGGCTGGCAGACGCCGCCGGTCGAGCGCAATCAGAAACAGGTGCTCCTCGAAGCCGCCGGCACGGACGTGCCGCTGACCGCCGAGGGATATCTCAACGCCAAGGCGGCAGCCGCCGAGCAGGGCCAATTCTATAACCCAACGCTGGCCTGGGTGCCGGTTCAATATAGCGGCGACAACGTCTTCACCACCGACTACGGCGACGTCGCGCCCCACTTGGGCGCGGCCTGGAATCCCGGTTTCACCAACGGCTTCCTGGGCTCGCTGTTCGGCGATCACAAGTCCGTCATCCGCGCCGGCGCCGGCTTTGTTTACGACCGCACCAACATGGTGCAGAACGTCGAGATTCCCATGCTGGGCGTCGGCTTTGGCCAGGTCGTCGCCGCGTCGGCGCCGCTGTGCAACGCCAGCGCCACCCCCGGTGCCGGCTGCGATGCCGCTGTGGGCGCCACCGGCGCGGGCGGCAACCCCGCGCTGGCTTCGTTCCGCGTCGGCGAGGATGGCACCATTCCCGTGCCCGCCTTTGGGGCGGTCACCAACCCCCAGGACGGCGTGATTCCCGGCACCAACGGCGCCTTGATCTCCTTCGGCAACGACTACGACGGCGTCGTCGGCCGCTCGCTCGAAACCGATTTCACCATTCAGCGCCAGTTGGGTAAAAACATGGTGCTCGAGTTGGGTTGGACGGGCGATTTTGGCCGCAATCTGCCCATCAGCATCAACCTCAACAACGCTCCTTACATGTTCCGCGACAATGCCGGCGGCCAGACCTTCGCCCAGGCCTACAACGCCATCGAAGCGCAACTGCAGGCGGGCACCGCCCCCGGCAGCGTCAGCGCACAGCCCTGGTTTGACGATCTCGTTCCCGGCGGCACTGATAGCTTCGTGGGCCACTTCAGCAGCTTGTTCAACTCTGCGCTGGTCAGCAACATTTTCCAGCAGATCGATGACCTGCGCATGGCCCAGAGTCTGCCGACGTTCAACAACCAGCAGGTGGGCACGCTGGTCATGCGCACCCACGCCGGAGTGGCTAACTACAACGACCTGTTCGTCACCCTGCGCATGAATCCCACCCACGGCCTCAACTTCGATATCAACTACACCCACTCCAAGCTGCTCGACAACGGCGCCGAATCCGGCGGCCAGGACAGCGCCGGCTTCTTTGCCGACAGCTACAATGAGTGGAACACCTACGGCTATAGCAGCTCCGACGAGCCCAACGCCATCAATGCCACCTATACCTGGAACCTGCCGCACAGCTCCGGCAACGGCTGGCTCAACCGCCTCACCGCCGGGTGGTACGACAGCGGCGTGTTCACCTATGCCGCCGGCACGCCCATGCTGGTGAGCGAAGGCAGCCAGGTATACGGCGGCGGCATTTTGCTGAGCGGCGGCACCGACGCCATCCCCGTCACCGGCGCCGGTAGCATCGTCACCGGCCAATTTGCCAACCAGAGCAGCGGCGGCGTTGCCACCCGCGGCGATACCAGCGAAGGCGGGCTGGGCCTGAACATCTTCTCCAACCCCGCCGCCGTGTACAACAACTTCCGCGCCGTCCAACTGGGCGTGGATGGCCGCAGCGGCAACTCCAATCCGCTGTTCGGTTTCCCCTCCTGGGATCTGAATACCGAAATCGGCAAATCCACCCAGCTCACCGAGCGTTTCAGCCTGGCTTATTCCTTGCAGGCCTTCAACGTCTTCAACCACCCCACTTGGAACACGCCCGGACTGAGCCTGTTCGGCACCGGACCTGAGAGTTTTGGCGTGCTCACCGGCAAATCCGGCAACCGCACCATCGTGATGGGTTTGCGGGTTTCGTTCTAGCGGGCATTCCAAAGAGGAGGTAAATGATGAAGGCGCGCTACGTGTTTCTGGCGAGCTTTCTATTGCTGGCCTTGCCCTGGGCGCTGGCGGCGCAAGTGCCGCTGGGCCGGCTCGCCAGCGCGCTGCGCTGGCGCAGCATCGGTCCCTACACCGGCGGCCGCGTCACCTCCGTTGCCGGCATCGCTTCCGAACCCAACGTCTACTTTATGGGCACCGCCGGCGGAGGCGTGTGGGAGTCCACCGACTACGGCCATAGCTGGAAGCCGGTCATGGAAAAATATCTGCTGCCTGGCAGCACCGGCAGCATCGGCGCCCTGGCGATTGCGCCCTCCAATCCCGACATTATCTATGTCGGCTCGGGCGATTCAGCTCCGCGCAACACCGTCCTCACCGGCGATGGCATGTACAAGTCCGCCGACGGCGGCAAGACCTGGACCCACATCGGGCTGACCCAAACCCATATCATCACCTGGATTCTGGTCGATCCCCAGGACCCCAACACCGTTTACGTCGCCGCCCTCGGCCATCTGTTCGGTCCCAACCCCCAGCGTGGCGTGTTCAAGACTAGCGATGGCGGCCAGACCTGGAAAAAGATTCTCTACGTCAACGACCATACCGGCGCGATCACCATGGCTATGGATCCGTCGAATCCGCAGGTCGTGTATGCGGCGATGTGGCAGATGCGCCGCCGGCACTGGGGTTTCTCCAGCGGCGGGCCGGGCAGTGGCATCTACAAGACGACCGACGGCGGCGCCACCTGGACCAATATCTCCCACCGTCCCGGCCTGCCCGCCGGCATTTTTGGCAAAGTGGGCCTGGCTGTGGCGCCCAGCGATCCCAGCGTGGTCTACGCGCTGATTCAGGCGAGGTACAAAGGCCAGGCAGGCGCCCTGTTCCGCTCCGATGACGCCGGCCAGACCTGGCATTTCGTCACCAACAACATGAACATCACGCAGCGCGCCTTTTATTACTCGCGCGTCTACGTGGACCCGAAAGACCCCAACACCATCTACCTGCCCAACGCGCCCGTCTACGTCTCCCGTGACGGCGGTAAAACCCTGATCGCTCTGCACCCGCCTCACGGCGACAATCACGCTTTCTGGATCAACCCGGATCATCCGCAGTTCCTCATTGAAGGCAACGACGGCGGCGCGACAGTCTCGCTCAACGGCGGCAAATCGTGGAGTTCGGAAAGCAACCAGCCCACCGGCCAGTTCTATCACGCCGATCTTGATCAGCAGTTCCCCTTCCATGTTTACGGTGCGCAGCAGGATCGCGACCCGGTCGAAGGCCCTAGCGCCGTCGCCGCCGGCGGCATCCCCGCCGTCTGGACGCATCTCCAGGGCGCCGAGATGACCTGGCTGGTCCCGCAGCCCGGCGCGCCCTGGATCACCTACGGCAGCGGCTTTTACGATCAGGAATGGAAGCAGAACCGCCGCACGCACATGATCTTCAACGTCAGCCCCTGGGCCGAGTACAAGTTCGGCCACGCCGGCGATCATATTCAATACCGCAACGGATGGATTCACCATCCCGTCGTCTTCTCGCCGCACAATCCGCAAGAGCTGCTGCTCGGCGCCAACGTGGTCTGGAAGACGCTCGACGGCGGCATCCATTGGAACGCTATCAGTCCCGATCTCACCCGCGATGACAAAGCCAAACTGGGCCGGCCGGGAGGACCGATCAGCGCCGATGTGACCGGCGAGGAAATGTTCGATTCGCTCACCTCCATCGCCTTTTCCCCGCTCGCCGACAACGTAATCTGGACCGGCTCCGACGATGGCTTGGTCTACCTCACAACCGATGCCGGATCGCACTGGACCCCGGTGCGCCCGCCCCAACTCCCCACCTGGTCCACCATCACCTGCATCGAGCCGTCGCATAACCGCCCCGGCACCGCCTACGTCTCGGCCAGCCGCTTTGAATGGGACGATTTCCATCCCTACATCTACAAGACCACCGACTACGGCAAGACTTGGACGCCGATCACCACCGGTCTGCCGTCCGATGAATACGTCGAGAGCGTGCGCCAGGATCCGGACGATCCCAGCCTGTTGCTGGCGGGCACCAGTGCCACCGTGTATTTCAGCCTCGATGGCGGCGCGCAATGGCAGCCGCTGCGGCTGAATCTGCCCGTGGTCCGCGTGATGGACATTGAGTTTCAGACCGCGCAGCACGCCGTCGTCATCGCCACCTTTGGCCGCGCCTTCTGGATCCTCGACAATCCGCAGTTTCTCGAGCAGTTGGGCAGCGCGCAAGTGACCAGCGACGCCCCCTATCTCTTCCGCCCGCAGCAGACTTGGCTGCTGACGCGGCGTTTGTCCGGCTACGGCGCCTCCGGCGGCGCAGGCCAGAACCTGCCGTCCGGCGCCGCCATCTTTTTCCATCTCCCCTCCAATTACGACGGCAGCCCCATCCAGCTCACCTTCACCACCGCCGGCGGTGCGCGCGTAAATCGCCTCACCCTCCCCGCGGCCAAGGCGAAAAAGCTGCATGCCGGCATGAACCGCTTTCTCTGGAACCTGCGTTACCCCACCGCGACGGAAATCAAGGGCGCGTTCCACTCCGGCTTTGGTGCCTCCGTGCCCACCGGTCCGAAAGTCATGCCGGGCGCCTATTACGTCTCCCTGACTTACGCCGGCACCACCACGCCGAAGCAGCTGCTGGTCGTCAAACTCGATCCCCGCATCCACACCACGCAAGCCGGACTGCAGCAGCGTTTCGATCTGCTGATGCGCATTCATCAGGCCACCAACCGGCTCGATCTCAGCGTTAATCAAGCCGTCGCCGCACGCGATGCACTGAAAAATGCTTCCGGCGCCCAGGCCCAGGCGGCGCGTGCCAAACTGAACCACGACATTAACGATCTGGTGGACTTTAAAATCCAGTCGGGCGAGGGCGCGCTGGTTTATCCGCCTCTGCTGCGCGGTTGGTTGAGCAGCATCGCCAATCAGGTCAGCATGAACTTCGTCGCCCCCACCCCCGCCATGGTCCAGGCCGCGAATCTGTACATCGCGCAGGCACGCGCCGGCAGCGCCCGCCTGCGGGCTGACGACGCCGCCGCCCGTCAGGCGCAGACGAACTGATCGGGCCCGCGCCTCAAAAAAACCGATAGCTGCTGCCCGTACAGCACAGGATCAGCTTGTCCGCCATTTCCCGCTGCGCCAACTCGACAAAGTTCCGCCCGCTGCGGTGCATGGGCAGCACGTAGTCGGGGTCGAGCGCTTTCAGCGCCGCCATCTCACTGCGCAGGTATTGCTCCTTCGCCGGACCGGCGAGCAGTAATCCACCCGCAAACGCCGATTGTTGCAAGTAAACGCGGCGGCTTAGTGTGCCACTCGCAATCCGGGCGATGACGCCATGTTGCCAACCGGCATCTCAAACCCTCAGGGAGGCAATCCACATGCCGGTAGCAAACGCGCGCGATCTATTCATCAGCCAGCTGAGGGACATCTACTCCGCCGAAAAACAAGCGGTCCGCACCTATCCCCGGCTGGCCAAAGCAGCCGATTCCGCTGCGCTCCGCGATGCCATGCAGGAGCACCTCGAACAGACCAGGGGCCAGCTCGAGCGGCTCGACCAGGCTTTCGAAGCGCTGAATGCACGCGCCGGCGGCAAGACCTGCGAGGGCATGAAGGCTCTGTTGCAGGAAGCCGCCGATCTGCTCCAGCAGGTCGAGTCGGGACCGCTTCTGGACGCAGCCCTCATCGCTGCCCTCCAGCGCGTCGAGCATTACGAGATCGCCGCCTACGGCACTGTGGCCACGCTGGCCGGAGAAATGGGCAAGGACGGCATCCGGGATCTGCTCGACGAAACCTTGCAGGAGGAAAAAGATACCGATCAGAAGCTGACGGAAATCGCCGGCGAAGTCAACTCCGATGCCTTCGGCTCGCAGGAGGACGAAAGCGCCGAGCAAGCCCAAGACGAGCAGTCCTCTCAGCACCAGCGCGGTCGCAACCGCAAAGCGGCCTAGTCAGAATGTAGCGGCCGGTTCTAGTCCGAGGCAGCTCCCGACGGATCTGCGGCTCCGTTCCGCGAATATCAGACTGATCAATCGTCGCCAAACCGATTCCGCCCGAACGCCCTAAAATAGCTTCTGGGCCGCTGCATGGATTCGGCGCTCGAGCAGACTTTCCTCAACACGCGCTACGTCGTCGCCTACCCCAAGGGCGATATCGTGCTGCGCGTCGGGGAGCACTGCCCCGCGCTCGACCTGCTCCTGGCCGGCTGCGATCCACCCGATGCGGCATTTATCACCGCCTGGAATCCCGGCGCGGTCCGGATGGCCCCAGAGGAAAACGCGCGGCGCCAGGCGGCGCTGCTCGCCGCGGTGCGCCGGCTTGGCCACGCGTTTCTGCCCGGCCGCGGCGAGGGCGCCGGCGGCGCCTGGCCTCCCGAAGCCAGTATTTTGGTTTTGGGTATCGGGCGCCGGCAAGCCCTCGAGCTGGCGCGCGCCTTCGGCCAGGCCGCCCTCGTCTACGCCGCGCGCGGCCAGCCCGTCGCGCTGCTCGCCTGCGATTGAGTCTTGCGTATTACGGTGTCGCTTGCCCACGCCGTGTATCAGGCCCGGCACCAAGCCGGGCCTGACGCAGCCAGCCGAGCGCGTGACGCTAGATTTCGCAAAACCGCCCCTGTCGGCCTAGGCCGGGCCCAAAAACTCCACGTGTACCCACGTCCCCAGCCGCACGTTGTAGGCGATGTACCAGCCCGGCTGGTCCGGATCGGCATAGAGCACAATGTAGTCGTTGTTCCACTGCCAGCCGCTGCAATAGCCCCAGTCCGGCTGTGCCACCAGAAACGCGTCGCCGTCAAAAAAGAATCGTCCCGGCCCGCCGCCTTCCAGATGCCAGATCTGGTGCGTGCCGATCGTGCCCGGAAAATGCCCGTAGGCCCAGGGACGGGCGAGATGGTAGCGCGGCGAATTCGGACGCTCCCGCCCCACCCACACGTTGCCCTTGATATCCACGTGCGGCGCCACCGGGTGCCCGGGGATGTGCGGCTTGCCGTTCGGCCGTTCGCTGGGCGCATTCGCCGGGCGCTTCGGCGGCGCCGCCGGAATGAACCCTCCGCCCACTCCGGGCGCGCTCCCGCGCTGCCGCGGGTGTGCTGGCGTGCGCGCCACCGGTCGCTGCGCCGTCCGCGGCGCCTGCGCGCGCGGTTCCGGATGTGCCGGTTTTTGCGCCAGTGCCGGACCACTGCAACTCAGTCCCGCCGCCAACGCCAGTCCAAGCCAACAGGAAATCCTCATGCCTAATCCTCCCATGAAATCCGCCTGCGGGGAGGGCGCTCCACCGCGCGGGCTCCAGTCCTCCCCGGCTGGCTCACAAGGATGCCATTTCAGTCCCGCCAAAAGCGTGCTATAACTTTGCCTCATGAAGCCTACTCTGGTCCTGGCCGCATTATTGGCGCTGCCGCTGGCCGCGCAACAGGCTACCCCCTCGAGCCACGGCACGCAGATCGTGGTCACCGCTCTCGGCAACGATCACCAACCCGCCGCACCCATTGCGGCCTCGCAGGTCCAGTTGCATCTCAACGGCCATGCCGATCCCATCGCCCAATGGGCGCCCTACGGTCCCAACCAGCGCATCGATCTCACCGTTGCCATTGACGACGACACCCAGCATTTGGGCACCGGCATTGACGACATCAAAACTTTTATCCGCAACCTGCCCGCCAACGTCGCCGTCGGCGTCGTCTATCTGCACACTGGCAGCTTTGAAGTCGCCTCGGGCGTCACCCTGAACCACGCCGCCGCAGCCAGCAAGGTCCGCATGCCCTCCGGCATGCGCGACAGCTCGCCTTCGCCCTTCGGCTCGCTCCGCGATCTGCTCCGGCACTGGCCCCAGCAGCCCGGCGTGCGCCGCGAGCTGGTCATGCTCTCCGATGGACGCGAGGAAACCGGCGTCAACGATCAGAGCAACCACACCTTCCAGTCCGCCCTCGCCACTGCGCTCGCCGGTGGCGTCGTCGTCTACACCATCTACGCCTCCGGCGGCACCGATTATGCCCAGGGGCAGCTTTCCAACAACTCCCTCGTCCCCGACGCCGCCCAAGCTCTCGGCCAGCCCCGAGGCACCACCATCGCCAGCGGCACCCCGCTCAGCGTGTTCCGCAACTCCAACCTCGATGCCGCCAACGGCAGCCAGAATCTTTCCCTCCTGGCCAGCGAAACCGGCGGCGAGGGCTACGCCAACGGTATCTCCAACAGCTCCCGCTTGACGCAGTACTTTAACGACATTAACCGCCGCCTCACCTCCCAGTACCGCCTCGTCTTCACCCCCAATCGCGCTAAAGATCACGGCATGACCAAGGTTGAGGTCAAGGTCAGCCACTCCCACGCCCATATCACTGCCCCCAAGGCCGTCTTCCTCACCCCAAAATCCTGATCCGCCCAGCCAACCCCAGCCACGACCCGCTGCATCTTAGGTTCCCCTCCAATCCGCAATCGCGATTGCCGCCGCCGCTGCCATTCCAGACACTTTCCTTGTAGATGCAAGGGCTTGCAAGCGAAAACTGTATAGTCGAGCGCCCCGCGCTATCCTGAATGCATGGCATCTTTGGCGCGCCTGTTGATGGTGGTGGGCGCCGTGGTGGCCGGTGCCGGTCTGCTCCTGCTGCTCGCTGCCCACTGGCGCCTGCCGCTCGGCCACCTGCCCGGCGATGTCGTCTTCCGGGGACCGCGCGCCACCGTGTACTTCCCCTGGGTTACCATGCTGGTGCTCAGCCTGCTGGCGACCGTGGTCCTCAATCTGATCTTTCGCCGATGAGCTACACCGCCGTGATATGGTCAGCATGTGAGCAAAGCAGCATGCCTGCTGACTGCGGTGCTTGCCCTTACCTTGGCGCTCGCCGCTGAGACACCGGCTCCGCTACCTGCGCTTGATTTCGCCGCGCTCGCCGCGCCCCTGCCGCTGCCCCCCGCCCAGGTGCAGCAGCAAGCAAGCACCAAACCCAAGCCCGGGCATCACCTCTTCTGGGTGATTCCCGCCTATCAGGTCGCCTACCTAAAAAACCTGCCGCCGCTTACCCCCCGGCAAAAGTTCGACGAAATGGCCGAGGACGCCTACGATCCGCTCGGTCTCGCCATGGGCGCCGCCGAAGTCCTGCTGCTCGAACACAACCACAGGACCGGCTACTGCGAATACGGCCCCGGTTGGGGAGGCTTTGGGAAATGTTACGGCGCCGCCTGGCTCGACGCCAACATCAGCGGTGCCATCGGCGACTGGGCGCTACCCGTCTGGTTCCACCAGGATCCCCGCTACTTTCGCCTGGGCAGGGGCTCAATCTGGTCCCGCACCCTCTACTCACTCTCCCGCGTCTTCGTCTGTCGCAGCGACCATGGCGGCACCGTCTTTGATTCCTCCCAGATCCTCGGCACGGTCGCGGCCGGGTTTATCTCCAACCTCTATTACCCCAAGTCCGAGCGCGGCGCTGGCCTGGCTATGAGCCGCATCGGCATCGACCTTTTCGGCACGGCCATTTTCAACCTCGAAGCCGAGTTCTGGCAAGACATCCACCAGAAGCTCTTTCACTAATCCTCGCCCAGGGCGTACCCGGACGACAATTTTGTCGATATTTTGTAACAAAAATGTGTGTGATCCAGACTCCAACCTTTTGCTCATTTTTGTTCTCTATATATATGTGAGAGCACAACTGTGCCCCTGCCGGGCGGCCCGCCGGTGATACCAAGCGTGGGCGCGGTGAGACGCACTACACCGTTCGTGTGTCGCCCGGCGATCGCAGCAGAGCGAACCCGGACGTCGGCAAAATGCAGCAGCGGCCCATACATTCCAAAGGACTTAAATTGTGCCAAATGCAATCCGTCCCTCTATCATCCCCCAGGCCTGATCCCCGCCAGCGTCTCCAGCACCGCTCGCGGCGCGCTCGACGGCGCTTGCAGTGACTCGGGCAGCACCAGCACCGTCTGCTCCAGCGCCAAGCGCCCGCGCAGCACCGCGTGGCTGACTGTATCGGTAAAGCACATCCAGGCAGTCATGGGTGCGAATTCGGTGATTGTGTGCGGTTGATTTTGGAACTCGGCATTGGCCTTGAGCCAATCATGAAACGACAGCATGAAGCGGTCGTAGGGCGGCCGGAATTGATTCGCCAGGCCGCAGCGGCACAGCAGCTCGACGACGGCGCGCGCCGGCGCGGCACGCCCCCGCTCGCGCCGATACTGATCCAGCAGGCCGGATTCGGCCGCCAGCGCCCGCGCCAGCTCCGGAAATGCCGGCCCGGTTTTCCACACCCGCGGCTCGCTGGCGTTGACGTTGACGAAAAACCTCAGAATCCGCCGCCCCCGGCTGGGCCGCGTCGGAAACGAATCCACGTGCAGCAGATCGTTGCGCGCGTTCAGCTTCGCCGGTCGCCCCTGCTCCTCCAGCGGGCGGAAGCTGGCGTAGTCCACATCGAAGCGGTAGGGCGACAGAAACCTCCGCAGAAAATCCAGCGCCGCCCCCGAAAATCGCCGCATCAGCGCTTGCATTTGCGCCGCCTCGGCCGCCCCCGCTCCACTCAGGCCGGTGAGCCGGTCCTGCCGTGGCCGATAGGCAATGTTTTTATGCGCCGTGCCCAGGTTCATCCCGCCGCGCAGAAAGGCGAGCTCGGCTTCGGAAAACGCCACCGGCGTCGGGCCCAGCTCGACCATCTCGCCCGCCTCCAGCGCCTCGCACCACGGCCGCGCCGCTTCATTTGTCAGCGGCAGCTGGAGAGGGCCGGCGATCACTGTCCGTATGGCCATCCTCGGATTTTAACCCCAGCCCCAGCCCGGCGCCCGCGCCCGCCGCGATCACCAGCATGGCCACGCTCCCCGCCACGCCCGGCTTGAGCACCATCACCAGCATGATCCCCAGCGTCAGCAACGGTAGCATGTAGTTCGCCATGCGCGAGAACGGATCGCGCAGCGCAGCCCGCTGCGCTGCGCTCAGCGGCGTAGGCGAGGTCCCGCCGCCCAGCGTGGCCGCCAGCCGCTGCCGCCGCGCCCCGCTGATCCCGCCGACAGCTTCCAGTACCACCAGTCCCAAAATGGAAACATCAATCCAGGGCGCGGTCCAGCGAAACGCCGCCTGGGTCAAATAGGCGCCAGTGAGCAGCAGCGCCAGCCCGACCCAGGGCATCTTGCTGCCCCCGCGCGCGGTCAGCCGTAGTGCCGCCAGCGCCTCCGGCGCGGTCTCGGCCGCCCACATGTGCTCCAGCCCCAAATGGATGAAGCTGGCGAACGCAAACGCCGCGACTACGGCGATCAGGTGCAGGTAGAGCACTATTCCAAACCACGGCATAAGAGCTGGTGTAACAATTTGCGGGCCAGACTGTCAATCCGCCAGGAGGAGAATCTTTTTGACTGAGGGAATGAAAATCCATGATACAACTGTTGAGTCACACAATTCGGCGAGCGTGTCAGGCGGGGGAGCGGCTGCATGCGCGAGCACGTAGGCGGAGGTTGGATCATGCGGTTCCGCATTAGCCTGGCCGTGGTGTTAGGGTTCGCTCTGCCCGTTTTTGCCGCGGCGCAAACCACGCCGCCGGCCGCGACCGTCATCACCGCCTCCGGCGCCACCAAAACGCAGGTCATCGCCTCCGGGACGGCCACCACGGTGACCACTGCGACCGCGCAGTCGGGCACCGCCTACAACGCCTTTAGCCAGTTCTCGCTCGCCTCCGGCAACACCGCCAACCTCATCCTTCCCAGCGGCAGCAGCAACCTCATCAACCTGGTTTCGGGCTCGACCACGCAAATCTACGGCACCCTCAACTCGCTGCTGGCGGGCACCAGCGAGATCGGTGGCAACATCTATTTTGCCGATCCCTCCGGCATCGTCATCGGCTCGACCGGCGTCGTGAACGTCGGTTCGCTGACCTTGGCTACGCCCAACCAGACCTTCGTGGATCAGTTTCTGAGCGACTTAACGGCATTCAGCGCCGGCGGCTCCGGCAGCGCGGTCTCGGCCGATACGGTCGCGTTGCCCACCCAGCCGCTCGACCCCGCCGGCCTCATTTCGGTGCTCGGCGAGATTCACACCGCCGGCCCCGCTACCCTGCTCGCTCCCACCGTGAACGTCAGCGGCGGCATCACTACGGGCCCCAATCAAGGCGTGTTTGCCGGGCTGGTCAACACCACCGGGTTGCAAACCGGCCAGGACATCACCATCCAGGGCTCGACCATCGCCATCGCCGGCAGTGGCGCCCCCGCCGCGCTCTCCGCCGGCAGCGGCAACATTAATGTAGCCGCCGGCCAGAGTGACAGCGAAGGCGCCGCCAACGCCAACGCCTCCCTCACCGTCGACAACGCTGTCCTCAGCGGCGCCGATATCAATTTGAGCGCCACTGCGACCACTGATTCGGAAGACACCCAAGCCCTAGCCATAACCACCAACCTCACCCAAACCCAGGTGAACTTGCCTGATATCGCCGGCAATGTCGCCGAAAATTCAGCTCAGTCCACCGCCACTCTGAACGTTGGCGATACCGCCGGCGCCGTCCTGAACGCCACCGGCAACGTCAGCCTGACCGCCGAAGGCGATACTACCGTCGTCATTGATACGCTGGCCCCGGTGGGTGCGTTCAGCTACGGCTCGACCCAAGCCACCGTCAACGCGGTGCTGGGCAGCCACGCCAACGTGACCGCCAACGGCAGCTTCACCCTCGGCGCCACCGTCAACAACACCCTCGACGTCGAGCCTTCCACCATCGGCCCAGGCACCCCCGCCGTCACCGTCGCGTTGGGCGAGGCCAGCTCCAGCTCGACCGCCGAGCTGGATGGCTCGGTCAACGCTGCCACCATCGGCATCAGCGCCAATAACGTCAATAGCTTCAAAACCATCGCCAAGGCCACCGCCGCTTCCAACGGAATGCTGGGCGTCGGCGTCGCCATCGGTTCCTACAGCTCGACCGCCAACGCCGTGCTCAATGGCACCGCGACCGCCACCGGCGCCGACATCACCAACAGCGATGGATCGGTCACCCCGGCTTTGAACCTGACGGCGGGTTCTACCAACACCGACGACCGCGTCGAGTCCGGCTCGGAAGTCTCGAGCGACGCCACCAGCACCGCCGTGCTGAACAGCACCGGCATCCCGCTTCTCGGCAGCATCAATCAGTTCATTCAGAACAAAGTCCAGTCTTCAGAGAGCAGCGAAAGCGGTTCCAGCCCGCTGGCGATTTCCGCCGCCGTCTCCATCCTCAACAGTGTGAATACCGCCAACGCCACCGTGAACGGCACCGGCAAATCCACCTCCGGCAGCATCGGCGTCTCCAGCACGGGTCAGGATTCCCCCGCCAGTGACGCCTCCGGCTCGGCCGGCGACAGCACCGTCAGCATCGGCGGCGGCGTCGCCTACTCGAACTTTTCCAACACCGCCAACACCACCATCAACGGCATCCTGAATGGCGCCACTGGCGTGAGCGTCACCGCCACCGCGCTGCTGCCCAACCCCTTCGATCTGAGCGCCTTCACCAGCCTGCCGGGCGATTTCGACAACCTCAATTTCGTCGCCCCCAATTCGATTTCCGACTTCGGCGCTTACCAACAGGACTGGCAGGCGGCGCAGACCTTGGGCGGCGACATTGAAACCGCGATCGAAGGCAAAAACGGCAGCGGCGGTTTGGGCCAGTTCCTGGGCGAGGGCTTCGGCCTGGGCGAAAACGTGAACTCCTTCGCCGACACCACCGCTTCCGGCAGCGACAGCGGCGGCAGCGTGGGCGTAGCAGGCGCGGTCAACATCCTCGCCATCACCAATAAAGCCAACGCCACCGTCGCCAGCGGTGCCCAGATCTCGACCACCAGCGGCGATGCCGATGTGAACGCCAACGCCAACGCCTTTTTGATCAACATCGCCGGCATGGCGTTTTCGCCCGACAACTTGAAGGACTTCAATCCTGGCGCTTCCGGCACGGCGGCGCTGGGCGGCGCCTACAACGGCGTGACCCTAACCAACAGCGCCATCGCCGGCATTGACGGCGATGCGCAGGTGACCACCGGTGGCAAAGGCGCCGTCAACGTCAACGGCATCACCAACGAAACCCTGGTCGAAGTCACCGAAGCCGGCAGCAAGGCTGACGACTTGGGCGTCAACGGCGCCTTCGGCTGGCTCACCCTCGGCAACACCGCCATCGGCTCCATCGACAGCGACGCCATCGTCAATGCCGCCGGCGCGGTCAACGTCAACGGCAAAAACACCCTCAACGCCATCACCGTGGGCGGCGCGCTCGGGATTAGCGGCAAGGCCGAAATCGGCGCCACCGTGGACTGGAACCAGCTCACCAATACCACCGAAGCTTTCATCGGCAGCCAGAATCCTCCGGCCATCCCCGACGGCACCGGCAGCGTTACCGCCGGCGGCCCGGTGAGCGTCAACGCCAGCGGCAACGAATCGCTCTACGACATCACCGTGGCCGCCGAAGTCGCCACCGGCGAAAGTGGCAGCGGCGATTCCGGCGAGGGTGGCGGCAGCGCCGAATCCGAGAGCGGCGATTCCGGTAGTGAAGCGAGCTTTGGCTTGGGCGTGAGCGCCAACGTCGCCATCAACGACGTCGCCGATACCACCCTGGCCTACATCAACAACAATGCCGTCGTCGTCACGCCCAGTACCATCCAGGTCCAGGCCGGCGACACCTCGTTCGCGATTTCCGCCGGCGTGGCGCTGGCCGTCGGCACCGGCGGCGATGTGGGTGTGGCCGTGGGCGGCGCCTTTGCACGCAACGATATTTCCAAAGACACCGAGGCTACGGTCGCCAACGCCGTGCTCGCCGGCCCCCAGGATTCCGGCGGCAATTACACCAACGCCGGCGCCGCTACCGTCCAGGCCACCAACCGCGGCGCCGTGCTTTCCATCGCAGCCGGGGTGAGCGGTGCCACCGGCGAAGGCGCCGGCATCGCCGGCTCGGCGAACAACGACGAGCTGACCAACACCACCAACGCCGAGCTCGAATCCGGCGCAACCGTGCTCGCCAATGGCGTCACCGTCAATGCCGCTCAAGGCGACAAGGTGCTGGCCATTGCCGGCGCGCTCTCCTACGGGGGCAACGCCGGCATCGGCGCGGCGCTCGATCTTTCCAACTACGCCAATACCACCACCGCCTCGGTCGCTCAGGGCGCAACCGTCACCAGCGGCGGCAACGTCGCCGTCACCGCTTCCACCGATGAACAGCTTCTGCCCGTGATTGCAGCGCTCGGCGTCAGTGGCGGCCAAGTCGGCATCGGCGGCTCCGCCAGCTACGATCAGATCGCCAACGACACCGAAGCCACCATTGACGGCGCCGTCTCCACGCCCGACAACCTCCTGCTCGGCGCCGCCGACAACTCCCAGCTTCTGCTGATCGACGGCAGTCTGGGCGGGGCCGACAGCGTCGGTCTCGGCTTGGCAGGCGCCATCTCGATCCAGTCGCATCCGCTGTTGGACCGTACGGTGAAGGCCACCGTGGGCGCCAACGCCAACATCAGCGCCGGGGGCAACGGAACCCCGATCAGCTATCAGGGCGGAAACGTGGACGGCCTGCTGGCCTCGGCCACCGCTACCGGCGGTGCCGATACCATCGTCGCGGGCTTGGCCGGATCGGGCGATGTGTCGCTCGCCGCCTCGCTGGCGCTGAACTACTTCCAGGCCGACATCGAGTCGGTGATTGACAATGGCGCGGTCGTGAACTCCAGCCTGAGCGGTGCCGCCGCCGGCCAGAATGTTGCCGTCAACGCTAGCGACAACAGCCAGATTCTCGACGTGGTCGGCCAGTTGGGCGGCTCCGGCTCCGCGGCCATTGGCGCCGCCGCCGACGTCGAGTTCCTGAATCGCACCGTTTATGCCGGCATCGGCGGCAACGTCCAGGCGGAAAATTCGGTTTCGGCCAACGCCAATCTCGGCGGCAGTCTCTGGTCGGTGGCCGGTTCGGCCAATTTGGGCGGAGCGTTCTCGCTGGCGGGCGCGGCCAGCGCCGTGCTGGTCAGCTCGCATACCACCGCTGAGATAATGCCCGACGCCGTGATCTATACTCCCGGCAGCGTGCTGGTGAACGCCCAGCGTTCCCTCAACCTGCACACCATTGACGGCCAGATCAGCGGCACCCTCGGCGAAGTGGGTCTGGGCGCGTCGGTATCCGTGGTCGGCCTGAACGCCACCACCACCGCCGATGTGGGCGCGGGCGCCAGCGTCACCGCGCTCGGCAACGGCAACGGCGTGAGCGCCCTGCTGAACGACGACGGCACCGCCACGCCCGGCACGGTGAATGGCCTCGCCGTCACCGCCGATAGCAATGATACGCTACTGACCATCGCCGCCGGCGGGGCGATCTCCACCGGCGTTTCCGTGGCGGGTTCGCTGGTGCTGAATAACATCAACGAAACCACGCAGGCGTTCGTAGACTCGAATGCCGTGATCAATCCCACCGCGACCCAAAACCTCGCCAACGCCGCGCAGGCGGTGGACATTCTGGCCAATAACGGCACCTCGCTCACCTCCGCCGCCGGCTCCCTGGCTGCCGGGTTGGATATCTACGGCGTGGGCGTGGGCGCATCCGTGAATCTGGAAGGCATCGCCAGCATTCCGGACTCGTTCCAGAGCTACTACAACGACTTCACCAGCCAGGAATCGAGCGATCTGTCGGGCGCGCCCAATACGCCCGCCAGCGCCCAAACCTCCGGCTTCACCAAGCTCACCACCGCGGGCGTGAACAACGGCGCCACCGTCAACACCCTGGGCGCGCTCAACATTGCCGCCCTGTCGAGTGAAAACCTCACTGCCTATGACATCGCCGTCGCCGCGGGCGCAGCCGGCATTGACGGCTCTATCCAGCTCGACAACTATACGCCGACGACCACGGCCTACTTCGGTTCCTGCACCAGCACGACCGATTGCAGTTCCGGCGCGACCGGCAACGTGGGTAGCGCTGCCGTCAACGCCAACGATAATTTCACCTACGCCTCCGTGCTGGGCGGCGCCAGCGTGGGCGCGGGCGCGCTCGGCGCTTCCGTGCTGATCTCCACCGTCGCGGCGAACACCAGCGCCTACCTCGGCTCGCTCTCCTCGCTCACCGCCGGCGGCGCGGGCGACTTGGCGCTGACCTCGGATTTCACCGACACCTACAACAGCGGCATTCTCTCCGGCGGCGCGGGCGCGCTGGCCCTCAACGTTCCTTACGCCTCCATCACCGACAACAGCAACAACTCGGCCTATGTCGCCGATGACGCCACCGCCACCGCCGGCGGCGCGCTCAGCCTCAACGCCACCACCAGCCGCACCATCGCCGCCCTCAGTGCCAGCGCCGCCGTGGGCGCGGTCGCGGGCGGAGCCTCGATTCTTGACGTCACCTTCGGTGGTACCACCAAGGCCTCGCTCGGCAACGGCGACAATGTCAGCGGCGCCGGCGTGGCGCTGGCCTCGAATCTGACCGATACCATTCCCGCCACTCTGCCCATCACCAGCTTTGCGCCCTTCCTCTCCAGCATTCCCGGACTCAGCGGCATCACCGCGCCCACCGGCGTGCTGGGCGCGGCGGCAGCCGGCTTTGGCGGCGATGGCGCCGTGGTGACGGCCAACGAAAACGGCGCCAACCAGGCCGAAATCGGCGGCTCGACCGTCACCGCAACCAACGATATCGACGTGGACGCCACCACCACGCTCAACCTGCAGGCACTCAGCGGCTCCGAGCAGGCAGGCGCGGCCGTCGGCGGCGCCTCCCTGGCAACCCTCAACAGCCAGGGCTCAACCACCGTCTCCTCCTCCGGTTCGCTGACCAGCAACGATGGCTCGGTCTCGCTCGATGGCGCGGACAACGAGACACTCACTGCGACCACCAGCGGCATGGGTGCAGGCGCGCTCGATGGCAACGGCGCCGTCAGCGCCATCAACGGCAGCAGTAGCAACCAGACCAGCCAGTCCGGCTCCATCAATGCCAGCCAGAGCGCCTCCCTGCTGGCCAACACCACCCGCACCGCGAACTCCACCTCGGACGCGAGTGCCGATGCCGCCATCGGCGTCGGCGTTTCCGCCGCCACCTTCAATCTCGGCGGTGATACCTCCAGCAGCCTCAACGGATCGGTCACGGCCACCAATGGCGCCATCACCCTCACCGCCGGCAGCAACGATACCGGCAACGCCGCCGCCACCGGCCTCAACAAGGGCGGCTTCAACGGCGTCGGCGCGATCATGGGACCGGTGGATCAATCCTCGCCGGTCGAGATCAACCCCACCGTCACTGCAACCCTGGCCGGCGGCGCCAGCGCCAACGCGCCCTCCGTCAACGAAAACGTCAACGACACCACCACCCTCAACGGCACCCTCAACGGCAGCCAGGCGGGTGCGGTCAACGTGGCAGCGCTTGAAGGCTCCGTCGAGGTCAACCCCTCGCTGAACCTCAACATGAACGGCACCATCACCGGCGGATCGGCGAACCTAACCGCAACCGGCTACGAGACCGCTGGTATGATCAGCAACTCGACCCAGTCCTCCAGCATCGTGAACGGCTATCAGGTGGATGCCTCCGCCACCGACGCGCCCACGCAGACGTTTACCCTCGACGGTGCCATCAACGCCGCCAACGCGGTCACCGCCGCCAGCAATCTCACCGACAACGCCGGCGCCGCCTCCAACTCTTCCGGTAGCGAGTTCAGCGTGGGCCAGGGTGGCTCATCCTATAGCGACACCGACATCAACGACACCAACAAGCTGAACGGCAACGGCAGCATCACCGTCAGCAACGGCGATGCCAATTTATCCGCCACCACTCTCAGCAGCTCCACCTACAACCAGGTCACCGGCGGCAGCGGCTCCTCAGTTGCCACCGTCAGCGCGCTGCAGTCGAACAACACCGTCACCGATGACACCGAACTGAACTTCAACGGCTCCCTCACCGCCGCCCAGGGTGCGGCCACGCTGCTGGCGCAGTCCAGCGTGCAGGCCGACAGCAGCGCCCAGGATCAGACCAGCGGCTTCAACGGTTTCGATGACCTCCAGACCGACGCCACCACCACGGTTACGGCCAACCCCACCGTGACCATCGGCTCCGGCGCCAACCTCCAGGCCCAGACCATCAACCTGCAAGCCCTGGATCCGCTCGCGCAGGGCAGCAGCTACTCCGATGCCGAGGCCCAGGACGCTAACATCGTCGCCGACGCCACCGCCGACGCCACCCTGACGCTTACTACCAACCCCACCATCAACGTCAACGGCAATGGCTCGACCGGCGCCAACCTCAACGCCGCCACCATCAATATGTTGACCAGCGTCGGCAGCCAGGACCCCAACAATCAGTACGCCGCCTACGCTTCCTCGGTGGCCGTGTCCAAGACCGCCGCCGCCGATGGCGAAGCCAGTTCCAATACCGTTAACAACTTCAATATCGGTCCGGCGGTGAACGTCAACGGCGGCGTCACCATGACCACCGGCGCGCTCAACATTTCCGCCCTTACGCCCGCCTACGTGAACTTCACCAACGATCCGGAGGTGACCGGCGTGTCGGTCGTGACCTGGGTCGCCACCCAGGTCGAAGAAACCGTCGACGAGGTCTTCGGCTGGATTCCCTTCGTCGGCGACCTCGTCAAAGAGGTCACGAAGTGGGTCACCGAATGGGTCGAGACCATCACCAACAGCACGGTCACCCAGACCAACTACGGCCAGGTCAACTACAACAACCAGATCGCCCTCAATGGCACCATCCAGCAGGTCGAGGGTGCGGCTGGCGCCAGCCTGGTCATCGGCTCTGACGGCACCGTCCAGCCCGGCAGCAACGGCATCTCCATTGCCGGCCAGGACGCCAACACCATCCTGCTCGGCAACATCATCAACAACAACAAGCTCAATATCACCCTGGATGCGCCCAATGGCACCATCAGCGGCAGCCCCACCGTGGACGAGCAAGCCATGCTGCCGTTCGTCAACGTCACCAACAACAGCAACCTCAACCTGGTGATGCAGCAGATCTCGCCGATTTCCTTCTCCAACACCCAGCCGGCGATGGACATCACCGCCTCCGACGACAGCAACTTCACCCCCAACTACCAGACCAACCAGAACCCGACCACCATCACCATCAACAACACCGGTTCCGGCGACGTGGTCTTCTCCGCGCCCATCAACAACATGCCCGGCAGCCTCACCGTTACCAACGACGGCGGCGACATCCTGGATGTCTTCGGTAATCTGCTGCAGCTCAACCAGACTTCGCTCGATGCGCCTCACGGTTCGGTCGGCAGCACCGAGGGATCCTCGTTTGCGTGCGCCTTCTGCCCCGCTGCCGCCAACGGCGTGCTCGCGCTCGGGCCCATGGATCTCCAGCCCAGCGAAGTGGCTGCGTCAGCCACGGCGCAGCCACTCATTCCCACCGTTTCTGCGGTGGCCCGGGGCGACATCAACCTGGTGTTGACGCCATTTGAGTCCAGCCCTGGAGCCATCCTCAATGCCACTCCGGAAGTCGATTTCGGCCAGCTCCTGGCGGGCGACAACATCAATCTCACCCTGAATCCGGCCACCATCCAGGGCATCGAATCCGAACAGGTCCAGGTGAATTTCCCGGCGCCGTTCAGCTTCCTCGACTACACCTACACCGTCAACGTCCCTGTCTCCGGCCCGGCGGCCAACACCAACTACGCCCTCAACGGCGGCTGGATCGCCGGCGGTGGCGCCGTCAACATCCAAGGCAACGGCGCTGCCGGCAGCCAGGTCACGCTCGCCGACAACGGCTTCATCGCCAGCGGTTTCCAGGGCCTGACTTTCGACGTGCTCAACGACGGCACACCGGCCTCGGTGGTTGAAATCCTCGGTCAGAACAACACCACGCTGCTGAACTATCTGCAGTCTATTTCCGGCCCGCTGGTGCTCAGCAACATCGAAAATGTGGGCGCGGGCCAGCTCAACTTCAGCGGCTCTGGCGCGCTCGCCGGCAGCGGCACCCTGGGCGCCTTGTCCGGCCATACCAACGTCGGCATCGACAACCAGACCACCGGCTCGCTGACCATCCAGAACCTGCTCAATCCGGCAGGCGCGGGTGCCATCGGCACTGGCAACTGGACCGTGGGTTCAGGACTTTCCCAGCAGACCTACGGCGCCGCTAACGGCACCGTCAGTCTCGAGAGCTTCAACGACCTCATCCTCGCCGATACCATCTCGGCCCCCAACGGCGCCATCCTCGCCACCTCCGAAAACGGCTCCATCCAGGCGCTGGGCGGGATCCTGGGCGGCCAGGACGTCAACTTCACCGCCAACGGCTCAATTACCGGTCCGGCTTTCATCGGCGCCGGGCAGGACGCGACGCTGACTGCTGGCAACTCCATCAATTTGACCGCCACGGTGCAGTCCGGCGGCAACACCACGCTGCAGGCGCAGTCTGGCGACATCACCCTCGGCACTGTGGACGCGACCGGCGACGCCAAGCTCACCGCTGGCAATGACATTGACCTCAACGGCAACGGGTCCATGATCGCGAATAACGCCTTCCTGACCGCCCAGCAGGGCACCATCAACCTCGGCATCGTGCAGGCAGACGGCAACGCCACGCTTTCCGCTGGCCAGGACATCGACTTTGTCTCGCCGAACAGTGAGGTGATCGCGGAGAACGGCACCGCGCTGCTCACCGCTGGCGGCACCATCCAGGCGCAGAACGGCGTCATCGACGCCGGCTATGATGCCACGCTGACCGCGGGCGACTCGATCTACGCGCCCTCGGGCACCATCACCGCCGGTAATAATGCGACCCTGACGGCCACTGATGCCGTCCAGTTGGGCACCGTCACCGCCGGCGAGAACGCCTCCCTCACCGGTGCCGACATTGACTTCGGCGCCATCACGGCAACTGCGGGCGATGCCCTGCTCACCGCTGGCCAAATCATCAACGGCAGCGGCACCGTCACCGCCGGCCAGGACGCGACCCTCCTGGCTGGTGACAGCATCGACCTGGGCACGGTGATCGCCGGACACGACGCCTCCCTCACTACCGAGACTGGCCCCATCGGCTTGGGCACGGTGATGGCGGGCAATGACGCCACCGTGAATGCGGTCGCCGGGACCATTTACCTGGGCACGGTAACCGCGGGCGACAGCGCCGCGCTGACCAGCGGCCAGGACATTGATTTCAGCACCGGCAGCACTGTCACGGCGACCAATGGCGACGCGACCCTGACCGCAGGCGGCAGCATTAACGCCGTAGGTGGAACCATTTCGGCCGGCCAGGACGGCAGCCTGCTGGCGGGCCAGGACATCAACCTGGGCACGCTCACCGCCGGCCACGATGCCTCCGTCACCGCGACTGCCGGCAACATCACTCTGGGCTCGGTAACGGCCGGCAACGACGCCGGCGTGAACGCCCTGGCCGGCCGCATTCTGCTGGGCACGGTGACTGCCGGCGACAGCGCCACGCTGAGCGCGGGCCAGGACATCGATTTCAACCTCAGCACCGGCGGCGCCGTCACGGCCATCGCGGGCGACGCCACCCTTATCGCCGGCGGCAGCATCAACGCCGCCCCCACCGGCACCATCACTGCCGGCCAGGACGCCACGTTGCAAGCTGCTCAGGACATCAGCCTGGGTACGCTCACCGCCGGGCATGACGCCTTCCTCACGGCTACGGCGGGCAATATCGACTTCTTCCCGGGCACGGTGACCGCGGCCAACAACGCCACCCTCACCGCCGGCACCGACATTGACTTCAACGCCAGCGGCGTGGTCACGGCTACCGCCGGCGATGCCACGCTCACCGCGGGTGGCAGCATCAATGCCGGCAATGGCACGATCACCGCCGGCTATGACGGCATCCTGACTGCTGGCCAGCAGATCCTGCTGGGCACGCTCACGGCCGGGCACGACCTCGATCTGACCGCCGGCAGTGACATCGATATGGGCACGCTCGCAGCGGTCCACGATGCCGCCATTACCAGCACCAGCGGCAACATCAATCTCGCGCCCACGGGTACCATCACCGCCGGCCACGACGCCACCCTCGACGCGCTCAGCCAGAACATCAACCTGCTGGGCACCGTCACCGCTCCCAACGCCACGCTGTTTGCCAACCAGAACATCCTGGGCACCGGCACCGTAATCGCCAACCAGACCCAGTTGACCGCTGTTACCGGCGCTATCGGCGTCACCGGCGCCGACCTCAATCTCGACCTCAACACCATCGGCGGCGTCATGCCGCAGTTGAGCTCGGCCTCGCGCTTCGACTCCAACCTCAACCTCACCGACGTGAACTTCGACGGCGTGCCCAATAGCTACAATAACGGCTCGCTGGGCGGCGACATCATCAGCCTGCTCACCGGCGGCAACCTCAACCTGACGCTGAACCCGGGCCTCGCCCAGGGCGCCACCCTGCCCGCCTGGTACGTGATCCCGTCCAACGATCTGGCCTTTGTGGGCGGCGCCGCCAATATCAACCTCACTAGCGCGCCCTACCAATGGGGCCAGGTCAACTTCCTGGTCAAGGGCCTGCTGGCCAGCGGCTTCGACGGCATCACCTATACCGTCTCGCCTACCGGCTCCTGGTCCACGGTCATCACCGCCGACGGCCAGACCATGAACGCCCCCATCAACTTCGCCACCATCGCCAACGGCGTCATCAACCTGAGCGACATCGACGCCGCTCAGGGCGGCGAAATTAACATCACCGGCACCGGCAGCTTTGCCGGGCTGAACAACCTGTGGGCCAGTTCGGGTCCGGCTTCGGTGACCGTGATCAACCAGGATCCCAACCTGCTGCTGCAAGCCAATGACATCACGCTCGGCTGGGGCCAGGGTGACATTGATATCCAACGGCTGAACTGGTGGACGGGTACCGGCATCGCGCCGCTGTTCGGCAGCTACAACTACGGCTGGAGCTGGCCGTGGTGGGGCGGAGACCAGGATAAGGACAGCAGCCACGGTAACAACCAATGGCCGCAACTTGTGCTGCAAAGCGCCGACAGCCTGAATCTGGCAGGCACCATTGCCAACAGCCACGGCAACAGCGCCTTTACCGCCGCCGGCACCATCTTCGGCAGCGGCCTGACGCAGTCCTGGCTGTTGAACCTGACCTCGACGGCAGGCGGCATCGGCTCGGCAGCCACGCCGCTGGCGGTCGAAGTGCCCGGCCTGCTCAACGCCTCCGCCGCCGCCGACATAGACCTCACCGCGCCCGCCGGCGACTTGGTCTTGGGCACCATCGCCACGCCCGGCAACATCAATGTCAGCACCCCCGCCGGTTCCATCTGGAACGGCCTCGCGCCTTGGAATCGCTGGCAGCCCAGTCCGCTCAACCTGAGCGGCAACAACATTACCCTCAGCGCCGCGGGCTGGCTGGGCGGCTATCAGAATCTGGTGGGTAGCGCCACCGGCCTATGGAATCTCACCGCGGGCCAGGGTATCAACCTGTTCAGCCGCGGCGGCCTGAACGCGGGCGCGGTCTCGGCTCCTTCCGTGTACCTGGGTACCAACGGCAACGCCAGCATCGTGCAACTGAACGCCTACGACGCCAACCTGAACGTCTACCAGGATGGCGGCAGCCTGACCGTCGGCCAGGCCGCCATCGGCGACTCTCTCGACGCCGATGCCGACAACATCGCCATTGCCAGCCTCAGCCACGCCGGCACGGCGCCGCTGTACCTTGACCTGAGCGGCAATCATGACGGCATGGCCGACAACATCAACCTCGCCGTCACCTCGGCCGCGCCCGTCGTCGTGAACTCCTATGCCAGCCAGAACGGTTCGCTCACCCTCGCTGGCGCTTGGCTCTATGTGGATCAGGCTGCTATCGGAAACGCCGCCACCTTCGCCAGCAGTTGGCTGAGCCTGGCGTTGGACAATCTCAATCCCCATAACGCGGCCAGCGCGCACCTGGATATGGTAGGGAACCAGTACTCCGCCCACGGCGGCCATTTCAGCATCACGGCGGCCGACCTGCAGCCAGGCCTGACGTTCACTCCGCCGTCATCTCCGACACAGACTCAGCAGGAAATGTTGCACGAATTACATTGGTTCAAGTGGTAAAGCGTTGCGTTGTGCTGCTCCTGCTGGCGCCCACCGCGCTGGTGGCCCAGCAGGCGGCGGTACAGGCGCAGGTCAACCCCGCCGCGACGCAGCAGGGTAATCTCCAGACGCAAAAATTCGAGCAGTTGCAAAAACAGCTCGGCGCCGGTAAAAATCCGACTGCGCCCTCGATTGCCGGCGCCCGCGGCGCTGCGCGCGCGCCCGCGGCCGGGACGGGCCCATCGTTTCAACTCAACCGCATCGTCACCAACCGCTCGGCGATTCTGAGCCCGGCGGCGATCGCGCGCGCGCTGGCGCCGTTTGAGCACCGCCGCGTGCATTTTGCCGACCTCGAAAGCGCCGTCGCGGCCCTCAACCAGCTTTACCAGCAGCGCGGCATCCTGACCGCGCGCGCCGTGCTCCCGCGCCAGACCGTCCACAACGGCATCGTGCGCATCCAGTTGATCGAGGCGCGCCTCGGCCAGGTGCGCGTGCTGGGCGCCAAGCAGACTCCGTCCAGCTTCTACCTGCGCCGCCTTCAGGCACGGCCGGGCGAGCTGCTGCGCCTGCCGCGCCTGCGCAAGGATTTGATTCTGCTCAACACCAGCAACGATGTCGCCGTGCGCGCGCTTTTGCGCCCCGGCCGCCGCTTCGGCACCACCGATCTCGTGCTGGAGGTCGCCGAGCCACCCTCCTTTGCGCTCGAGCCCTCCTTCGATAATGTGGGCCGCGCCAGCATCGGCTTGCAGCGGCTGGGCATGGGCGCGCGTTTCGAGAGCCTGCTGGGCGATCGGGATCCCCTCTCGCTGTCCAGCTCCTGGGCCACCGGAACCTTCAGTCAGAGCCTCGACTACTCGGTCCCGCTCACCGTCGCGGGCACGCGCCTGGACATGGGCGGGGATTTTTCCGGCATTCGCATCCGTTCCGGCCAGCTTCAGACCCTGGGCATCACCGGCAACTCGCTGGACTATCATATGGGCCTCACCCAGCCGCTGCTGGCGCGCGAGGGCCTGGTGGTCAACGGCACCGCCCAGTTGCAGATCACGCGCTCGCTCACCCGTAGCAACCAGTTCCAGCTCTCGCGTGACCTGGTGCAGGATGTGGCGCTGGGCGGCAACCTGCAATGGTTTGACGCTAACGGCGTCTGGATCGCCAACGACACGCTCACCTTCGGCGCCAGCAGCCTCGCCGGCAGCCACGGCTTCGGCAAGGAATCGCTCTCGCTGGCGCGCCAGCAGCGCCTGTGGCCCGACTGGACCGAAATTCTGCGCTTTTCCGGCCAAACGCGCTGGTTTTCCGGCGCCCAGGGCCTGCCCCTGGTCGAGCAGTTTCAGTTGGGCGGCCTTTCTTCGGTGCGCGGCTACCCCGAGGGCTGGCAGATCGCCAACACCGGCTACGCCCTCACCACCGAACTCGACTATCCTTTACCGCTGCGCCAGTTCTTCTTCGGCGGCGCCTTCAGCCGCGGCCTGCATGGCGCGGTCTTCGCCGACCATGGCGGCATCTTCGGCCTGCCCGGCGCAACGCGCGATCTCTACCTCACCAGCGCCGGCCTGGGCATCGTGTTCAGCTCGCCCTATCTCGACGGCCGCCTCGACTGGGCCGCCCCCCTCGAAAACCGCGACGGGCTAAAAAAGGTTGGTTTCGATTTCTACCTGCAGCCCCGCCTGCCCCGGGACTGGTATCGCTTCTGGCGCTAAACCCGGGACCCCGTCTACCTTCCGCCGCCGGCTCCCTTAGCCGGTTTGCGGGTGCTGGCCGCGGCCTTGCTCTTCTTCGGCACGAAAGAAAGCGTGCTGCCGTCGAAGTCCCATTTGTCGACGGGGGCGTTCAATTGGGTGCGAAGCTGCGCCAAGTAGCCATTGAAACTTTCCGCCGACCGGCGCTCGCTCAATGCCGCCGCCGCCAACTGCACTTTCAGCAGCTCAATTTGCTGCTCGGCCAGCTTCACGTCCTTGGCGTAGTCTTCGATCTGCAGTTTCTGCACCTGGCTGAGAGGCAGGGATTCGGGCGCCTGCTGGGCGGGCGCGGCGATTGCCAGGGCGAATATTGCCAACCCTAAGGTCGCCAGCACTCCGCGGTGAAAGGTGATCATGTGGGCAGCTCCTGCGTCGGGCGAGTCAGAGAATACATCATTGTGTCACTCACTCACCATCAAGTCAATGCATGCAAATGGCGGCGGCCCCCGCGCCCAACCACGCATCTGGAACGTTCCATGTCGGGTTGCTAAAATAGGTATTGCGCAGTGCCGTTATGATCCCCCCGCCTTCGTTATCCCGTGCGCTGGAGCACCAGCTTCTCAATCTGAGCAGCGATGCCATCATGGTGCTGGATTACGAGACCAACCGCATCGAGTTCTGGAACGATGGCGCCGAAAACGTCTATGGCTACACCGCCGCCGAGGCGATCGGCCATACCACCTTCGAGCTGATCCATACCCGGTTCCCCGCACCGCTGGAGGAAATCAAGGTGGAATTGAAGCGGCGCCGGGCGTGGGCGGGCGAGCTCGTCCACCGCACCAGGCACGGCCGCATCATCCACGTCGCCAGCCGCATGTTCTGGTACGAAAGCGGCGGCCAACAGCACTTTTTCGAAATCAATCGTGATATCACCGTCCGCTTCGAGTCCGAGGCCGCCGTGGCGGAGCTTAACTGCCTGCTCGAGCAGCGCAATCACCAAGTGGAAGCGCTGCTGCGCACGCGCGAGCGCTTCATCGCCACCCTCAGCCATGAGCTGCGCACTCCGCTGAATTCGATCCTGGGCTTTTCCAGCCTGCTCCGCGACAGCGATGGAGCCTGGAGCGAGAAGCAGCGGCGCTTTGTCGGCCACATCGAAAGCAGCGGCCTCCATCTGCTCCGCCTGCTCAACGAAATGCTCGACCTGGCCCACATAGACGCCGGACGGCTGTCGCTGCACCCGGAGCGCGTCTCTCTGGTTGAGGCCGAACAAGCCGCGCTCAGCGATCTGGAGCCGGCGGCGCAACGGCAGCAGGTGGCGCTGTCGCTTGATCCCCAGCCCGAATTGTGGGTTTGGGCCGACGCCGCACGCCTGCGCCAAATCCTTTACAACCTTTTATCCAACGCCATTAAGTTCACGCCCGCGGGCGGCCGGGTTTGGGTGGGCGCGGCGGCGCGAGGAGACCAGGTGGAACTGGTGGTCGGAGACACCGGCGTCGGCATCCAAGCGGAGGACCAGAGCGCTGCCTTTGAGGAGTTCTGGCAGGCCACGCAAGCCGGGCCGCAATCAGGTGCGGGGCTGGGACTGGCGATCACACGGCGTCTGGTCTCGGCGCAAGGCGGCACGATTCGGGTCGAAAGTGAGGTCGGCTGCGGCAGCCGGTTTTATGTCACCCTGCCTGTGGCAGCATGATGGAGAGCAGAATTATCCTCATCGCCGAAGATGATCCGCTGGGCCGCGAACTGCTGGGCGAAATTCTGCGCTCTGCCGGCTATGCGGTGGTCGAAGCCGGCGACGGTGCCGAAGCGGTTTCGGCCTATGAGGCGCACCCGCCCGACCTCGCCATTCTCGATATCCAGATGCCCAAACTGGACGGTTTCCAGGTCCTGCAGCGTCTGCGCCGGCTTCCCGGTGCGCCGCGGCGCCCCCTGGTCGCCGTCTCTGCGCATGCCCTGCAAGGCGACCGCGAGCGCGCCCTGGCGCTCGGCTTTGACGAATACATGACCAAGCCGTTGGAAATAGCCCTGCTCCGCCAGCGCATTGCTGAGCTGCTCGACACCGGCAAATAGTGCATCAAACTCCCGCCGCGGGCGTCTCATTTGTTGGAAAATAGGACTAGCGGAGACTGAGACATGCTTTTGTTGGTACTGGCGTTTCTGGGCGGAGTGCTGACAATTCTCAGCCCGTGTATTCTGCCGGTGCTGCCGTTTGTGTTTGCTCGCGCCGACCGTCCCTTCCGCTCCAGCCGTCTGCCCATGCTGGCGGGCTTGGCTATCACCTTCGCGTTGTTTGCCGCGCTGGCTACGGCGGGCGGCAACTGGATTGTCCGCACCAACGAGTACGGGCGCGTGGCGGCGATGCTGATCATGGCGGCGCTGGGCCTCAGCTTGCTGGTGCCTGCGGTGGCGGAATGGTTTTCGCGTCCGTTCGTCCGCCTGGGAGCGCGCTGGAGCCGGCGCGTGGCCGGTAGCGGCGAACGTCCCGTCAGTCCGGCCGCCTCGGTGGTCCTGGGCGCGGCCATTGGCCTGCTCTGGGCCCCCTGCGCCGGGCCGATTCTCGGGCTCGTGCTGGGCGTGGCCGCTTTCAGCGGCTTCAGCGCCTGGACACTCAGCCTGTTGCTTGTTTTTGCTTTCGGCGCCGCCTGCTCGCTGGCGCTGGTGCTGCTGGCCGGCCGGCACGTGTTCCAACGGCTCAAGCAGGGCTTAGGCGCAGAAGCCTGGCTGCGCCGCGGCCTCGGCGTGGCAGTGCTCGCAGGCGTAGTGGCCATCGCTCTCGGCGCCGACACCCAGCTTCTGGCCGCGGTGCAGTACGTCAACACCAACGGCGTCGAGCAGCGGCTCGTCGCCCTGCTGGCGCGCCCCCGCCCGGTGCGCGCCGCCGCTCCCGCCGCCCTGTTCCCCGCCTTGCGCCAGGTCGATTTAACTAACTACGGCCGCATGCCTTCGCTGCACGGCGCCGTCGCCTGGATCAACTCAACGCCGCTCAACCGCAAAGATCTGCGCGGCAAAGTGGTGCTAGTGGATTTTTGGACCTACTCCTGCATCAACTGCCTGCGCTCGCTGCCCTATCTCGAAGCTTGGGCGCAAAAGTATAAGAGCCAGGGCTTGGTAGTCATCGGCGTCCATTCCCCCGAATTTGCCTTCGAGCGCGACGTCAGCAACGTTCGCGCCGCTGTCCGCCGCCTCAAGCTCACTTTCCCCATCGCCGTGGATAGTGACCACACCATCTGGAACGCCTTCAACAACGAGTACTGGCCCGCGGATTATTTTATTGATGCCCAGGGCCGCATTCGCTTCCACCACTTCGGCGAAGGCCAGTACCGGGAATCCGAACGCGTCATCCAGGAGCTGCTCGCCCAGGCACATCATCAGTCGCTGCGCGCGGCGGAAAGCTTTGTCGCCGTGGACGGCAGTGGCGCCGAAGCCCCCGCCGACGTTTCCCAGATCGAATCGCCGGAGACTTACATCGGCTACGCGCGCGGCGAGCGTTTCGCTTCCCCGCAAGGAATGAAAACCGATCAGAACGCCGATTATTCAGCCCCGCTGCGGCCCTCGCTCAATCGGTGGGGTCTTGCCGGCATCTGGAACGACGGTCCGCACTTGGCGGTGCTGGTCAAAGCGCCCGGCAAGATCGTCTATCGTTTTCACGCGCGCGATCTGCACCTGGTCATGGGCTCGGGAACCGGCAAGCCGATCCGCTTCCGCATCACCATTGATGGCACCCCGCCCGGTCCCGATCACGGCGTGGATACCGATGCCCAGGGCTATGGCACCGTCACCGGCTATCGCCTTTACCAGTTGGTGCGGCAACACGGTGATATTGAGGACCGCACCTTTACCATCGAGTTCCTGGATCCCGGCGTGAAGGTCTTTTCGTTCACTTTCGGCTAGCATCCAAACGCAACGCAATCGCTCCACTCTGGGTCTGGCGCTGGCGTTCGGCCTCGCCGCTTGTGGCGCGCCAGCCGGTGCTGCAGCACCTCCAATGGCGTCAGGCGAATCACGTTGCGGCTGGGCATCCACCAGGCAAAGGCACAGATGATGATCCATATAACCCACCAGCTCCACCACCATCCGCCACCCCACCAGCCGTAATAATGCATTGTCGGCCTAGATGCCGCCATAGTGCGTGCTGCCACACGGTACAATTTTTGAGTGGAGGATCACGGCAGCCCGTGAGCAAGGCACCGCGCAAAGCTCGCGTACTGTGGGCGACGCTAGATCCGGCGAGCATGGATTTGCGCCTGGGTTCGCCCGATCCGCTGGGAGCCAGCTGGGACGGCGAGGGCGTGAATTTCGCGCTGTTTTCCGAATCGGCGCAGAGCGTGCAGTTGTGCCTGCGCGATTTTGAAGGTTTTCGCGAAGCGCGGCTGCCGCTGCTGGAGCACACCGGACCTATCTGGCACGGCTACCTGCCCGGGCTGGGTCCGGGATTAGGCTACGGCTACCGCGTCAGCGCGCCCTATGCCCCCGCGGACGGACAACGCGCCAACAGCCACAAACTGCTGCTGGATCCTTATGCGCGCGCGCTCAGCGGCGAGCTGCACTGGGATGATGCGCTGTTCGGCTATCGAGTCGGCTCGCGCCAGGGCGATCTCAGCGCCGACCGGCGCGACAGCCTTCCATTTGTTCCTGCCTGCACTGTAATTGATCCGAAGTTTGACTGGCAGGACGATCGCCCGCCGCGTACCGCCTGGCACGACAGCATCCTTTACGAGCTGCATGTCAAGAGCTTTACCGCCCGCCATCCGGAGATTCCGCCCGATTTGCGCGGCCGCTTCGCTGGCCTGGCACATCCGGCGGCCATCGAGCACCTGCGCTCGCTGGGAGTCACCGCGATCGAATTGCTGCCGGTGCAACAGCGGCTGTCGCCGCGCAGCCTGCTCGAACGTGGTCTGAGCGACTACTGGGGCTACAACACCATTGGCTTTTTTGCGCCCGACATCCGTTTCGCCAGCGATCCCAGTCCGGGCGCCGTGGTGAATGAGTTCAAGAGCATGGTGCGGACGCTGCACCGCGCCGGGCTGGAAGTCATCCTCGACGTGGTCTACAACCATACCGGCGAGGGCAACCAGCTCGGTCCCACGGTTGGCTTCCGCGGCCTGGACAACGCCTGCTATTACCGCCTCGCCGAGGAGCGGCGCTACTACTCTGACGTCACCGGCTGCGGCAACACGGTCAACATCACCCATCCGCAGGTGCTGCGGCTGGTGATGGATAGCCTGCGCTACTGGGTGGAAGAAATGCACGTGGATGGCTTCCGCTTCGATTTGGCGGTCACGCTCGGGCGGGGCCCGGCTCGTTTTGACCGCAGCGGCGCATTTTTCTCAGCGGTGCACCAGGATCCGGTGCTCTCGCGGGTCAAGCTGATCGCCGAGCCCTGGGACCTTGGGCCGGATGGCTACCAGTTGGGCAACTTCCCCGCGCTATGGTCGGAGTGGAATGGGAAGTATCGCGACAGCATGCGCAATTACTGGCGTGCGGCCAACGGCGGCCTGGGCGAGTTCGCCACCCGCCTGACCGGCAGCTCGGATCTGTTTGAACCCGGCGGACGCGCTACGCGCGCCGGCATCAACTTCATCACCGCTCACGACGGCTTCACGCTGCTCGATCTGGTCAGCTACAACGAAAAACACAATCAGGCCAACGGCGAGAACAATCGCGATGGCGATGGCGAGAACCGCTCCTGGAACTGCGGCGTCGAGGGGGTAAGCGACGATGCCAGCGTGCTGGCGCTGCGGGCGCGCCAGCGGCGCAATCTGCTCACCACCCTGCTGTTGTCGCAGGGCGTGCCCATGCTGCTGTCCGGCGATGAGCTGGGGCGGACGCAGCAAGGCAACAACAACGCCTACTGCCAGGACTCGGAGATTTCCTGGCTGGATTGGGAACACACGGATCGCGACTTGCTCGAATTCTACCGCCAGTTGATCGCGCTGCGCCGGCGCCATCCCGTGTTCCGCCGGCGACAATGGTTTCAGGGGCGCGCGGTGCGCGGCGAGGGCAGCGATATCGGCTGGTTCCAGCCCGGCGGCGCGGCCATGGAGGGCGAGGCGTGGAACCAGGGGCACGCACTCGCGGTCTACCTGAGCGGCGCGGCCGTGCCTGCGCGCGACGCCGCCGGCGTATTCATCCAGGACGACAGCTTCTTACTGCTGTTCAATGCTCATCACGAGCCGGTCGAATTTCACCTGCCCGCGGCCGAAGCTACCGGCCGGGTGCGCTCCTGGCGGCGCGTGCTGGATACCTCCGTCCAGGCGGCGCCCGCCGAGGGCGTCGAACTGGCCGCCGGCGCCGCCGTACAGGTGGAGGCGCGCTCGCTGCAGGTATTGCGGCGGCGGGCGTGAGCACGCCTGGGGCCACCTACCGGCTGCAGCTGAGGCCCGAGTTCGGCTTCGAGGACGGCGCCGCCATCGCCGATTACTTGGCGGCGCTGGGCGTCAGCCACGTGTTTTGCTCCCCCATTCTGACGGCGGCGCCGGGCAGCCAGCATGGCTACGATGTCGCCGATCCGGAGGCGGTGAATCCGGATTTGGGCGGTGAGGAAGGCTTCACGCGCTGGTGCGCGGTGCTGCGCCGCTGCGGGCTCGGTCAGATCCTCGATATCGTGCCCAATCACATGGGCATCGCCACCGCGCGCAACCGCTGGTGGTGGGACGTGCTGCGCCGCGGTGAAGCCAGCCCCTATGCGCATTATTTCGACATTGCCTGGCGTCACCCCGCCACCGGCGTGCCGCGGAAGCTAGTGCTGCCGTGGCTGAGGCAGCCGCTCGGGACTACGCTTGCCGCCGGAGGCTTGCGCATCGAGGGTGAGCTGCTGCGCTACGGCGCTATGGAGTTGCCGCTGGCGCCCGGCAGCACCGCGCACGGAGATATGGCGACCATTCTCGCGCGCCAGCACTACCGCCTGACGCACTGGAAAGTCTCCGACTTCGAGCTGCCCTACCGCCGTTTTTTCGATGCTTCGCATCTGATCGGGGTGCGGCAGGAGGATGAGGAAGTCTTTGCCGCTACGCATCGGCGCGTTGTCGGCTGGCTGCAATCCGGCCTGCTCGACGGCGTGCGGGTGGATCACGTGGACGGGCTGCGCGAGCCCCTGGCCTATTTGCGGCGCCTGCGCCAGGCGGCGCCGGGGGCCTGGATCGTGGTGGAAAAAATTCTCGGGCGGCAGGAACATCTGAATCAAGACTGGCCCGTCGCCGGAACCACCGGCTACGATTTTCTCAACCTGGTAACGGGGCTCTGGCTCGATCCCGCCGGGGCGGCGCCGCTGGAGGCCTGCTATCGCGCCTTTATCGCCGCCGATGGCGAGCAGGTCTCCTCGTTTCCCGCCGTCGCGATGGCCGGCAAGCGCCAGGTCCTGGGCGACTTGTTGCACAGCGAGCTGCGCTGGCTCAGCGAGCTGGCGCAGCGGAGGCTGCACCAGCCAACCCTGGTTCAGCTTGATCGCGCCCTGGGCGAGCTGGCGGCGCAGTGGCACGTGTATCGCAGCTACGTGCCCGCGGCGGGTGTCATCGCACCCGCCGACGCCGCTCTTTTGCACGCCGCCCACGCGGCGGCACGCGCTTCCCAGCCGGATCTCGCCGCGCTGCTGGATGCCGTTTATGCCCTACTGATCAGTCCTGGCCAGCGCGAGCTGTTGCTGCGTTTCCAGCAACTCACGCCGGCGGTGTTGGCCAAGGGCGTCGAGGACACGGCCTTTTACCGCTGGTTCCGGCTGAGCGCGCTCAACGAAGTTGGCGGCGATCCGGAACGCTTCGGCACGCGACTGGAGGAATTTCACGCCCACTGCGCCACGGCCCAGCAGCACTGGCCCAACGCCATGCTCGCCACCAGCACCCACGACACCAAGCGCGGCGAGGATGTGCGCGCGCGGCTATGCCTGCTGTCTGAAATCCCTGCGCGCTGGCGGGAAGCGGTGCTCGCCTGGCAGCTTCACAACCGGCAGCACCACCGCCCGGCCGGACCGGACGCGAACACCGAGTACCTGTTCTACCAGACGCTGGTGGGGGCGTGGCCGATCGGCGCCGAGCGCCTGCAGGCCTATCTGCTCAAGGCGGTGCGCGAGGCCAAGGCCCACACTTCCTGGCGGCTGCCGCAGGCGGCCTATGAGCGCGCCTTGCAGCGCTTTGTGGCCGGCGCGCTGGCCGACCGGGACTGGATGCGGCAGGTGGAGCAATTCGTCGCCCCGCTGATCGCGCCCGGCCGCGTCACTTCGCTGGCGCAGGTGCTGCTCAAGCTGACCGCGCCGGGAGTGCCCGATATTTATAACGGCGCCGAGCTGTGGGAGTTGAACCTGGTGGATCCGGACAATCGCCGCGACGTGGATTTTGGGTTGCGGCGCCGGTTGCTGGCCGAACTCGCGTCCGCACCGGCGCCGGAAGCCATCTGGGCGCGCCAGGATGAGGGCTTGCCCAAACTGTGGACCGTGCAGCGGGCGCTGCGGCTGCGGCGCGAGCGCCCGGCGGTGTTCGCCGCCGGTTCCACGTATGAGCCCCTGTGGGCGACAGGACCGCAGGCGGAGCATGTGCTGGCGTTTGTGCGCGGGAACGCTGTGGCCGCGGTGGTGCCGCGGCTGTTGCTGCGGCATTCCGGTTGGCCCCAGGCCGCCGCCGCCACCACGCTGGCGCTGCCCTCCGGGCGCTGGCGGAACTGGCTGAGCGGGGAGGTATGGACGGGGGAGGCGTGCCCGGTGCCCGAGCTGTTCAAGCGCTTTCCGGTGGCGCTGCTGGCGCGGGAGGGCGAACCATGAAAGCGCGGGTGTGGTCGCCGCAGGCGGCGAAGATGGAACTGGTGCGCGGCGGTCAACGCGAACCGATGCGGAGCGCCGGCGGCGGCTGGTGGGAGGCCGACTCCGAGCTGGCGCAGGGCGAGGATTATTGGTTGGCGCGCGACGGCGGCACGCCGCGTCCTGATCCGCGCTCGCGCTGGCAGCCGCAAGGGGTGCATGGGCCCGCGCGCGCGTTCGACCCCGCGCGCTTCGTCTGGACGGATGCGAATTGGCGGCCGCCGGCCTGGCGCAGCGCCATCGTGTACGAAATCCACGTCGGCACGTTTTCGCCGCAGGGAACCTTCGCCGGCGCCGTAGCGCGCCTCGATCATCTCGCCGCGCTCGGCGTCACGCATGTGGAGGTCATGCCGGTGGCGGAGTTTTCCGGCGACCGCGGCTGGGGCTACGACGGCGTCGACCTGTTCGCGCCCCACCACGCCTACGGCGGCCCGGAAGGGTTCCAGAGCTTCGTGAACGCCTGCCATGCCCGCGGTTTGGCCGTGCTGCTGGATGTGGTCTACAACCACCTCGGGCCTTCGGGAAATTATCTGGCCGAGTTTGGCCCCTATTTCACCGATCGCTGCGCCACGCCCTGGGGCGCGGCCGTGAATTTCGATGGCCCTTGCTGCGATGGCGTGCGCGCGTTCTTCATCGCCAACGCCTGTTATTGGCTGCGCGAGTTCCACCTGGACGGGCTGCGTCTGGATGCGGTCCATGCCATCGCGGACCGCTCGGCGCTGCCGTTTTTACAGGAGCTGGCGCGCAGCGTGCGCGCGCTGGAAGCGGAGTTGGGACGCGAGCTGGCGCTGGTGGCGGAAAGCGATGGCAACGATCCCCGCCTGAGCGCGCCCGAGCTGGCCGGTGGCTATGGGCTGACGGCGCAATGGAACGAAGATTTTCATCACGCCCTGCACGCCGTGATCACCGGAGAGCGCACCGGCTACTTCGGCGATTTCGGCACGCTCGCCGCGCTGGCGGCCACGCTGCGCCGCGGCTTCTATCTCGACGGGCGCTACTCGAGCTACCGCCGCCGCCGCCATGGCCGCCCTTTTCGCGGCGACGATGCCGCGCGCCTGGTCTGCTACGCGCAGAACCACGATCAGACCGGCAACCGTGCCCAGGGCGAGCGCTTGAGCCGGCTCGTGGCGCCGGGCCTGCTGCGCGTGGCCGCGGCGCTGGTGCTGCTCGCGCCCGGCGTGCCCCTGCTGTTTCAGGGCGAGGAGTGGGGCGCGCGCACGCCCTTTCTTTATTTCACCGGCCACCCCGAGTCCGAGCTGGCCGCGGCCGTGCGCCGCGGCCGTCCGCCCGGCAGTCCCGATCCCCAGGCTCCGGCCACCTTCGCCCGCAGCCGCCTGCGCTGGCACGAGCAGGATCGCGATTTGCTCGCCTGGCACCAGGCCCTCATCCGGCTGCGCCGTACCACGTCGCTCGCCGGCCACGATCTGGGCGAGGTGCGCGTCCGCTGGCGCGAGAACGAGCGCTGGCTGGTGCTGGCTCGCGGGGGCTGGCGCGTGGCTTGCAATTTCGCCGCGCGGGTGCAGCCGCTGCCGCTCGGCGCCCCGCCGCCGCGGGGCTGGCGTCTGCGGCTGGCGTCGGCGCCGGGCGTGGCCGGTGAGGGTGCGACAGCGGTGCTGCCACCCGCGGCGGCGGCGGCGTTCAGCCGCTAGACGAAAGGCTGCGGCTATCATGGAACAGTCCATGTCCCGTGCCCCTGCCCACCCTCAAGACAGCCTGACGGAGGTGCAGGCCGGCGCCGGCGGCACCATCGCCCTGCTGGCCTGGGCTCATTTTCTCAACGACGGCGCCGCCAATTATCTGCCCGGCGTGCTGCCCGCGCTGCTGGCGGCGCTGGCGCTGCCGCTGCGCGACGCCGGCGTGATGATGGGCATCCTCATCGCCTTTCAGGCGCTGCAGCCGTTTGCGGGCGTGCTCGCCGACCGGCGCGGGGTGCGCGTCATGGTGGTGGCCGGACTGGCGGGCTCCGCGTTGGGCGGAGCCATCATCGGCTGGTCGGACAGTGCCGCAACCCTGATTCCCGCGCTGCTGCTGATCGGCATCTGCAACACGCTGTTCCACCCGCCCGCGCTCGCCAGCTCGCGCCGCCTGGCCGCCGGGGGCGGGGAACGCGGCACGGCCGTATTTCTGGTCGGCGGCGAGTTCGGGCGCGGCGTCTGGCCGCTGCTGGCCGGCATTCTGGTCACCGCCTGGGGACTGCGGTCGCTGTGGGTGCTGGAGCTGGCCACCATTCCGACCCTCGTGCTGTTGTGGATGCACGTGCGTCCTCCACAGCCGGGCGCTGCGCGTCCGGGCGCCTGGCAAGGTCTGCGGCACGCGGGGCGGCCGCTGCGGATGGTGGTGGCTTACTCGGTGCTGCGCGCGGCGCTGATCGTGGGCGTGACGGTGTTCGTGCCGCTGCTGTGGGTCGCGCACGGCGGCAGCCTGGTGGGAGGCGCCGGCCTGATCTCGGTGATGCTGGTGGTCGGTATCGTCGGCAATCTGGGCGGCGCCACCCTGGCGCGGCGCTTCGACCGGCGCTGGCTGGTGGTGTGGGGAACGCTCCTCGGTTGCGCCCTGCTCGCGGCGTTTCTGCTGGCCGGCGGCATTTGGCTCTGGATCCTCATGGCGCTGTTCGGCATCGCGATCTGGTCCACGCTGACGCTGACCGTGCTCATGTGCCAGGATCTGCTGCCGCGGCAGCACTCCCTGGCCTCCGGTTTGGCGCTGGGTTTTGGCAACGCGCTGGGGGCGGGCATCGTGGCGCTGCTGGGCCTGCTGGCGCCGGTATGGGGTCTGCGGGGCGTGCTCTGGAGCATCGAGGCCTGCGGCGGCCTCGCGCTGGCGCTGGCTTTTGCGCTACCGCAGTCCCGCTAACGCAGTTGCGGCGCCGGACCGTGCCGGCGAGTTTGCTTCCACTCCCAGGCGGAGGCGATGATCGCCTCCAGGTCAGTGTGCAGCGGCCGCCAGCCCAGAGCGCGCATCTTCGATGCATCCGCGACCAGCCGATCCACATCCCCACCGCGCCGCGGGCGCACGATCTGCGGAATGCGATGGCCGCAAACGCGCTCCGCGGCAGCGATCACCTCGCGCACGGAAAATCCGGCGCCGTTGCCGAGATTGAAGGCGCGCTCTGCAAGGTCGCGCGGCTGTTCTCTATCCGCACTGCCCTCCCGTTGGTCGAACCGTGGCCGGGCGCTGCCCCCGAGGTGTCCGCTGACGCTCGGGGCGGGTTGCTGCAGTTGGCGGTCGGTTCCGGCGCCCGCGCTCGCTTCGCGATGCAGTTCTTCCAGCGCCATCAGGTGCGCGTCCGCCAAATCCTGCACATGGATGTAATCGCGAACGCAGGTACCGTCCGCTGTGGCGTAATCGGTGCCGAAGACTTGGATCGCATCGCGCTCGCCCGCTGCCGCCTCCAGTACGAGGGGAATGAGGTGGCTTTCGGGCTGATGACGCTCTCCGCAATTTCCGGTCGCGCCGGCGGCATTGAAATAGCGCAGCGCATAGTAGCGCAAGCCGCGTGTGGCGTACCAGGCGAGCAGGCGCTCGAGAAACAGCTTGCTCAAGCCGTAAGGGCTGGCTGGCGCCAGGGGCGAAATCTCGCGCAGCGGCTGAGGGCTGGGTGCGTACAAGGCTGCGGTTGAACTCAGCACCAGCAAGCGAACCCCGGTCCGCTCCATGGCGGCGAGCAGCGCCACGGCTCGCAGCAAGTTGTTCTCCAGGTATTTGTACGGCTCGCGCACCGACTCGCCAACCTCGATCAGCGCGGCCAGATGGACCACACCTTCGATGCTTCCGGCAGTGAAAGCTCGCGCAAGCCTTTCCTGGTCTCCGACATCACCCTCCACCACCAGCGCCCCCGCCGGCACGGCGTCGCGATGGCCGCGAGAAAAATTGTCGTAGACGGTAACCGTGTGGCCGTGATCAAGCAATAACGTGGAGATGACGCTGCCGATGTATCCGGCGCCGCCCGCAAGCAGGATGTTCATGATCGAATCCGCTCTCTAGCATATTAGCCTTTGGGCCCAACCGGCACGCGATCCCCCCAAGCTGAGCTGACCCAAGCGTGGGGTCACGCACCCACACAGGGAGATGCTCGACCTCTGCAAATTTGAGAACCTTGCGCTGGTGGTGCTTCAGGACGAAAATCGGCGCTTGGTTCGTCGCCCCTCACGCTTTCTGATCTACGAAGGTCAACGCGTAATTGCCGATGTGCCGGCTCGCTTCAGGCAAGCAGCCCAAAACGCGGTGCTGATCCAGACGCTGCCCGAGCTGCTCGAGACTGCACGGGCGGTCGTGGATGAAGCCGAAGGCGGCTTTGTTTCCCACCGCGCGCTGGAGAGGGCAGCCCGGATCCTTGACAGGACCGACGGCTTCACGGCGGGCCCGTGGCGGCCGCGAGGGTGCAGCATCTGGTGTGTGGCCCGCCGGCAGCGGCTCATCGCGCACGCCCGCGATGAAGAGGTGGCGGCAGCTACGGCAGGGGCGCCCGAACTGGCCGCTGCGCTCGACTATTTGGCATCGAGTGCCGAATCGGAGCCGGTTCGGCGGGTCATGGCGGTCCCACTGCGCGTGCTGCAGAAAGCTTGCTGGCGAGCGGGCCTGGCGCGGTTTTGGCGGGCTCGTGAAGCGAGTCACGCGCGCTAGTCGCACAACACGCACGCCGCGGCTTAGCTGATCCGCAGGCACCCCGGTCTTCAGCAGCCGCATCAGAGTAGATACATCGTGTGGCCCGCGGCCTTAGTGGCGATTGCGATACCGACCCTCCTTGCATCAGCATGGGGCCAAGGTCTGAATCTTCCGGCCGAGGTGGCGGCGGCGCCGTGCGGGATCCTGCACATCGCCGCGGGCACTTATACCATTGAAAGCCCGATCGTGAAACGGCGCTGCGTCACGCTCGTCGGCGACGGAATGGCAACGAAGATCGTTTTCGACGGAACCGGCCCGGCAGTGATTTTGGGGGACACCGGGCCGGAGGCCTACGCGCTCGGAGGGTTGCAGTATCTGACGTTGGTCGGGCCGGGCGAGGCGACCAACACCGTGGGTGTGTGGCTCGGCGGCGATCCGGCCGGGTCCGGGTTGGGACCAGGGGGATTTGGCGATGCGCAGATCCTCGAGAGTGTCCGCGTTGTGGATTTTGGGGTGGGCGTTGAGTGGGGCAGCAATGCCTGGGGCGATGTCCTGGAACGGTGCCTGATTTTTGACAGCGGCGTGGGAATTACCGTGGCTCCTAATGCGACCAACCTCACCGAGGAGAACCGGTTCGTCGACGGCGGTATATTCAACAACTATGGCCCCGGCGTTCTCAACGCGAGCGCCGCGGACTTGGTGTTCATAGCGCCCTCCCTCGACTACAACGGAGGTCCGGAGATTTCCAACACAGATCTGCTCTGCATCGCTTGTCACCTTGAGTCTTCGACCGCCCCGCTGGTGGATAATTCCCAGCAGGGATCCATCCGCATCTTCGGCGGAACCGTGTTGCTCAACGTCTCCGGAGGCGATGCCCCGGCGCTCTTCGTTGCCGGGCCGAACACGGCTCAGGTTCTGATAGAGGGAGCACAGGTTTGGTCGAATGAGCCGGTCGACGCGCTCTTGGCTGGCCAACCGTCGGGGCCGGTGATGCTTAGCGGCGTCACCGGCAACGGCAACCATGCCGTGCGCAGGCTGGCTGCGGCTGACATCGGGAACGTTCTCGGCGGCGGCAATCTCGGCTTTAGCGGGTCGGATGGCGGTGCGATGAGCGCGGGGACGATTAGAGCAGGGTCCGTAGATGCGGGGGCGATCAGGGCAACGTCCGTCAGCGCGGGGACCATCAGCGCAGCGTCTGCGACCGCGGGGACACTCAGTGCAAGTTCCATTAGCGCTGGCGCGATCGGCGCAACCTCGCTGGCTCTCGGCGGCTCGCTGACGCTCTCGGGCGGCCAGCAGGGGCTGGCCGTCTCGAATTCAGGGGTGCCGCTTTGGAGCGTGGGAGCGGATGGGGTAATCCAAAGCAGCGGCGGCCTCATGCTGGCAGGCAGCGATCAAGCTCTGCGCACCACCGAACAGACTGGAAGCGGTGAGCTCGTCATGTCGCAAACGCCGACAATAACTGGCGCGACCCTAGCTTCCCCTTCGATCGGCGGCGGGCCGGCTGTGCCCCGGATGGTGTTTGCGGGCCAACAGGTCAGCCTGCCGGCGATCCGCTCGGGGCTTTGCTACGATGCGAACCTGAAAGCCCCCGGTGCGGTTCTTGGGGATGTCGCATTTGCCTCGCCGATGAGAACCTACCCCGTCGCGAAAGCGGACGAATGGCGAATGACTTGGTCGGCTGCGGTCGAAACGAACGGCGCGGTTACGGTCGAGGCGTGCAACCCGACGAAGTCGCTGGATCCGCCAACCAACTACTTCTGGAGCGCGTGGGTGATCGGCGGCTACCCGCCGCCTCCGCACAAGGCGAACGGGCCGCGCCGCGTCCGGCACGAGGCCAGGCCGGCGAGCGGGATCGGGAGGCAACTGGTGCGCCGGCGCCGGAAGAGCACTGGGAACGAGCACGCCAAGCACGTATCTCAGACCGGCATGGGAAGGGCGGCGGGCGTCGCTGTCCCGCGTCCGACACTCAAATAGCGAAAGCCGCGCGCTTCCAGCTCGCCGGGGGCGAACAGATTGCGTCCGTCGAGCACCAGACGCCGATGCATGCGCGCCCCCATCGCCTCCCAGTCGGCGTTGCGGAACTCAGGCCAGTCGGTCAGAATCAGCACCGCCTCCGCCCCTTCGGCCACATCCTCGGCCGCCGCGCCGTAGCCGATGGTATCGCCCAGCTCGGCGCGCGCCCGCGCCATCGCCCGCGGGTCCCAGGCGCACACCTGCACGCCTTGCCGCACCAGCTCGCGCACCACCGCCAGCGCCGGCGACAGCCGCACGTCGTCGGTGCCCGCCTTGAACGCTAGCCCCAGCACCCCCACCCGCTTGCCCGCCGGCACCCACAGCTCCTGCCGCAGCTTGTGCACCAGCAGTTCCACCCGCCGCGCGTTGATCGCCTCGACTTCCCGCAGCAGCCGGAAATCATAGCCCAGCTCCGCCGCCATGGCGATGAACGCCCGCAGGTCCTTGGGAAAACAAAATCCCCCAAACCCCAGCCCCGGCCGCAAAAACTCCCCCCCGATGCGCCGGTCCAGCCCCATGCCTCCCAGCACTTCTGCCGCATCCGCCCCCGCCCGTTCGCAGATGTCCGCGATGGCGTTGGCGTAGGAGATCTTCATCGCCAGGAACGAGTTCGAGGCGTGTTTGATCAGCTCGGCGCTGTTGATGCTGGTTTCCACCCACGCCGGCGCCTTCCAACCGCAGGCGCGCGCGGGCTGGTCGTGCCAGCCGCAGTGAAACTTCCCTTCCAGCACCGGCGCGTACAACTCCCGCAACCGCGCCGCCGCGCGCGCGCTGCTCACTCCCACCACGATGCGGTCGGGATGAAAAAAGTCGTACACCCCGCTGCCTTCGCGCAAAAACTCGGGGTTGGAGGCCACATCAAAGTCCAGCTCCCGGCCACAGGTGGCCAGCACGCGCTGGATCTGCTCGCCGGTGCGCACCGGCACGGTGGACTTGCTCACTACCAGGCGGTAGCCGCGCGCGTGCGCCGCCACCTGGCGCGTCACCGCCTCCACTGCCGCCAGATCGGCCTTACCGTCGGCATCCGGCGGCGTGCCCACGCAAATGAAAATGATCTCTGAACTCGAAATCGCCGCCGCAGTGTCTAGAGAGAACCCCAGCTTGCCGCGGGAGCATACAGCCGTCACTACCCCTTCCAGCCGCTCCTCGAAGATCGGCATGCCGCCGCGGTTGAGAAGCTCAATTTTACTGTCGTCCGCGTCCACACAGGTCACGTTGTGGCCGATGGCGGCCAGGCACGCGCCCGTGGTCAGGCCGACGTAGCCGACCCCAACAATGCACAAATCCATAAGGAGTTAGTATAGCCGGGCGGTCCGGCAGCCGCGCGGGGCCGCTCCCGTATCGACGCCCACGGCCCCGATACTCGCGTCCAGTTGCGCTAGCTTCGGTTGCGGTCGCAGAAGATGCATCGATCACGTTCCGCGACCACGCGGAATCCGAGCCGGCCGAGCCGGGCGAGGACCTCCGGCCTGGGCGTCGGCTCGGCGACGTCGGCGTGCACCTCGACAGCTAGGCGCGAGACCTGTTGCCAAGCCTGCTCCGGGGCATGCCAGAGCAGGTCGAATTCCGCACCTTCAGCGTCGAGCTTCAGCAGATCCACCGGCCCCGTCAGTCGCAGCAGTTCATCCAGCGCGATCACGCGCACCCGGACGGACGGCCCGCTGGGCCGGAACAGGGAACAATCAATTGAGTTGCGCCCGAGAAAGAGCTCGGCGCTGCCGGCTCTCGAGCCGACGGCGGCCGGGAGGATGCGGACTTGATCCTGCACCCCGTTCGCCGATACATTCTCGTTCAGAAGCGCGAGAGCAGCGGGGTTGGGCTCGACCGCGGTGACCCGCGCGCCCAGGCGCGCCACCTGAACCGCGAATAGCCCGACGTTCGCACCGATGTCAAGGACCGATGCGCCGCGGGAAAGCGGCGGAAAATTTCGTGTGTAAATCCGGTCGCGGTAGATTTCGAAGAGCACCATGGATTCGCCGGGGCCGCTCAGGATCCGGACCCTGGGGCCCCCGCGGAACTTGAAGCGGTCCGGGCAGCCCCCCCGGCCCCACGCGGCAAGAACGGAGGGCCCGTTCGAGAGATTAGCGAGGCACCAAGCGGCCCCGCGCCATCCGCCGGCGCCGGCGCGCAAGCGCCTAAACACGTGGCGCTCCTGCCGTCGAATTCCCCGCACCCAGCCCGTCGGCAACCCCCACCGTGGCGGCCACGGGCCGGGACGCGCCGTGCCGGCGGTGCTCTGACGGGCGGGCGATGCCCCACGGAAGGACCGCACGGCGGAGACCGCCCGACATCGCTGGGCGCCGCGGCGCCTCTGCAAGGCCCCCCCCCCCCGCGAGGGCGGATCTACGCACGGCCGTGCCCCTTCCTTGCGGATTGCGACCCGAATCGGGGCGGGCCCGGCGGCCGGGCGGCAGCGGGCTCCCTCCACCGCAAAAGCCCTTTGAGCCGGGATGCCAGAACCTTGGTCCCGAACGCGAGGCGATACACGAACGGGAACAGGCGCGGCGGCACGACCGGCGCCCATTCATGGCGGCCAGGCACGCGCCCGTGGTCAGCCCAACGTAGCCGACCCCAACAATGCACAGTTCCATAGGGAGCCAGTATAGCCGACGGATCTCCTAAGCAACTGCTTCGCCGATTCAGCGATTCATTGATCCTATCCCTCGCTCCCCCCTCCCCCCTGCCCCTCATCCCGCCGAGAGCTATCGCGATGGCGTTAGTTATATCCGCCCAGGATGTGAGTGACCGATTCCACTTGGACGGAGATGAGCTGCCGATTGACTGTTCTGCATTTATCGCACAATTTCGCCGGGTTCGACAGGGCCCTGGCCTCCTTCGCCAAGGCTACGCAGGGCGCGGGTCCCTCCGTGCCTACGATGGTGAGACCGATCGCCCCGGGGATAATTACCAAGCAGTGAGTTCGCTACAGTAATCTGGCCCCAGTCGCTCACGTAATTTGGCCCCACCTTCGGGCTTGAACCGCTACCTTGGCTGTTGCAAAGCAGTACCAGGGGAGGCGGATGACAAGGAGAACGAAGGT
>JBOGKM010000084.1:0-8127 GCA_050747745.1 Terriglobales bacterium
GCCTGCAGCGCCCGCAGAATCTCCTCCTCCGTATGTCCTTTTCGTGGCAATCTTCTTCCTCCTTCGCTGCCACGCCCAGCCTAAACCCTCTAGTTTCTCTTGTGCCAGTTTTTGGGGTTTGGGTCACACCGTCAGAAGGTCATCTACAGTCTCACCGAGCCCTCCATCCAGTTGGTTCTGCTGCTGGCGGCAGGGACCGAGTTGCCCCAGCCTGCCGGGCACGCCGCCGCCGTGGGCGAGCAGATGGGGCAAGGGCGCAGCACAACCGCGTCATATCGAATTCCCAGGGAGCCGAATTACAAAATCGGCTCATTCCCGGCTCCTCGCGACTGCGATTGCCTTGGCGAGCAATGACGCGACAAAAAATTGAAAGCTCAATTCCGGCGCTGGCTCGGCGTAATGGCCCTTGAGGCCGCCCTGCGCATTTGACGTCAGGAAACAGGCGGAACCGTAAAGCCGCTCCCGCACAAGCTTAGTCAGCAGGATCTCGTATCGCTTTGTATAGGACGCTTCCTTGAATTCGGGGAACACCTTGAAGTGCGGCTCCCGAGCACGCACGGGACTCAACGATCTTGGCGCTTCCTCAAGGAGCATCAGGTAGCCGAGCCAAGGTCGTGCAGATGGCTTGAAAGCACCTTCGCGAAAAGCGGCCCAAATATCCGACGCGCTGCCGATGGCTTCTTCCGTGCGGTTGTTATAGTTGTTGCCGAAAGAGCCGACCTGCGACTTGAACTCGATGGCGGCAAGCAGCTTGCCATCCGAGACGATGAGCAGGTCCCATTTCTTTTCGGGCCGATACCACCCAGGCAACTCAACGTGCTGTTCGCAGTAGACGTGGGCCTTCGGCAACCCGTTCTCGCACAGCAGGTCGCGCACGAGGTTAACGAAGCCGTTCATCTGTGCACCGCCGGTGACGGCGGAGCGCGCGCCGGCGTCTTTGCTGCCGGATGCGCCGCCTTGCTTCTGCGCCTGCGCTCCATGAGTAGCCCAGAAATGCCTGATCGCGCCCCGTAGTCGCTTTTCTATTTTGGGATTCAAACTCACGATTCGCGACCCCGTGTGCGGGTCTCGATATTGGTTTTTCTGAAGAGCGACGACGTTTCGTCCTCGATGCGTTTGTGGGCCATGTCGAAATAGTGCTCGTCGATCTCAAAGCCGATGCTGTTCCTGCCGAACTTCGCGGCGGCAACCATAGTCGTTCCCGTTCCTAAAAATGGGTCGAGAACCGTGTCGCCCACAAAACTGAACATCCTTATCAGGCGCTCAGCGAGCTCGACCGGGTACGGGGCCGGGTGATTGCGGGTGGATACACCGGTAAGGCCCGTCCAGATCTGTTGGAACCACTCCTGGTGGTTCTCACCGGAGATGACACTGAGCACCCGCGCTGACACCTCCGGCGTTCGGTAGCCGCCCGGCTTGCGCTCCATGAGGATGAATTCAATGTCATTTTTTATGACGGCATTCGGCTCGTACGGCTTGCCGAGAAACCCTGACCCGTTTTCCACCTCATAGGCAGCATTGGAAATCTTGTGCCAGATGATCGGCGCCAGGTTATCGAATCCAATTGCGCGGCAGCGCTCCTGAATCGATGCGTGCAGCGGCACGACGGTGTGCCGGCCGTTATTCCTTCGCCGCGACAGGCATACGTCGCCGACGACGCAGACAAGCCGGCCTCCAGGGACCAGTGCCCGGAAGCAATGGCGCCAGACCTGATCGAGCTCGCCTAAAAATTCATCGTAGTCCTCGATATGGCCCATCTGGCCCTCCGAGTCCCGGTATTCCTTCAGTGTCCAATACGGCGGCGAGGTGACAATCAGGTGGATCGAGCCCTCTTTCAGTTTGCTCATCCCCTGACGAGCGTCACCGAGGTTGAGGCGGTGCGTTGTGGGGATTCGCTGGACCGCCTCGTCGATCAGCTTCACCAAATCCTTATCCTTGGCGATGCGTGGGATGTCGGTCCGGGGGTTCTTGAGCCGGAGAACCTCGGCCGGCACGAATGGGGAAAGATCAACAGCCCCGTTCCGAGCCTGCGTGCGGTCGTTCAAAACCCTCCCTGCCTTCATGGCCACATTCACGATGGATCAATCATCCGCCGCCAGAATAAACCAGCCCGTCCATGATCGCATGTGCCACCGTTCTGCCGACCAGGATGAGCCCGTTCTCGGAGTTCGGCCGACAAGCACCACAAGCGGCAGCGCCGGCGCGAGGGCCGCTCCAGCAAGAGGTGGCCGTGCCACGCCGGCTTCTGAGTGCCGGACCGACTCAGAAGGTGGGTCCCTGGGTCAGGAACCAGCGATGGCCCTCGCCGCTGGTGATGCCGAAGTAGATCTTGAAGAAGGTCTTTCGGCGGCTGTCATTGAACAACAGCCCCGCGCCCCAGGTGGTGCGCATGTTCGAGCGCGTGAGTTGGGAGCGGACGTCGTAGACCTGCCCGATATCGCCAAACAGAAAAGCTCCGAAGCTGTCGCTGAAGTAATGGCGGTATTCGAGGCTGGAGGTGATCGCGTTCAGCCCGTAGAAACGGTACGGCCGATAGCCGCGCAATGTCGCGCTGTCGCCGAGCTGCGCCATCTCGAAAAACGGCACCTGTTCGCCGGCTTTGGCAATGTTCCAGGTACTCAGCCCGCGCCAGGCCAGCACGTCGCTGAAAGGGGTGAGGGGCAAATAGCCGCGGGCATCGGCCTGGTAATGCCAGAAGCCGAATCCGCTGTGGTCGGTGCCGCCGTTGTCGGCAGCGGAAAGACGCAGGTAGACGCCGCGGTGTGGGCTCAGCGGAAAATCTCGCGTGTCGTACTGCAGAAACCCGAACGTGCTGAGCAGATTCGCCCCGCGCGCCAGCCCCGGGACGACGGATGGCGAAAACGCTGTCTGGGCATCGGCGTAGCCGCCTTCGCCCCCGCCAAACACGCGGTTGCCGGAGTAGTCCTCGCCTGCGCCGAAGCGCAGCGCCCGCGCTGGACGAACGCCGAGGGTGAGCCGCAACCCGCGCTCCTGCAGATCGTACATGGCGCGCTGCGCCGGGCTGTTGGGGCCCAGGCCGAAGAAGTCCACATCCGGGCTGACCTGGTAGCGGCCGGTGATATCGAGGCTGAAGGTTTGCAGGTCGCCGCCGGTGGGATCCACACGGAAGCCGAGCGTGGTTTTGAGATAGGACCGGGTGGTGACCTGGGCGCTGCCGTGCACCTGCACCAGGTTGATGGAGCCCGCCGGGGTGGCAAACGCGATGCCCGGCCCAAAGCCGGATCCGTCGCCGAGGCCGCCCCACAGCCCGCGCACTACGGACTTCCGGCTCCAGAGAACGATGCCCTCGCCCTGCAGGCTGTCGAGCACCGCCTCTGGCGCCGCGTTGGCCATGACCAGCGTGGCTTGGCCGCGCTCGAGCAGACACACGACTGTGGTGACGCGCGTCCCCTGCGGGTGGGCGAAAATCCAGGTTTCCGTTTCGCCATAGCGCGCGGTGTGGTGGCGCAGCAGTTGCCAGGGCGGGGTGAGCGCCGCCACCAGCGCCGCGTTAAGGCGCGCGCGTTCCGAGCGCGTGGGTGCCCCCGGCAGGTCAAACAGCGCCACGTGTGTGCCCTTGGAGCCGATGTGGCCCGCGCCGCGAATCACCAGTTGCGAGGCGCCAAGCAGGCGATGATGGTGCGGACGCGCGTGCAGCGCGAGCGACACGCGGCGGCTGAGCCTGGCGAATGCGGCGGCGGACATCGCCGTCTTCTGTGCCTGCAGCGCCGGTGCGCATGCCGTCAGCACCAGCACCAGCGCGAGCGTGGGCGTTTGGATCTTCATGGATGCCTCCTCGGGTTCACGCGGGGAATGCCGAAATGTCCGCCAATCTGGCTCAGCGCCGCCGGATCGATCGGGCCCACCAGGTTTACCACCTGCAGCGCGCGCCGATAGGCGGCGATGATCACCATTCCGGCCACGCCCTGCGCCGTCGCCATCAGGTAAATGTTGACCGTGCGGCCGTCGCGCCGGCTGTGAACGCTCATGATGTGCTCCCATCCGGGTGCGTGGAGCTGGCGGCGGATGGGCTCCAGATCCTGGCTGGAATAGTCGCCTCGTCCGTCGAAACTAAAGCTCTTGACGTACACGCCCTTGAGCCGCGACAGTACCTGCCGCGCCTGGGCGTCGCTTTCCTTGGCGGCAAGCATCCGAATGCCCACCTGCAACATGGGTCCGTCCAGCGTCACGCTGCTGGTTTCGGCCGCGCGCTGCGCCAGGCCAGGGAAGGTGAGTTGAATGCGCCCCGGCTGCTGCGCCGCCAGTGCGCCGACCAGGGCGGCTGCGAGCAGCACGGCACGGAACCAACACGCGATCTTGTTCACCGGTTCACCTCCTGCGGACCGGCTGCCATATCGCGATGGATCGTGGCCTCCGCCCAGTTCAGTTCGCCGGTGGTGATCTGCAAGGCGTACAGAAGATGCGCTTGTGCTTCCCGCGCCCGCCGGTTCTGGGCTTGGCGCTGATGGATCACCCCGATCGCGAGGTAAACGCACACCGCCAGCAGCGCGGAGCAGAGGCCGAGGAGCGCCGTGCGGCGCCGCCGCCGGCCGCGGGCGGGCCGCCTGCGCTGCGCCGCGGAGAGGATGCGCGCGGTCAACCCCGCGGGAGGGTCTTCGGCGCGATACAGCGCGCGCAGATGGTTTTCCAGCTCGGCTTCGGTCGTCGGGTTGCTCATGGCTGCTCCAGTTCTGCCGGCATCACGGTTCGCGGCCGGTCCAGACGCGACTTCAAAATGTTCAGCGCGTGGCGGAGTTTCTTGCGGACTGTCTTTTCCGGCAGGCCGAGCACGCGGCCGATTTCGGCAGGATCGAGATCCACCTGGTAGCGCAGCACCAGCGCCACGCGTACCGGCGCCGGCAGCGCCCGGATGAGTTTCTCCAGCCGCGCCGAAAGCAGGGGATCGCCCGGCGCGGTCGAGCTCGCCACCCCCCCTGCGGCCTCGCCGGCTTCGCCCAGCAGCAGCCATCGCCTCCACCGCTGCTTCCGCATCTGGTCGATGCACCGCCGCGAGGTGACCTGCCGCAGCCAATACACCAGGTGCTCGTCGGACTGAATCCGCTCGCGGTGTTCCAGCAGCGCCAGGAAGACATCTTGCGTGATCTCCTCGGCCATGCTCCGGTCCCGCAGCGCATGCAGCGCAATGCCGAACACCATCCGCCCGAGCTCCCTCACCGCGCGCTCAAATCGCTCCGTTTCCATCGGCTCCTATAGAGGAATACGCGCGGGTGCGGTGCGCGCGCAAATTTATTTTCGTGCAGCCCGCTGCCGCTCTCAAGGGCGGAGCGTTGAACGCTCCAGGACGTGCAATACACTGGAAACGGGAGGTATCGCGATGCGCAAAATGCGGCGCCTGGCCGTCGCCTCCATCGTGGCGGCTGCCGCGCTGGCACTGGGCGGCCGGAGCTTACAGGCGCAAACCACCGCCGCACCCTGGAGCGCGGCGCAGACGGTCACCCACGCGACGGTGGTCGGCGGAACGGGGAATACCTCCTACCACGCCGGGATCGTGGCGAAATTCGCAATTGGCGACGCGGGGCCATCCCATGCGTTCGCGGCCAATTATGCTCCCCCTGCGTCGAGCGTGACAAAACACCCCCGGATGAATTGGACTGCCGTTGCCGGCGCGACCGGCTATGACCTGCTCATGAGCACTCGGAGTCAGGCTCCAACCGGCGCGTGCGGTTGCCTGGTGACAAGTACAACCACGGCAACCCAGGTCGAGATCCAGTCCAGCACCACCAGCCCGTACACGGTCTACCCCTTCCCCGGCGGCTACATCGGCCCGCTCGCGGCTTCCTCATCGACCGCAGCGCGCTCTTCGCAGATGCCGGATGCGAGCGGCGTCCTTGTGCTGGAGGGGAAAACTCCCGCCAACATAGTCACCGGAAATTTACCTGAGAACGACGTTTTCCCTATGACTACCGGAGCCAATGTAATCGGGAATCCACCTCTGAGCGATAACGGTACGGATGTGCAGGCCGGCGGGGGCCCGGCCGTGGCTCAGGGCATCACCGCGCAACCCATTGAGAGCGTGCTTCATGCCGATCAGTTTCCGGGCGCCGACATGGGCGCCAAAATCAATGCGGCCATCGCGGCACTCCCCGGCACGTGCGGAACAGTATCCGTGCCGCTCGGCAACTTCAACTTCAGCACGCGGATCGTAATTCCCCGCTGCGTGTCGGTGGCGGGCGCGGGGAGCGGGATTACAAACAACGGTGCACCTGCCGCGGGCGGGACTTCGCTGAACTGGACGCCGTCGAGTGGTATCGCCGTGGTCGATGGCGATCCGTCCTCCCAGGGCGCGGACTATCCTGGTGTTGGCGGGATGCGTGACCTGACTCTCAACGCCACCGCAAGCGGCAATACCGCCATAGGCTTGTTCCTCGGAGGCGGCACGGGCAGCGACGGCGTACCGACGGATCTGTTCGCGGCCGGGCAGGAATTCGACGCCATCAGCATCACGAATTTCTCGGTTGGGGTCGAGTGGGGCAGCAATGCGTGGACGGAGACTTTCAACAACACCGCCATCGGCGACTTCTCCGTCGCCGGGATAACCACGGATGGCGACATCGGCAACAGCGGCGAAAACAACCGCTTCTTCAGCGGCGGCATCTACAACGGCGCGGGGCCCGCGCTGCTGGACCTCGATGCCAACGCCGGCGGTGTCATCGACGTTGATCTGCACTTCTACGGCACGTCGATGGATTACAGCGGTGACAACGCGGTTGGCATCTTCGAGAACGCCTCCTTCTCCTGTGACGGCTGCCACATCGAAAAAGCCTTCGCGCCTTTTGAGACAGCGACAGTTCCCATAGCCGTTAGCTTCACGAACTCGATTTTTACAACCCTTGCGGGGCCAACGGCCGCAGTTCTGGTAGATGGCGTGGCCCAGGGGATCACCACCACGGGTGTGCATACGGTCACCACGCCCGCCGGTTGGCTGAACAACATCGCCGTCAATACGCAGCTCAACATCGCCGGCGGCAACGACACGGTGACAGTGAGCGCGGTGTCCACGTCGGCTGGAGTTACAAGCTTTACCGCGTCATTTAAAAAGACTGAAACCCAGGGCTTTGCGATCAGTGCGATCTGGCCCTACTTTTTCCAGATGCCAAACTCCGGCTCCTATTTCACTTCGATCAACAGCGGCTACTTCACGCAGAGCACGCTGACTAACCTCATAAACGGAACCGGCTCCAGCGACATGACGATCAATATCTTAGCGTCCGTCGTCCACAATGACACCTCCACATTGAGTCCGACAACTGGTGTGCAGTACGGAAGTCTCATTGACGTCAACACGCTCGGTACTCAGGAATGGAGCTATTATGGCGGCACGGCTACGTTCATGCAGGGGCTTAATTTGTCGCCCACCGGCGACGGACAACTGCTGGCTCTCAATAATGGCACCACTCCGGCGGATGACTTTTATCTCGTTAACGCTGGATTTCTTGAGTTTGAGAACTCCTCAGGCGTTGCCATGCTCAGCCTGGGTCAGACCGGGGATGTAGGGATAGCTGGTGATCTTGGTTGGGGCGGAGGCCCCTCAATCACATCCAGCAGCGACGTTGCGCAGAAATCGCAGGTGCCTATCTCCGGGACCATCACCCTGGTTTCCGGCGCAGGCTCATACACCTTCCCCGCGACCTACACAACCGCGCCCGTATGCATTGTGGAAGACGAAGCGGGCTCGAACATCGCGGTGACGAAAGTGGTTACGACCACGTCCCTCGCGGTGACCGGCACGGGAGCGGACAAGATTGACTACATGTGCTCCGGCCCCGGCCGAGGTTAAAGTGTGTTGACATGGCCAATTTCTCCAGAGCGTACAAGGCGGTGCAGGCCAACGAGGGATGGGGAGGTTCGCCCCGATCGAAGCTGACCGGGTGCGCCGGCGCGTAGCGCCCGGTTGCGCAGTTGGCGGCGTCCCGGTTGGCTTCGATTAAGGGGTGCACACACAGAGGACGGGGCGGTGCGCGCTAACCTGCGCACACGGCCCTAGAACCCATCTCATAAAGACCGCAACAGGATCTTGAGGCAGCCGAGTTGAACCATGCCGAGGAAGTTCTCGACGTGGTATTCCCAGCGGACGACGAGGCGCCTGAAGTTGTGCAGCCAGGCGAA
>JBOGKM010000085.1:0-1002 GCA_050747745.1 Terriglobales bacterium
TGGCGAACTTTGACTCGGCGGGCGATGCTTCCAGCAGCGGCACGCTGGACCTGAACGGCAATGCCATGGTGGAAGGCACGTTGACCAACACCGGGACGATGGATCTGGGGACGGGTTTTGACATCGATGGTGCGGTGGTCAACGACAAGACCATGACGCAGTCCGACAACATCACCGCGGGCGGTGGCCTCACCAACGCCGGTGCCTATACGGATAACAATCTCGGTTACACGTTGACGACGACCGACGGCGGCCTGAGCAACAGTGGTCAGATGACCGTAGGCGGGATCAACGTAAATGGTGGTGATTTCACCAACAATGGTCAGTTCATCAGCGAGGGTGACGACCTGGATGTGACCTACGGCAACTTCACCAACGGCGGCAAGATCACCGGCGGCAGTAGCGTCTATGTCTATGCTGGCGACTTCAGCAACAACGGCAGCATGGCTGTCGGCGATGAGGTGTCCGTGACCAACGGCAGCATCGTCAACAACGGCACGATCAGCGGCGCATACGACATCGAAACGTATTCCGATGCTTCGGACTCGTCGTTTACCGCGGGCGGCGATTATTCGATCACCAATGCCGGCACGATCACAGCCCCGGCGAGCCCCGGCTGGATCTACTTTGGTGCCAACGATCAGTACAACCAGGCTGACGCAACGGGTGCCTATGGGAACCTTAACGGTTCCACCGGCAGCTTCACCAATACGGGTGCCGTGCAGGTTGTGCCGATTGCCATGACGCCATTTAACGACAACGATATATGGGTCGAGGCGAACAACGACATCAACTTTGGTGGCGTGATCCAGACCAACGATGGCGCGGGTCATGTGATGGCGCTCTCCGCCAGCAATCCGTTGTATTACTTTGGTCTGGAGGCTGGCAACTACGACTACAACGGTGTGTTCACCTCCACTGGCGTGGCCACGTTGACGACCGACGTTACGACTACAAATGGCGGCGACTTCATTGCCGGCAACCAGGTCAACCTGCTGAGCA
>JBOGKM010000086.1:0-148552 GCA_050747745.1 Terriglobales bacterium
GGCCGCGGGCGCTCCCGCCGCGGTTGGCGCGGCCGCCGCTACGGCTCCGGCCGCCGCGAAAGCGGCGACACCACCGGCCCCGGCAGCTACGCTGGCCACGGCCGCTGCGGCCGCCAAGCCGGCCGCCGCGCCGCCGCCGCCGCCGAAGACGATCATCAGCTTCTATCAGTATCTGAAGGACTACTGGCAAGCGAACGTCTACGCCAAGAACAAGATGCCCGCCAGCTTCGACGATTTCTGGGTGGGCGCGCTGCGCGCGGGCGTGTTTGACCCCGATCCGCAGCGCTTGCAGCCGGGTCCGGCGCGCAATTTCAAGGTGGCGGCGCTGGCGTTCGGCAATCGCGCGGCCGCCCCAGCGGCGCCCGACCTCGGCCCCGACGAACTGGAACTGGCGCTGGCGGTGAACTGCATGATGGGCGACGGCTGGTGGGCCAACAACGCGCACCTGCAGGAAATCCCGGAAATAGTTACCAAGAACTGCTGGGATAACTTCTTCACGATCTCGCCCAAGACCGCCGAGCGCCTGGGCCTGATGCCCGACGACCAGCGCCGCTACGTCATCGCCGAAGTGGATGTGGACGGCCATAAACTGCAGGCGCCGGTGTTCGTGCAGGTGGGCGTGCATCCCAAGGTGACCACCATCGCGGTGGGCTACGGCCGCGCCTCGTGCGGGGAAATCGGCACCGACATCGGTTCCAACGCCTACGTGATTCCCCGCATCGCCCCCAACAACGCCGGGCTCATTTATTCGGGGGCCAAGGTCCGGTTCACGAAACTCACCGCGCCGAGCTATCTGATCGCGAGCCCGCAGGACAACAATTACGTCAACTTTGGCTCCGATCAGGTAACTCCCGAAGGAGAGGACCGCGGCCCCACTATCATCCGCGAGGCCACCCTGGTGCAGTTGCAGACCAACTCGCGCGCGGGCAATCCGGCGCAGTCAAAGATCCTGAGCCTGTGGGACAACGGCGGGCAGAGCGAACACCCCTTCCCTAATTACCACTGGGGTATGACCATTGACATGAACGCTTGCATCGGCTGCAGCGCCTGCATCGCCGCCTGTTACAACGAAAACAACGTGCCCGTGGTGGGCAAGGACCAGGTGTGGCGCGGGCGCGACATGGCGTGGCTGCGCATTGACCGCTACTTCAGCGGCGAGGAAACCAATCCGGACGTTACCTGCCAGCCGCTGGTCTGCCAGCAATGCGCCAACGCCGGCTGCGAGAGCGTCTGCCCGGTGATCGCCACCATCACCGACGCCGAAGGCATCAATGTCCAGGTCTACAACCGCTGCGTCGGCACCCGTTTCTGCTCCAACAATTGCATTTATAAGGTGCGCAAGTTCAATTTCTTCGCTTACGGCAAAGTGCGCGCCTCGCCGCTGGAACTGGCGCTCAACCCCATGGTGACGGTACGCAGCAAGGGCGTGATGGAGAAGTGCAATTTCTGCTTGCAGCGCATCCATGCCGGCCATTACTGGGCGAAGGAGCGCGGCCTGCCGATTCCGGATGGCAAGATCCAGACTGCCTGCCAGCAGACCTGCCCCAGCCAGGCCATTCACTTTGGCAATATGGTTGATTCCACCTCCGTCATGATGAAGGCACGTAGCGGCCGCGCCTACAAAGTGCTGGAGAACATGAATTACGAACCCTCCGTCTGCTACCTGACCAAGATCCGCAATCTCGGCACCGAAGCCGACAAGGACAGCCAGGCATGAGCGACACGGTCGAGCTTGTACCCCATGTGGATAACCCGACCGCGTGGGTGGACGGAGTCCCGCTGTACCGCCCCGACCTGACCATCACCCAGGTCAATAAGGACATCACCGCGGCCATCTTCCGCCGGCCCAACAAGTTCTGGTTCGCGGGCATGACCGTTGCGCACTTGTGCCTGTTCCTAGGCATTTACGTGGTCTGGGTGCAGTTGCATGTGGGCATGGGCGTGCTCGGCCTGAAGCGTCCGGGCATGTGGGGAACGTACATCGTGGACTTCGTGTTCTGGGTCGGTATCGCCCACGCCGGGACGCTGATTTCCGCCATTCTTTATCTGTTCCGGCAGCGTTGGCGCACCGCGATCAACCGCTCGGCGGAGGCGATGACGATATTCGCGGTGATGTGCGCAGGGCTGTTCCCGCTGCTGCATATCGGGCGCACGCTGATCGCCTACTGGCTGATTCCCTATCCCAACCCGCGGCACCTGTGGGTGAACTTCCGTTCGCCGCTGATCTGGGACGTGTTCGCGGTCTCCACCTACACCATCATCTCGATCCTGTTCTGGTACCAGGGCATGATCCCGGATCTGGCGACGGTGCGCGACATGCACCCGAGCAAGTTCGCGCGCAAGATGTACGGCATTTTCTCGCAGCGCTGGAAAGGGACGGCGCGCGACTGGCATCATTACGAATCCGCCTACGGCATGTTCGCGGCCATCGCCACGCCGCTGGTGCTATCGGTCCACAGCGTGGTGTCGAGCGACTTTGCCGTGAGCTCGGTTCCGGGCTGGCACGACACCATCTTCCCTCCCTACTTCGTTGCCGGGGCCATCTTCAGCGGCTTCGCCATGGTGATCACGGTGCTGACCGTGGTGCGCAAAGCCTTCAGTCTCGAGGACTACATCACCATGGATCACATGGAGCTGATGGCCAAAATCATCGTGGCCACCTCCATGATTGTCAGCTACGGCTACATCGTGGAAGTCTTCATGGCCTGGTATGGGCAGGTGCCGGAGGAGATGCACACCTACATCTGGATCCGATTCTTCGGCCCCTATGCCTGGGCGGGTTGGACCATCGTGTTCTGCAACTGTCTCGCCCCCTTGATCTTCTGGTTCCGCTTCGCCCGAAGAAACCTGGTGATTCTGTTCGGGGTGAGCATCATCATCAATATCGGCATGTGGTTCGAGCGCTACGTGATCATCATCACTTCGCTGGCGCAGGACTTCCTGCCCACCAACTGGCGCTACTTCGCCCCCACCTGGCTGGACATCGGCACCTTCGTCGGTTCGCTGGGGCTGTTCTTCATCAACTTCATGATGTTCGCGCGTTTCGTGCCGGTGATTTCAATTGCAGAAATCAAGGGCGTGCTCAAAAACCAGGTGGGCGAGCCACGTCCGCAGCCGCTCGAAGGAGGGTCCAATGCCCCAGTCCGGGCGTGAGCAATACCGTCCTCCGGCAGTACTGGCGCTGTTCGCCGATCCCCACCGCATGGTGGAGGCGGTCAAGGAGTTCCGGGCCAAGGGTTACCGGGGTCTCGACACCTATACGCCGTATCCGGTGCATGGGCTGTCCGAGGCCATGGGGCTGAAGGAAAGCTGGATGCCGCGCGTGACCAAGGCTGCCTTTTTCACCGGCGTCTGCCTGGCTTTCACGTTTGAAGCCTGGACAATGGCGTGGGCCTGGCCGCTCAACATCGCGGGCAAGCCGTTCGTGTCAGTGCCGGCCTACATGCCGGTGACCTTTGAAGGCGGCATTCTCATTGCCGGCATTTCAACCTTCATCGCGGTGCTCATCGCCGGGCGCCTGGTCCCGGCGCCCAACTTCACCAGCCTGGACGCCAGCCTGACCAACGACCGCTTCGGGCTGTATGTGCCGGTGCGGCCCTACGAGGCGGCGAACGTGCAGGAGCAATTGCGCGAGCTGGGGGCGGAGGAGGTTCGCAACCTTGCGTAAAAGCCATCAGCCTTGGCTGGCCGGGGTGGCGATCGCGGTCCTGGCCGCGGGCGCGAGCGGGTGTGCGTTTCACCCCTCCGGGACCAAATCCACGACGCAGCTGGAGTATCAGCCGAACATGTACGTGCAGCCCTATCTGCAGGCGTTCGACACGGACCATGTCAACCCGAAAATGCAGGTGATGCGCGTGCCTCCGGCGGGCACGGTGCCGGTGAACTGGGTGCCCTTCCCGCAGAATTCCGATGTCACCGGCGAGGATCATTTGGTGAATCCGATTCCGATCACACCGCAGACGCTGGCCAAGGGGCGCCAGATCTGGGACACCTACTGCATCGTTTGCCACGGGGCGGAAGCCACCGGGCTGGGTTACATCATTCCTTATATGACGCAGCCGCCGCCGCTGATCGCGGGCGCGCCGCTGGCGTTCACGGATGGGCGCATTTTCACCATCGTCAGCGAAGGCTTGGGCAACATGCCCTCCTACCGCACCGAGCTGGATCCGGCCGAACGATGGACCGTCATTCATTACCTGCGGGTGCTGCAGCGCGCTGCCAATCCCACGCCCGCCGACCTGCAACGGGCGGAAAAAGAAGGGATGGATTTTTCCCAAGACCTGCCCCCCGCCCAAGGCGTGAAGGGCATGATCCCCGGTTCCGCCGCGATTCCGCATAATCCAAAATCGCCACAGCCATGAACGTACAAGAGGAAAGTGTCGCTATTCCCAGCCCCGGCCCCGCGGTCTTTCCGCCGCGCATGCGGAATATTCTGCTGGCCTTCACCGCGATCGGGGTGATCGTGTTCCTGGTGGCGCTGGCGGTGGACCCGCAGCGCGCCTGGTACAGCTACCTGGTGAACTATCTGTTCTTCATGGTGCTGGGCTTGGGCGGCGCCTTTCTGGTGGCACTGGAGTACGTCACCAGCGCCACCTGGACGGTGGTGTTCCGCCGCGTTCCGGAAGCGGTTTCCAGTTTCCTGCCCGCGGCCTTCATCCTCGGGCTGATCCTGCTGCTGGGCGTGCCCCACATTTACGTCTGGGCCAAGGCCGGCTGGGTCTGGTCCGCTCCGAGCAAGCAATTCTGGTTCTCGACCGGGTTCCGCAGCATCCGCACCGTGATCGCGCTGGGCGGCTGGGTGCTGTTCGGGTGGTGGTTTGTCCATAACTCAACCAAGCAGGACACCAACCCCGGCGCGCTGCTGCCGCGCAAGACGTTCGGCAAAGCGCCCACCATTCGCGGGCGCGTCGCCGCCGGCTTCATCGTCTTTTTCGCCTACAGCTTCACCTGGTGGTTCGTGGACTGGATCATGTCGCTGGAGCCGCACTGGTACACCAACATGTGGGGGCCGTACGGGTTTGCAGGCTTGTTCGAGGCCAGCCTGGCGCTGACGCTGCTGCTGACGGTAGTCTTCCGCCGGCATCACATGTTCGACGGCGCCGTGAAGGACAAGCACTACATTGATTTGGCGCGCATGGTGCATGCGTTTTGTATCTTCATGGTCTATATTGGTTTCGCGCAGTACCTGCTCATCTGGTACGCCAACTTTCAGGACGAGACCGTCTACTTCTGGCAGCGTGAGCATGGCGGCTGGGGCTGGGTGTTCGTGTTCCTGCTGTTCGCCAAATGGGTGCTCCCCTTCTGCGTGCTGATGAACCAGAAAATCCGCACCAGTGAAACCTGCCTGATCATCATGTCCAGCCTGATCCTGATTGCGGAATGGTTTGACTGCTATTGGATGGTGATGCCGCCGATTCACGCGCACTTCTACGTGCCCAACTGGGTCGAGATCGGGATCTTCCTTGGGTTCCTCGGCATTTTCGGGCTGTTGGCCACGCGCTACCTGAGCAAACATCCGACCGTTCCCGTGGGGGATCCCAAGTTTCTCCATTCGGTGGCCGGGAGGTATCTGTGAGCGACAATCCCACCCCCAACCAGCCATCGCTCAAGTCGCTGATCGGCTTCTTCGTGGTAGTGCTGGTGGCCATCTATTTCATCTGGTCGGCCTTCGCCGGCGAGTTCCGCAACTCCAGCTTCCAGGCGCGTTTTGATTTCAACAAGCCGGCGCCGCCGGGGGCAGCGCAAGTGGTGGACCTGCGGCCGCTGCTGCAGCCGACGCCCAAACTGCTGGCAGAAGGCAAGCAGGTCTATGAGGCCAATTGCGTGCCCTGCCACGGCGAAACCGGCTACGGCAACGGTCCGCGCGCGGCGGGACTGAACCCGCCGCCGCGCAACTACCATTCCGGAAAGTTCCGCTACGGCACCTCGGTACTGACGCTGTACCACACCGTAACGAACGGCTCGCCGGGCACGGCGATGCCCAGCTTCATCGCGCTGTCGCCGGAAGAACGCATGTCGGTGGTGCATTACGTCCGCACCGATTTCATACCGCACTGGGCGTACCAGAAAAACAGCGCGGCACAGCTGGCCGCGCTGGCAACGCCTGCCGCCAGCGGCCCGGTACGGTTGCCACCGCTCAATCCGGTGCCCAGCGGGCAGCGGATTCCCATCGCGGTAGCGATGCAGATCATCGCGCGGCAAAAACCGGCGACGCCGTCGCAGCCGCTGGCGGCGCCCAAGAGCAAGCAGCCGGATCCGCCGCCGGCGGAGGCCAATCTGGCGGTAGGGGCGGCGGAGTATCGCCTGCACTGCCAGACCTGCCATGGCGTCAGGGGGCTGGGCGGATTTCCGGTCCTGATGAGTGGATCGGATCCCTATGTCGAAGTCAGAACGCAGCCGTTCTCGCATCCGATCATGATGAGCTCGCCCGAGGACCAGGCCGCGTTCAATCATTACGTGCTCCATGGCCTTCCGGGCCGCATGATGCCGGGCCAGGGAACCATGACGGCGGTGCAGTTGAGCTCGCTGTATGCCTACGTGCAGCAGTTGGTGCGGCAGGCGCCGGCCGCACCCGCGGGAGGATCGAAGTGAACTGGGCTTTTCTCATGTTTTTCCAGCAGAGCCTGAAATCCATCATGGAATCGAAGGCGCTGAAGGGCATGGCGGCGCCCACGCGCAACGCGTTCACGACGCCGGGCAGCAACCTGGCGCGGCTGGCGGCGCACGTGAGCTGGTGGTCGTTCTGGATGGTGTTTCCGTTCATCCTCATCGCCTACGTCGGCCTGATCTTTGTCATGATCCGGTTCCGGGACAAGGGCGATGGCCGCAAACCCGCCGGCTTCAACGAGCACCACTTCCTGGAGTTCTGCTGGACCATCATTCCGCTGATCGTTGTCGTCACCGTCGCTTTGCACTCGTACGGTCCGCTGCACTTCATGGAATATGGAGGAAACCAGCCTGCCATCACGATTGACGTGGTCGGGCACCAGTTCTTCTGGGAATTCAAATACCCCCAGTACGGCATTGATTTGTCCAATGCGACTTTGGTGCTCCCGGCCAATAAGGTTGTGGATCTCGATCTCACCAGCGTGGATGTGATCCATGGCTTTTTCGTGCCCGGGCTGGGCATTCAGGAAGACGCGCTGCCCGGCCGCATCACCAATCTCTGGTTTAAGGCGCAGCCCGGTTACTACAAGGGCCAATGCGATCAACTTTGCGGTACCGGGCATTCGGGCATGCTGATTGAGGTGCAGATCTTGCCCGATGCCGAGTTCCAGCAATGGCTGGCCACGCACCGCAGCATACCCAAGCCGCCTGCGGCCAGCGCCAAAGCCAGTACCGCCGCCCTGCACTTGCGGGCTCCGCTCGGAGGGGGAGCACAATGAGCACTGAAGTCGTCACCCTGGGCGAGGCCCATCTACCCCGCCAATATCACGGCGTTCTCGCCTGGATCACCACCACCGATCACAAAAAGATCGGCATCATGTATCTTGCCTTCGCGCTGATCAATGCCTGGATCGGCGGCACCCTGGCGGGCATGGTGCGCTTGAACCTATTCAATCCTGACTGGCACCTCTTCAGCCCGCATCTTTATAACGAGCTGATGACCATGCACGCCACCATCATGATCTTTCTGACCCTGATGGTGACTCTGGCGGGCTTCGGCAACTATCTCGTTCCGTTGATGATCGGCACGCGCGACATGGCCTTTCCGCGCCTGAACGCGTTCTCCTTCTGGATGATGCTGCCCGCCGCATTCATGCTCTATGGCAGTTTCTTCGTGGTGGGCGGCTCGGCGGCGGGGGGCTGGTGGAGCTATCCGCCGCTGAGTACCAAACAGTTTTCCGCCGGCCATGGCCAGGATCTGTGGTGTCTGGCCATCATCATCCTGGGGATCGCGTCCATCATGGGCGCGATCAACATACTGGTCACCGTGATTGACATGCGGGCGCCCGGCATGAGCTGGGGCAAGGTGCCGCTGTTTGTCTGGAGCTGGGTGGTCACCGCCTGGATGCTCATCCTGGCGTTGCCGGTGCTGTCGGGCGCGATGATCATGCTGCTCAGCGACCGCTGGCTGAATACGGGATTTTTCCAGCCAGCCCTGGGCGGTGATCCGCTGCTGTACCAACATCTGTTCTGGTTTTTCGGGCATCCCGAAGTCTACATCATGATCCTGCCGGGCTTCGGCATGATCAGCCACGTCATTCCGTGCATGGCGCGCAAGAAGCTGTTCGGCTACAAGGGCATGGTGGGTGCGCTATGGGCGATCGGCATTATCGGTTTCACGGTCTGGGCGCACCACATGTTCACCTCCGGTATTTCCGCGGACGCGCGCGTCTACTTCTCCATGGCGAGCTTGCTGATCTCGGTGCCGACCGGCGTCAAGATTTATTCCTGGCTGGCGTCGTGCTGGGGCGGGGTGATCCGCTTCTCGACCGCCATGAAGTTCGCGCTCGGATTCATCTTCACCTTTGTGCTGGGCGGCCTGAGCGGTCTGATGATGGCGGTGGTGCCCTTCGACATCCAGGTGCACGATACCTACTTCGTCGTCGCCCACATTCATTACGTGCTGGTGGGCGGCACGGTGATGACGATCTTTGCCGGCGTCTATTTCTGGTTCCCTAAAATTGCCGGCAGGATGCTCAGCGAAAAGGCGGGTTCGTGGGTATTCTGGCTGTTTTTTATCGGCATGAACTGGGTGTTCATGCCCATGCACCTCCTGGGCATTGACGGCGAGTCGCGACGCGTGGCCAGCTACCGGCCCGAGTTCAAGCCTCTGAACCAGTTCATCTCCATGGGCTTCCCGCTGATGCTGGCCGCCGGCATTATCTTTACCTTGGACATCATCCGTTGCTGCCGCATGCCGCGCAATGCGCCGGATGATCCCTGGGATTCCAATCCCACCGAAAGGCATCTTGAGTGGGAGACCTCCAGCCCGCCGCCCGAATATAACTATGCTGAACTACCGGAGGTTCGTTAGTACCTCCAGAAAGGAATACCCATGCCGGAACAACCGTTAGCCCCGACCCCTCGCCAGCCTCGCCGAGGTCACCGCAAGTGGATCTGGAGGCTGTCCATTATTGTCGCGTGCATGGTTGGATTCGCGTTCCTGCAAGTGCCGCTGTTCCGCGACTTCTGCACCCACTTCGGCATTTACGTGCCCGCCGACGAAAGGCTGGCCGCCTCGACCGGTCCGGTCAGCCCGCGCACGGTGACGGTCAGCTTCAGCGGGGTGCAGGCCAAGGGCATGGACATTTACTTCCAGCCGCAGCAGACCATGCAGTACGTGCATGTCGGGCAGCGGGCGGAAGACCACTTTGTTTTTGTCAACAACAGCAATAAAACCGTTTACTTCCGCGCTATTCACGACATTTACCCTTATCAAGCTGCGACTCATCTGTCCATCATCCAGTGCTTCTGCTTTTCCAACCAGACGATGAAGCCGCACACCAAGAAATCGCTACCGGTGATCTATCAGGTCAATCGCGGTTTGGATCCGCTGGTGTCCCGCGTCAGCATCATGTACACGCTGGAGCCGCTGACAGCGGGTCAGCCGAGCCCGTTCAAAAATTTCGGCGGAGAATGAGCCTATGCCGACCGTATCCGAATTCAAGACGCTCCCGCGTCCCGTGCGCCACCGCAATGCTTGGCTGGGATGGGGGATCGCGGTGGCGGCCATCGTCATCATGTTGCTCACCTGGTACCCGGTCCACCGCGGCTGGATTTATCCTGAAAACACGACTTACTCATTTCCCAAATGGATGAAGAAGTAGATGGATAGCCGACCCTCCCTTGCTCCCACGAGTTCCGCGTCCGCGCGCTCGCCCGAGTCGGCGCTGACGCCGGAGCTGGCCCGTCACCTGCCGCAGCCCAGCTACTGGCCGATTCTGCTGGCAGGCGGCATCGGTTTGATTTTCTTTTTTGGTCTTCTGATCGAATCCGGCATGTCGCTGGCAGGTCTGCTGATCACCGTGGCCGCGCTGTACACGGTGGTGTGCGCCGCCGGGTGGGCCAATACCATTGCCGTCGAGCGCCGCAAGCACAACTCCGTTTCCACCAACAAAGATCTGACCCGCGGCTTCTTTTTCTTCCTCGCCTCCGAGGCGATGATCTTCGAGTCCTATTTCGAGTACTACTATTTCACCCGATTCAGGCATGCCTCGTGGCCGCCGGCGGGGATGCCGCGCCTGGAAACTTCACTGCCTGCCATCGCCACGCTGATTCTGGTCGGCTCCAGCTTTACGCTCAACTGGAGCGTATCCTCGTTCCTGAAGGGCAAAAAGAATGCCGCCAAGAACTGGCTGCTGCTGACCATCGGCATGGGGATTTTTTTCCTGGGCATGCAGGGGTTTGAGTGGGGCTTTCTGAACGGCGTGATGGGCTTCAAGTACTCCACCGGCGCCTACAGCTCGGCCTACTACCTGATGACCGGTTTTCACGGCTGCCACGTCACCGTCGGGCTGATCCTGCTTTCGCTGGTGTACTGGCGCATGGAGCGCAACGAGTACAACCAGGACTACCACATGTCGCTCAAGGCCGCCGAGTACTACTGGCACTTCGTCGACGTCATCTGGGTCCTGTTGTTCTTCACGCTGTATCTGTTTTAGAGCGGAGTCACAGTAGCCGAAGTCCGGGCGGCGGGAAGAGAGGCCAGCGCGCCTGGACCGCGCAGCCCACGCCCGCCTGGATGCGGTGATTCTGCTGCTGGAGCGGCACTTGGGTGGAAACGGCAGCCACGGGATCGCTCCCGCCTCGGCCCCTCCCCCCTCCCCCCTCCCCCCGCCACCGACAGGGGATAGTCGAATTGGTACAACTTAAGTGTTGTGGAATCAGTGGGAAGCTTGCCTGGCATGAGATACGGGCTTTCATGAGAATTTGGACTGCACCCTTCAGTTGGCATTGGCAATGAACCACGCACTGCGGCCGAACAGCGACTCACCGCGCCCACGATTGGTATTAACCGGCGGGCCGCCCGGCAGGGGCACCGTTGTGCCCGCATACATATATATATAGAGTCCAAAAATCGGGAGAAGGTTGGGGGCAGGAGCACACACTTTTTTGTCACAAAACATCGACAAAATTGTTGCAGGGTATACTGCGGCTAGGGACGAGGCGACGGTGGCGCAGGTACACCAATACGCGGTGAATGTGGAATGGACGGGCAACACCGGGCCGGGCACTGCCAGCTATGGCGGCTACCGGCGCGACCATGAATTTACGGCGGGAGAGAAGGCGGCGATCGCGGGCTCGTCGGATGCCAAGTTCCGGGGCGATGCGGCGCGCTGGAATCCGGAGGAATTGCTGGTGGCCTCGCTGGCGGGCTGTCATCAGCTCTGGTATCTGCACCTTTGCGCCGCGGCGGGCATCAGGGTGATGGCTTACAGCGACCGCGCGGAAGGGGAGATGGAGGAAACGGCCGACGGGGGCGGGCGGTTTACGCGGGTGACGCTGCACCCGATCGTCACCGTGGCGGCGGGAACGGATTTGGGCAAGGCGCTGCAATTGCACGAAGAGGCGCGGCTGAAATGCTTCATCGCCAGCTCGGTGAGCTTCGCAGTGTCACACGCCGCGCGAATCTACGAAGCCGCCTGAGCGGCTACTGCTGGACGTCCACCAGCATATCCAGGAACTGATTGGCGATGACGCGGGTGGGGGTGAAGCCCAGCGGGATGGGGATGACCTCGCGGGGCGCGACCACCTTAATCTGGCCGCGGAGATACTTTTTGCCTTGCCACATGTAGACGGGCAGCAGGCCGCGCCAGCCGCCGGGATTGTCGATGGTGATGGTCAGCTTGGTATGCGCGCCGTCGGCGGCCCAGGAGGCGTGAAACCGCAGGTGGGGGATGCCGGTGCCGTAGACGAACTTGTCGAAAAACCAGTTCATGGTGTGATTGCCGTCCACATCCATGGCGGGAGTCATGTGCTTTTCCACGATGCGCTGGAAATCGGCGGTGGAGGCGTTGCGGTTGGCGTAGGTGGAAGTGAAGTCCTTCATCATGGCGATGAAGCGGGCATTGGGATGGGGGCTGCGGGTGTCGAGCATCATCTGACGGATCATGTAGAGAACGTAGCCGCCCTTGTCATAGGTGATGATCTGATAGCCTTGCGGATCCTGGGAGGAGCTGAGGCGCTGGCCGAGCCAGAGGGCGCCGTCCAGGCCATGAACGTGGCCCATGCGTCCCTTGGCCTGCAACTGTTGGCGCCATTGCTGGAGGGTCTGGAGGCCGGCATTTTCGCCGTCTTCGGAGAGCTGAAAAAACAAGGCGCTGGCGTTGGCGAAGCCCTCCGAGAGCCACTGATCGTGGTAGCTGGCCCAGCCGACGCGATGGCCCCACCACTGATGCGAGGTCTCATGGGCGCGAAAGGTGTCGCTCAATAGCTCCATGGCGGCCTGGGGCGCGCCCAGGGCATCGAGTTGGGTGCTGTCCAGGAAACTAAGGTCGCTGAGGTAGAGCAGCCCCGGCCAGCCCTGGCCGTAGGGGTAGGGGATGGGGACCACCGAAAGGCTTTTATAAGGGTAGGGGCCGTAGAGGGCGGTCATGAACTGGAGCGCAGCGCTGACCTGGGCGAGCGCGCGCGGCGCCAGATTGCGGGTGTTGAGGTTACCCATGGGCATGCCGCCGGCGCCGGGCACCATGCCGTTCATCTGGTTAGCGAGGTTGATGGAGGCCAGCATGTCGTCGGGGCTGTTGTTGAAGAACACGCTGACGGTGACCTTCTGGCCGCCGGGGAGGGTGACGGGCCGGGAGAGCTGCGAATAATCGCCCAGGGCAAAGCCGGCGACGGTGAGGGGCACGGGCGTGGTCCAGGTGGTGATTTCCTCGCCGTTCTGCTCGTGTTCTGAGGTGCGCACGCCGGTGGCCACCAGGGTGTAACGCTTCTGGTTTTCAAACTGCAGGTGGTAGGAGGCGCGCTGAAACGGGGCGCCATAGAGGTTGGCGGGATACCAGCCGGAGCTGCGGGCGTAGAAGTTGCCGTTGCCGACCTTTTGAATGACGTACTTGCCGTGGTAGTCCAGCTCGAGGCGAGCGCTGGCTCCGGCGGCGAGTGGTTGAGGCAGGCGCAGATAGACCCAATCGCCCTGGTAAAACGGCGAGGGCTGGCGGCCGGGATCAGGAGGTTGCAGGACGTCGAGGGGTGCGCCACCGGCCAGATGCGCGGCGGTGACACGCAGATCGGGATCGAGGGCGAGCAGCAGACCGCGGCCGGGGCGCCGGGCGGAGACCGTGAAGGCGGTTTTGGCCTGCATGTCGAGATTGCCGGGGATATTGACGTTGAGGTTGTAGTCGCTGAGCTGGTCAGGCGGCGGCAGAGCGGGTACTGAACCCGGCGGCGCGGCCGCTTGCGGCTCGGCGGGAAAATGGGCCCAAACGTCCTGGAAAACGCTCAAGCCAAAGGCGGACTGCTGGCGGAACTGGCTGACCTCGATGGCTTCGGCATCGAGCGGATCAAAGCGGGCGATCACCCATCCGGTGCTGGTCTTCAGGGCCGCCAGGAACCAGCCGGGGGAAATGGACACGGACGCCGGGCCGGCATCCAGGGCGAGCAACTGGCGCGCGACGCCGCGCAAGCCGCGCGCGGTGACCAACTGGGCGCGCTCGCGCAGGATGGAGTTCAACTCGGGGTTGGCGCCCAGCGGGCGAAAATGGACGCTCGTGCCCAGGGCGCGTTCAAACTGCTGACCACTGGCGAAGCGGAACACGGCGGCTTGAAAGGGGAGCGCGATGCGCGGCTGGGCCAGGAAGAATTGCATTTGCTGGCGGGCGAGGGGATTGGGCGGAAAAACGTCCAGCTCGCCGGCGCCGGCGAACACGGCGGTGCGGGGTTGCCCGTCGAGCGGCTCGGCGAGAGTCAGCGAGCCGCGCTGGAGGGTAAAGTGGAGCGCGTCCCAGGAGAAGCCGGCGTTTTCGGTGACGGCCTGATAGGCCAGCACGGGCTGGAGCGCCTGTTGATACCCGGCCTGCAGCGACTGAGCGGCTGCGGCCGCGAGCAGCGGCAGGACGAGGAGAGCAATACCCACGCCTCGTTTCATAATAATCAGCAACATAGCACGCTGCGCGCCATTTGGTAGTACATCACTTGACGCGCTGGGCCCCAGGGGCTACAGTGAATGGATGTCGGGAGCACCGCCTGGCCCATCTAGGCGCCCCCACCCGGTGCGTCGGTTGCTTCAATCGGCTGCGTGTGCTCGCGATTTCCTTGTTGCGCCGGCTGTCCCTTGGTACAAGGGACCCCTGTCTTGGGGCCTGCTTGCGGCCGCAATTGGGTTCCTTCACGACCCAGGGGGGGTTGGGACGACGCGCGGTGTTGCCGCCTGGTATCTAACGGGCGGTTGGGCGTTTGGGAGCGTCGCAATGTACGTGTTTGCCAGAAGCTTCCTGCGCCGTTTCGTTGCCTTAAGCCTCTCCGTCGTGGTGTCCGGATTTCTGGCCTTCGGCGTTTTGCAGCTGTATCGCTCGCTTCCGTCAGCCCCGGGTTTGGTCAGCCCATCGCGAAATGATATTTCAGAGGCCGCCGACAGGATAGCTGCGGCGTTGGGGCCGCTGCTGCCAAAGGGATCGCTTCCGGCTAAAGCCACGGTCGCAGTGACGCCTCCTGCCGGCGAACCTCACGTGGCTAACGGTCCGCGGCCTTACGGGGACCTAACCGACGTTCAGCTGGCGGGATGGATTGAGGAAGAAGCAGATGGAGTCTGGAGCATGGCGACGGATTGTCAGGCAGCAATGATGAGAGCTGTAAATATCCATAACTTTGAGACCGTTCAGTTTCTCTTAGCCTATTTCAACGCCACCATTAATCGCACGTTCGGGGCGCCGTTACCACTCCTACGCGCAGAGGCTCTGTCGAGATTGGGGCCCGCCGGCATCAGCGTAGGCGAGAGGGACTCTTACGGGAGTATCGCGTCGAAACCGACTCGCCTTGAGGACACTCCACGGGAATACTTGGATTACCTGCCGTACCTTTATTCGCTTGCGGGGATGGTGAAGGATCTCGGGGTGCCGGAGTCGCCGCCAGTGGCTCTTCGCGTCGAGATTGGGACGTTCGGTAGGGTTGGTGGGGGCGGTCTGGCGGGGCAGCGCTGGTTCACGGTCAAGATTATGGTGCCGCGAGTTTTTGAAGGCGGCTATTTGGATGTCAGGTTTGAGCCGTCTCCCCCCTCGATCGCAGTTGACCCGCGCCAGTGCGCCGTTGTGGGCGCTGGCGACGACCTTAATCCCGACGATAAATTTAACAGCTTCCTTGGGGGCTTCCCGGGGGGGCGCGGCGCGGGCTTCGCGTGCAGGCTCACTAAACGGGCCACGCCGAGCGACCCGATTCTATTGCGGGTGGGCTCTAGCGCCCCAGTGCGCGTCATTAGAGCGGTGTGGTTCGATTGGTAGGTGGCACCGGGTGGTATCCTGTGCGCGATGAAGACCCCGGGCCGGCGCATTGGTTTCAGCGGGGGGACCGCGTTGGCGCATCCCGGTGGTTTATGCCGTTTGGTTAGCCTTGTGTGTCCTTACCCTTGCGCTTGCGGATGTGCGTGTTCCTGGGCTCCCTGCCGATAAAGGTTTCGTCCGCCTCCGCGCGGCAGCCGGGACCGCCGATCTTGCCGCCGCCGTGGGGGGGTATCCTGCGTCGCCAGGCGGAGCCGGTGCAGCATGGGCCACGCCGTCTTTTGGGTCACGCCCACGGCCTTGGCCACTTCGTAGCTGGAGACGCCGTTCTTGCAGTTGAGCAGCATCCGGTAGGCGGTCACCCGCTTGCCGATGCCCAGGGCGGGATCCTCGAAGATCGTGCCCACCTTGATGGTGGACTGCTTCTGACGGCCCTCGCAGAACCAGAGACGCCCGGTTTTGATGAAGCGGTTCTCCTGCGGTCCGCAACGCGGGCATGTGGCGCCGTAGGGTCGGCGCAGCTTGGTGGGGTGGGCCAGCGCGTTCGCCAGATCAGAGAACGTAACAGCCGCTTGCTGCAAGGGTTTCGGCGCTTTCTTTTTCGTCGTGAGTCCGGGCTGCGTCTCTTGGGGTCAGTGTGCCGGGTGTATTTTTACCGGCCATTTGCGGTGGCCGATGCGGGTTAGTGCAAGAGCGCGAAACTGCAGAAGCCCAAACCGGGATACTGCATGTGCAGGATGATTTTTTTCCCGGAGCCATGCGGATTCACTTGCAGCGGGATATTGGCGGTACACAGGCCGGGATATTTGGCGATGAGGCGGTAGTTGCCGGCAGCGATTTTTTTGCCGAAATCAAAGTTACCCTGGGTGTCCGAGGTGCCGAGGGCCAGCAATTTGTGCGGCGCGGTCTCGGTGTAGAGGCCGAGGGCGACGCCGGGCACGGCCGTATGCATGCGGTCGACGACTTTGCCGCGGATGCGGCGGACGTCCAAGCGGGCCAGGTTGGGAGGGTTTTCCCGCTCGTAGCTCATGCCTGGCCGCTGCGCGAACTGAGCTGCGGCGGCCGCGGCCAGCAGGAGCAGGGCCAGCCATCGACCGATGCGCGCAGCCCGCACCTAGTGTCCTGAGCCAGAAGAGAGCTGGGAATCTTTGGTCAGAAACGTGCGACTTTTCTTGGGGAAAAGTCGCACACGGTACGGTTGACGATGGCGAGGCATTTCTGACTCAGGACGCTAGGCGACCAGGATGGCCGCGCCCCAGAACAGCAACAGCAGGATGCCAATGTAGCCGTTGAGGGTAAAAAAGGCGGCATTCATGCGGGATAAATCCTCCGGGGACAGCAGCGAGTGCTCCCAGAGCAGCAGTGCGGTCACCACCAGCAGGCCCAGCCAGGCGAGGCTGCCCAAGCCGCTGGAGAGCAGCAGCCAGACCAGCAACGCCAGCATGAGCAAGTGGCAGAGTTGAGCCAGGCGCAGGCTGGCGGCGATGCCCACCGCCTTGGGCACCGAGTGCAGGCCAGGATGGCTGCGGTCGAAATCCAAATCCTGACAGGCGTAGAGCAGATCAAAGCCGGCGACCCAGAGCGCGACCGCGCCGCTGAGCAGCAGAATGCGCGGCGCCAGCGAGCCGCGCACGGCAATCCAGGCGGCCGCGGGCGCGATGCCGAGGCCCACGCCCAGCACCCAGTGCGACAGCAGGGTGAAGCGCTTGGTGTAGGAGTAGAGCAGCACCCATGCGAGGGCCAGCGGCGCCAGCTTGAGGCAGAGCGGATTGAGACGCCAGGCGGCCACAAAAAACAGCGCCGCGCTGACCGACAGAAAGCCCCAGGCAAAACCCAGCGACAACGAACCGGTGACCAGCGCGCGGCCGCGGGTGCGGGGGTTGGCGGCATCGACGCCGCGGTCGGCGATGCGGTTGAAGGTCATGGCGGCGCTGCGCGCGGCGACCATGGCGACCACGATCCAGGCGAGCACGCTCCAGGGCGGCCAGCCGCGGGCGGCCAACAGCGCGCCCAGCAGGGCGAAGGGCAGGGCGAAGACGGAGTGCTCGAACTTAATCATCTCGAGCGTGCGCCGGGTGCTGGCAACGGAGCTGGCAAGAACAGACACGGATGCGTACAGTATAGCGGCGCCGCGCAGCGGCCCGTGCTCTCGCATGGGATAGGAGGTAGGGCGCTTGAAAGCCGGCCCAGCGCCTCGCGCCCCCGCGTTTTACGGAACCTTTTCTGAGAATCTCAGGTCCAATTCTCCCGCCCCACGATTTTCCTGGACAATATGTTTGGGAAAAGGAGAAAGCATATGTCCAAGGGAGAAAAGGGTTCATGGGGAGTGTTCCGGCCCCGGTTTTCTGGACAGTTCAGCCATTGTAAATCAGGCGGCGGCAGCCGCCGCCTGAGGACAGTTGCAGGCGGTTAGAGGCGATCGATAGCCGAGGCGGCCGATCAGCCAGTCGTGGTTGTAGCGATGGCGGAACTCGACCAAAGCCAGGCGGAGTTCCTCGACATTGCGGAAGTGCCGCACCCAGAGAAGCTGCTCCTTGAGGGTGCGGAAGAAGCGCTCGATGCAGCCGTTGCCTTCGGGCTGGCGCACGAACGCCGGTGAGGAGGTCATGCCGAGGAAGGCAATCTCGCCTTGAAAGTGGTCGCTCATGTACTGCGAGCCGTGATCGTGCCGGAGGTTGAGCCCGGCGGCCACACCGGCGCCGAAGGCGCCGAACTGCTCGCGCACGCCCTGGCGCAGCGGCTCCAGCGCCTCGAAACGGTCGCCGCGCTTGGAGGCGTGGATACCGACACACTCGGAGTTGAAGTGTTCGATGGCGGCAAACACGCAGACTTGGCCTTCGTCGGTGGTTGCCGTGAGGGTCATGTCCGTGCCCCACATCAAGTTGGGCTCCGTGGTCGTGATGACGCCAGCGTGCTGGCGCGGCGGGGCCTGGGGCAGGCGGTGAGGCGACAGCAGTTGGGCGGCGCGCATCAGGCGCAGGACGCGCCCTGGAGAGGTACGGACCTGGCCGGCGCGCAACGGCGCCCAGAGTTTGCGGTAGCCTTCGCCGTGAAAGGGCGAGGCGGCGATGAGGGCCTGAATGGCCGCCAGAAGCTGCTCGTCGTTCCAGCGCGGCTTGGGGCCGCGCCGACGCAGGGAGAGTACGCGCCGGGCGCGCTGGCGTGAGGCGTAGAAGCTGGCTCCGGTCGCCCTCCGGGCTCCCTCCGCGGCGCCCGATGAACCTTTTTCTTCCTTGGACATATGCTGTCTCCCTTTCCCAAATCATTGTCCAAGAAAATCGTGGGGCGGGAGACATGCTACACCCCCATCCCGGTTGTGCCGCTCGGTGGCATTACCGCCGGTGGAAAAGGAGACTGGCCTGCCACCCGGAGATGAGGAGAGGCGACGGCAGCCGCCGCCGGAGTTACAATGGCGGAGCTGTCCAGAAAATTGGAGCCGGAACATTTTATGCCAGCAAACCGAGTATCGATTCCTTGCAAGATCTGCGGCAATGGTGCGACCGAGATATTTTCGCTGCCCGTCTCCAAGAAGGCCGGCCATCCGATCCCCGATCTCCCGGACGATTGCCCCTATTACAATTGCGCAAACTGCAATTTTCTTTTCTCGACGCATCTGGACGGCGCCGACCACACCGAAGTGTATGACGAAACCTATTGGAATGAACAAGACCCCGATTGGTATGGCCGTGTCAACCAAACGCTGCGGCTGGTCCTGCTGGCGAACAGCTTGCTGCGCAAGGCGCCGGACCGTCTCGAAATCCTCGACTTCGGCTGTGGCCCGAACGGGTTCGTCCAGAAGGCTCGCGACGATCTGCAACTGTCCGCCTGGGGAACCGACATCATCTCGCCGAAATTCGCTCCGGAGTGGTTCCTAAAGACGCCCGACACGCGGAAATTCGACATCGTCGTGGCCTGCGAGGTGATCGAGCATCTCCCCGACCCGATGATGCAGTTCCGCAGAATCAGGGACATGCTGATTCCCGGCGGCGTTTTCGCCTTCCAGACCGCCTACTATGACTCCGCGGTCTGCGGCCGCGATTGGTGGTATCTCGGGCCGGACAACGGTCACATCAGCCTCTATTCACAGAAAGCCTTCGACTACGCGTTCAGGCAGCTTGGCGGCAAGAACCGGGTGATGTGGGGGAATTACCCTGGCCTCCAAGCCTGGCAGTTCTAGAGTAGTCCCTGCCGCGCGAGCTCCGCTTCGTGTGTAATGGAATCATGCACAAAGTCAGATATGCCGAAATCGCCTGATCAGAGAGCTCAGAGGTTGCCGGAGCAGGGTAAAGGCGAAAGGAAGAAGGGGGACGAGCGTCCCAGTCTTCCCGAGGAGCAACTCGCAAAAGGAGAAGACTACCTCAACCGGAAGAAGTGGCTGCCCCCGCAGTCCGGCATCATTCCGCGAGTTCGAGTGGCGGGCTGGTGGATCAACGTGCTTTGGGCGATCCCCATCGGAGCCGTGGGTCTTGTCATTTGCATCGCAATCGCCCAGGAGTTGAGGACGCTGCCGGCTGTGCAGCACTTCATCGCCGCGTATCCGGGAGATGTCGGTACCGGAGTGTATACAGGCTTTCCGTTATGGCTGAGGCTGATTCACTTTTTCAATTTCTTCCTCATCTTCTTCATCATCCGTTCCGGCATCCAGATTCTTGCCGATCATCCGCGGCTTTATTGGAATCGAAACTCCACTCCGGGCACCAGCTGGTTTCGTTTTCAGCATCCGGTGCCCAGGGACCGCGTGTGGACGTCGAAGGACGATTCGGTCACGCTGCCCGGCTGGCTCGGAATTCCCGGTCTGCGTCACACGGTTGGACTGGCTCGCCAGTGGCACTTTTTCGTTGATCTGCTCTGGCTGATCAACGGAATCGCCTTCTACATCCTCTTGTTCAGCACCGATCAATGGAAGAGATTGGTGCCGCTGTCCTGGCATGTTTTCCCAGCGGCGGCCTCTACCGCCCTGCAATATGCGTCCCTGAGGTTTCCCGCTAACCACGGTTGGATCTACTTCAATGGATTGCAGGTGATCGCGTATTTCATCACGGTGTTCGTTGCAGGGCCACTGGCCGTAATCACCGGACTTCTGCAATCGCCAGCGGTTTCCAACAAGATAGGGTGGTTGGGCAGGACCTTCCATCGGCAGGTGGGGCGAAGCGTGCACTTTTTCGTCCTGTGCTGGTTTGTTTTCTTCCTTGCCGTTCACCTGACCATGATTTTTATCACCGGAGTGTTCACCAATCTCAACCACATGTTCGCGGGGACCAACTCCCAAGGGCCTGCAGGCTTCGAAATTTTCTGCGGAGCGATGCTGGTGGTGATCGTAACCTGGTTTCTTGCCTCGCCCATGACGATCCGACACGCTCGTTGGGTTCAAACTTCGGGCGAAACATTGGTTGGATGGTTGAAGGGCCTGGCGGAGTTGTGGAATCCCACCAACCAGTACAGCGAGCGGCAGCTTGCACCGCATTTCTGGCCGAACGGCACTATGCCCGACTCACAGGAATTCGAACATCTGAAAGAGAGTGACTTTGCGGATTATCAGCTGCGGGTCGGCGGCCTGGTGGAAAACCCCCGAGCCTTCGGTTATGACGAACTGAAGGCGCTGCCTAAACAGGAGCAGATCACCGAGCACTTTTGCATCCAGGGATGGAGCGGCGTCGCCAAGTGGGGCGGGGTTCCGATGCGGCACCTGCTTGACATCGTGAAGCCTTTACCGGAGGCGCGCTATGTTGTTTTCTATTCCTACGCGGACGGCGCCGAAGGGGGCCGGTACTATGACGTGCACAGGCTGGAAAATATGCATCATAGCCTGACGATCCTGGCCTATGAAATGAACGGAAAGCCGGTGAGTGTGCTGCACGGGGCTCCGCTGCGCCTGCGGGTCGAGAATGAACTTGGATTCAAGATGATCAAATGGATTGAATCCATTGATTTTGTTGAAGACTTCAAGCAACTGGGTTCCGGCCGCGGAGGTTACAACGAGGACCATGAATTCTACGGCTACCGCGAACCGATTTAGGCGAGCGGGATCTCCTATCGCCCGTGCTCTCGAATACAATTGTTAGGTGGCCGGGGCGGTGAAAATTCTGGGGATCGAAACCTCCTGCGACGAGACGGCGGCGGCGGTGGTCGGCGAAGGGCGCGAGCTGTTGTCGAACGTGGTGTTGTCGCAAATTCCGGTGCATGCGCTCTACGGCGGGGTGGTCCCGGAGCTGGCGAGCCGCGAGCACCTGCGCGGCATCGTGCCGGTGGTGCGGCAGGCGCTGGAACAGGCGGGCGGCTTGGAGCTGGGGGATGTGGATGCGATAGCCGTAACGTGCGGGCCGGGCCTGGCGGGGGCGCTGCTGGTGGGGCTGAGCTACGCCAAGGCGCTGGCCTGGGCGGCGCGGAAACCGCTGCTGGGGATCAACCATCTGGAGGGGCACGTGCAGGCGGTGTTCCTGGAAGAGCGGCGGCAGGGGCGTGCGGACCCGCAACTGCCGGCGCTGGCGCTGGTGGTTTCCGGCGGCCACACGCAGCTTTACCTGGTGCAGGCGGAGGGGGCGGCGTTCCGCTATCGCAGCTTAGGGAGCACGCGCGATGATGCGGCCGGAGAAGCCTACGACAAGGTGGCGAAGCTGCTGGGGCTAGGCTATCCGGGCGGTCCGGTGATGGACCGATTGTCGGAGTTCGGGGATGCGGCGGCGGCGCCGTTTGGGCGGATTCATCTCAAGGGGAACGGGCTGGATTTTTCCTTCAGCGGGATCAAGACGGCGGTGCTGCGGCGGGTGCAGACCACGCCCGGGCTGGCGGCAGGGATTGCGGCACGGCAGCGCGGGGTGGCCGCGCTGGGGCGCAAGCCGGGGCTGGAGGACTGGCGCGGGCTGTGCGACCAGCCGACGCTGGACCTGATCGCCAGCTTTCAGGCGGCGGTGGTAGGGGACCTGGTGCGGCGCACGCTGGCGGCCGCCGACCAGCTGGAGGCGGAAGGGGAAGCGCCGCCCGCGAGTGTGCTGCTGAGCGGAGGGGTGGCGGCGAATCGAGGGTTGCGGCGGGAGCTGGAGGCAGCGGGGGTGCGGCGCGGCTTGCGCGTGCTGGCTCCGGCGCCGGGGCTGTGCACGGACAATGCGGCCATGATCGCCGCCGCCGCTTGGCCGCACTATCAATGCGGGCACTGGGCGGCAGCAGATCTGGGGGCGCAGCCGCAGTTGCGGCTGGAGGCGGCCGCCTGAAGCCACCCGGAGGCTGATACCCATGGCGATCGCGCTCAAGCTCCGCAACCTGCTGTTCGTGATTCACACGGTGGCGCCGGAGCGGCTCACCGGGCTGCTGCCGGGCGGCATCGAGCTGGACGTGCGGGACACGCCGGCCGGACCGCGCGGCTTTCTGGCCACGGTGACGCTGGAAGCGGGGGCGGCGTTTCCGTACGTGCTGGCGGGATTCCGGCAGGTGAACTACCGGGTGTATGTGCGGCATCAGTCGCAGCCGGGAGTGCTGTTTCTGCGTTCCTGGGTATCGGCGCGCGCGGCGGCGGCGGTGCTCAATCTGGCGATTCCCACCGAGCATGCGGCGGTGGAGCTGGAGATCGACGATACGACCCGCCCCTATGCCCGCTATCAGGTGGCGGCGCGCTCGGGCGAGCACCATCTGAAGCTGGAAGCGCAAGCCGATCCCGACCCGCGGTTTCCGCTGTTTGCATCGCGGCAGGAAGCGGTGCATTTTCTCACCCACCGCCTGAACGGCTTTGCCCCCGGCGCGCACCCGAAGTCGGGGCTATCGGTGATCCGGGTTTCGCATGCAGAGATGGACCCACTGCCGGCGCGGGTTTCGGTCAGCTGTGCCGACCAGTGGACGGAGAGCGGGATTTTAACCCCCGCGGAGGCGGCGCAACCGCTGCTGGCGCTGATCCAGCCGGAAACGCAGTTTGACATGAACCTGCCGGAAAAGCTGTTATAGCGGGGCGGGAGTGTCTGGACGCTTGCTCGAAACCAGGCTGGTCTGCGGGCGGCTGTGTTATCGCAGCTGGGGCGCGGGAGGGGACGTGGTGCTGCTGCATGGATTGCTGGGCAACAGCGCGCAGTGGGCGGCGGCGGCCGAGCGGCTGGCGCCGCGGTTTCGGTGTTGGGCACTGGAGTTGCCGGGCATTGGCGCATCGGCGCGTCCGCGCGACCTTGCGCTGCACGGGCTGACGGCGTGGCTGGAGATGGCGTGCGCGTCGCTGCCGCTGGGGGAGCAATTTGAACTGATAGGGTCGTCGTGGGGCGGGGCGCTGGCGCTGGATTTTGCGGCGCGCTCGCGGATGCGGGGACGGGTGCGGCGGCTGGTGCTGGTGGCGCCGGCGCATCCGTTGTGGACGCCGACGCGGAGCCAGCGCTTCATGCTGCGGGCGCTGCCGGCGCGCGCGGGCGCGTGGCTGGGCGCGCATGCCTCGGCGCCGGTGCATCGGGCGCTGCTGGAGCGCATTTACGGGGATCCGCGCAAGCTGCCGGCGGCGAGCGTGAGCGAATACGGGCAGACGCTGCGGCAGCCGGGGCTGGGGGCGGCCGTAGCGGGGCTGGCGCGGCATTTTCGCGCCGACCGGGCGGCGCTCATCGCCGCACTGCCGGGGTTGCGGGCGCCGACGCTGCTGGTGTGGGGCGATCGCGACCCCGTGGTGCCGGCCGCAACGGCGGCGCGCCTGCAGGCCGCGCTGCCGGAGGCGGAAATGAAGCTGCTGCCCGGCCTGGGCCATCTGCCCTTTTGCGAAGACCCGGACGGGTTCGTGGGCGCCGTGCTGGCGTTTCTGAGATGACATGCAAGGGGCGTTCGCACATTTCCAGGCGTTTTTCCAGCATTACGGGCTCAGCGCGGTGTTCGTGCTGCTGCTGCTGGAGAATTTAGGTTTGCCGCTGCCGGGCGAGCTGGCGCTGCTGTACGCGGGCTATCACGTGCGGGTTTACGGAGACTTCACGTTTCTGGAGCTTGTCCTCGCGGGCGTGGCGGGCAGCTCGTGCGGGCAGTTGATCGGCTACGGCGTGGGCCGCTACGCGGGCGATTGGGCGCGGCGCGCGTTCCGGCTGACGCCGGCGCGCTATGGGCGCTACTCGCGCTATTTCCGGCGGCATGGGGCGCTGACCATCCTGTTCGCGCGCTTCATCACCGGACTGCGGATTTTCGCGGGCATTCTCGCGGGCCTGGGGCGGATGCGATGGCGCTCGTTTATCATCAGTGATGTTTGCGGCGCTTGCATCTGGGTGGTCTCGATCGCCACCGCGGGGGCGCTGCTCGGCCAGCACTGGCGCCCTTTGATCCAGGTGCTGGGCCGAGTGGACATGCTGATCCTGATTGCCGCCGTGATTCTTATATGGATCGCCTGGCGGAGATTGCGAGGTGACCATGAGTGAGGAATGGACGGGTCCTTTCCGGCGCCGCTGCGGCGAGATCGAGCTGACCGTCATCAGCGATCGCATTTACCACCTGGATGGCGGCGCCATGTTCGGCGTGGTGCCCAAGAGCATGTGGAATCGCGATACGCCCTGCGATGAGCGCAATCGCGTGCGGGTGGGGCTGAACTCGCTGCTGTTCCGGCATCGCGGCGAGCTGGTGCTGGTCGAAACCGGCTGCGGCAATAAGCTGAGCCCAAAGCAGATGGGCTATGGCGGCGTGGACGCGCGCCGCGATTACCTGGAGCGGCAGCGGCAGGCCGGATTCGCGCCCGAGGAAGTGACGCTGGTGATCAACTCCCATCTGCATTACGATCACTGCGGCTGGAACACGCTGCGGGGTCCGGACGGCTCCCTCGCGGCGACGTTTCCCAACGCGCGCTATTACGTGCAGCGGCGCGAGTGGGAGCACGCGCGCGAGCAGCACGAGCGCGACCGCGTCAGCTACCTCGCCGAGAACTACGATCCTCTGGTGGCCTCCGGCCAAATGACGCTGCTGGAGGGCGAGCGTGAGCTGCTGCCCGGGGTATCGGTGCTGCCGCTGGCGGGGCACACGCGCGGACTGCAGGCGATCGTGGTGCGCTCGGGCGCAGAGACGGCCTGTTACATTTCCGATCTGATGCCCACGCACTGGCACTTGAAGCCGAGCTGGGTGATGGCGTTCGATCTGTTTCCGCTGGAAACGATCGACAACAAGCATCGCATACTGGACCAGGCGGTACGCGAGCACTGGCTGCTGGTGTTCACGCACGATCCGGAGCACGCCTGGGGGTACGTGGAACTGCGGGGCAGCGTTTACACCTTCGTTCCTGCCGGGCAGGTGACCGGTCCAAAGTGAAAATTCCGTCCCGGCGGCAACACACCCTCCCTGCGGTGCAGGCATCGCACCTCGATAGGTTGCGAAGTTGGGGGAAAGGGAGGCTTAAGATGAGTACCGTCCGAAGCATTGAACGCAGGCTTTACGTCCGCCGGCAGATGGACCGGGATATCGCCTTGCAAGTGGTCGCATCACCTCGGAAGGACTTGCGGCACATGGAATGGAACGGCATCTGGACCGGATACATGACGTTTGCGGGCGTGGCGCTGATCCTGCTCTCGTTCGTGTTGGCCGTAGGGTTTTCATCGCTGAACCCGTTCAGCGCCGCATCCTGGCGCTCGGTGGGGGGCGGGGTTTTGGGGTGGAGCGTAGTCGTGGTACTGATCGCCACCTGGCTGGGCTGCTGGGTGGCGGCGCGCACGCCGCGCACGACCAAGAAGCACGGAATGATGAGGGGCATCACGCTGTGGGGCATGATTCTGCTGACCGTGCTGCTGGTGGTGGGCTGGGTGGCTTCGACCGCCCTTGGCGCCGTGGCTAGCGCCACGACGGTGCCGGCGGTGGCTGCCGCGGCGCCGCCGGCGGCCGCTGCTCCTGGTGCCGGCGCCACCGCCGCGGTTCCGCCTGCTGCTGCTGCGGGCGCGGTTGCACCCGGGCAGCACGGCGCGCTGGCCGCGGCCGCGACCAACGCAGGGGCGGCGACCAAGCACGTGGGCGGCAAGCTGATGTGGGGCTTTTTCTGGATCGCCCTCATTGGATTGGGTCTGGCGTTGTTCGCCGGCGCGATTGGTGGCGGAGGAATCAGCTTCCGGCGCGGCGCGGCGCCGCGTCTGACCAACGAGCCGGCGGCTTGACGGTCCTCGCCGGCACGCGCTAGGCTGACGCAAGAGGGGCCGGGGCAACGGACGCTCCGGCCCGGAAGCGTGAGGCAGGAGGGAGCGGGCGGCGAAGCCGGGCGCCCGCGTGGGATCCATGACGTGCTGGAAGTGCGGGCGGACCATTGCTCTATTGACGGCGCAGAAGGTCAACACGCGCGATGAATGCGAGTGCGGCGCCGATCTTCACGTTTGCCGGAACTGCCGGCACTTCGACGCCACCGCGCACAACGAATGCCGCGAGGTGATGGCGGAGTGGGTGCGTTTCAAGGATCGCGCCAACTACTGCGACTATTTCTCGCCGGTCACCGTGGTCAACGCGACCGGCCCGCGCGCCCAGGGCAAAGCTTCCGCCACGACCGAGGACGCGCGCGCGAAGTTCGATCAGCTATTTAAAAAATGAGTTCGGCTACTCTGAAGGGGATGAAACCGTACGCGGCGGCGGTTGCGGGCGAGCCGGCGTGATTATCGGCACGGCGGGACATATTGACCATGGCAAAAGCGCGCTGGTGGAGGCGCTGACCGGCGTACATCCGGACCGGCTGGAGGAAGAGCGGCGCCGCGGCATCACGCTGGATTTGGGCTTTGGGCATTGGCAGCAGGAGGGCGAGCGCATCGGGGTGGTGGATGTGCCCGGGCATGAGCGCTTCGTGCATACCATGCTGGCGGGCGCGGGCGGCATGGATGCGGTGCTGCTGGTGGTGGCGGCGGATGCGGGCGTGCAGCCGCAGACGCGCGAGCATCTGGCCATCTGTTCGCTGCTGGGCGTCGGGCAGGGCGTGATCGCGATCAGCAAGCGCGACCTGGTGGATGCCGCCCAGGCGGCGCGCGTGCGCGGCCAAATTGCCAAGCTGGTTGCGGGCACGGCGCTGGCGCGGGCGCCGGTGATCGAAGTCAGCGCGCGCACCCGCGACGGCATCGAGCAACTGCGGGCGGCGCTGGTGGCCGCGGGGCGGCAGGCCGGCGCGCGCCATGCGGAGGCGCCGTTCCGGCTGCCGCTGGATCGCGCCTTCAGCATGAAGGGCCATGGCGCAGTGGTCACCGGGACGCTGGTGCAGGGCAGGCTGCGGGCGGGCGGGGAAGCCGAGCTGGCACCGCTGGGAACGCGTGTCCGCGTGCGGGGCCTGCAGGTGCACGGGGCCAGCGTGGCGGAAGCGGCGGCGGGCCAGCGGGTGGCGGCCAACCTGGCCGGCATCGAGACGGCACGGCTGCATCGCGGGATGGAAGTGGTGGAAACGGGCGTGTTTGCGCTCACGCGGGCGCTCGCTGCGGAAATCACCTGGCTGCCGGAGGCAGCCCGGCTGCCGCACCGCGCGCGCTGCCGCCTGCACCTCTACACTTCCGATACGGTGGCGGCGCTGCTTTGGCTGGAGGCGCCGCGGTGGGCGCAACTGCAACTGGCCGAGCCGGTGGTGGCGGCGCCCGGCGATCGCTTCATCCTGCGCCAGCTTTCCCCGGCGGCCACCCTCGCCGGCGGCGTCGTGGTGGATCCACAGCCGCCGCCGCACCGGCGGGCCGGTTATGCGGCGGCCGCGGCGTTTCTGGCGGAACTGGCTTCGGCCGCGACACTCGATCAGCGCCTGCGGCTGCATTTGGAGCGCGCCGGTACCGAAGGCCGCGATCTGGCGGCGCTGGGACGGGCGACGGGACGCCGCGTGAGCGAAGTAGAAAGCGCACTCGCCGCCGCCGCCGCGGAGGGAGGCTGCGTGGGGAGCGCGCATCCGGCGGCGGCGCTGGCGGCGAGCGCGCTGGCGGCGATCGAAAGCGACCTGGAGGGCGCGCTGGCGGCGTTTCACCGGCGCGAACCGATGGCAGAAGGCGTCGCGACCGAAGCGCTGGGGTTGCCCTATGCCGTCCACTGGCTCGCCGCCGCCGCGGCGCGCCTGCGCACTGCGGGGCGGCTGGAAGGGGTGGCGGGCGGCCGGTTCCGGCTGCGCTCGGCCGGGCCCGCACGCAGCGCCGAGCAGCTCGAGCTGCGGCAGCGGCTGGAGGAACATTTGCGCGGCCTGGGCTGGTCGGCGCCGCCGCTGCCCCAGGCGCTGGCGGCATTTGCGCAGCCCGCCGTCCGTGCCCTCATCGCCGATCTTGCACGCTCCGGCGTGCTGGTGGAGTGCCAGCCGGGCTGGTTCCTGCATGCCTCCGCGCTGGCGCGCCTGCGCGCGCTGCTGGCGGAAAAGAAACAGCGCGCGCCCGCGTTTTCCGTGGGCGAGTTTAAACAATGGACCGGCCTCAGCCGCAAGCTGGCGATCCCGCTGCTGGAATACTGCGACCGCGCCCGCCTCACGCGGCGCACGGGCGAAACGCGCGTGATCCTCTGATGCTCTTGCGCGGGCTTCCGGCCGCGCCGCGGTGATAGAGTCCCAGTATGCGGGTCCCGCGAACGTTGTTGCCGCTGCTGCTGCTCGCGGGCGTGCTGACCGCCGGTTGCCGGTCGGCGCCGAAGCCGGCGGCGTGGAAGCTGGAGTTGGTGACGGATCCGGCGCAGCCGGTGGCGGGCGAGCAGGCGCGGGTGCGCTGCCTGCTGACCACCAGCGCGGGGGTGCCGCTCGATGGCGGAGCGGCTTACGTGGAGCTGGCCCGCGCGGGCTCGCCGCCGCCGCCCCAGCGCGTCGCGCTGGCGCCGCGCGGCAACGGCATCTATGAAGGAATCACGCGGCTGCCGCAGCCGGGCGCGTGGACGGCGACGCTGGTGATGACGCGGCGCGGGCGCTCGGAAATCCGCCAGTTTCCCCTCAGCGTCAAGCCGGCGCCGCCCGGATCTTGACAGCGCCGGCCCTTTGGATAATTATTCTATAAAGGAATATTTATTCGCTAGGGGGCAGCCCATGGCGCACAACTTCCGCCAGGAACAAATTCTTAAGCTGGTGCGGGCACGCGCGGTGCATTCCCAGGCCGAGCTGGCGGCGGGGCTGCGGCGGGCGGGAGTGGCGACGACGCAGGTGACGCTGTCGCGCGACCTCAAGGCGCTGGGGGTGGTCAAGATGCCGGCCGGCTACGCCGAACTGGGCGCTGAGGGCGCTGCGCTCGCGCCGGAAGCCGCCGTCCCGGATTCGGATCTGCGCCGGGTGATGCGTGAATTTGCCCGCGACTTGCGTCCGGCGCAGAACCTGCTGGTGGTCAAAACCGCCTCCGGGGCCGCGCCCACCGTCGCCGCCGCGCTCGACCATGCGGGCTGGAGCGAAGTGGCAGGCACGTTGGCGGGCGACGATACCGTGCTGCTGGTATTTGCCAACCCACGCCTGCGCCTCAGCGCCGAGCGCCGCCTGCGCCACCTGCTCGGCGGCGCGGTGAGCCAGGAATAGAAACGCATGAAAACCAATCTTCTGAATCCCCGCCTGGGACCTTCGATCCCGCCTCCCTATTCCATTCCCGCGCCGCGAATGCCGCGGCTGGCGGTGGCCGATCTGATTGATCTGGCCGCACTCAGCCGCAAGGAATTCCTGGCGCTGCTGGATCTGGCCGCCGACATCAAGGTGCATCCCGGCCGCTACCGCGACCTGCTCTCCGGCTGCGGGCTGGCGATGATCTTCGAGAAGCCCTCGTTGCGGACCCGGGTGACCTTTGACGTCGCCATGCAGGAAATGGGCGGTCACGCCGTGTTTCTCGATTTCACCGAATCGCCGCTGGGCGAACGCGAGGACATTCTGGACGTGGCGCGCAACCTGGAGCTGTGGATGGATGCCATCGTGGCGCGCACGTTCGGCCATGAATCCATCGAGCTGCTGGCGGGCGCCAGCGCCGTACCGGTGATTAACGGCCTCAGCGATCACAGCCATCCCTGCCAGGCGATGGCCGATTTCCTCACGCTGCGCGAAGCCTTCGAGGATTTTCCGGGGATCAAGCTGGCCTATGTGGGCGACGGCAACAACACCTGCCACTCGCTGCTGGAAGCGGCGGCGCTGGCGGGCGTACACATGGCCGTGGCCACACCGGCCGGCTACGAGCCCGAGGCCGCGCTGGTGGAGCGGGCGCGGCAGTCGGCGCGACGCTCGGGCGCCAAAATCGAAATCGGCAACGCGCTAGGAGCGGCGCTGCGTGGGGCCCACGCGGTTTACACCGACACCTGGGCGAGCATGGGCCAGGAAGCGGAGCAGACGCAGCGGGCGCGCGACTTCGCCGGCTACCAGGTGAACGAAGCCCTCATGGCGCGCGCCCGCCCGGGGGCGCGATTCCTGCACTGCCTGCCGGCGCATCGCGGCCTGGAAGTCACGGCCGGGGTGATTGATTCCGGCATTTCGCTGGTTTATCAACAGGCGGAAAACCGCCTGCACGTGCAAAAAGCCATTCTGGCCGCGCTGATTCTGGGCAATGCCAAGGAGCGGCGCCGGCAAGTCTCATGAAACCCTCGATCCGCAAAATCGCCCTCGCCTACTCCGGCGGCCTCGATACCTCGATCATTATTCCGTGGCTCAAGGAGCACTATCCCGCTCCCATCGTTGCGGTGATTGCCGATGTCGGCCAGGGCGATGATTTTGACCAGTTGCGCGCCAAGGCGCTGGCCACCGGCGCCGATGAGGCCGTCGTGGCGGAGCTGGCCGGGGAGTTCCTGACCGGCTACGTGTGGCCGACGCTCAAGGCGGGATGCATTTACGACCAGCAGTACCTGCTCGGCACCGCGATGGCGCGCCCGCTGATCGCCAAAGCGCAGGTCGAGGCGGCGCTGGCGCACGGCTGCAATGCCGTGGCGCATGGCTGTACCGGCAAGGGGAATGACCAGGTGCGCTTCGAGCTGGCCTACCAGGCCCTGGCGCCGCAGCTGCAAGTGATCGCCCCTTGGCGCGAGTGGGACATCCGCTCGCGCGAGGACGCGCTCGCCTATGCCCGCGCCCACAAGGTCCCGGTGGAGCAGAGCGAGGCGAAAATTTACAGCCGCGACCGCAACCTCTGGCACATCAGCCACGAAGGGGGTGCGCTGGAGGACGCGGGCCGGGAGGCGCCGGAAGACGTATGGGTGCTCACCCGGTCGCTGGCGGAAACTCCGGACGAGCCGGAATACGTGCGCATCGGGTTCGAGGCGGGCGTGCCGGTGGAGCTGGAGGGCGCGCCGATGGCCGCCGTGCCGCTGTTGACGCGCCTGAACGAACTGGCCGGAAGGCACGGCATCGGGCGCGTGGACCTGGTGGAAAATCGCTTCGTAGGCATGAAATCGCGCGGCGCTTACGAAACGCCCGGCGGCACGCTGCTGGTCACGGCACTGCGCGAGCTGGAAGCGCTGACCCTGGACCGCGCCACCGCCGCGCTGAAGCAGCAGCTCGGCCTCGAGTATGCGCGTCTGGTCTACAACGGTTTCTGGTTCACGCCGCTGCGCGAAGCCCTGGACGCCTTCATGAACCGCGCCCTGCGTCCGACCAGCGGCGAGGTTCGGCTCAAGCTGCACAAAGGGCACGCGCTGGTGGCCGGGCGCATGTCGCCGCACTCGCTCTACTCGCACGATCTGGCGTCGTTCACCATGGGCGAGCTTTACGATCAGAAGGACGCCGCCGGCTTCATCCGGCTGGTGGGCTTGCCGCTGCGCATGGCGGCGCTGGCGGGGAGCAAGGCGTGAAGCTGTGGGGCGGGCGGTTTCGCGACCCGGTTGCGCCCGCCATGGAGCGGTTTTCGGCTTCGTTTACCCATGACCGGCGGCTGGCATGGGCGGAAGCGGTGGGCACGCGCGCGCACGTGCATGCCCTCGAGCGCGCGGGCGTGCTGAGCGGAGAGGAAGCGGGCTCGCTCGCCGCGGCGTGCGAGGAATTGGCGGGGGAGTTTGCCGCCGCGGATCCGGCCGAGGATGCGGGCGTGGAAGACGTGCATACCTACGTCGCCGCGCGGCTGGCGCAACTGGCGCCGGCCGGCGCGGCCAAGCTGCAGACCGGCCGCAGCCGCAACGAGCAGGTGGCGCTCGATTTGCGCCTCTGGCTGCGCGCCCAGCAGCCGGCGCTGGAGCGCGGGTTGGCGGAATTGCTAGCCGCGCTGGCCGCGTGGGCCGCCGAGCATGCGGCCCTGGCCATCCCCGGCTACACCCATCTGCAGCGCGCCCAACCCGTGTCGCTCGGCCATCACGCGCTGGCCTACGCCGAAATGCTGCTGCGCGACCACGGACGCCTGGAGGACGCCTATGCGCGTCTCGAGGCCAGCTGCCCGCTGGGCAGCGGCGCGCTGGCGGGTACGGCGTGGGGGGGCGATCGCGAGGCGAGTGCGCGTGAGTTGGGCTTTCACGGCGTGAGCCAGAACAGCCTGGATGCGGTTTCCGACCGCGATTTTGCCGCCGAAATTCTGTTTGCGCTCGCCTTGCTGGGGGTGCATCTTTCGCGCTGGGCGGCGGATTGGATTCTCTACGCCAGCGCCGAGTTCGGGTGGCTGCGCCTGGGTGATGCCTTCACGACCGGCAGCAGCCTCATGCCACAAAAGAAAAATCCGGACGCACTGGAGCTGATCCGCGGCAAAAGCGCGCGTTCGCTGGCGGAGCTGCAGCAGTTGCTGGCGCTGTTGCGCGGCTTGCCGCTGGCCTACAATCGCGACCTGCAGGAAGACAAGGAGCCGGTTTTCGACGCGGTGGACACGGCGCGCGCGTGCCTGGAGATCGCCGCGGGCGTGGTGCGCACCACGCGCGTGAATCCGGCGGCGGCGGCCGCCGGAGTTCAGGATCCGGCGCTGCTGGCCACCGACATGGCCGACCTGCTGGTCGCCGCCGGCATTCCGTTTCAGCGCGCGCATGAGGGGGTGGGCCGCATCGTAGCCGCCGCCGCCGAGCAAGAGCGCGACTTCCGCGATTTTTCCGCGGCCGAGCTGGCGGCGATCAATCCCGGCCTGGAGTTCGATGTTGCCGCCGTACGCGAGCTCACGCCCGCGGCTTCGCTGGAGCGCCGCCAGGTCACGGGCGGCACCGCGCCCGGGCAGGTGCGGCGCCAGGCGGCGCGCGTCGCCGCGCGGGCGCAGGAGATTCTCGCGCATACTAAGGGTTGAGTTTAGGAGCAGAGTTCACCCCGCCCTGGTGGCTGCGCAACGGCCACAGCAATACGGTCTATTCGTTCCTGCGGCCGCGGCGCGTGCATTTGCCGCCGGGGCATTCCGACTGGCTGCCCGTGGCCGAAGGCGTGGATCTGCTGCTGCGCAGCCACTGGCAGCCTGCGGCCGCTCCGGCGCTGCTGGCGGTGCATGGGCTGGAGGGCTCGAGCGAGGTCGGCTACATGCTCACCACCGCGGCGCTGGCGCTGGCGCGCGGCTTCCACGTGGTGCGCATGAACGTGCGCGGCTGCGGCGAAGCCGAGGCGCGCTGCGCCACGCTCTACAACTCGGGCATGAGCGGCGATGTCGCAGCCGCACTGGCCTGGCTGCGGGAGCGGCCACAGGTGACCGAAGTGGCGCTGGCGGGCTATTCCATGGGCGGAAACCTAGTGCTGAAATACGCGGGCGAGTGCGGCGAACGTTTCCCGGCGGCGCTGCGCGCGGTGACGGCGGTTTCGCCCTGCCTCGACCTGGACGCCTGCGCCACCGCGCTGAGCCGCAGGATCAATTACTTTTACGAGCGGCGTTTTCTGGCGAGCCTGAAGCAGCGGCTGCGGCGCCACGCGGCGCGCTTTCCCGGCCGTTATCCGGTGGAAAAACTCGACCGTCTGGGCACAGTGCGGGCCTTTGATGACGTGTTCACCGGGCCGTTTACCGGCTACCGCGATGCCGCCGATTATTACGAGCACGCCAGCGCCGCGCGCGTGCTGGCCTCGATTCGCGTGCCCACGCTGGTGCTGCACGCCGACGATGATCCCTTCATCGTGATCACGCCGCCCTCGCGGGCGCTGCTCGCCGGCAATCCGGCGGTTTCGTTCCGTACTTGCGCTCATGGCGGCCACTGCGCCTTTATCAACTCCCGCCGTTCCGGCGAGGGCGTCTATTGGGCCGAGAACCGCGTGGTCGAGTTCTGCGCCGCTCGCTGCGGGCTGCTTGCATCCGCTCAGCCGAAAAACGACGAGATCGTGCGCCAATAGCGGCGCACGATCAACTCGGTGCGCAGGTGGCCGCCATGATCCAGCAGCCGCAGCCGGGAACGAGTGCAGGCGGCAAACTGCTGCACCTGGCGCCAGGGAATGTAGGGGTCATCTTGGGCGTGAAAAATCTGGATTTTGGATCCGTCGAAGTCGTCCAGGCGCGCGGCGGGATTAAAGAAACGTACGCCGCGCAGCCGGTTCCAGTCGCGAGGGCGCAGCCGATAACCACAGCCGAAGGCCTCGCGAATATAGGCTGCGTAGCTGGGATTGGAGGTTTCCTTTTTCTGTTCCCGATCCAGAATGCTCCAGTCCACCACGGGGCAGTTGGCCACCACCTTCTCGACGCGCGCATCGAGCGCCGCCAGCAGCGCCGCCGTGCCGCCGAAGCTGCCGCCGATGACGAAAACATGGCGCGGCGTCAGCTGGAACCGGCGCCCGAAGGCGGTTTCGCGCAGGCCGCGCGGCAGTTGGTCCAGGATATCGCGCAAGTCCTGCTCGGGCGAGCGTTGCAGAAAGTGGCCTTCGCTTTCCCAGGCTCCCCGCCAGCGCGGATAGATCACCCAGTAGCCGCGTTCGGCCAGCCAGTCCATCAGCGGCTGCTTGCGCGGCACCGAGGGCATGCCATCCAGCAGGACGATGACCCGGCCGCCGCGCCTTGGGGGAACGGCAAACTCGGCGATGATGCCGCCGGCGAAGCGCGTCCGCCAGATCACGCCTTCCCTTTCCCCAGCGCGTGCTCGACGCGGCGGTCGGGAATCATCCATAGCAGCGCGACCAGGATGTAGAGGGCATCGGCGGCGTAGGGGCGCCAGAGGCTGAGCGCGATACCGGCCGCGTACAACGCCAGCGAGAGATTCTCCTTCCAGCCGCTGCGCATCACCGCCGCCAGGTGCGAGCCGCGCGCATGTGCGTGCAGCACCGCCGTCCGCATCAGCCACCACGCCAGCGCCGGCAAAAACAGGGCCGCGCCATACATCGCCGTGGGCGCCACCGCGCCCGCGTGCCGGCCCATCCAGGCGGTGGCGAACGGCACCAGCGAGAGCCAGAACATCAAGTGCAGGTTGGCCCACAGCACGCCGCCATCCACGCGCTCGACGAGCTGGTAGAAGTGGTGGTGGTTGCTCCAGTAAATTCCCAGGTAGGCGAAGCTGAGCGCGTAGATCAGCACCCCGGGCATCGAGCCGCGCAGCGCCGCCCAACCGGCGCCTGCGGGCGGCATCAGCTCCAGCACCATGATGGTGATGATGACGGCGAAAAAGCCATCGCTGAACGCCTCCAGGCGGGAGGAGTCCATCGCGGGCCGCCTACTGCAACTGTTCGCTCAAGTGCGTGAGCGTGCGCGCCAGCGCCTGGTTGGCCACGCGCTCCTGCTCGATCTTGCGAATCGAATGGATGACGGTGGAGTGGTGCTTGCCGCCGTAGTAGCGGGCGATTTCCGGCAGCGAGACGCCCAACAATTGCCGCGTCAGGTACATGGCGATCTGGCGCGGGTAAACGATCTGCTGGCTGTTGTTGCGTGCCTTCAGGTCGGCCACGCGCAGGTTGAACGACTCCGCCACCGCCTGGGCGATGATCTCGATATCGAGCTTGCGCTGCTGCTGGTCGAGCAAATTTTTGAGCGCCTCCTGGGCGGTCTCGATGGTGACCGGCAAATCTTTCAGGGTGCAGTAGGCCAGCAAACGGACCATGGCGCCCTCCAGTTCGCGCACGTTGCTTTTGATCTTCGAGGCGATGAAGCCGGCCACCTCCGCGCCCAGCACCAGCGTGCCGGGATGCTTGTGCCGCTCCAACTGGGCCTTTTCCATGAGAATGGCGGTTCGGGTCTCCAGGTCCGGCGGTTGCAGATCCGCGCTCAGGCCCCACTCGAAGCGCGAGCGCATGCGTTCCTCGAGTTGCACCAGCTCGCGCGGCGGCCGGTCGCTGGAGATCACCACCTGCTTACCCGCCCCATGCAGGGTGTTGAAGGTGTGGAAGAACTCTTCCTGGATGCGTTCCTTGTTGGCGATGAACTGGATATCATCGATCAGCAGGACGTCCACGGAGCGATAGCGGTCGCGGAAGCTCGCCATGTTGTCATGGCGCAGCGAAGTGATCATCTCGTTGGTGAAATCTTCCGCGGTCACGTACTCGATGCGCAGTTGCCGCCCCAGTGCCTTGGTGCCGTGGCCAATGGCGTGCATCAGGTGCGTCTTGCCCATGCCCACGCCGCCGTAAAGGAACAGCGGGTTGTAAGCCCGTCCTGGCCGCTCCGCCACCGCGTGCGCGGCTGCGTGCGCAAACTGATTGGATCCGCCCACGACAAAGGTGGCAAAGGTATACTCCGGCTTCAGCGCGCCGGTGTCGAACTCCAGCTTGCCCTGCTCGGGCCGCCGCGGCGGCGGGGCCGGCCGTGGTTCCAGGTTCGCGGCCGCGGGAGCGCTGATGACAACCTCGACGCGCTGCACCGTGCCATCCAGATGGAGGCGCTTGATCGCCTGTTCGATCTGCGGCCGGAATTTTTCGTTCACCTGCTGCAGCTGGGAATCTGGCACCGAGATCACCAGCGTGCCGTCACCCAATCGTTCCTGCCGCGTCGGGCGCAGCCAGGTATTGAAGCGATGCGGATTCACGCTTTTGCGAATCTCGCCCAGGATGCTGTCCCAGGTGGTTTGAACTTTGGCCGAGGATTGCGCCATGCTTGCCAGGCTCGAGCGAAGCTTTCGTGCTGACCCCAAAAGCAGGGCAGCGGTGGTTAGCATCTCACGAACTGCGCCCGGTGGAACATCCAGAATGGAAATAAAAGTGCAGCCCGCCAAGAGGCAGGCGGCGCTTGCTGGCGAGCTCGGGGCTCGCTATAATACCTAGTGTCCAGTGCGCTCAAGCGCCGCCGTCTCGATAGGCGTGGCGGAAGAGCTTGGGTCGGTGAACGCAACGTTAATTTTGGCGGAAAGCGCGGTCGCGGCTGCGCGGGGGAGTGGAATAGCTGCCCTCTGGAAAACGGTAGAGTATGCCCAAGAGAACTTTTCAACCTAACCGGCGGCGGCGCAGCAAAACGCATGGGTTTCGCGCCCGCATGGCCACCAAGAACGGCCGCGCCGTGCTCGCCCGTCGCCGGGCGAAAGGGCGTAAACGCGTTGCCGTCAGCGCCGGTTACCGCGACTAGCAGTTTTCGGTGGCCGCAACGCCGGCGCCTGTTGCGCCGCAGGGAGTTTCGCGCCGCCTACGAGCAAGGGCTGCGCCGCAGCTCGCGCCACTTTACCGTGTTTGGCTTGGCCTCGGCGCAACCGGGTGTGCGCTTTGGCATTACCGCCTCGCGCAAGCTCGGCCCCGCGGTGGTGCGCAATCGCCTCCGCCGCCGCACGCGTGAGTTGCTGCGGCGCTTGCCGGCCGGGATCGCCGGAATTGGCTGTGCCGTGGTGGTGAATCCCCGGCCGTCGGTTGCCACGGCCGGCTTCGCTGAGCTGGCGCGCGAGTTGGAAATGCAGGTGAAGGCGGTATGCGCCTCGCTGCGGCAGAAGACATTGTGAAGCAGTGGCCCAAACTCGCTGGTGTGTTTTTGTTGCGCGGCTACCAGCGTGTGATCTCGCCCTGGCTGCCGCCCTCGTGCCGCTTTTATCCCTCCTGCAGCGAATACGCGCTGCAGGCGGTGGAGCGGTACGGGCTGCTGCGAGGATCGGGCTTGGCGGTCTGGCGTCTGCTGCGCTGCCATCCCTTCCATCCCGGCGGATTTGATCCGGTTCCAGAGCGGCATGAAAATCATCACGCACACGAGAAGCACGCCTAATGGCCTTGAATAGCAACGACGATCCCAACTTTGAAAAGCGCCTGATCGTGGCGTTCGCGCTCTCGGTATTTCTATTTCTGATAGTGCTGCCGTTTCTCAACAAGAACTCGAAAATGCCGACGCTGCAGCAGGCGGAAAAAAAGGCGCCCCTGACGTCCACCACCAAGCCGCCCAGCGCCAAATCCTCCGCCCCGCCGCCGCAGGTCAGCGTGGCGCCGCAGCCGTCGACGCCTTCACCCGCCGCAGCGGCCATGACCGCGGCGCCGGTGGTCAAATCGGCGCCGGTGGCAGCCAAGAGCGCGCAGCTGATTACCGTCACCACGCCGGTCTACAAAGTGGTGTTCAGCAACCAGGGCGCGGACGTGCACTCCTGGATCCTGAGCAAGTACAAGGACGATCTCGGTCATCCGCTCGACGTGGTGGGTCCCGCGTTCTCCAGGGAGTTCGGCTACCCGCTCGCCTTCTGGACCAAGGACGCGCAACTGCGCAAGCAATTGGCGGTCGCGCTCTACCAATTCCACCAGCGCACCGCGCCCAATGGCGATCAGATTCTGACCTTCACCTGGTCCAATGGTTCACTGCTGGCGAAAAAGACCGTCACCTTCAACCGCACCTACGAAATCGAGCTGGACGCTAGCCTCAGCCGCAACGGTCAGCCGGTGGGCGCTGCTATCGCCTGGCAGGGAGCGTTTGGCGACCGTCCCGCGCCCGGCGACTTCAGCAGCGAGAAACTGTTCTTCCAATCCGGCAGCAGCGTCAAGACCACCGAGGTCAAGCACGTCAATGCCGGATCGGTCGAGCAGGGCGTGTACCAGTTCGTGGGCGTGGAAGACCATTACTTTGCGATGGCTTTCCTACCCAACCAGCAGCCGCAGCTCACCGTTACCCAGCTCAAAAACCAGTTTCAGCCGCGCCTGATCGACGCCAGCGGCAACGTCACCACCAACAAGCCGGTGGATACCATCGGCCTGGCGATTGCCACCGGCGGTCCGGTTTCCATCCGCATCTTTGTCGGCCCGAAACAGTTGTCGCTGCTGAGTGCGATCGATCCGGCGCTGCGCGGCGTGGTGGATTTCGGCTGGTTCAGCTTTATCGCCGAACCGCTGTTTTTGTGGCTGCACTGGACCTACGTGCACTGGATCCACAACTACGGCTGGGCGATTCTGTTCCTCACCTTTGTCACCACCATGGCCACCTTCCCGCTGAAGATGAAAGCGCAGAAGAGCCAGGCGAAGATGATGGCGCTGCAGCCGAAAATCAACGCGCTCAACGCCAAAATGAAGCGCTATCCCATCCGCGATCCCCGCCGCCAGGAAGTGCAGCAGGAGGTCATGAAAGTGTATTCCGAGCACGGCGTGAATCCGCTGGGCGGCTGTCTGCCCATGCTGATCGTGCTGCCGCTCATTTACGCCTTCTGGGAAATGCTGGAGTCGGCCATCGAGCTGCGTCACGCGCCGTGGATCGGCTACATTCACGATCTGTCCGCCAAGGATCCTTACTACATTCTGCCTATCGTGCTGGTGATTTCGCAGTTTTTCATGTCGGCGATGATGCCTATGACGCCCGGCCAGGACGCGCGCCAGGCGAAGCTGATGAAGTGGGCCATGCCGATTTTTGTGGGCTGGTTTTTCTTCTTCTTACCCAGCGGCGTGAACCTGTTCTACCTGGGCTACAACGTCATCAGCACCGGCCAGCAATGGGTCGCGAACACGACCTATAACGATGCGGCGGTGGCGGCAGTGGCGGCCAAGGACAAAGCCAAGGATAAGGATCAGGCGGCCAGCGGCGCGACGCCGCCGTCGGCCAAGAAGAAAGTGCTGGCCGGCAAAGTGGTCAAGCGTTGAGGGAAAGGGAGACAAGCGATGGAAGCTGAAATCCAAGCGCGACTGCGCGAGTTCCTGGAATCGGTGATCCACGAAGGGCACTTTCGACTGCAGTTTCAGTTTCTCACCCCGCCCGCGGACCCGGACGGGGAGGGTCCGGAGCTGGTGGTCGATCTTGCCGGGCCAGATGCCAGCCTGCTGCTGGCCGACGAGGGCGAACTGCTGCGCGGCATGGAATATCTGGCATTGGAAACCTTGCGCGTGCCCCCGCACGAGCATCATGCGATTCTGTTCGACTGCCAGGGACGGCGCCAATTGCGGGTACAGGAGCTGCGCGCGCTGGCACAAATGGCAGCCGAGCGGGTGCGCAAGACCGGTCTGCCCTACGCCTTCGCGCCCATGAACTCGCGCGACCGCCGCACCGTGCATCTCGCCTTGCGGGAACAGGCCGGCCTCTCCAGCGAAAGCGAAGGTCTAGGCCGCGACCGCCATGTCGTGGTCCGCGTGCCCGGCATGGCCGCTCCCGCCGCTCCCGGCGGACGCAAGGAATACCGCCGTCTATAGCCTACACACCCAGCGCGGCGGCGGCGGTGCGGGCGAAGTAGGTGATGAGGATATCGGCGCCGGCGCGGCGAATGGCGGTGAGCGATTCCCACATGGCGCGTTCCTGATCCAGCCAGCCGGCGCGCGCCGCGGCCAGGATCTGGGCGTACTCGCCGGAGACCTGGTAGGCGGCCAATGGGACCGGGAAGCGCGTGCGGGCGGCATGCAAAATGTCGAGGTAAGGTAGCGCGGGCTTGACCATCAGGATATCGGCGCCCTCCTGCAGATCGAGCGCCATCTCGCGCAACGCTTCCCGGCCGTTGGCGGGATCCATCTGGTAGCCGGAGCGGTCGCCCGACTGCGGGGCCGAACCGGCGGCTTCGCGGAACGGACCATAAAAAGCCGAACAGAATTTGGCGGCGTAGCTCATAATCGGCAGCCCGACCAAGCCGGCGCCGTCCAGCCCGCGGCGGATGGCCTGCACCCTGCCGTCCATCATGTCGCTGGGCGCGATCAGGTCACTGCCCGCCGCCGCCTGCGCGACCGCCGTTTTGGCCAGCAGCTCCAGGGTGGGATCGTTGAGCACGGTCACCGTGTGGCCGCGTTGTTCGATGATGCCGCAATGCCCGTGCGTGGTGTATTCGCACAGGCACAAATCGGTGATCACCTGCAGCGCGGGCACATGTTTTTTGAGCATCCGCACCGCCTGTTGGACGATGCCGTTGTCCGCCCAGGCGCCGCTGCCTTGGCTGTCCTTGTGTTCGGGAATGCCGAACAGCAGCACGGCGTGGACCCCGCCGTCCGCCAACTTTTGGCCCTCCTCGGCGAGTTGGTCTACGGAGAGATGAAACTGGCCGGGCAGCGAGCTGATCTCTTTTCTTACGCCGCGGCCGGGCACGGCAAACAGCGGCTGCACCAGGCAGTCGCGGTGGAGGCGGGTTTCGCGCACCAAGGTGCGCAAGCCGGGATTCTGACGCAGGCGGCGGGGCCGGTGAACGGGAAACATAGCTAGAGTTCAGTGTGCCAGAGGAAAACGTTGGCTGACAAACCGGCGCGCCGCGGCGTGGTCGGCGAGCGCGCCCTCGAGTTGGGCATCCTCGACCGCTTCCAGGATTTCGCGAAAGCGCGGGCCGGGGGGGTAGCCCATGGCGATGAGATCCTCGCCGCTGAGGAGGCGCGGCGGGCGCACGTCGCCGGGCTCGATCTCGCCCAACTGGCGCCGCGCCAGCTCGTACAGACTTAAATCGCCATGGCTGGCGGCGCAGTCGAGGCGCAGCAGGGTGAGCTGGGCTTCGATTTCCGGGCGGCGCAAAAAGCGCTTGCGGGTGCTCGCGCGCATTTTGGGCAGCTCCGGCCACTTCATGTGTTCGGCCACCAGCGTCGTCACCAGCTCGCAGCTGGCGTTGGGCAGCCGCAGCCGCTGAGCGATGCCGGCGGCCATGGCCGCGCCCACGGCGGCATGGGAATCGAAGCGGATGCGGTCGGGGGCGCGGCGGAAGGTTTTCGGTTTGCCCACGTCATGCAGCAGCACTCCCAGCGCCAGCGCGGGCGCGACCGGATGGGGCAGCGCCTCCAGCATCATGAGCGTGTGCATCCATACATCGCCTTCAGGGTGGAATTGCTGCGGCTGCTCGACGCCTTTCATATCCGCCACCTCGGGCAGCAACGGACGCAGCAGGCCGGTTTCCTCCAGCAGCTCGAAGGCCCGCCGCGCGTGGCCCTCGGTTAGCATTTTGAGGATTTCGTCGCGGGCGCGTTCGGGGCTGATGCGCACGATCTCCGGCGCCTGGCGGCGCATGGCGGTCAGCGTCGCCGGCTCGATTGCAAAACCCAACCGCGCGGCGAAACGCACCCCGCGCAGCAATCGCAGGCGGTCCTCGGTGAAGCGGCGCTCGGGATCTCCGATGGCGCGAATGATGCGGGAGTCGAGGTCCTGCCGTCCGCCGATGTAGTCGAGGATCTGGCCGCCGAGCGGATCCAGCAGCAGGCCGTTGATGGTGAAATCGCGGCGCTGGACATCTTCCTGGGCGGTGCGAGCGTAGCGCACGTTTTCCGGATGACGGCCGTCGGGGTAGCTGCCTTCGGTGCGGAAGGTGGCGACCTCGACGCTGGCTTCGGGCTCATGGACCAGCACCACGCCAAAGGCCGCGCCCACGGCGGAGTGGCGTGGAAACAGGCGCATAATCTCGGCGGGAGCGGCATCGGTGGCCACGTCGAAATCCACCGCCGCGAGGCCGAGCAGATGGTCGCGCACCGCTCCGCCGGCATAGAGGGCCTGATGCCCGTGCGCCCGCAGCCGCTCGACGATCCGGTGTGCCGCCGCCTCCGCCATGTTTCCATTGTGCTGCCATCCGGCGCGCCGGCCTGCTATGCTGGCCCCATGGCCACCACCCCCGCGCCCGCCGAGACCTGCGCGCTGTGCGGCGGCACGGGATGGAAAATGCTGACCGGCGCTGAGGGTGCGCCCGCTCGCGCCGCCCGCTGCGACTGCCATTTTGCCCGGCGCTCGGCCGAGCTGCTGACCGCGGCGCAGATCCCACCCCGTTACCAGCACTGCACCCTGGACAACTTCATCACGGAGGGGTCGCGCGAGCTGATCCTGGCGCACCGCACGGCCATCGCTTACAGCCGCGACTATCCGGGCGGCGTGGACCGGGATTGCAGCGGGCTGCTGTTTTACGGCGGGGTCGGGTCGGGCAAAACCCATCTGGCGGTGGCCATCGCCGCCAAGCTGCTGGAGCGCGGCATCGCCTGCCGTTTTGTGGATCACCGCGCGCTGCTGAAGCAAATTCAGGCGACGTTCGATCCCACCAATCCGTCCACCGAAGCCAGGGTGGTGCAGCCCTGGTTGGAGATCGAGGTTCTGATCCTGGACGATCTGGGCGTGGGCCGGGCCACGGAATGGGCCCTCGAAACCCTGCACTACATTCTCAACCACCGCTATAGTCACCAGCTCGCCACGCTCGTGACCACGAATCTCGAGGACAGCGAAGCGCGCGGCCGCCGCCTGGCCGATGCTGCCGAGGCGGGCGGGCAGTTCTCGCTGGCGCAGGTGGTGGGCGAGCGGCTGCGCTCGCGCCTGTACGAGATGTGCGTGTTTGTGGCCCTGCACGGCGCCGACTTCCGCCACGCCACCGCCGCGCCCGTGGTGCGCTAGACGGCCGCCCGCGCCGCATTTGACACTGTTGCCGGACGTGGCTATCATTAATCCTGCGCTCCTAAGCCCATCCAGCTCAAATTTCAGGCGCCATGGATGGAGGCGGACGGGCTAACCAGCCCGCCGGCCGCTATCCGCATTTTCTAACCTCATGGAAGATTTCGAACAGCTCCTCGAACAATCATTTGAACAGCAAGAACAGGCCAACGAAGGGGAAGTGCTCAAGGGCACGGTGCTCAAGATCGACGGCGAAGAAGTGGTCGTCGATGTCGGGCAGAAACTGGAAGGCGTGGTCCGGCTGCGCGAGTTCCTGGACGCGGAAGGGGTGGCGCAGGTCCACCCGGGCGACATCATTGATGTCGTGGTCGAGCGGGAGGGAGGCGAGCGCGGCCTGCGCCTCTCGCACGAGCGCGCGGCGCGGCTGCGCTTGTGGGACGAGCTCGAGCACGCCCATCAGCAAGCCACCATCATGCAGGGCCGCATCGTGGAGCGCATCAAGGGCGGTTTGGCCTGTGACATTGGGGTCAAGGCGTTCCTGCCGGGCTCGCAACTAGACGTGCGTCCGGTTCACAACCTGGACGCCTTTCTGGGCCAGGAAGTCCGGGTGCGCATCATCAAACTGAACAAGAAGCGCGGCAACATCGTGGTGTCGCGCAAGTCGGTGCTGCAGGAGGATCTGGACGCGCGCCGGGCGCAGACGCTGGAGACCCTGGCGGAGGGCCAGATGGTGACCGGGGTGGTGAAAAACGTCACCGAGTACGGGGTGTTCGTGGACGTGGGCGGCATTGACGGTCTGCTGCACGTCAGCGATCTGTCTTGGGGCCGTGTAGCCCATCCGAACGAAATGGTGCAGCCCAATGACGAGATCACCGTCAAGGTGCTGAAATTCGACAAGGCGCGTATGCGGGTTTCGCTTGGGTTCAAGCAGCTATTGCCCGATCCGTGGGCCGACGCCAAGGAGCGGTATCCGGTGGGCGCACGGGTGCAGGGCAAGGTGGTGAGCATCACCGATTACGGCTGCTTCGTCGAGCTGGAGCAGGGCATCGAAGGTTTGATCCACATCTCGGAAATGTCGTGGTCGAAGCGCACCAAGCATCCCTCCAAGATCGTGGCCATGGAGCAGCACTTGGATGTGGTGGTGCTGGACGTGAACCCGGGTGAGCGCCGCATGTCGTTGTCGCTGCGCCAGGCGCAATCCAATCCGTGGGAGACGCTGCCGGAGCGGTTCGCGCCGGGCAGCATCATCGAGGGGCGGGTACGCAATCTCACCGACTTCGGGGCGTTTGTGGAGATCGAGGATGGCATAGACGGACTGGTCCACATCAGCGACTTTTCCTGGACCAAGCGCATTCAGCACCCGTCGGAAGTGGTGAAAAAGGGCGATAAAGTACGAGCGAAAATCTTGAGCATTGATATCGAGAACCGGCGTTTATCGCTGGGCATCCGCCAGCTCGAGCCCGACGCCTGGGAGACGTTTTTTGCCACACGCCAACTGGGCGAGGTGCTGCCGGGCAAGGTGCTGCGCTTGGCTCCGTTTGGGGCGTTCGTCGAGTTGGAGGGCGGCATTGAGGGTTTGTGCCACAACTCGGAAATCAATCCGGCCATTACCGAGGGCCAACCGCCGGTGATCGGCAAGGAGTACGAGTTCAAGATCATCAAGCTCAGCCCGGCGGACAAGAAGATCGGCCTCAGTTTGCGCTCGGCGCTGCACGATGCCGAGCGCGACCTGATTGACTCTTATCGGCATCAGCCTGGGAATGCAGGGGCGACGATCGAGGAGCACGTCTCACAGAAGCGCGCGGGCAACGAGCAAGGCTCCTAGCGCATCTGAGCGGTGATGGCTTCGAAAACCGCCCGCGATCACGACGAAATCCGCCGCTGGGCCGAGGCTCGCGGCGCTGCGCCGTCGGTCGTGAACCGCACCGGCGGCATGCCGCGATTCGAGTTTGCGGCCGAGGAGCCGGAATCGCTGGCTGACGTTTCCTGGGAAGATTTTTTCCGCGTGTTCGACGAGCGTGGGCTGGAGCTGGTCTACGACGACAAGCCCGGCAGCCGCGTTCATAAGCTGGTGTATCCGGAAGCGGTGGCGGCCAAGGCGGCGGGCAGCCGGGCCCGGCGCGCGGTCGAGCCTGCGCGGCGCCCTGGGCCGGCGAAAATTCTGCCCATCCAGTCCAAGACCAGCACCGCAGGCAAGGCGGCGAAGCGATCATCGGCAGCTCAGCCGCGGACCACGCGCACCGGTACCAAAGCCGTAGGCAAAAAGCCCGCCAGCCGCCGCCGTCCCAGAGCCGCCTAGCCCTCCGGCGCTTGCCGGCGCGGCCGCTCCGATTTTCAGTTCACACCGTCGTAGCTTTTTTTTATCAACGTCCACAACCATATTCCCCGCAGCGTGGATATGGCGTGGCAGCCGGTCCGGCAGAGTTATTGCTCGCGCAGGGCGGCGTTCGGATCCAGCCTTGACGCCCGCCATGCCGGCAGCCACGAGGCGATGGTGGCGATCACGAAAAACAGCACAGCCATGACGGCAAGGGTCGCGGGATCGGTCGGCGTAATGCCCACCAGTAGACTGCCGATCAAGCGCGTCAGCGCCACGGCGGCGGCGAGGCCCGCGATGATGCCGATGACGGTCAGGCGCAGTCCCTGCCCAACGACCAGCCGGAAGATCCCGGCAGGCTCGGAGCCGAGGGCCATGCGCACGCCGAATTCGGCGGTCCGTTGCCGCACCGCGGTGGCCAGTACGCCATAGAGACCGACCGCGGCGAGCAACAGTGCGATCACCGCGAACACTCCGATCAGCAGCAGCGAAAAACGCGTGCCGGCTTGCCCCTGGAGAACCAGCGCATCCACCGGCTGTACCCCGGTAACAAGCAGATGTGGGTTCAGGCGTTTTATGGTGGCACGAACTTCATTGCTGTAGCTCGCCATATTGCCGGCGCCACGGATTACCCAGTTGTTCACGACTCCCGATCCGACGTAGCCATCCGTGAAATACACCTGTTCGCGGCCGGGCACGGCCAGCGACTCATCGCGCGTGTGCGCGACGACGCCGATGATTTCGACCGGGACGGGCTGGGGCGTCGCCACCCGAACTAAAATTTGCTTTCCGACCGCATTGCCGTGCGGAAAAGCTTTGCGCGCCAGCTCCTGGTCTACGACCACAACGTTGCGGCCCGGCTGGTTGTCGGCTTCGGTAAAGCTTCGCCCGGCGAGCAGCGGTATGCGCATGGTCTCGAAGTAGCCGGGCAGCACGAATTGAAAGTCAGTCGCGCGATAGAGGTTGGCATTTTGGCCGGCGTCCAGGTTGCCCCAGCGAATCGGACTAAACCCGCCGGCCAACGGCAGCGGGCGAGCCGCAGAGACGCTTTGGACGCCGGGAATGGCCTGCAACCCCTGCCGGATTTGAAGCACTGCGGCGGCGCGCGCGGCCGGATTGAGGCCCAGATTGCCCAAGATCTGGAACGTCAGCAAGCCCTGCGGATCGAAGCCCGGATTCGTGCGCTCCAGATCGCGGAAACTGCGGAACATCAACCCCGACCCGACCAGTAGCACGAAAGCCAGCGCCACTTCGATCACCGCGACCACGCTGCGCGTCATGCCAGCGTGTGTCAAGCCCTCGGTGCGGCCGCCGCTGCGGAGCACCCCGAGGGTTTCGGGGCGCGACGCACGCCAGGCGGAGAGCATTCCGAAAATCGCGGCAGCCGCCAGGGCTGCGATGGCGGTAAACACCAGCACCGGGCCGTCAATGCGAATCGTATCCAGGCGGGGCAGAGTTGCGGGCGCTATGGCCAGCAGTTCGTGCATCCCCGCCCAGGCCAGCAGGAGACCGCCCGCCGCTCCTAGCGCCGCCAGCAGCAGCGCCTCGATCAACATTTGGCGGATCAGGCGCCAGCGGCTCGCTCCCATCACCGCCCGCACCGCCAGCTCGCGCTCCCGCAGCGACGCCCGCACCAGCAAGAGGTTGGCGACATTCGCGCAGGCGATGAGCAACAGAAAAATTGCCGCGCCCATGAGCGCCACGATGGCCGGCCGCACCTGCGAGACCACATAGCCCAGCAGCGGCTCAAGCCGAATGGCGTAGCCGGCGGTGCGCTCAATCAGGAAATGCTCGCGCGTCACCGCTGCGACGCGATCCACGGCATCCTGCGCTTGCTGGAAGGTAACGCCATCCCTCAGCCGCCCAATGGCGTGGATCGAAACAGAATCACGGTTGCTGTTGTCGTAACTCAGGCGGTTGGCGAGCCAAATCTCGGGATCGGGCAGGACCTGAGCTTCGGGGGGAAAGTAGAGCCGGAAATGCGGCGCCAACACGCCTAGGATTACCGGCTTGAGCCCGCCTTGGGTGGGCATCATGTGCCCAAGGATCGCGGGATTGCCGCCGAAGCGGCGCTCGAAGTAGCTGTAGCTCAAAATCGCCATGGTCGGCAGGCGCGGCGCCGGTGGGCCTTGTGCGCCCGGCGGCGGTGGCGGCGGCTGTGGTAATCCATCTTGCGCGGTAAAGTCGCGGCCGAGCGCGATGCGGGCGCCCGTAAGCCGGAAGAAGTTGGTGGTCACCACGGCGATGCGTACTTGCTCCGGCGTGCCGTCCAGCGCAGGCAGGATCGCGCGGCCGGTGAAGACGCCGGCGAAGCCCTGGAAGGAGCTCTTCGTCTGGTCGCGCATGTCGATAAAGTCTTCGTTGGAAAAAGGAAAGTCGCGGACATGGCGCGCGTGCAGGTCCATGCAGGCGATCACCAGCCGCCCCGGGTTTTTATACGGGAGCGGCCGCAGCAGGACCGCGTTGGTGACGCTGAAGATGGCCGTGCTCGCGCCAATACCGAGCGCGATCGTGACCACGGCCGCGATCGTGAACACCGGGTTCTTGCGCAGTGTGCGCGCGGCGATTTTCAGATCTTGCACGGCATAGCCCAGGCGAAGGTGTGTCCAGCATAGCAATGTCACAGGAAGGTCGCAAACGCAATGGTGACCGACGCCCAGAATCGACCTGTGGGGCACGGAGTTTTTAGCCGCCGTCGGCCGCTTGCGCCCCGGCGTAAGCGCGGCATCCGCGGCGCGCTGGGCGCTCAACGCCCGGACATCCACCCCCCCGCGAATCTACGTCGCGCCCCGAGGGTGGCGAGTTTTGAGGGCGCGATCGCGCCAGGGCTGACAGGGTCACTACCTGTCAGGAGTTGATGGCCGTGAGCTGGCCGGTTTTTTCTTCCCACTGGGCGTATAAGCGGCCGCGCTCCTCGACGCATTTTTGATACTTGGCCATGGCGGCCTGAGCGCGCCCGCCGTCGCGGAATGTGGCTTCCGAGCCGAACGCTGCCTCCATCTGCTTCACTTCCCCTTCGATGCCGGCGATTGCCTTTTCCAGTTCGGCGATGGAGTCGCGCAGCGCCTGCTGGCGCTGCGGGTTGACGCGCCGGGCTTTGACCGCCGGGCGCTTGGGGCTGGATTTCGCGGCCGGGGCTTCCTGTTGGGCCGCGATCTGCGCGGCGGTCTGGTCCTGATGATAGCGGTACTCTTCGTAGTCGCCGGGGTAGATTTCCACGCCGCCGCCTTCGGCGAAGGGCGTGACATGGATGATTTTGGTTGCCAGGCCGTCAATAAAGGCGCGATCGTGGGAAACGAAAATGACGGTTCCGTTGTACTGTCGCAGCGCTTCCAGCAGAACTTCTTTGGAGTTGAGATCGAGATGGTTGGTGGGTTCGTCGAGCAGCAGGCAATTGGAGGGTTGCAGGAGCATGCGCGCCAGGGCGTAGCGGTTGCGTTCGCCGCCGCTGAGCACGCCGATGCACTTGAATACATCATCGCCATGGAAAAGAAAGCTGCCGAGCAGGGTGCGCAATTGCGGAACCATAAGCGCCGGGCTGATGTTGGTGAGATCGTCGAGAATCCGGCGCGTCGGATCGAGCGCCTTGTACTGATCCTGCGCGAAAAAGTCCACCGTGGCCTGATGGCCTTCGATGCGTTCGCCGCTGTCGGGCGGCTCGACGCCGGCCAGCAGGCGCAGCAGCGTGCTCTTGCCGGCGCCATTTTGGCCGATGAGACCAATGCGATCACCGCGATCGAGTACCATGTCCAGATTTTCGAACACGCGCGTTTCCCCGTAACGCTTCGAGACCTGGCGCAGCTCCAGCACGCGGCGGCCGCTGGGCTTGGGCTGGGGAAAGGAGAAATGAATGCTCGCCTGGGCAGGCGGAATTTCGATCTCCTCCATGCGCTCAAGTTCCTTGATCCGGCTTTGCACCTGCGCCGCTTTGGTCGCGGTGTAGCGGAATCTGTTGATAAATGCTCCCAGCTGCTCGCGGCGCTCCTGTTGATTGTTGTAAGCGGCGCGGAGCTGTTCCAGACGCTCGTCACGCTGACGCAGGAAGTTGGAGTAGTTGCCGGTATAGACGGTGATCTTTTCCTGTCCCAGCTCGATGACCTTTTCCACCACAGCATCGAGAAAGTAGCGGTCGTGAGAAACCAGCAGGCAGGTATTGGGATAGCGGTTCAGGTAATCCTCGAGCCAGTTGCGGGTTTCCAGATCGAGATGGTTGGTGGGTTCGTCCAGCAGCAGCACCTGAGGTTCGGCCAGCAGCAGCTTGGCGAGCGCGATGCGCATTTGCCAGCCGCCGCTGAACTCCTCGCACTGCCGTTGCATGTCGGCGGGGGTGAAGGCCAGACCCTTGAGGATGATGCCGATTTTGGCTTCGAGAGCAGGTCCGCCGCCAGTTTGAAACTGGTGCTGAAGATCGGCGTAGCGCTCGAACAAGCTGAGATCATCGGTGTGTTCGAGCTGCGCCTCGATGGCCAACAGCTCACGCTCGACCGCCATGAGATCGGCAAACACGGAGCGACACTCTTCGACCAGGGTGCGACCCTGGGCGTGCAGACCATCCTGCGGCAGGTAACCGACGGTTTGATCACGGTTCTGGACGAGCTTGCCGTCATCGAGCGTGTCGAGTCCGGCGAGGATGCGCAAGAGCGTTGTTTTGCCGCTACCGTTCGGCCCCACCACGCCGGCGCGGGTACGATCGGGAATCAGCAGATCGACGTTGCGAAACAGGGTACGTCCGCCAAAGTGCTTGGCGGCGGAAGAAAGCTGGATCATGAGATCGTTGGAAAGCGGCGGTGGGCCGCTTGTTCCAGTATACGGTGCGGGCGCCGGAGTTTGGGCGGAGCTTCGGGCGGATAGGTGCCGACGAGCTTGCCGGAGGCGTTGAAGATGGTCAGCATGGCGCCCGGAGTGAGGTTGGCGAGGCCGGCTTCGATGTTTTTCACATCGCCCACCACGACGATGATCAGGTGCCGGGGGTGGATGGTGGAGCGCGCCGCGGCCAGCGCCTGGGCGGCGGTGGCCGACTGCACGTTGCGGACATAATTGGATAGCCAGTTGCGACTGACGCCATACAGCCCGGGGAGGAGCAACGCGTCCGCCAACTGGGCCTGGGTTTGCAAGCCCAGCAGAAAGCGGGCGCTCAACTGATTTTTGGCCCGCCGCAGTTGCTGCGCGTCCAAGGGGACGTTGCGGATACGTTCGAGCTGGGCGAGGATCTGTTTCACCGCGGCGGCGGTATCGGCGGCTGGCACGCGCGCGGAGACGGTCCAAACGCCCAGATCGCGGCCGGCGGTGTTGGCGCTGACAACGCCATCGGCGCCGAGCGCCTGATTGACAAGCTGAAACGCGAAGTGATCGGGCGCGCTGCGCGCGAGGCCGAGATGGCCCAGCAGGATGGTGGAGCGCGCCGAGCCGGGCCGCTCGACCAGATAAATGCGGGGCTGCTGGGGCGGGGTCACGGGTGGCGACGGCGGCGGCTGGATCATGCCCAGACGCCAGCCGCCAAAATACTGCTGCACCAGATTGTGGGCGCGCGCGGCAGGAATATCGCCGACGACCACCACTTCGGCTTGGTTGTTGGGCAGGAAATAGAGCTGATGAAACTGCTGCAGCGCCTTGCGGCTGAGGCGGGCAATGGAGGCGGGCGTGGGCGCAATGATGGCGTATGGATTGACGCCGAACAGCAGACGGTGAAACTGCACCGAGGCCAAAAAGGCCGGCTGGGCGCGGCGGGCGCGCAGAGTCAGCAGCAGGTTGGCTTTCTCCAGCGCCACTTCGGCGGGGGGAAAGCTGGGATGGAAAACCACATCCGAGACAAGCGCGATCAACGATCGGGCGCGGTTACTGAGGGCGTAGGCGCTGAGGGTGAGGAAGTCAGGACCCGAGGTGGTGGAGAGACCGCCGCCCATGGCGCCGAGCTGCTGGAAGATCTGCAGGGAGGAACGCGAGGAAGTACCGGCGGGCAGCAGATCGGCTTCGGCTTGGGCCAGAGCGGCATCGGCATTGGTGAGGCGCGACTGGCCGGCGCGGATGCCAAAGCGCACGGTCACCAGCGGAAAGCGGCTGTCCTGCACCACGACGATGCGCAGTCCGTTGGGGAGCTGATCCACCTGGCTGGCGGGCGGTGTGTAAGGTGCGAGCGCCAAGGCTTGGGGCGGATGGTCCATGTAGGCGGGCGCGCGTACGTTTCGCTGCGCAGGCGCTCGCTTCGACGGACTCACCGCGCCGGGTTGATGCCGAATGAGGTTCAGGCGGGCGCTGGTGAGGTAGGTGCGCGCGGCCTGGGCGATGTCGTTGGAGTCCAAGTCCAGGAACTGGCGCAGGGCGCTGTTGGCGTCCTCGGGCTTGCCATCGAAGAACGTCGCCAGCGCCAGCATACGATTGCGGCCGAGGGTAGTCTGCTCGTAGCGGATCCAGCCGGAGCTGAACTTGATCTTCAGCCGCTGCATGGTCTGGGGCGAAATTCCGTTGGCCTCGATCCGATAAATTTGCTGGAACGCCAGCGCCTCGATCTCCTGGGCGCTGGCGCCGGGCCTATAAACCACCAGGCCGGCAAACCGTCCGGGGGCGCTGTAATCGCGGAAGCTGGCGTTGGGAAAGCCGAGGCCGCCGGCAACTTCGACCGCCAGCTGATGATCGTTGACCAAGGACTGATAGAGCCGCGAGCCCCGGCCGGAAAACAGAAGCTGGCCCAGCAAGGTGAGAGCGTAATAGGCGCGGCTGCCGCGCGGCGGGCCTTGCCAAGCCATTGTGAGCGAGGGCAATTTGGCGAACGGATGGGGAAACTTCCGCGGGCGCGGCTGGGGTTGCGGCTTGTCCCCGGCGATCCGGCCGGGCATGACCCTGCGGTTGGGGATCCAGCCGAAATCCTTCCGGACCTGAGCCTTGATGGCAGCAGTATTGAAGTCGCCGACGATGGTGAGGACGCAGTTGCGCGGGGCGGAAAGACGATCGGCGTCGAGCCACATGACGATGGGCAGCGCGGAGCTGGGTGCGCTCGCGGAGTCGAAGGTGTAGTCCTCGCGGGTGGAGGCGTGGCGGACGCCGCCGTAGTCCGCCAGCAAGCCAGTGCGGTGCGGCGCCTGGGCCGAGCCGGCCGCGAACAGCATGCTCTCGGTCACCACCGGCAGGCTGTGATCTTCCGACAAAACAACGCGCAGGCCATTTTTGAGCTTGAAGGCGGTGAAGGGAATGGGAGGCACAGCGTTCTGTGCCGCAGCGCCTGGAACCATCGCCGCGAAGGCCACGAGCAGCGCACAGAGGCGGAATCGCATGCTGATGCCAGCATGCCATGATAAAGAAGATGGCGCCAACGGGCGAAAGGGAGCTTGCCGAATGGATGGCGCGGCAGCGCTGGTACGGCGCCAAGAGTGCGGCGATTGCGGGACTGCGTGTCGCCGAGCAGGTGAAATTGGGCGATGGGGCAGGGCTGGCGCTCGTGGAGGTGACCGCGGAGGGTCAAGCAGCCGCCTGCTATGCGCTGCCGGAATATGGCGGCGCGGAGGGTCTGGAAAGCGAGGCGGTGCGGCGGCGCTGGTTCACGCTGCTGGCGGAGAGGGCGGAGCGGCAAGGGGCGAACGGCAGTTTTGTTTTCGAGGTGCTGCAGCCGCTGAAGGAGCTGGACCGGAGCCGGCTGCTGGGCGCCGAGCAGAGCAATACGTCAGTGCTGTTTCGCGGCGGGCAAAGTGCGTGGATTCTGAAGTTGTTCCGGAGGGTGCAAGCGGGTGAGAATCCGGATTTTGAAATTCCGCGTGCGCTGGCCGAGCACACCTTATTCCGCAATGTGCCGGCCGCAGCCGGGCGGGTACTCTATCGGCCGCGCGGCGGCGAGGCGGCGACGATCGCGGTGCTGCAGGCGTTTGTGGCCAACCAGGGAGACGGATGGGAATACGTGCTGGCGCGGCTGCGTGACGGCAGCGCCGCCGCGCTGGTGGAGGACTTGACGTTGCTCGGGCGGCGCACGGCGGAATTGCACTGCGCGCTGGCGGCGATCCAAAGTGAGGCAGATTTTGCTCCCGAACCGATCACCGCTGACGATGAGGAGCGCTGGCGCGCGCGGGCGCGTGCGGGCGTGGCCGCGGCGGGAGCCGGAGATGCGGTGCTCCTAGAGCCCTGGCGGCGCGCGCTGGAATTCGGGAGGGCGGGGTTGCAGGCGCTCGAGGGTTGCGATCAGATCCGCATTCACGGTGACTACCATCTGGGCCAGACGTTGAAGGCGGAAGGGGACTTTTACCTGTTCGATTTCGAGGGCGAGCCGGCGCGACCGCTGGCGGAGCGGCGGCGCAAGGGGACGGTTTTGCAGGACGTGGCAGGGATGCTGCGTTCGCTGGGGTATGCGGCGCATGCGGCGGGCAAGCCGGAGTGGGAGGCGGGGGCGCGGGCGGCATTTCTCGGCGCCTACCGGCGCAGCGTGACGGCGGCGCCGCTGCGGCTGGTTCCGGAGCGGGGGGCGGATTTTCTGGCGGCCTGCCGGTTTTTCGAGTGCGAGAAGGCGGTATACGAACTGGCCTACGAACGCAACCACCGGCCGCAGTGGGTGGGGATTCCGCTGGCGGCGCTGCGCCGGATGCTGACCGAAGAATAAGCGCGGTTCACTGCGTGCGATTCCAGTAGACGAGCAGATGGAAGGTGCCGGGGATCATTTTGCGCGCGTAGGGCGGCTGACCGGGGGCGGGGGGCGCGAACTGCGCAGTGACGGTGAAGAGCTTGTGGGTTTCCGGATCGATCTCCATGGTACGGGCGCCGGGCTGGGTATGGAGATTGCCGAGCAGGGTGAAATGGTTGGGATTGTCCTCGTGGACGACGGTGATGGTGCCGCCGTCGCCGCCGCTGGAGGCGAAGGCAAGCTTGTATTTTTCGTCCCAGCGCACCGCATCCACACCGGGGCCGATGGGAATGGTAGAGACGATCCTGCCGGTCTCGGCGTTCACGACCGCCATCATGTTGTTGTGGCAGCCGACGAAGAGGCGGCGATTAAAGGTGTCCATGGCGAGGCCGGAGGGATGCTGGCAGGGCGCAAGCGGCCAGACGGCCATGAGCTTGAGGGAGCGAGCATTGATCTCGACGAGTTGGCTCGAGTCCTCGAGGTTGTCGAAGACGTGGCCGTGACGGTCGGCGGCGGCGAATTCGGCATCCTTGCTGGGCAGCAGGATGGTGCCGACGACCTTGCCGGAGCTGGCATCCACGGCGGCGGCGTGGCTGTCGTGATTGAAGTAGAAGACGCGATCCACGTGGGGCGCGAAGATGATGCCGTCGGGATGCTGGATGGGCAGGGCGATGGTCTTGAGGATCTTCAGGGTCTGGAGGTTGAACTCGGTGGAGCTATTGCTGCCGCCGTTGCTGGTGAAGCCATGATTGTCCTGGTGGGCGACGGCAACGCCGTGGACCTGCTGGAGGGGAGCGATCGTGCCTTCCAGCTCATAAGTATCAGCATTGATGACGATCACCTGATTTCCGGCGGCGACAAAGATCTGGCGGTCTTCCTGATTCCGGGCGAGGTAATCCCAGAACCGGCCGGTGGTGTGCAGCGGGATGGTTTCGACCTGGCGGTAATTGAAGGGGCGGCTGGAGCCGGCGCCCTGCGCCAGCACGAGGGATCCCAGCAGCGGGAAGAGCAGGAGCGGACGGAACCGCATTCCGATTACCTCATGCTGAATATCAACAGTTCGAAGCTGCCCGGCACCATGCGGCGGCGATAGCGAGGCTGGCCGAGCTGGGGCGGCTGGAACTTGGCGGTGACCGTGAACAGGTCGTGGGTTTGCGGGTCCACTTCCATGGTGCGCGCACCCAGAGCGGTGGGGATGTTGCCGAGGACCGTATAGTGATCCGGGCTGTCTTCGTGGATGACGGTGATGGTGCCATCCTCGCCGTTGGAGCTGAACACGAGTTTGGTGCCGGGATCGAAGCGGGTGGCATCCACGCCGCCGCCGATGGGCAGCGTGGCGACGACCTTGCCCGTATCCGCGTTCATCACGGCCAGCATGTGGTTGTGGCAGCCGACGAACAGGCGGCGGCTCTGGGTATCCATGGACAGGCCGGAGGGATGCTGGCAGGGCGCAAGCGGCCAGTCATGCAGGATCTTGAGGGTGTGGGAGTTGATCTCGATTTCCGAGCTGGATGATTCCAGGTTGTCGTAGACGTGGCCGCGACCGTCGGCAGCGGCGAACTCGGCCGCGCGCGTAGGCAGCAGGGTCGAACCGGCGACGCTGCCGTTGCCGGCGTTTACGGCGGCGAAATGGCTGTCGTGGTTGAAATAAAAAATGCGGTCGCTGGCGGGATCGTAGATGACGCCGTCGGGGTAGCGGATGGGCAGGAGCACGGTCTTGATGACCTTGAGCGTGGCGAGGTTGAATTCGGTGGCATCCTGGCCGCCGCCGTTGCTCGTGAAGCCGTGATCGTCGCGGTCGCTGATGCCCACGCCGTGCGTGCCTTTGAGGCCGGGCACGGTGCCTTCCACGGCAAAGGTGCGGGCGTTGATGACAATCTCCTTGTCACCGGCGGAAACATAGAGCCTTTGCCGCTGGACGTCAATGTCCATGTAGTCCCAACCGCGATTGTTGTTGAGCTTGACGGTTTTGATCAGATGGTAGCCATCGGGGTGGCTGGAGCCTTGCGCTCGCGCCATGCCCACGACCACAAACAGTCCTGCAATGAAACCCAGCCAGCGTCCAATTCGCATATGTTCCTCTCGGTGCAGATATACTGATTACGCTTTCCCACTGTATCATTATCGGACCTATGGCGCGGCGTTTTCCGAGTGTGGCTATCCTCGCCGGATTTGCGGTCATTTACGTTCTTTGGGGCGCGACTTTTCTCGCCGTCAAGATTGGCGATGCCACGCTGCCGCCGCTGCTGCTGGCGGCGCTGCGGTTTCTGGCGGCGGGTGTGATTCTCTATGGGTGGGGATGGGCGCGGGGCTGGCGGCAGCCGAGTGCGCGGGAATGGGGATCGGTGGCATTGGTCTCGGTGCCGATGTTTTTGATCGGCTACGGGGTGCAGTTCTGGGCGGAAACACTGGTGGCTTCCGGTCTGACGGCGGTTATTTTGGCGCTGGTGCCGCTATGGGTGGCGGTGCTGGAAGCTTGGGCGTTCCGGTCGGAGCCGGCGTCGGGCAAGATCGTGTGCGGCTGCGTGCTGGGCGTGGCGGGCATGGGGGTGCTGATGGCGGGCGGCGGCGGAGCGGTGCACTTGCCGCTATGGCCGGTGCTGGCGCTGACGCTGGCGGCGCTGGCGTGGGCCTTGGGCACGGTGCTGATCGCACGGCTGCCGATGCCGCAAGCGGGCATGAGCGCGGCGGCGCAGATGCTGATGGGCGGCGCGATGCTGGCCGCAGGGGCGGCAGCCACGGGCGAGTTCCAAGGACTGCACTGGAGGGCGGAGCTGACGGCACCGGTCCTGTGGTCGCTGGCGTACCTGGTGCTGGCGGGGTCGGTGCTGGCGTACGCGGTGTTCGTCTGGCTGCTGGGGCGGGTGGCGGCCGTGCGAGTGTCGACTTACGCGCTGGTGAATCCGGTGGTGGCGCTGTTACTGGGCTGGGGCTGGGGCGGCGAAGCGCTGACCGCGTCCGAGCTGGCGGGTTCGGGCATTATCCTGGTGGCACTGGCGCTGGTGCTGTCGCGGTCCTCGCGGGCTCGGGCGGTTACTGCCTTGGTGGACTAAGCGGGGCGTGATAGGCTGCGGCCATGGACTTTCAGGTGCAGTGGACGGCGAGGGAATACGCAGCGGCGCAGACGGAAGCGCTGCGCCGTCATCCCTGGAAAACGATGTCCGGCCTGGTTTACCCCTTGCTGGTGGTGATCGCGGGACTGGCAGGGCTGGTTCTAGGGAAATGGGCGGGCGGAGGGATTCTGATTCTCATTGGGCTGGTGTTGGTGGGCCTGACGTTTGGCTTCGCGCGCTGGCGCTGGCTGCGGGCGGGAAGGAAACTGGCGCAGGACCCGCCGACCGCATGTAGCGCCGACGCCAAGGGGCTGACACTGCGCACCGAGAACGTAGTCGAGACGCATGCCTGGTCTGAGTTCGACGGCGCGCTGGATGCGCCCGGCTTCTTCCGGCTCGATCGTCCTGGGAAAAAGGCACGTGCAGTGTATTTGCCGAAGAGCCGCATGAGCGAAACCCAGGTGCAGCAATTCCGCAGCATGCTGGACGCGAGCGTGAGCGGCAAGCCGGCGCGCGCGGTGGGCGTGTAAGTCGTGCCGGCGGCGCCGATGATGCAGATGCTGTGGGCGGGAAAACCGTGGGTGGCGTGACCTTATCTGCCTCTTTTCTGTACCATTTTTGGCGGTAAGTTGTTGATTCTGCTCGGGCGGCCATGGCACAGTGCCGAGGTGCGTTTAAGCGAGACACTTGGTGGGTTTTGGGCCCTCTGCTGGCCGCTTGTGCGCTGCCTGGCTTGGGGTTAGGCCGTACCAGACAGCTTCGGTTTGGGGGCGCGGCGGCGATGACACCGGTGCTGAGGCAAAATTGCTGCACGTATATCTAGACGCCAAAATGAGCCAAAAGGTTGGGGTGGTAGCCACACATTTTTTTGTTACAAAACTTAGACAAAATTGTGACGACCAGGCGAACGGGTTGCGGAGTTTGAGCCCGCGAAAGCGGGTGAAGTCGCGATCGCCGCGGAGGAGTTCGGTGACGCGCCGGTCAATAGAGAAAGCGGAGGCCGGCGGTGAGCGAGACGGGGGCGTTGAGGAGGGCGTCGGGAGTGACTTCGACGGCGAAACGGCGGTTGAAGAGGTTGGTGACGGCGAAATAAGGCGACCAGCGGCCGAAGGTGCGGGAGGTGAACAGATCGGTGGTCCAGAAGGAGGGAAGGGGGAATTGATCGAGGTCGTCGTCGAAGCTGCGGCCGCCGAAGCGCTCGGCGGCGGAGAAGGTCCAACGGTGCAGCAGGACGAGCGCGCGGGCGTCGAAATTGTTGGCGGGCTCGTGCGGCGGGAGGAGACCGACCAAATTGGGTTGGGCGGCGGCGGTGACGCGGGCATGCAGGTGGGTGTAATCCGCCCAGAGGGCGAGCGCGGGGCGCGGGCGCCACTGCAAACCGAGGATTTGGCCGCGGGGACGGACGCGGCCGATGTTCTGGCGCTGCTCGGTGATGAGGGCGGGCGTGGAGCTGAGGATGACGCTGGTGACGAGGTTGCTCACGATGCCGTCGAAGTAAGTGGCGTGCAGGGAGAGACCGCGAGCGAGGGTGGCGACGGCGCCAGCTTGCGCGCCGCGATAGCGCTCGGCGGCGAGCAGCGGGTTGGCTTCGGTGAAGATATTGCCGACGCGGAAGGGACGGTAGAGCTCGTTGAGGGTGGGAGCGCGGAAGGATTGGTAGCCGGAGAGACGTAGAGAAAGCCAGGAGCGAGCGGCCCAGACGGTGCCGAGGCTGGGACTCCAGGCGCCGGCGGCGCGGTTGGGATAGGGGGTGAGGCCGGTGGGCGCGTTCTGGAAGGCGGCGTAGTTGGACCAGCCGTCGCGACGGAGGGTGGCGGTCCAGGACCAGCGGGCAAGCGGCGACCAGGAGGCGGCGAGGAAGGCGCCGCCGAGGCGCTGGCGGCCGTTTTCCTCGCGCGTGGCCTGGGTGGGGTAGGCGGGCGTCATTTCGTTGTCCACGGCGGAGATGTGGGTGTACGAGCCGCCGGCCATGAGATTCCAGCGTGCGCCCGCGAGCGACCAAGCGAGGCCGGCACCGGAGGCGAGGGACGGGACGTGCTGCTGGAGGACGAGGGTTTCGGAGTTGCGATCGGGAGCGATCGAGGCGAAGGTCGAGCCGAAATCCTCCGATTGGCCGAACACGCTGCCATTCCAGACGCCATGATCTTCGACGATGGCGGTGAGCGCGAGCTGGCGGAGGCGGGTGCCGTTGACCTCGAGCACAGTGCCGTTGCGGCGATTTTCGGCGAAGTACTCGGAAGACAGGCGGAACAGGGCATCGGGCGAGGCGATCCAGCGCAGCACCGGCTGCCAGTCCTGAGCAGCGACGCCGGCATCGTCATCCACGAGGCCGGGATTGGCGGCGGGAATGTAGCCGCCGACACGAATGGCGTTTTCGCGAACCATGAGGGCGAGGGCGGATCCGACAATGGAGCCGGCGCCGGAGGCGAGGACGGTGCCCAGGCTGCCGGCTCCGGTGCGGAGGTCGAGGTGAGTGGCGGAGGGAGAGCGGGTTTGGAGGCCGATGACGCCGGAAAGGGCGGTATTACCGTACAAGGCGGAAGCGCCGCCGGAGACAATGCTGATCGAGGCGAGGTCTGCGACGGGCACGCGCAGCCAATCCACCCAGCCGCCGTAGAAGTCGTTGAGCGGGAGGCCGTCGAGCAGGACCAGGGCGCGGCTGGCGCCGCTGGTGCCGGTGCCGAGCAGGGCGACGCCCTGGGTGGTGGGGTGGGCGGTGAGCGAGCCGGACTGGCGGAAGGTTTCGAGATCGGGGAAGCGGCGGAGCAGGGCGTCGGCGTTGGGCGAGGCGGAAGCCTGCAGGCGGGCGCGACCCATGACTACCGTTTGCAGCGGCACCGCGGCGACGTTCTGGTTGCGGGCGGTGGCGGTGACCGTCACCGATTCGGCGAGCGGCGCGGGATGGAGGACAATGCGCAGCGGCGCGGTACCCGCAGTGGCCGTGACGGCGGCGTAGCCGTGGGCGGAGACGGCGATTTGGGTGCCGGGTGCGGCGGGAAGCACGAAGCGTCCTTCAGCGTCGGTGCGGGTGCGGACAGCAGCAGCGCCGACGGAGGCGTGGGCGATAGGCAGACCGTTCGGGGCCACGACGATGCCGCGCACGCGCGGCGACTGCGCGGCCAGTGCGAGAGACAGGGCAAGGACGCAGAGCGCGGCTTGGCGCATAAAGACAGCATAGCCGTGGCGGGCGTGCACGGTGCGAGGCTACTCGCGGCGCAGGGCTTGCACGGGGTCAACGGCCATGGCGCGCCGCGCCGGAAACGCGGACGCTGCCAGCGCGATCACGCAGGCGAGCGCCACGGCCGCCAGCGGGACCAGCGCGCCGGGCGGCTGGAGGCCAAACACGAGATGCGCCAAGAAGTGGAGCAGGACGAGCGCGGCCAGAGCGCCGATGGTGGCGCCCGGCAGGGCAAAATGCAGACCCTGGCGCAATACCGAGTTCATCACATCCTTGGGGCCGGCGCCGAGGGCCATGCGCACACCGATTTCCTTCGTGCGCCGGGAAACGGAATATGCCACGACGCTATAGATGCCGGTGATCATCATAGCCAGCGCCAGGCCGGCAAAGCAGTCAAGCAGCACAATTGCCAGGCGCTGGGCCGAGGTCATGCCGGCGATGATGTCGTTCATGGTGCGCGGGCTGAACACCGCCTGGTTGGGGTCCACGGACCAGATCGCCGATTTGAGCGCCGGAAGGATGGTTGCCATGGGGAGACTGGTGCGCACGACCAAGCCCATGGACTGCATGGGCGCTTGCAGGTAGGGGTAATAAATGGTCGGCACCGGCGCCTGGGCATAGCCGAGGTCGCGAACTGAGCCCACCACCCCCACGATCTCGCGGGGTATGCCGGAAGGCCCGCTGAATTGGAGGTATTTGCCGATCGGATTCTGTCCAGTGAAATACAGTCGTTCCAGGGCCGCGTCAATCAGCACGACTTTGGGATGATCGGCGTTATCGGCTTCGGTGAACGCGCGGCCGGCGAGCAGCGGGATGCCCATGGTTTTGATGAATCCCGAGCTGATGCCGCGGAAATTAGCGGGATTGCTGACTCCGGGCGCCAGAGGCGGCGCACCCTGGACTACAAAGGTGTAACGATCCATGTCGTCCTGGCTGAGAGGAATAATTTCGGTCAGCCCCGCCGATTGCACGCCCGGCAGGCGGCGAACGCGCTGCAGGAAGGCATGGAATTCTTGCCCTTGATTCCTCGCGATTTTGTAAGGGGAATTGGGCGCATCGTTGGCCAGCTTGATGCGCAGCGTGACGATGTCATGAGTCCGCACGCCCAGGTTGACGCCGAGCAAGCGATGGAATCCCACGATCATCTGGCCGGCGCCGATCAGCAACAGGACCGCGAGCGCGGCCTCGATGGCGACGAAGCGGCCGCGAAGGTTGCCGGCGGCGCGCTTGGTTTTCGGGCCGCTTCTGAGCGCGCGGTTTAGCGCGGCGCCACGGCTGGCGACGGCAGGTGCCAGGCCGAGCAGCAACGTCAGTAGAGCGATGCCCACGGTAAAGGCGAGCACCGGGCCACCCATGTGAATCGGCGGCAAGGGAATGCGGCTCGCGCCGTTGGGCACCGGGATGGAAGATGGCAACACGGCCAGCAATAGTCGAATTGCCCCAGAGGCGATGAGCCAGCCGCCCGCGCCGCCGAGCAGCGCCAGCCATGCGCTTTCGACCAGGCACTGGCGCGCCAAGCGCGCGTGCGTGGCGCCCAAAGCGCGGCGGAGGGCAAATTCACTTTGACGGTTGGACACGCGCCCGAGCATCAAAATGGCGACGTTCGTGCAGGCGATCAGCAGCACGAAGCCCACAGCGCCCAGGAGCATCCAGAGCGCGGGCTGAATGTATTGCACCCGAACTTCATGCAGCGGCACCAGGACGGTGCCGAAGCCGCGGCGATCGGGCCGCGTCAGCGCCAGACGCCGCATAATTCCACTCATCTCGGCCGACGCCTGCGTCAGGGTCACGCCCGGCTTCAGACGACCCAGGACGCCGAGGTCGCCACTGGCACGCCGCACCCATGCCTGGTCAAACGGCGCAACGATGTCAATGTTGAATAGCGTGTTGATGCCCGGCGGAAGCACGCCGATGATGGTGTAGGCCACACCGTTCAGATCCATACCGCGTCCGATCACGCTGGCACTGCTGCCGTAGCGCTGCTGCCAGAAGCGGTAGCCCAGGAGTAGAACGTGCCGCTGGCTGCGCCATTCGGCGGGGCCGAAGTTGCGGCCGAGGACGGGCTGAATGCCGAAGAAGCTGGTGAAATTCGGCGTGACGCGCAGGCCGGCAGCTTGCAAGGGCGCTGTTCCATCGCCGGTGATGGTGCCCGTGCCGTGTTCGATCAGGACAAGATCCTGGAAGCTCCGGCTCTGGGCGCGCCAGGCGAGATAATCGAGCCCGCTGGGACCGAGGCGGCTAATGCCCCGCGCGGCGACCGTATCCCAAATGACCACTACCTGGTTGGGATCGCGAATGGGCGCCGGACGCAACAGAACCGACTGCACCAGCGTGAAAACAGCGGCGCACGCACCGATGCCAAGCGCGAGGGTCAGCACCGCCGCGGCGGCGTAGCCCGGATTTTTGCGCAGCATGCGCGAGCCGAAGCGAAGATCCTGCCCGAACTCATCCCACAGGCGCAGTCCGCGGGCGGCGCGGCCTTCTTCCTTGGCCTTGTCGAGCGCGCCGAATTCGAGCTGCGCCTGGCGGCAGGCGGCGGAGGCGCTGAGGCCCTGACGTTCGAGGTCGTCGCGGCGGAGGGCGAGATGCGACTGCATTTCCGACTCCATGTCGCGCTCGAAGCGGCGGCGGGATAGCAGCCAGCGCAGGCTCATGATTCCTCCGGACCGGCGCGCAGAATGCCTGCCATGATATCCGCCATCTCATACCAGCGTCGCTCCTCGGCCGCTAAACGGCGGCGGCCGGCGGGCGTGAGCGCGTAGAACTTGGCCTTACGCTTGTTTTCGGATTCGCCCCAGGAGCTGCGTATCCAGCCCCGCTCCTCCAGGCGGTAGAGGGCCGGGTAGAGCGAGCCTTGCTGGATCTCGAGGCGATCCTTCGAGATTTGCTGCAAGCGCAAGAGCACGCCGTAGCCGTGCAGCGGCCGGAGCGCAAGCGCCTTGAGGATCATAAGATCGAGCGTGCCTTTCAGCAATTCGGGGGCACCGATGGGCATAGCCGGCTTCTCCAAGGAGTTCTAGGAGAGTGTAGAATGCAACGCCTAGAATGTCAAGGAGAGCGGCGGAGTGGTAGCCGGATGCGTGATTGACGCTGTCGCCGAGCTTGGTGTTGACGCGGCTGGCGCAGACACCTCGGGGCCCCGGCGCCGATCGGGCCGTGGCTGGGCGTCGCTTACCGGCAACGGGCAACGGTCGCCCGCCGGCGATCAGGGAGTCTGCAAGTTGCCGCGAATAGCGGGCGGCGCCTACTGATTGATGACCAAGTCGGAGCTGGTCTGGAGGCTGAGGGTGATGGGAGCAGTGAAGGGGACGTTGAGAAGAAAGTTGTACTGGACGGTGACGTTGACGACACTGCCGGGAGAGTTGTTGGGGGTCCAGGTGGTGGAGACGGTGAGGGCAGAGGTGTCAATGGCGCCGGGAGCGAGATCGCGGACATAGGTTTGGATGTCGCTGGCGGAGGCGGGACAGGCGGAGGGCCAACTGGAGCATTCGGCGCCGCGGACGGAGGCGTAGCGGGCGGCCTGGCTGGCGGCGCTGGCAACGAAGTGGTAGACGTAAATGCCCCAGCCCAGCTCGACCGTACCCAGCAGGAGCATGAGGAGGACGGGGATGACCAGGGCGAACTCGACCAGGGCGCTGCCGGTGCTGGTGCGGCGGGCGATTGCGGCTGGGGGGCGGAGGAGATGGCGGGTCATACATCCTCTGGGTCGGTGTCCTGGGTCAGGGGCGGGCCCGGACGATGGCCTGCGCGTGCAGGGTGAGGGGGCCGGGCCAGCCGAGGAAGCTGGAAACGGGAGTAAAGACGGCGGAGGTATTGACCTCGGCGTAGACCTGAAGACGGCTGGTGGCGCACTCGGTAAGGGTGCAGTTGGGAGCGCTGGCGCCGGTGGCGCAAGTGCAGACGTGGGTGGCGGTGGCGCTGAGGCCGCTGACGTCGGAGCCGTCGGTGACGGCGGTAGAGACCATGCCGGCGGAATCGGCGGCGGTAGTATCACTCTGGGAGCCAAACATGGCACCAGCATGAGCGGCATTGACAACGACGATGCCGGTGTAGGCGAGGCGGCCCAGCTCCTCGACGCCGAGCAAGAGCAGGAGCAGGAGGGGCAGGAGGATGGCGACTTCGGCGAGGGCCTGGCCGGAACAACGGCGGCGTGAAGGGCGGCGGAATGGAGGCAAGTGCAGCACGGTTATTCAACCAAGACGGCGGCGTGGATGGGCGAGCCGCCGGGCAGGGTGGTGTAGTTATCGTTGAGCGTAGCGGAACCGTTGACGGTGATCTTATTGCTCACCAGGATGGTATAGGCAGAGGCAGTTCCGCTGCCGTTGTCCACGATGGTGGCGTCGGAGGCGTAGATGGCGCCATTGATGATGGCAGTATTGCTGCCGTTGACGGTGAGCTGGGAGCTGTCGGTACGAGACTGGAAGACGAGGATGCCGGCGAAGGGGCCAGTGGTGGGCGCGCTGAGATTGGTGGTGGAGCTGCCGTTGAGGGTGAAGCTGCCGCTGGCGTTGTAGAAAGTCACGCCAGTGCCGGTGAGGGTGGGCGTGCCGTTCATGATGATGCCGCTTTTAAAGATGTAGGTGCCGGGGCTGAAGGTGACATTGGGGCTGCCGTTGATGATGACGGTGCTGCAGTAGACGCCCTGGCTGAGGACGAAATTGCCGGGGCCATTGATGACGGTGGTGGGACTGCAGGAGCCGGCGGTGGAGGGGGGATCGAGATAGGCGAGCGGATCGCCTTCGGGGATGATGCCATCAACGGGAGTGGGATTGACGGAGACGGTGCCGTTAACGAGGGCACCGCCGGCAACGCCGATGGAGGAAGCGGTCAAGCTGCCGCTGCCGTTGATGAGCAGGCCGGAGGAACTGTCGGAATCGGCCAGCATGCCGCATTGGAGTTGGACGTCGAAGGTGCCGTTGAGGGTGATGGCGCCGGAAGCGGACGGATCGAGGGCGTAGAGGCAGGCGGGACCGCTGCCGAGATAACCGACGGCGCGGGCGGTCAAATTGAGCGTGGAGAAGCCGAAGAAGTTGAGGAAGCTGGTGGACTGGGACTGGGAGGCGATGACCTCGACGTAGGCGGAGTCGCCGGTGTGGGGGCCGCTGAGGGGAGGGTTGTTGACGGTGAGGGTGGCGCCGTTGGACCCGCTGACGAAGCCGTTGAGGGAGGCATCGTTCTGGGCGCCGGCGGTAACATCGCCATAGGGGAGTTCGGCGGTGCCGCTGAGGGCGGCGCCATCGGCGATGATCTGGAGCTTGCTGCGCTGGAAGCGGGCGACGCCGAAATCGGCGCCGAGGGCGGCAATCGCCATCAAGACCAACAAAAAGGCGACGCCCAGGACGATGGCCTGGCCGGATTGGCGGGTCGCGGGTCGCGGGCGCGGCTTGGAGATCTGGATCACAGCCTGCATGCAGCACGCCAAATGCCAAGCGGCCGACCGGAGCGCAAAGCAAGAGGATGCAAGGGCGGAGGGGTGGGGGGGGTGGAAATCGGGCGCAGCGGGGGCGGCGGGGCAAGGCACCTTTTGTAAGATTTGCTCCGGACTGGCGCCGTGGACGCGCGGGGAGGTCAAGTCAGGCGAGCGGGGGCCGATAACGACAAGGGGATTTGCGGTCAGCGATGAGGGCGGGGACCGGCGGAGGATGGTGAGTGGAGCTGGGTGAGCAACTGCTGGGCGGAAGCGGCGGAGGCCTGGCCGGGTTCGGGAGGGACGGCGAGGTAGCGGAGGAGAAGGTGGCGGGCCCAGGCGAGGTCCTGGCCGGTGGCGAGGAGGGCCTGGGCAGTGAGGAAATCGCCGAGGCGGCTGCCGGGATGCAACCGTTGGGCGGAGGCGAGGACGGCGCGGGCCCGGCGCAGGTGTTGGAGGCGGGTGAGATTGGCGGCGTGATAGGCGCCGTAGAGGGCGGAGGCGGAATTCATTTGCCAGGCGCGGCGGAGGGGTGCGGCGGCGCCGGCGTAGTCGGCGCGGAGGTAGAGGGCGCGGCCGAGGGCGAACACGCCGCGGGGATCAGCGGGATGGGTTTGGGCGGCGGCGCGGTACTCGGCGAGGGCGCGTTGGGGATGACCGGAAGCGAGGAAGATTTCGGCGCGGGCGAGGTTGCCGTCGACCGGATCGAGGCGAGCGAGCAGATCGGCGTGCTGGAGGGCGTCCTGGCTGCCGCCGCCGAGGGCGGGAGGGAGGGTAAGATCGAGCTGAATCCAGCCCCACTGAATATCACCCAGGGAGGGATCGAGCCGGGCGGCTTTTTCGAGTTGATCCTTGATGCCGTGAAGAGCGAGCAGGGCGCGGAACTGATTGAGACGTTCGGCGTTGCGAGCGAGAGCTTCGAAACGATACAAGTGACAGGAGGCGCAAGCGGGGTCGAGCCGGACAGCTTTTCCGGTGAGCTCGCGGGCGGCTTTGAGATTGCCGAACAAGACCTGGAGGTGGCCGAGATAGGCGAGCAGCGCGGCATTTTTATCGTTGCCGGGATCACCGGCGAGGGGCTGGAGCAGGGCGCGGGCCTGCTTGAGGCGGCCCCATTCGACCAGATCGTGAGCGTGCTGGAGCGGCGACTGCGGCGGGGGCGGGATTGGGAATGCGGTGGCGGCGGGCAGGGCCAGGCAGGAGGCCAAGAGCACGGCTGCTGTCCGGAACAGCCGAAATCCCAATCCATCTCGCACGCGCATCTAGGTTGATTCTATACTGTAGTTGGCGCCCCTGCCGGCGGCGCGGCGCCGCTGCGCCATGCGGATCTTGCTGGTCGAGGACGAGCACAAGGTCGCCCAATTCATCAAGAAGGGGCTACAGCAGGAGCAGTTCGCGGTGGATTTGGCCAGCGATGGAGAAGAGGCGCTGAACCTGGCGGAGAACGATTCGGCGTATGACCTGATCATTCTGGACCTGATGCTGCCGAAAGTGAGTGGATTTTCGGTATTGGCGACGGTGAGGAAGAAGAACCCGAACGTGCCGATCCTGATCTTGACGGCGCGGGCGTCGGTGGAGGACCGGGTGCGCGGGCTGGAGATCGGCAGCGACGATTATCTGATCAAGCCGTTCGCGTTCGCGGAGCTGCGGGCGCGGGTGCGGGCGCTGCTGCGGCGGGAGTGGCGGGAACTGAAGCTGCAGTTGCAAGTGGCGGACTTGGTGCTGGATCCGGTGAAGCACAAGGCGTGGCGGGCGAATTGCGATTTGGAGCTGTCGCCGAAGGAGTTTATGCTGCTGGAGTACCTGATGCGGAACGTGAATCAGGTGGTGACCCGCACCATGATCGCGGAGCACGTGTGGGATGCGAGCTTTGACAGTTTCACGAACGTGATCGACGTGTACATCAGCTTTCTGCGCAACAAGATCGACAAGGACCGAAGCCAAAAGCTGCTGCACAGCGTGCGGGGCGTGGGGTACATGCTCAAAGACGAGGTGGCGACGGCATGAAGCTGCGGCACGTGCGGCTGCTGCGGCGGCTGGTGTGGCGGCCGAGCTCGACGCGGGGGCAGTTGACGTTCCAGTACACGGTGGTGTTCAGCCTGCTGCTGTTTCTGGCGGCAGGGCTGTTGTATTTCACGCTGAACTGGATCCTGTTTTTGAACGTGGACAACGGACTGCAGGACGAAGCGGCGCTGGTGAAGCAGTACATCCGGTTCGTGGACGGGACGCCGGGGCTGTCGGCGGGAGCAGCCGAGGCCGACCAGAGCTACGACGTGAACACGATTTTCAAGCTGTCGCAAATTTTGAACAGCGACGGGATGCCGGTGAAGCCGTCGCCGGAGCTATCGGCGTTCGGCTACGCGCTGACGCCGAAGATTCTGAAGAGCCTGGTGGCGATGGAACCGCCGCCGCCGTTCACGACGGAGGGGCGGAGGCGGGATCAGCAGATGCGGATCGTGAACACGATCCTGACGGGGCCGGAGGGGGAGCGGTATCTGCTGAGGTTGGGGACGCAGTTAAAGCCGATTCACGACGCGCAGGACATGTTTTTATGGGTTATGTTGATGTTGTTGCCGGTGACGGTGGTGCTGAGCGCGGTGGGCGGATCGGTGATGGCGAAGCGGACGCTGAAGCCGGTGACGGACATGACGCACGCGGCGCAGTCGATCAGCGCCTCGAATCTGAGCCGGCGGCTGCCGACGCGGGGGAGGCGGGACGAGCTGGACGAGCTGGCGGAGACGTTCAACGCGATGATCGCGCGCTTGCAGCAAAGCTTCGATAAAATGAACGAGTTTGCGGCCAACGTGAGCCACGAGTTGCGGACGCCGTTGCAGGCGATGCAGGGGGAGACGGAGTTGGCGCTGATCGCACGGGCGCCGCTGGGGGAATGCCGGCGGGTGCTGGAGAGCAACCTGGAGGAGATCGACCGGCTGAACCGGATGATCCGGAACCTGCTGGTGCTGGCGCAGGCGGATGCGGGGGAAATGCGGCCGCAGCTGGAGGGCATGGATCTGAACGAGCTGGTGCGGGACCTGGTGGAGCAGATGCGGGCGGTGGCGGAGGCGCGCAACGTGGAGCTGCGGGCGGAGACGGCGGCGCCGGTGCCGCTGCGGGCGGACAGCTTGCGGCTGCGGCAGATGGTGCTGAACCTGATCGACAACGCGGTGAAATATACGCCGCCGGGAGGGCGGATCGAGGTGCGGGTGGAGCGGGTGGCGCCGGGGCGTGGGCGGAGCGAGGCGCGGCTGCTGGTGCGGGACAGCGGGATCGGGATCAACGCGGAGGATTTGCCGCACATTTTCGACCGGTTTTACCGGGCGGACAAATCGCGCACGCACAGCGCGGCGGGGGTGGAGGGGTGCGGGCTGGGGCTGCCGATCGTGAAATGGGTGGCGGAAACGCACGGGGGGACGGTGGAGGTGACCAGCCAACCGGGGCAGGGGAGCAGCTTTCTGGTGCGGCTGCCGCTGGCGCCGCAGCAGGAGGGGCAGGCGCGGAAGGCGGGCAAACGCCAGCAGGTGGGGGCGGCATGAGCGGGGGGCGGTGGCAAGTACGGGTGCTGGTGCCGGGGCTGCCGCTGCAGGCGTGTTCGGTGCTGCTGACGCGGGCGCGGGAGGGAGGCGGGAAGGCGGAGCAGATCATCGTGGACACGTGTTTTCCGCAGCACGACACGCTGCTGCAGGACGGGCTGGCGCGGATGCGGGTGGCGCCGGGGGAGATCACGGGGATCATCAACACGCACTATCACCTGGACCATTGCGGCGGGAACTTTCTGTTTCCGCAGGCGTGGGTGTACGGATCCAAGCGGGACTGTGATTGGGCGATCTCGATTTACGAGAGCGTGAGCGGGGGGGAGACACGGCGCGAGGTATTCCGGACGTTTTATCCGGAGGCGACGGACGAGGAATTCGGCCGGATGGACGAGGCGCGGGTGCTGCAACTGCTGACCTGGATGTGGGATCCGGCGATCTTGGGCGAACGCGGGCGGTACCGGTGGTGGGAAGAAGGGGAGCTGGGGGTGGAGGGGCTGCGGGTGATACCGACGCCGGGGCATTCGCCGGGGCACCTAGCGGTGCAGGTGCGGGGCGAAGAGGGGCCGTATCTGCTGGCGGGAGATGCGCGGGCGTTTGCCGACGACGTGGCGGAGGGCTTCGACATGCCGCCGCATAACCGGGAGCTTTTTCGGCGATCGCGGCAGCGGCTGGATCAATTCCGCGGGGTGGTGATTCCGGGCCACGATGATCCGTTTACGCAGGAGAGGGAGTCGGCGGCGGCGGTGCGGAGCACGGTGCGGGCGCCGGAAGGCCGGCTGGGGCGGCGGCTGGAGAACAAGCAACCATGAGCAAGCAGGGAACGGCCCCCGCCGGGGCGAGGCGAGGGGTGTCGCAGCGGGTGGAAGGGTTCACCGAGAGCGTGATCCGGGAGATGACGCGGCTGGCGATGGAGTACGAGGCGGTGAACCTGTCGCAGGGATTTCCGGATTTTGCGGCGCCGGAATTCATCAAGGAAGCAGCGGTACGTGCGATCCGGGAAAACGAGAACCAGTACGCGGTGACGTGGGGGGATCCGCGGCTGCGGCAGGCGATCGCGGCGAAATACCAGCGTTGGTACGGGATGGAGGGGGGCGAGGGGCGGGTGACGGTGTGCTGCGGGGCGACGGAGGCGATGATCGCGACGCTGATCGCGGTGCTGAACCCGGGCGACGAGACGGTGATTTTCGAGCCTTATTACGAGAACTACGGACCGGACTCGATCCTGAGCGGGGCGGCGCCGCGGTTCGTGACGCTGCGGCGCGAGGGGGAGAGCTGGGGATTTGACCGGGAGGAGCTGGCGGGGGCATTCAACGAGCGGACGCGGGCGATCATCGTGAACACGCCCAACAACCCGACGGGGAAGGTGTTCACGCGGGCGGAGCTGGAGTTCATCCGCGACCTGTGCGTGCAGTGGGACTGCCTGGCGATCACGGACGAGATTTACGAGCACATCCTTTATGACGGACGGAAGCACATTCCGCTGGCGACGCTGCCGGGGATGGCCGAGCGGACGGTCACGGTGAGCGGAATCTCGAAGACGTTCAGCGTGACGGGATGGAGGGTGGGCTGGGCGCTGGCGCCGGAACGGCTGGCAGGGGGAATCCGCAAGGTGCATGATTTTCTGACGGTGGGCGCGCCGGCGCCGCTGCAGATTGCGGCGGCGGAGGCGCTGGAGCAGGGCGACGCGTACTGCCGGGGGCTGGCGGGCGAGTACAACGCGCGGCGGCAGCGGCTGGTACCGGGGCTGCAGCGGTCGGGGCTGGAATGCGCGCCGCCGGAGGGCGCGTATTACGTGATGTGCGATGTGAGCCGGTACCGGGAGCGCTGCCGGGGCGAGGAGTTCGCGCGCTGGATGGTGCGGGAGCTGGGAGTGGCGGCGGTGCCGGGCGGGAGCTTTTACCACGAGGCGGGGCTGGGAGCGGACCAGATCCGGTTTTGTTTTCCGAAAGTGGATGCGACGCTGGACGCGGCAGTGCAACGCCTGCAAAAACTGAATTCCTAAGGACACAACAACAGCTATGAAAGCCGCAATTATTTCCGCGGAGTGGTCTCCGCGTCCTGGATATGCCGTAACGCCGGAAGAGAACCGCACGCACATGGCACGGGTGGGCAGCTCGTGCTGGAAACATCCGGCGGCGGCGGTGGGAACGCTGCCGGATCCGGAGCCCGGGCCCGACGATGTGATTCTGCGGGTGGGAGCGGCGGGGCTGTGCGGCAGCGACCTGCACTTTTTCGAAACCGACGGGGACGGGTACATGCAGTATCCCGGCATGGCGCGTTTTCCGAGCGTGCCCGGGCACGAGGTGTCGGGCGAGGTGGTGGCCTGCGGGGCGCAGGTGAGGTATCTGAAGGCGGGCGACCTGGTGTGCCTGGACGACATGGTGTGCTGCCACAAGTGCGAGGCGTGCCGGCGGGGATTTCCCAACCAGTGCGAGAACTTGGACGACGTGGGTTTTACCATGAACGGCGGCTGCGCCGAGCTGCTGCGGGTACCGGAGAGCAACTGCTGGAAGATCAACCAATTGGTGGAGCGGTTCGGGTCGAAGGCGAAGACGCTGGAAGCAGGAGCAGTGATCGAGCCGTTCACGGTGGGGTACAACGCACTGTTCGAGTGCGCAGCGCGGATCAAGCCAGGCGTGTACGCGACCGTGTTTGGAGCGGGATCGATCGGGCTGGCGGTGATCCAACTGCTGCGGGCGACGGGAGCGGCAAAGGTGCTGTGCTTCGAGCGCAATGCCGGGCGGCGGGAGCTGGCGAGCAAAGTGGGCGCGCATGCGGTATTCGAGGCGGGCGAAGCGGCGGCGACGGCGGCGAGGGTGATGGAGGCCACCGGCGGAGCGGGTGCGGACGTGCAGGTGGAGTGCGCGGGGGCGTTCCAGTCGAGCATCGCGGCGATGGAGGGATGCGCGGCCAACGGCAGCCAGGTGGTGGTGATTGGCCGAGATGTGGCGCGCGTGCCGGTGTTTCTGGAGACCTACCAGGTGAAGAAGGCCAACATCATTGGAGCCATGGGCAACACCGGGTATGGAACCTATCCCAACGTGCTGCGGATGATGGCGGCAGGGCTGTTGGATCCGACCTTGTTCATAACCGACCGGTACCGGCTGGAGGAATTCAACGGAGCGCTGAAGAAGGCGCAGAGCCGGGCGGGGGGGAAGGTGCTGCTGAAAATCGGGGATCAGGGATAGGGATCACGGTTCGCGGAGGGCGAGGAGGGGGTCGACGCGGGCGGCGCGGCGGGCGGGGAGCCAACAGGCGAGGGCGGCGACTGCCAGCAGCAGGGCGGAGGCGGCGAACAAGGTGAGCGGGTCGAACGAGCTGACGGCGGGTAAGAAAGCGGCGGCGAGATGACCGAAGGCGAGCACCAGAGCCAGGCCGGCAAGGGCGCCGGCCCAGGCGGGTTGCATGCCTTGGGCGAGCAGCAGTCGTAGCAATTGGGACCGATCGGCGCCCAGAGCCATGCGCAGGCCAATTTCGCGGCGGCGCTGGGCCACGGCGAAGCTGACGGCGCTGTAAACGCCGACGGCAGCGAGCACCAAAGCCAGCAGAGCGAAGGCGAGCAGGAGGGCCAGCACCAGGCGGGGCTGAGCGAGGGTGGCGTTCACGCGCGCGGCCATGGTTTGCACTTCGGTGATGGGCTGGTTGGGATCGATGGATTGAATCTGCGCGGCGGCGGCGGGGCGGAGCGAGAGAGGATCGGCGAGACGGGTGCGCAGGACAAAGAACAGGACGTTGGTGAAGAGCTGGGCCTGGGCTTGGGGGATGTAGGCCTCCGGCGGCGGCGCGACCGGGGTGAGGCCAGACTCACGGACGTGGGCGACGACGCCGACAATTTCGCGCCTGGAGCCGGCGAATTCAATCTGGCGGCCGAGGGCGGCCGAGAGCGGAAGCGCAGGCCAGAAATGGTGGACGAAGGCGGTGTCCACGATGGCGACCGGAGCGGCGTGGGCAGCGTCGGAGGGCGCGAAGGCGCGCCCGCTGAGCAAGTGCATGCCCATGGCGGCGAAATAATGGCCGGCAATGTTGGCGATATCGGCGGTAGGCTGCTGGCCTTGGGGCGGGGCAGGTTGGCCGGGGATGGCGACGGGCAGGGGGATGGCGCCAGTGGCGAACGGCAGCGGGAAAGCGCCGCCGGCAGCAATGACGCCGGGCAGATGCGCCAGCTTGAGCTGAGCCTGGCGGAAAAAGGCGAGCTGGGCAGCGGGGACGGGATAGCTGGAGGTGGGCAGTCCGATGACGAAGCTTAGAGCACCATGGGGATCGAAGCCGGGATTGACAGCTTCCAGACGCGCCACACTGCGCAGCAAAAGACCGGCGCCGACGAGCAGCAGCAGGGCCAGTGCGAGCTGAGTGCCGACCAGCAGGGCGCGCAGGCGGCGATGGCCGGCAATGCCACCTGCGTCGGCGCGGGCGAGGACAGCCGCGGGCTGGACACGGGCGGCGGCAAGCGCAGGGACCAAACCACAGAGGAGGGCGGTGAGAATCGCCAAGGCGAGGGCGGCGGCGAGCACCGGCAGATTCAAGGGGACGTGATGGGTGCGCGGGAGGGAGGCGAGCAGGGCGGGAGCGGCGCGGAGGATCCAGAAAGCGATGCCGCAGCCGGCAGCAGCGCCGGCAAAGCCGAGGGCGAAGCTTTCGCGCAGACGGCGGCGCAGGAGGCAGGCGGGGGAAGCGCCGAGCGCAGCGCGCAGGGCATCCTCGGGGCGCTGGCGGGTGGCGCGGGCCAGCAGCAGGTTGGCGAGGTTGGCGCAGGCGAGCAACAGGAGCAGGCCGACAGCGGCGAGCAAGCCCCACAGTACCGGCTGCGCCTCACCAGCGATGCTGGCCACGAGCGGCGAGGCGAGGACGGTGATGCCGGAGTTGGAGGCGGGATAGCGGCGGGCGAGGCGAGCGGCGATGGAGTGAAGATCGGATTGAGCGGCGGCGAGGGTGACGCCCGGGCGGAGGCGCGCGAGCACGGCCATGGCGGTGCGGGAGTTGCGCTGGTTGAGTTTGGGATGATGCGCGAGGAAGGAACCGAGCGGGGTCCAGAAGCGGGTGGGGCCGGCGGCAAGGGGAAGGTTGGGCGGCATAACGCCGACGAGGGTGCGGGCAACGCCATCGAGCTCGATGGTGCGGCCGAGCCAGGCGGGATTCGAGCCCAGACGCCGGCGCCAGAACCTGGAGGAGACGACAACGACGGCGGGGGCGCCGGGGGCGTCGTCGGCGGGAGAGAGGGCGCGGCCCAGGGTTGGAGGCACGCCTAATAGGGAGAAATAATTCCCGCTGACGCGGAGGCCTGCGACAAAAGCAGGCGGGCCGAGGTGAGTGAGCGCCATGTCGGAGGGGCGAGCAGCGGCAATGGCGGAGAAGACGCGGTTGGAGGATTGCCAATCCAGGAAATCGGGATAGGAAACCGGGAGCACGGTCGCGGTGCGGCTGGACTCGAGCAGAGAAAGCACCTGGGCGGGGTGAGGAATCGGCAGCGGGGCGAGCAACACGGCCTGGATGACGCTGAACAAGGCAGTGGCGGCGCCGATGCCCAGGGCGAGAGTCGCCACGCCGAGGATGGCCCAACCCCAACGGCGCCACCAGGACCGCGGTTGCATGGTGAGTTAAGTATGAAGCCGGTGGGACGGCAACGCGGGAGGGTGGCGAGATTGATTCCGGGGGGAAGCGCGGAAGGACGCGCCGGGTTACGATAGGCAAACTGGTCCGTTTGCGGACCGGAAAAAACGGCATGGAGAACGGGATCGGCCGGGGGTGGATGCTGGTTTGCCTGCTGGCGTGCCCGGCGTTACTAAGCGGGCAGAGCGCAGCGACGGCGGCAACGGCAGCGAGTGCGAGCGCGGCGGTGCAGAGCACGGCCGGTACCACGGCACCGGCAGCGACGCCGGCGGCAGCACCCGCAGCGGCGTCAGCCCAGGAACAAGAGCAGGCGGGCGGGATGGCGGGCATGCCGGCGCCGCCAGCGATTGTGAAGTACCCGGCGATGACCATTCAGGGATTCGCCGACATTGACTTTTCGGCGCAGGATCAAGGCGACGAGCGGGTGGGGACCGCGACCGGATTCACGCCGCCGGGAGCGTCGAGCGGGTTCGACCTGGGGCAGTTCGTGCTGCATTTTACGGGAGCACTGTCGCCGCGGGTGAGCTATTTCGCGGAAGTGAGCTGGACGTCGGGAGCAGATGGGTTTACGACCACCATCGAGCGCTCCATCATCCAGTACGACTATAACGATTACTTCAAGATTTCGGCGGGGCGGTACCACACGCCGATCATGTACTGGAACACGGCGTTTCACCACGGACTGTGGCTGCAAACGACGATCAGCCGGCCGGAGATGATCCAGTTTGGCGGGCAATTGATTCCGGTGCATTTTATCGGGCTGCTGGCGCAAGGGACAGTTCCCGGCAGCGGGTCGCTGCACGTGCACTACGATTTGGGAGTGGGGAACGGGCGCGGCGCCAATATCGCCGAACCGGGCAACGCCGGCGACATCAACAACAATCGCGCCTGGCTGGCGACGCTGTACGCGCAACCGACGTGGGCTTACAAATGGGAGGTTGGCGGCAGCGTGTACCGGGACAAGATCGGACCGGCGACGGGGATTGTGGGCAACTACGGGGAGTGGATTGACACGGCGCGGCTGATCTACACGGGGGAGACGCCAGAGTTTCTGGCCGAGTTCGCCAATATCCAGCACACGCGGATGGGGGCGCCGGGGATGTGGAACAGCCAGGCGGGATATGCACAGATCGGCTACCGGCTGCCGATTTGGCAGGCGAAGTGGAAGCCGTATTACCGCTACGAGTACATTCACATACCCACCAGCGATCCGGTGTTCAACGTGCCGGGCAACACGGTGCCGTCGTTGTCGGGATCGATTTTCGGGGTGCGGTATGATTTTTCCAACTACGCGGCGCTGAAGATCGAGTACCGGAATTCGCGGCGGTTTGCCAACCAGCCGCGCATCAACGGATTGTTTGTGCAGACGGCGCTGGTGTTTTGAGGAGCTATGAGCGGGCAGATGCGGCAAGGAATGCAGGGGAAGATGCGGGGGGCGGCGGTGTGGGGCGGGCTGTGGCTGGCGCTGGCGGGCGTGGTGGCGGCGCAAAAGCCGGCGCGCAAGGCGGCTAGCGCTTCGAAAGCGGTGGCGATCCTGGTGAATCCGGCGACGCCGGTGAGCAATTTGACGCTGGTGCAGTTGCGGGAAATCATGCTGGGGAACCGGCAGTTCTGGTCGAACCGGCAGCCGATCGTGCTGCTGGTGCGGGCGCCGGTGGCGCCGGAGCGAACGGCGGTACTGCAAATCATTTACCGGATGTCGGAGGCGGAATTCCGGCAATACTGGATCGCGAAGATTTTCCGGGACGAAGCGGCAACGGCGCCCAAGATCGTCTATAGCGCCAACATGACCAACGAACTGGTGGTGGCGATTCCTGGGGCGATTGGGTTTCTGGAGGCGGACCAGGTGCGGCCGGGGCCGAAGGTGCTGACCATAGATGGCAAGCGGCCGGGGGAGAAGGGCTACCCCCTGCAGTAAACGGGCGGGGCGATGACCATCCGGCGGAAGCTGAGCTTGGCGTTCACGCTGATTCTGGTGCTGTTCGGCGTGAACCTGGCGATCTATTTCTGGGGATCGGCGGAACGTGGGCGGACGGTAACGACGCTGAGCCGGGCACTGACGCGCGTGGGGCTGATGGCGGGCATCAACCAGAAGCTGGACGATCTGCACAAGCAGATCACGATTTTAAGCGGCATCAGCGTGGGAGCGGGAGCGGCGGCGGCGAGTCCGCAGGAGATCCATCAATTTACCGGCCAACTGGCGGGCGTGGGGGCCCAGGTGCGGCAGCTGGGAGCGCTGGCCGAAGACGCGAGCGAACGCAGCAGCGTGGCGGAATTTGCAGCGACCTTCCAGCAGTTGGCGCAATCGTGGACGCGCTACTACCAGGATTTCGGAGTGCACCAGGACCTGGCGGTGATCGAGCTGGCGCTGCACGGAGACCCGCTGAGCGACGAGCTATTCCAGCGGCGACTGCCGGAGCTGGAACGCGGCGAGGAACTGCAAGTGAGCCGGGCGAAGGTGAACTTCGCGCGGATGTCGCGCATCACGGACCGGGTGAGCCTGGGGATCTTCGTGCTGACGCTGCTGGCGGCGCTGGGGATCGCGTGGGGGATGTGGCGGGAGCTGGCGGGAGCGATGGGCGAGCTGACCGGCGCGGCGGGGGAATGGGGCGGAGGGAAACTGGACCACCGCATGCGGGCGCGGGCGGACGAATTCGGCGCGCTGGGGAGAAGTTTCAACCGCATGGCGGAGTCGCTGCAGGAGGCGCAGGCGAGCGTGCGCCAGCACGCGAAGCAGTTGGAAGCGGGCAACCGGAAACTGGCGGATACCAACCGGGAAATCGAACAACAGAAGCAGCGCGGGGACGAACTGCTGCGCAACATTTTGCCGGCGGCGATCGCGGAGGAGCTGCAAGGACACGGGAGCGTGGCGCCAAAATATTTCGAGGATGTGACGATTCTGTTCACAGATTTCGTGGGCTTTACGCGGGCCAGCGAGAGCCTGCCGGTGGAGGAGCTGATCCGGCGGCTGCACCGGTATTTCACCCGCTTCGATGAGATCGCGGTGGCCTACGGACTGGAGAAGCTGAAGACGATCGGGGATGCGTACATGTGCGCGGGCGGGATTCCGGTGAAGAACTCGTCGCATCCGGTGGACGCGGTGCTGGCAGCGTTCGCGATGCAAGAGGCGGCAGAAGAGGAGGGTGAGATGGAGGGGTGGCCGGTGAGAATCGGGATTCACACCGGGCCGGTAGCGGCGGGAGTGGTCGGGATTCACAAATTCGCCTTCGACCTTTGGGGGGATACGGTGAACTTCGCCTCGCGACTGGAGGCGACCGGGGAAGCCAATCGCATCAACGTGTCGGCCAGCACCTGGAGCCGGATCAAGGATTTCTTTGACTGCGAAGCGCGGGGGCGGATCGCGACCAAAGAGAACAAGCAGTACGAGATGTACTTTGTGCGGGGGCTGCGGGAGGACTTGCAAAGCGGCGGGGCAGGCGATACGGCAGCAGGATTTGCGCGGCGCTACCAGATCTATTTTTCGCGGCTGCCACCGGAGCTGCCCGCGCGGCTGAAGCCGACGGTGGCAGCTTCAGAATAAGCTTGCAGCACATGCTGCCGTCGATTCACCCTGCCGCCGCGCGTGGTTTTGAGGCGGGCGCGAGACGCTACGCGGCTTCGCGGCCGGAGTATCCGGTGGCCGTGGAGGCATGGCTACGCGCGGAGCTGAGGCTTGGAACCGGGCGACGGGTGCTGGATTTGGGTTCGGGCACGGGCAAGTTTTTGCCGCGGCTGGAGGCGAGCGGAGCGCACGTCGTCGCGGTTGAACCGGTGGCGGCCATGTGCGCCGAGCTTGCGGCGGGGCATCCCGGGGTAAACCTGGTGCGCAGTGCGGCCACGCACATTCCGCTGCGCGACGGCTGCGCCGACGCGGTGACGTGCGCGCAATCGTTTCACTGGTTTGCGAGCGCGGAGGCGCTGGAAGAGATCCGGAGGGTGTTGCGGCCGGGCGGATGGCTGGGATTGGTGTGGAACATGCGGGATGAGCGGGTGGAGTGGGTGGCGGAACTGACTCGGCTGTTGGAGCCGTACGAGGGCGGGGCGCCGCGCTACCGCTCCGGGCAATGGCGGCAGGCATTTCCGGCGCGCGGATTCGGTTCGCTGCGGGAAGCCAGTTTTCCGCACCAGCAGGAAGGCGAACCGGAGGTGGTGATCGTGCAGCGCATGCTGTCCACCAGCTTTGTCTCAGCGCTGCCGAAGGCACAACAGGATGACATCGCAGGCGCCATCCGGGCAGTGATCGCGCGCACGCCAGCGCTGGCCGGGAAAGCGAGGGTAAGGTTTCCTTATGTGACCGGGGCCTATTGCTGCCAGAGAGTTTAAGCCTGTTAGCGGTATTGCCAACGGCCTGATCAGGGTAGCTTGCGGCCCTCGCCGCGGTCCACGGCAGTCCAGTGGACGCCGTCGCGGCTGTCTTCGATGACGACGCCAACGCGATTGGGCGGCGACCACTGATAGACGATGCGCTCGCGCGCGGTTTGGCCGGGGGCGGTGGGGGCCTGCTCGATCCAGGTATTGCCGGCGATGGCGAGGTGAGAGACATACGGGTGAGCGCCGTGCTCGCCGCCGGCGTACAGCTCGTAATGCCAGAAGGCGTGGTCGGCTTCATTCCAGGTGTCGACGACCAATGACTCGACCTTGCGGCCGCCCCAGACGTTGCTGAAGGTGCATTCAAGATAGAGTTGGTTGGAGGACCAGCGGCAGTTCTCTTTCCAGGTCCAGGGGATGGGCCTGCCGGAGCGGGTGTGCAACTGCTGGCCGTGGAACACCCAACGGCCGAGGGAAACGGCGAGCTTTCCGCGGGCGGCGGAGCTTGCGCCGGCTTGCCCGAAGCTTGGGAGCGGCGCCACCGCCAATATGAGGATGACGAACAGCATCCTGGTCATGCGCCGAGTTTAACAGCTTTGCGAGAACGAGCAGCCGTTTCAGTGCAGGGGAATGAAGGTGAGAGCGGAAACGGTCTGGCCGTTTCGGGTGGCTTGGGCGGGATTCACTTCGTTGGTGTCAACGCCGCCGGAGACCGCGGCGGCGCTTTGCAGCAGGCCCAAATCCACATTGAGCAGCATGGTGCCATCGGAACTCAGCTCCAAGCCGTAAGCGCGGCCATCGGAGCCAGTGTAGGCGGCGAGGGTGGGGGGCTGGGCAAGCTGGGAGTTTTGCCAGGAGACGCCGTTGGGAGCGTTGGGCACGAAGGCCCAACGGATCGGGCTGGGAGCGGCTGGAGTGCCATTGACGGCGGCCTGGGACAAACCGGCAACGGCAATGCAATTACCCAGGTTGGCGAGCCAGCCGAGGTGGCCGACCAGATCCACATCCATGCCATGCCAGGGCTGGGCGCAACCGGCAGTGATGCTGAAGGGAGCGGCAGGAGCCTGGCTGGTGCCATTGGCGGTTTTGGCGTTGTTGAGATTCAGGGCGAGATAGGCGCCGGAAACGGTATCGCCAGCACTGAGCACGCCGCTGGTTGCGTCCCAGGTGGCGGTGCCGGTGGCGGAACCGAAGAGCGAGCCGAGGGGTTCAGCCTCGCTTACGCTTACCGGGTGCAGATCAATCAGCTGGACGCCGCTGCCGCCGGAGGAAGCGTAAGGAACGAAAATGCGCTGGGTGAGCGGATCGTAGGAGAAATTGGCGCTGGCGGGCGCGGCAATGGGGGTGGACGTGATGCCGTTGTCCAAGTTGAGGGTGAAATAACCCGCCGCCGTGTCCAGAATGGCCTCATGGCGGGCGCTGTCGACCATCAGGGCGCAAACCTTGCAGCTTAATCCGTTCACGGTGGTGGAGCTGGAGACGGGCACGGTGAACGAGCCGGTAACGGTGTTCAGGTTGGAGTTCACGATTTCGAGAATGTTGCTGTCCGTGCTGGCCACGATCACCTGATTCTCGGCCGGATCGGCGGCGGCCATGCTGGGCTGATAGCCGCTGGGCATCAGCACGGAGGCGATTTGCTGGCTCGAATCCAGGTCCACCACCGCCAGGCTATCCGGCTGCGGCACGTAAGCCTCGGTAATCGGCAGGCTGTTGAATGCAACCGTGATCGAGCCCGCCGTGGGATAGACAGTGCACGTGAATACCGCAACGATGGTGCCAGCGGCTGGTACAGACATTGCCTGGTAGGTATCGGCGGGTGTGAATGCAAACAAGGCAGTTTCGGACGGCGCCGCGGTGCCCCCAGCCTGCACGGACTCAAGCTGCACCTGGCAGCCCAAGGGCGATCCGGTAATCCCGCTTCCGGTTACGCTGAGCACGCCGGAGGACACCTGCGCGGGCAGCTTTACACCAACGCTCGTAGCCGCAGCCGTGGCCGGCTGCGCTCCCAGCAGAGTCAGATTGGCATTAGCGTCGCTACCGGCCGATGCCACGGTAACTGCAATGGCGCTGGAGGTGGCGGGACTGGTGGGCAAGCTGCGAACCAGGAAGGAGTTGGGCGGGCCGAAGGGAAATGGGTTGACGACGCTCAGGCCGAGCATGCCGGGCTGCTCGATTTGAGCGGCAACTTGCATTTCCGTGGGGCTGATCAATTGCGTGCTGGTGATGTCGGCACCGCTCATGGACACGGTTGCGCCAGCAGCGAAATTGATTCCGGTCACGTTGAAGGTGGCAGGTTGGCCAGCGGTGACCTGAGCGGGGGTAACGTTGCTGACCAGCGCGGTCGGATTCTCGAGCGTGAAGGTCCAGGTAGCGGTGTTGGTGGGATCGACCTGGGCGGCAGCCTGGACTACAACTTCGTTGGGATTGGGCACGACCAGGGGAGCGGTGTAGTTGCCGTTCTCATCGATATAGCCGTAGATGGCGTTGCCGCCCGGGACGTAATTGCCGTCCTGGCCAACCGAGTAAATGATGTTGGTGTTGGTGCTATTGGTGACCTGGCCTTCCAAGGGCACGGTCGAGGGAATGATCTCGCCGTTGCTGTCGAGGGAGGAGATGACCAGGGCGCTGGTGGCGGCGGTGAGAGAGATCGCCAACGGGGGCGGTGGGATGTAGTAAGTATCGCAGGCGCCGGTGCCCAAGAGTATCAAACCGGTGACTAGACCGACAAGCCAAAGGAGGTGTTGGCGCATACAAACAGGTCGTATCATCAGAATTCGTTAATCGGGCTGCCGGGGCAGCATGCAGGCGGGATAGGGAAATCAGTGCTCATTATAACCAAACGCCAACCAGGGTGGCCTAGGCCGCTGGTCTTAATTTGAGATGGTCCTCAACGTGCAGGGGGAGAGGGTGGAGTGGCAGGAAATATGATCGAGGGATCGTTGACTTTGGCGTTGGCGGTCGGCGCGATCGCGTTGACCACGGGGGTTGCGTTCGTAGCCTTGCGACTTTTGTGCCTGGGGATTGAGCAAAAATTGCGCCACTGAAGTTCCGATTTGGTGTGGACGGAAGCGGTGGCAGCTTCGTTACAATCGAGAATTGATGAAACCTGAATACCGGCGGTTCGCTCCATATCTGGCGGTTGTGGTTGTAGTGGGGGCCGGGGCAGCGCTGTGGGCGTGGCACAGCAAGGTGGATGCGGATGGGGTGAGCGCGCGCAAGGGGGCGATGGTGGCGCCCGTGAACCCGCCGCCAGCCGCCAGCAGCGTCAGCCGCAGCATTACCGTTCCGGCGCACAGCAATTTCATGGCGGCGATGGCGCCATTTCACCTCGCCTCCGGGGTGCTGCATGAGCTGGTAGCGGCGGCGCGGCCGGTGTACAACCTGGCCAATATCCGCGCCGGGCGGACGCTGACCCTGGTGCTGACGACGGGCGGAGAGCTGACGGCGCTGGCCTACCAAGTAGACGGGGACCACCAGCTATGGCTGAGGGCCAAACCGGCGGCCGTGGCGGGCGGAGCGCCGGTGTGGGCGGCTTCGATTGAGGCGATACCGTTTACGACGCGGCTGGTGGGAGTGTGCGGCGAGGTGCAGTCATCACTGTTTCAAGCGGTGGAAGATGCGGGAGCGCAGGATGAGCTGGCAGTGAAGATGGCGGGCATCTTCGGCTGGGATCTGGATTTTTACACGGATACGCGGCAAGGAGATGAGTTCAAAGTTCTGGTGGAAGAGCATTTTCGGGAAGGCAAGTTTGCCGGCTATGGCCAGATTGTGGCCGCCGAGTACGTGAACGGAGGTCATCCGTACACGGCGCTGCGCTTTCATGACCGGCAGGGCTACCTGGCCTACTATCGGCCGGACGGACGGCCGATGAAGCGGGAATTCTTGAAATCGCCGCTGAAGTTCGATGCGCGCGTGACCAGTGGGTTTAGCTATCACCGCTACCATCCCATTCTGAAGATATATCGGCCGCATCTGGGAACGGATTTGGCGGCACCGATGGGCACGCCGGTGCAGACGATTGGTGCGGGAGTGGTGATTTATGCCGGGCGCAAGGGCGAAGACGGCAACATGGTGGAAATCCGGCACCCGCATCACTACAAGACGCTGTACTTGCACCTGTCGAAAATTCTGGTGCATGTGGGAGAGCATGTCGCGCAAGGGCAGCGCATCGGGCGGGTGGGAATGACCGGGCTGGCGACCGGGCCGCACCTGGACTTCCGCGTCGAGCACAATGGCGTGTTCAAAAACTACGAGATTTTCCGCAAGAAGCTACCGCCCGGATTGCCGATCCGGCAGCAGCTCATGCCGCAGTTCGAGGCGCTGCGAAGCACGTTGATGCCGGAGCTGAACAGGCTAGAGCCGGGGGCAGAAACCAGGACTGCGACGGCGACGACGGGGAATTAAGCGGGTCAGCTTGCTGCCGCCGCGGCTCCGGATGCGGCGCCTTCAGCGATAATTAAGGCGTGTCGACGACGACGGTGAAGCCGGCGGTGCCGGAGTGGCGCTACCCCGCGAACCTGCTGACGGAGCTGCGGTTGCTGGCGGTTCCGGTGATTCTGGCAGCGGTAGTGATGCGGCGGCCAGGCTGGGCTGTGGCCATATTCATAGCGGCGGCGATCAGCGATGGCATGGACGGGTGGATCGCGCGCCATTTCAATCAGCGCTCGGCGTTAGGGATGTATCTGGATCCTGGTACGGACAAGATCCTTATCGCGGCGCTGTTTTTGGCTTTGGCAATTGTGGGCGAAATGCCGTGGGTGGTGACGATCATCGTCTACATTCGCGACATTGGGATTGTGATCGCAGCGGCGGCGCTGTATTGGGGCGGTGGATTTCGGGACTTCCGGCCAACCTGGTGGGGGAAGGTGTCGACGACAGCAGAGCTGGCGACGGTGGGAGTGGCGCTGTTGGACAATTGGTCGCCGCGGGTGTGGCTGCGCGATCTGGAACGGGTGGGGTGGGTGCTGGTAGTGGTGCTGGCGGTAGTGTCGGGGTTGCACTACGCATTTACGTCGGCGCGGCGTTTTCACGCGCAACAGGCATGAGAGGGGCATGCATCCGACGGCGGTAGATGACCAAAGAACCCATTCTAATGTTGTCGCGCCGGAAGCGGCCGATGGAGCGAGTGGCGCAGGCGGCGGGACAATGGGCACGCCGCGGACGGGTGCAATCGGAACGGCTGAGGAAACTGCTGCGAGAGGCGCAGAGCGCGGAAGGGCGGAGGCGGCAGGTAGTGCCGCTAATGGGCATTTGCGTAGCGCTGGGCGCGCTCGTCGGGTTTGCGATCGGCTGGCACGGCCAGCGGCGAGGATAGAACTTCCATCATGCCATCACACGCGATGACGCTACCGGAACTGAACCGGCGTTTGCTGGAAGAGCGCGGGGCATTCGTGGACACCGCGGAGGCGCTGCGAAGCCGCATGCGGCAGAAGGCGCGCAATTTGCTACCGCAGCGGCAATTGCAGCGCCATCCGGAAGCGGGCCTGGTGCTGGCGCTGGGAGCGGGATTGCTGGCGGGGCGGATTGCCGGTGGCATCCTCGGGAGCCTGCTCCGCTAAGCTGAGGAAGTGAATTTCCGGGCACTTACGCCTGTGGACGCGGCGCAGGCCTATGAGCTGGATCAGCAGTGCTTTCCGGCCGGCATCGCTTATGCGGCGGAAGAAATTGCCGCCTACATGCAAATGCCGGGGTTTCATTTAGGGTGCGTCGATGGAGGGATTCTGGCAGGCATGATACTGACAGTCGGGCGGCGTGGGTGCGGGCACGTGATCACGGTGGATGTGGATGCCGGATGGCGGCGGCGCGGAATCGGGCAGCACCTGATGCGAGCGGCGGAGGACCATTATCGCCAGCAAGGGGCGCGCGGGATGCGGCTGGAAGCGGCGGTGAACAACGCTGGGGCGCTGGCATTTTATGCACGCCTCGGCTACCGCGTTGTCGGCGCGCTTAGCGGCTACTATGCCCCCGATCTGGATGCACTGCGGCTGGAGAAGCGGTTTTAAACGAGAAAGCGCCCGTCGGGGGCGATGTGGGCGTTATCAATGAGGCGGGTGGGGCCGGCAAAGGCGGCGACGGCAAAGAGGGTGCCAGGTACAGCGGCGGGCACAGGCAGGAGGTCGTTGCCGTCCACGGCACTGAGATACTCGAGGCGGAGGCGCGGCTCGGCAGCTAGTACGGGATGTCCGCGCGCCAGCAGAGCGGCTGTGTCGCGCTCACCGGCGGCATAGCCGGCGGCGATGGCCTGCAACGCACGCGAGAGGGCAGTGGCGGCTTGGCGGTGGTCTGGACTAAGAAGACGGTTGCGGGAGCTGAGCGCAACGCCGTCGTTTTCGCGGACGATGGGACAGACGACGAGTTCGACGGGAAGGAAGAAATCACGGACCAGGCGGCGTAGGACGGCGACCTGTGCGGCGTCTTTTTGTCCGAAGTAGGCGTGGCGGGGACGCGCGAGTTCGAACAGTTTGAGCACCACGGTGGCGACGCCGCGGAAATGACCGGGGCGGGTGGCGCCACAGAGGCGATCGCTGAGGGTGGCAACTTCCACAAGACTGGCCGCGCCAGGCGGATACATGGCGGCGTCGTCGGGCGCGAATACCAGGGCGACGCGCTCGCGTTCGAGCAGGAGGCAGTCCTGATCGAGCGTGCGGGGATAGCGGTCGAAGTCCTCATCGGGACCGAACTGGGTGGGATTGACGAAAATGGAAACCGCAGTGGCGGCATCGCGGGCGCGAGAGGCGCGCACCAGGGAACGATGGCCCGCATGCAACGCGCCCATGGTGGGGACCAAGCCCAGGCCGTGTGCCGCCAAACGAGCGCAGCGGTGCTGAAACGCGGCCGGATCGCGGATTATTTCCACTTGGGTTCGGCCTGCGCAGCAGGCATATGGTAACTTTCACTGTCGGCGGGGAACTGACCGCTCTCGACGTCCTGGCGGTAGGACTCGGCGGCGTTGCGGATGACAGTGGCGAGATCGGCGTAAGCGCGAACGAACTTCGGGCGCGGGCGGAAGCTGAGTCCGAGCAGGTCGTGCAGGACGAGGATTTGGCCATCACATTCGGGACCGGCGCCGATGCCGATGGTGGGAATGGAAGCATCACGGGTGATGGCGGCAGCAAGCTCACGCGGAATGCCCTCCAACACAAGTGCAAACGCGCCGGCGGCCTCGACGGCGGCGGCGTCGCGGCGAATCTGATCGGCGGCTTCCGGCGAGGCGCCCTGGACGCGGTAGCCGCCGTGGCGGTTGACCGACTGCGGAGTGAGGCCGACGTGGCCCATCACGGGCACTTCGGCGGCGATCATAGCATGGACGATATCGGCGCGAGCAGCACCGCCCTCGAGTTTGACGGCTTCGGCACCGGATTCTTTGACCATGCGCAGGGCGTTGCGGACGGCCTGACGAGGGCCGAGATGATAGCTGCCGTACGGCATATCGGCGACCACGAGGGCGCGTTTGGCCGCGCGATGCACCAAACGCACGGCGATCAACATTTCTTCCATGGTCACGGCCAAGGTATTGTCTTCACCGCCGCTGGCCATGGCCCAGGAGTCGCCGACCAGAAGAATATCCATGCCGGCTTCATCCAAAAGGCGGGCGAAAGGATAATCGTAAGCGGTGAGGCAGGTGAGCTTTTCGTGGCGCTGCTTTTTAGCAGCGCAGGAAGCAACGGTGACCTTAAGCGCCGCCGCAGCCGAAGCGGAAGGATATAAGCTCATAAGCGGGGTACCTGTCCCCGACCGGGGATCAAGTCTCCTTTCACGTTCATTGTACGCCCGAAGGGTTGTGGGGCCTACTCTCCCAGAGGCAGGTAATATTGAGTGCCGGAGACTGGCTCCTCCAGGCGGCGCATGAGCTCGCGCAGATCGTCAGCTTTTTCCACAAAATCAATTTCGGTGGTGTTGACCACCAGCAGGTCCGTCTGCGAGTAGCGAAAAAAGAAGTGATCGTAGGCTTTGACGACTTCGCTCAGATACTCATCCGAGACGCGCTGTTCCTGGGCAAGCTGCTTGCGTTCCACTCGCTGGCGGAGCACGGCAGGCGTGGCCTGAAGGTAGATCACCAAATCAGGTACAGCGATTTGCGGGTGGAGGAATTCGTAGTACTGGTTGTAGACCGCCAGTTCGGCATCGCTGAGGTTGATGTAGGCGAAGATCTTGTCTTTTTCGAAGATGTAATCAGCCACGAGCGGCATGTAAGGACGCCCGGGGCCGAGAGGTGCGAGTTGTTGATAGCGTTGCAGAAGGAAGTGCATCTGAGTGCGAAAGGCGGCGCCGGGTTCGCCGGCGTAAAAGCACGAAAGGTGGGGGTTGTCTTCGCACTCCAACAATAGGCGAGCACCGCTGCGCTCGGCCAGGATACGCGCCAGGCTAGATTTGCCGACGCGGATGGGGCCTTCGATGGCGATGTAGCGCGGGGGCGGACCCTCTGCCGGGCTGGGCATCCCAGCATTGTATAGCCAAAGGACGCTGCGGCGGCGCATCTAAGGCGAGCAGTGCCAGCACCACCGCCTCAGCTTCCGGAATCGTCCAGCTACGTGCGCGGCCTCAAAGGTTTCGGGGAGGCGCTCAATCCCCGCGTGGTGCGCATCGCCATGTACGCGTGCGCGGTAGGCGTCCTTGCCGGCTACGTGGCGGTGGCACTGCTGCGCGTCATCGAGTTCATCACCGGGATCCTGTTCCACGGCCAGTTCACGTTTGCGCACTGGAGCCCAGTGGGAAACCACCTCGGCATCTGGGTGATTTTCATTCCCGTGATCGGCGGGGCGGTCGCAGGAGTGGTGATCAGGTACTGGGAGCCGGCGATCAAAGGCCACGGCATTCCCGAGGCCATGCAGGCGGTGTTGATTCAGAAGAGCCGGATCCGCAAGCGGGTGGCGATACTCAAGCCCACGGCGACAGCGGTGGCCATCGGCAGCGGCGGGCCGTTTGGGGCGGAAGGGCCGATCATTCAAACCGGCGGCGCCATCGGATCCATGTTCGGGCAAATTCTGCACCTTTCCGCCTACGACCGGCGGGTACTGCTGGCGGCGGGTGCGGGTGCGGGAATGGCGGGCACGTTCATGGCGCCGCTGACCGGACTGGCGGTAGCGATCGAACTAATCGTGCTGGAGTTTCGTGCCAGCTCGTTCGTGCCCATTGCGCTGGCATGCGCGGTTGCGGATGCGATTTCGGTGCACTATCGCGGCCGCGCGCCCATGTTTCCCATGCCGCACTTCACGCTGCAGTCGGGACACGAGTTGTGGCTGTTCGCGCTGCTGGGAGTGATCTGTGGACTGATTGCCTGGGCGTTGACCTTATCGCTATCGTGGCTGGAGGATCATTTTGCGGCGATTCCATGGAAGCCGGTGGCGATCTGGTCTCCCATGCTGGGCGCCTTTTTCTTAGGAATCATCGGATATTTTTATCCGCGCATTTTTGGCACCAGCTATCCGACCATTGCGGCCATTCTCAATGCCAAGCTGCCCACCTTGCGGATGTTGCAGCTCTCGATTGCCAAATTCTGGGCGCTAGTGATCTCGCTGGGTGCGGGCACGACGGGAGGCGTGTTCGCGCCTTCGCTGGTGATCGGCGGCGGCATCGGGGCGGGCTACGCCGTGCTGTGGAAGCATTGGCTGCCCTGGTTTACCTTCAGCTCTCCCGGTCTGTATGCCCTGGCTGCCATGGGCGGAGTGTTCGGCGGCATTGCCCGCGCCCCCGTCGCCTCGGTGATTTTCATGTTCGAGCTCAGCCGCAATGCCCACGTGGTGTTACCGCTGATGGTCTGCGTATTTATTGCGGACGCGTTCATGCGTCTGGTGGACGAAAACTCAATGATGACCGATAAGCTGGCCAAACGCGGTCTGATCGTGACCCAAGATTACGTGGCGCCCACCTTCCAGCTTTGGAACATGGATGTTACAGAAATCATGCAGCCGATCCCGGCCGACAGCGACATGGCCGCGCGGTTACGGACGGGCGGACTGCTGCGCGCGCGCGCCGGCGACAGCATTGCCAATACCGCCCACCGCCTGCTGGAGCAGCAAGCCGAAGGCGCCTTGATCCTGAGCCGCGATGACCCGCCCACCACCCTCGGGCTAGTCCGCATCGCCGACATTCTTGCGCTCGAGGATGAGCGGGTGCGGCGGCACGATCTGCAAGAACGGCAAAGCCGATAGCGCAGGGAAGGCGCAGTGACAGAATGAAGGAATGGCGGGGCAAGTCCAGGGTCAGTTACTGGCAGCGGGGGGGCATGGGTTGCCAGGGCGGCCAGTACTGCCGGTGTGGGGACGTGCTTTGGTGGTGCTGGCGCTGGCCGGGATCGCGGGTTACGTGGACGCGGTAGGGTACCTGGACTTGGTTGGGGTCTATACCTCGCACATGTCCGGAAACACCGCCGCCATAGGCCGCTATTTTGGAGTGGGGGACTGGCAGCACGCGCTGGAGCACGCGTGGCCTCTGATCGCGTTTGTGATCGGACTGATTGCCGGGGCGACGCTGACGGAACTGGCGCGGCGCCGCGGCTATCATTCGCGCATGTCGCTGGTCATGGGGATGGAGATCGTGCTGCTGGCGATCCTGGCGCGCGCCGATCCGCTCCAGGCGGCATCGACGTTGTGGCTGGGCCTGCCCGCCATCGCCATGGGGATGCAGACGGTGACGGTGACGCGGGTGGGGGAACAAAGGGTCTACTCGACTTACATCACGGGAAGCCTATCGAAGTTTGGCGAGGCACTGACCGGATACGGCTTTTGGCTGGTGGATCGCTGGCGCGCCCGGCAGGGAGGAAGAACAGGCGGCGAAAGCGGCTGGCTGAGCAATGCGCACCGAGGCACCATGCTGCGCCATGCCGGGCTGAACCTCGGTTTGTGGAGTTTATTTCTGCTTGGCGCAACCAGCGGAGCACTTATCTCCGGCGCCAAGGGGCTGCAGGCGTTGTGGTGGCCGATTCTCGGCCTGGTGCTGCTGGTGCTGCTGGATTGGCGGCATCCGATCGCGCCCATCGAGCCGGGCGAGCCGCTGGGATTTGACGCCTGAAGCGGGCTAGCGCAGGATGAGTTTGGCGATGGTCTGTAGTTGCAGATTCGAGGTGCCTTCGTAGATTTTCCCGATCTTGGCGTCGCGATAATACTTTTCAACCGGGTAATCCTTGACGAAACCGTAGCCGCCATAAACCTCAACGGCGAGGGAGGCGACGTGTTCGGCCACCTGCGAAGCGTAGTATTTGGCCATGGCGCCCTGCTTGACGAAATCCGCGCCGGCATCCTTCAGGCGGGCGGCGTTGTAAACCATCAGGCGAGCGGCTTCGACTTCAATGTGCATTTGCGCCAGTTGAAATTGCAAGCCCTGAAATTCGCTGATGGCCTTACCGAATTGCTTGCGTTCCCGGGCATAGCGGGTGGCATGCTCGAGCGCGCCCTGCGCCAGGCCCAGCATCTGGGCGGCGATGCCGATGCGGCCCTCGTTCAGGGTCTCAATGGCAATCTTGTAGCCTTTGCCAACCTCACCGAGCACGTTGGCGGCTGGAACCTGGCAATCCTCGAGAATCAGTTCGGACGTGCTGGAAGCGCGGATCCCGAGCTTGTCCTCCTTTTTGCCGACGGTAAAGCCGGGGAAGCCGCGTTCGATCAGGAAGCTGGTGATGCCCCGGTAGCCAGCCTCGGGATTGGCATTGGCAAACAGAACAAACAGGCTGGCCTCCTGGCCGTTGGTGATCCACAACTTGCGCCCGTTGAGCCGGAAGCCGCCCGCCGTCTTTTCCGCGCGCGTCTGCAAGGCGAAAGCATCACTGCCCGAGCCGGGCTCGGAAAGCGCATAGGCGCCCAGCCAATCGGTTGCCATGCGCGGCAGGTACTTGTTTTTCTGCTCCTGGTTGGCCCAGCGCAGTAGAGCATTGTTGACCAGCGTGTTTTGCACATCCACCACGACGCCGGCAGAAGCATCTACGCGGGATAGTTCCTCGACGATCAGCACAGCATCAAAGAAACTGCCGGCGCTGCCGCCGAAAGCTTCCGGGAGTTGCACCGCCATCCAACCCTGACGAAAAAATTCCTCTAGCAATCCGCCGTCAAAATGGGCGGATTCGTCCATTTCACGGACCAAAGGGCGCAAGCGGGACTCGGCCCAATCGCGCACGGATTGGCGGAGCAATTGTTCCTCTTCGGAAAGCAGAGTCAGGGGGGTGGGAGTATTCATAAGTCTTTCATTTTCGCCGATTTGCCCGGTTCCGTAGCAAAAAGCCGCGCGGCCGGCCGGGACTGGCCAACCGCCCGGTAACGGCGCTTGCAATTTCGGGCTTCTGAGAGTACACTCTTTTCCTTCGGTGGCGGAGTTTGGCCTCCGAATCGGGCCCGAGCCGGTGTTGCACTCTGGGGTACACCCCGAAAATTTATTTTTGACGTGGCAGCCGAGTGGCTGAAACTTTTGGTGTGCCAACGGCGTCCAATGGGCAAGTTGAGTTTTGGGGAAAGCGAAAACGCAATTCTAACGATACATACATCAACGCATCCAGAAGGGAGGTGGCAGTATGCCAGCAGTAATGGAAGGACTTAAAGCGAAGATTCATTGCCCCATGTGCACGCGGACGGTGGACGGGATGGCGATCCCGGAAGTGCGCTTAGGCCGGTCGCGGCTGCGGGTGATGCCGGGGCTGAAGTGCAGCCGCTGCTCGGCGTCGCTGGACGCAGGTTATGTACTGGAGCTGTTGCCGGAACCGGAGCAGCCAGTGGCTGCGACGCGGGGAAAACATCGCGCCGCCTGAGCGTACCATCCATCCGTACTATTCCTAGTTGCCAGTTGTGACCAGCATGGAAATGGTCGCGGCTGGCAATTTGGTTTTGTGAGGTGCTGTGAGCGAGGTGGCATGTGTCATTTTCGACCTGGGACGAACGCTCATTCCGTTCAACCTGGAGTCGCTGGAGGCAAGGCTGGAGGCACCGGGCGCGAAGATGGCGGCGCAGCGGCTGTTCCGTCAGTTCGAAACTGGATGGTTGAGGGCAGAGGAGTTTGAAGCAGCGATTTGCGTGTTGACGCGGCTGCGGCGCGCGGAATTCGCGCCCTGGTGGAATTCGATTTTCGAGCGGCGCTGGCTGATTCCAGAACCCTGGGTGCGCGCGCTACTGGCGCGGTTTCGCTGCGGACTGCTGTCGAACACGAATGTGCTGCACTTTGAATTCTTGGCTGCGGAGCAGCCGCTGCTGAGGGAATTTGCCTTCCGCGTCTTGTCCCATGAAGTGGGCGCAGTCAAGCCGGAGGCGCGCATTTACGAGGCGGCGGAAGCGGCGGCGGGCTGCGCCCCGGAGGCGATTTTGTATTTCGACGATGTGCCCGGATTTGTCGCCGCAGCGCGAGCGCGAGGATGGCAAGCGCACACGTTCACTGGAGCCGGAGCGCTGACGGACCATCTGTCTTCCTACGGTTTGCAGCTTAATGGCGGGCGGCGGCCTCGCGCGCGAAGCTGAGGTCCTGCTGGCCCTCGGCCGCGTCCACGACGATGCGATCGCAACTGCCGACCTGGTGCGTGGCCAGCAGGCTGGCGAGCGGAGCGACCAGGCGGCGCTCGATGGCGCGTTTCAGGTGGCGCGCGCCGAACTTCAGGTCGGCGCCCTCGCGCAGCAGCGCGGCGCGCGCGGCGGCGGTGCAGCGGAACTGTACCGGCTCCTGGCGGACGTCGGTGAGGGAAGCGGCGATGCGCGCGCGCACGGCGTTCAGCTCCAAATCGAGCACCTGTTCCAGTTGCGCCGCTTCCAGCGGTTGGAACACTACCACGTGATCGAGGCGGTTAAAAAACTCCGGCGAAAATTTGCGCTTGGCGGCGGCGAGGGCCGCCAGTTCCAGGCGCCGCTGCACCGGGCCGGTGGGATGAGCGGTCCGGGCGCCGGGTCCGGGCGCGAAGCCGAAACCGGGCTGGAGCAGCGACTGCATCTCGCCCGCACCCAGATTGCTGGTGAGGAAAATCATGCAACGCGCGAAGCTGACGCGGTGATTATCGCCGAGGGTGAGTGTGGCCTTGTCGAGAATGCCCAGTAAGAGCTGCCAGAGGGCGTCACTGGCCTTTTCGATCTCGTCAAATAGCACCAGGCTGAGCTGCACCTCGGGCGTTTGATGCTGGTCCAATGCCTCCTGGGTGAGCACCGGGTGGGTTTCGCGATGGCCGAGATAACCAGGAGGCGAACCCACCAGCTTGGCGATTTCGTGGCTATGCTGGAACTCGCCGCAATCCACTTTGACGAGCGCTTGTGGATTTTGGAAAAGCGCTTCCGCCAGCGATTCCACCACGTGGGTCTTGCCAGAGCCGGTCGGTCCTAAAAACAAAAAATTCGCCAAAGGCCGCTGCCGGGAATTCAAACCCGCCAGCAGGGTCTGATAGGTGTCCACCACACGCTCCAGCGCCGGCCGCTGTCCGACCACGCGCGCCTGCAAGGCTTCCAGCAGGGCCGCCGCTTGACTGCTGCGGCGCTGGGGATTGAGCACTACTCGCACCGCCGTCGCCATATTCTCCTCCCCAACCTCTTGCTAAGGGGATGAGCCAGCCGGGGCGGGGGATGCAAAAACTAAAGGCCCCGTGCCTGCGGGTGAACGCAGCCACCAGGCGCCGGGGCGTCCTCAGTTTCCGTCAGCGGTCAGCAGTCGCTGCGTTAACGACACGCCATGATGTGACTACACTACCCATGGTTCGCGCCCAAATTCAGCTCACAGAGCAGCAGGCGCGTGCGCTGCGGCAACAGGCCCACTTGCGCTACGTGCCGCCCGCGCGGCGGGCATGCTCAAGACGCGGCGTGGAGAGCGTCACATTTTCGTAAATCACGACTGCTATCTCAACCAGGATTCCCGCGGGTGATGGTGCCGGTAACGATCCCCGGGCACGGCCAGTGCAAACAGAGCCGATGTATCTACCAGGAGGGTTTTCGCCTGCTGACGTGAATGGCTTATTCGTGGCGCAGGATTTCAGCGGTGGCAATGCGGGCGGCACGGAGGGCGGGGATTGCGCCTGCGGCCAGGGAGACGAAGCATACGCAGGCAACCGCCGTGGCCCACAGGCCCAAATCGAGCGGACTGATGCCATAGAGCACGCTGCCAAGGAGCGCCTTTTCCATCGGGCTCAGCATCAGAGCCAGTCCCGCCGCCGCCGCCAGAAGGAGCGCCATGCGGGCGAGGACGGTGCGAGCCATCGCTTGCGGGCTCGCGCCCAGTGCCAGGCGGACGGCGATCTCGTGCCGCCGCGCGTCGACCCAATGAGCCAGCAACCCCAGCACGCCGAGCGCGACCAGCAGCAGAGCCAAGCCGGAAAACATCGCCAGCACCAGCGCGCTGAAGCGTTGCGGCGCCAGAGCCTTCGCCGCCGCCGCGGTTAAGGTGGTGCTGTCCAGCACCTCCACGCCGCTCACCGGGGCGAGCCTCGCGGCGATGAGACCTGCCGGCGCGCGCGCCAGCAAGGTCATCTGCTGCGATGGCTGATGATTGTAGGGCTGCTGCGAAGGCATATAGATTTGGCCAGTGCCAAACGGCTCCTGGCCCGGGCCGTCCGGAAGTACATCGGCAGCCTCACCGATCACTGTGCGCGGGCGGGTCTCATTTCCAACTCGCATTCGACGGCCGATTGGATTGGCGCTGCCCCAGAGCGCCTGAGCGACGGCGCGGCTGACGATGATCACCGGAGGCGCGCCTTGCGCGGCGCTCACGGTGAAGCTGCGCCCCCGCAGCAGCGGGATGCCCAGCAAAGAAAAATAGTCGCCGCTGATATTACTGAAGACGGCCTCGGCAGATCGCCCGGGCGGGCCAGGAGTCGCCCACATGAAAAGCCCAGCGGACTCGGACAGTAGCGGCGGATTGCTGCTGGCCGCTACCGGTCCTCGCGCAGCCTTATCCGCTGCGCGGCGCGCACTTTGTTCCACTCGGACGCCACGTGCAACCGCTGCTTGTAGAAGAGCTTCGCGTCCCGCGCCGCCCGCGGCACGGGCCTTGCGCAGCAGCGGCAACATCGCGGGCAGGGCGGTGTAGGTCACTGTACTCACGCCCGCGGGATTGAAGCCCAGGTTCACGCGCGTGAGCTTGCCGTAGCTGGCGAGCAACAGCGTCGCAGACGCGGTCAACACCAGCGCCAGCGTAAGCTCGGCGACCACCAGCACCGGCCACAGCACCGAAGCCCGCACTTTACCATAAAACGCCGACTGCAGCATTTCCGCGGGCGGGCGCAGCCGCAGCGTGCTCAGCGCCGGGGGCACGGCGGTTACGATCAGCGCCACCAGAGACAGTCCGGCCAGCGCGCCCCAGTCCTCCCCGCGCGGGTGCAGCAGGTCCAGCCCCAGCATGCCGGCCGGCGCGCCGCGCCGCAGCGCCGCCATGAGCGCCGCAGCTACACCCGCCGCGGCCAGCGCCGCCGGCACGATCAGCACCAGTACTTCCCAAATCCATTGTGCGGCCAGGCGCCGCCGCCGCGCGCCCAGCGCCAACCGCGTAGCCATTTCTTTCTGGTCCGCCAGCGACCGCGCGACCAGCACGCCGCCAACAGCGAAGCACGCCACCAACCAGAGCACCCCGGCGGCCGCCAGCAGCAGATCCACAGTCGTCCGCGAGCGCTGCGCCCAGTTTTTGACCACCGAGACGGCAAACACCGAACTGATACCGAATTTCTGGCCGGGATGGGCGGCCTCGAGCGCCGCAATTTGACGCTGCATTTCGGCTTCCACCTGGGCGCTTGCCTGCTGCAGGCTCACTCCCCTCCTCAGGCGCCCGATCAAGCCGCCGTACACGGCCCCGTTCTGCAGCGCCAGATACTTCTGACCAGCGTTGTAGGGGATCCAGACGGAGGTGCCAGCAGGAAATTCGAACCCTGCCGGCATCACGCCGATGATGGTAAAGCGTACGCCGCCGAGGGAGAGTGCGCGGCCGACCGCGGCGCCGTGGAATCCGCCGCCGGCCAACCCGCTGCTGATGATCGCCACGCGGTCGCCGCTATCGAGTTCGCCCGCGCTGAATTGGCGTCCGGCACGCGGCACGGTCCCGGCGACACCGAAGAAGCCCCGGGTGACAGCGGCGACGTACTCACGCCCGCGCAGCCCACCCGCCGCCAGGGTCAGCGCTCCGGTACCGTATCCAGCCACCGCGGCGAAGGCCGGCAGCGGAGCGTACGCCGCTACCGTGGCCGGATCGCGGCCAGCGTAGATGTGCACCACGCGCTGCGGCTGCGGCAGGCCAATCGGGTTCACCAGCACGCGGTTGGCCAGCGCTAGGATGGCGGTGGCCCCGCCCAGCCCCAGTGCCAGCGCGGCGATCAGAGCCACACTCAGGCCCTTCTGCCGTCCTGCCCGGCGAATGGCAAAGCTGAGGCCTGCGGTCATCGCTGCTTGCGCCTGTGCGGGTGCGCCGCCTGCCGCAGCAGTCGCTTCAGATCCGCGGCTGCCTTGACCCGCGCTTTCCGCATCGCCGCCGGATTAGTCAAGGGGGAAATAATCATATTGGCGGCCCACGCGCACCGGGACGAATTGTGCGGCGGTGCAGAGCCGTTCATACCCAGACAGACTCCGGGCGGGTTGGATTCGTTCTGAAAAATGCAGCCAGGATCGCGGCGGCAGCAACGGCTGGCCCCCCGCCCCATTATGCGCACGGCTTCCGGGCCGCGCAAGGCGGCGGCTTCAGGGTTTCACCGCGGCCAGGAGAACCTCGTCCTTGTCGCGGAGGAGCACGTCGAGAGACTCGAATCCGGCGTTGCGGAGGGCCGCCATCCAGGCGGATACCGGCATTTCGCCGGCACCAGGCGCACGCGCGATGGGCGAGCGGAGAAAGGGGATGTGGTTGTAGCCGAGAATTTCGTTGGCGCGATCCCAGAACCGCTGCCAGTTCTCGCGGCAATAACGGCTGGGCTGGCGTGACTTCCACTGCGCGAAGCAGGCGGCGAAGGCAGGCTCGGCTTCGGATGGCTCGACGGCGATAAAAACACCCCCGGAGCGGAGAAGCCGAAACACGTCCCGGCAAACCTCTTGAATGCGCTGCGCGCCGAGCCAGTGCAAGGTGTTGGCGGCGGCGGCCACGTCGTAGCCAGGCTGAAGATCCGTACTCCAGGACTCGTCCCACAAATCTCGGACCAGGTGACTGCCGGGGATGGCGGCGCGGCGGTTGACGGCGGCGCACATTGCCAGCAAGAAGACGTCCCGATCGAGGCAATCTATTTTGGAGCCGCTATAGCGCGCATGCACGGCGCGCCCGGCATCGCCGGGGCCGCAGCCCAGATCCAGAACGCGGAGCCTTGCGCCTTGGGGAAACGGGAGGGTCGCGGCCAGCAAATCGAGGTCGCGGCCTTTTTCGGCGCCCTGCTCCGCCTGCCACAAGGCCAGCAGTTCATCGAGAACGGCCGGGCTGAGCCTGGCCTCGATCTTTTCCTGGGCGAGGGGCATCGAGCTTACAAGCGTGACGCGCCCTGAGCGACCTTGCGAATCGCTTCACCGTAGGCGTGCATGAGCGCTTCCGGCTGGGCGTAGATCGGGAACTCGTCGTTGGTCAGGCAGAACGAGTTGGCGAACATGGCCACGGTGTTGGGGTAATTGTCCGCGCGGTCGCTGGGGTTGCGCGCCTGGATCATGGGGTGGGCGCACAGTGGCGCCGAACCCCACAGATCCACATCCACGCCCTCGGCGGCGAGCGCCCGCATGAAGGCGTCGCGCAGGGCGGCGCCGCGCAGTTTGGTGTCGAGTTCCTCGGGTGCCAGCCTAATGCGGTACTTGTGGTAGACAGAAACGCAGTCCTTGGGGATATACGGCGCTTTCACGCCGGGCAGATCGCGCAAGTAGCCATCCAGGATGGCGGCGTTGTGCTGCCCCGTGGCGTTGACCTGCTTCAGCCGCGCGAGCTGGCTGCGGCCGAAGGCGCTGGGCAGCTCCTGCGTACGGTAATTCCAGGCGAGCAGGTGCTGAAATTCCATGGTGCGGTCGCTCGCGGGCAGAACTTCGCCGACTTGCTTGAGCCAATTGCCGCGGAAGTAAACTTCGTCCTCATTGGTGACCATGAAGCCGCCCTCGCCCACCGCGAAGTTCTTGGTGCCGTTGACGCTGAAGCCGGCGGCGGCGCCGAACGTACCGGCGGCGCGGCCCTGGTAGGTGGCGCCGGGCGCCTGGCAGGCATCCTCGGTTAGGATCAGGTTGTGTTTGCGGGCGATCGCCAGGATGGGACCGAAATCGGCGCACAGGCCGTGGATATCCACCACCATGAGGGCACGCGTGCGGGGCGTGATTTTGGCTTCGATCTGTGCGGGGTCGAGATTGAAGGTGCGTGGATCAATATCGACGAAGACGGGTTTGGCGCCCGCGTGGAGAATGGCCGCGGGCGTAGCCAGAAACGAAAATGCGGAAGTGATGACCTCGTCGCCGGATTCGACGCCGGCGGCGACCAGCGCCATATGCAGGCCGGCGGTGCCGCCGTTGACCGCGAGCGCATGGCGTACGCCGAGGAAGGCGGCGAACTCCTGTTCCAGCGCTGACTGTTCGGGCGCGTAGAGGCCTTCGGGGCGGGTCTGCGCCCATAGAATTTTGCGATCGATCACGCGCAACACCGCGGCGCGGTCGGCTTCGGTCACGATCGGCCAGGAAATTTTGGGCAAAGAGGCTGCCACCGCCGGCTCGCCGCCATGGACAGCCAGTTCCGTCACAAATGCTTTCATTCCTCAAATCCTTTCGCTGGAGTTAATCGCCCCAGGCCTGTGCCCGGGCGTCAATGAGCCGCCGCAGCTTGCGTCCGCCGCTGAGCGTGCGGGGCGGATGGAAACGGAAATCAAACTCAAAAAATTTCTTGGTGTAGTAGCGCCAACAGTCGGGAAAGCGCTCCTGGATGTTGCGGAACAGTTGCTCCTGCACCGCCTGCGCATCGCCGCCGGGCCGCAGTTCCATGTTGAATTCAATGCGGTCGTCGCGATCGCCGCGGCGTACGATGACCTGCCAGTCGTCGGTGATTTGAGGGATATCGCGCAGCATCTCCTCGAACCAGTAGGGGCTGATGTTGCCCATCGAGCAGTTGATGAGCTCATCGCTGCGGCCGACGATTTTGGCGATGCGCGGGGTGAACCGCAGCAGGCAGTTGCACGTGCCGTCCGTGGCCCAACGGGTGATGTCGGCGGAGCGGTAACGCAGCAGCGGCATGACGGTGCGGTTGAGGGTGGAATAGGTGAGCTCGCCGTAGCCTTCCTCGTTGGCGCTGCTGATTTCGCTCACCAGGCTCAGGTGGCTCAGATGATAACCACCTTTGTCGGGGCATTCGATGCCGTTGCAGCCGAACGCCTCGGTCTGGCCATAGCTGAGATAGACTTTGGCGTTCCAAACCGATTCGATGTATTTACGGGTGCGCTCGCTCAGGTTCTCGCCGCCCAGCAGCAGAAACTTGACCGGCCAGACGCCGTCCTGTTCGGCGACCTCGGTCACCCGCACCAGGTGGGTGGGCACGCCCATGATCACTGTCGGTTTGTAGCCGCGGATGCGCTCGTAAAACTCGCGCGGCTCGACGAAGGCGCCGATGACGTGGAACGAACCCATGGCCTGCACCGTGTAATAGGCGGTAAACGGAGCGTTCCAGAAGGAGTAATCGAAACCATCAGCGACCACGTCGTCTGGACGCAGGCCCAGGTTCCACATTCCTACCGCGCCGTCGCGGCCGTACTCCATCATCTCGGCATAGGAGAAGTAGACGCGTTTGTTGACGCCGAGCGTGGTGCCGGTGGTTTCAAAGCCGAATTCGGGGCGGTCACAGAGAAAATCCTCAATCGGCCGCTGGCGCAGGTCATCGGAGGTGGTGTAGAAATCGCCCAGATCGGCGTGGCTATGGACCTTGCTCCAGTCAATGCCGCACTCGCGGAATTTTTCCTGGTAGAACTTCGAGCGCTTCGCCAAATGGCTGACCAGATGGCGGAATTTGGCGTGCTGGAGGGTGTTAATGGTGCGGGGAGAAAGATGGCGGGCGATGCGCACCCGGCTGGAGGTGGAGCGCAGGAAATGATGATCAAAGAAGCCGAAGAGAGTATCGATGTTCATGGTTCACTTGCCGCGCGGCGCAGGATGAGGCTGGAGTTCTGGCCGCCAAAACCGAACCCGTTGGACATGGCGGTTGCCAGCCGCGCGTGCTGGCCGGCGCGGGTAATCAGCTGCAGCCGGCAGTCGGGGTCGGGATGAGCGTGGTTGAGATTGGGCGGAAGCAACTGCTCCTGCAGCGCGATGAGGCTGAAGACCGCCTCGACGGCAGAGGCGGCAATCAGCAGGTGGCCGGTCATGGCCTTAGTCGAGCTCACCGGGAGCTGATCGGTGCCGTCGCCCCAGATGTTCCAAATGGCGGCGGCCTCGGCCTGATCGTTGAGCACGGTGCCGGTGCCGTGGGCGTTGAGGTAGTCAATCTCGCGTGGCTCCAGGCCGGCGTCGGCCAGGGCAGCCTGGATGGCCAGCACTGCACCGCGGCCCTGGGGATGGCACTTGGTCAGTCCAAATGCATCCATGGAGCTGCCGTAGCCGGCCAGCTCGGCCAGCACGGTGGCGCCGCGGCGGCGGGCATGGTCGGCCGATTCCAGCACCAGCGCCGCGGCGCCCTCGCCCACCACAAAGCCGGAGCGCTTGCGGTCGAAGGGACGGCAGGCGGTGGCGGCGGGTTCGCGCGACAGCGCCGACAGCATCTCATACTCGAGCATGCTGAGCGGATGCACCTGGGAATCGGTGCCGCCGACGATGACCACTTCCGCCTCGCCGCGTTCGATGAGGCGCTTGCCCATGCCGATGGCATCGTTGCCGCTGGCGCAAGCGGTGTAGCAGGAGTAGCGCGGTCCGGCGGCCTGCGCCTGCGCCGCCAGCCGTTCCAGCACGGCGCTGATGTCGTAGTATTCCCGATGCTGCTCGAGCTCGGGGAAATGGCGCAGCAAATTGGCGGGATCGAGCTGTTCGACTCCCAAGGCGGTGGCATCCTGGGCGCAGCGCGCGGCGAGCGGTTCCAACTCGAGCGTGGCCTTGCCGATGGCGAACGAGACTGCGCGAGCGGGGTCGGGGCCTTCCGCCGGCGGCAGTTGCGCCGCCGCCATCGCTTCCGCGATCGCCAGCCGCGCCATCGCGTCCATGCGCGGGGCGCCCCGCGGGACCGCGGCGTCGCGCACCTCGCCGGCGCAACTGATGGGAAATCCCTGGGCAGGGAAGGCGGAAATGGGCCCAATGCCGTTGACGCCCTGCTCCAGCGCAGCCCGCGTGGCGGCCATGCCCCGGCCCAGCGGTGACACGATCCCCGCGCCAGTAATGACGCAAGCCGAGGCCGTCACCGGTGCGCCTCCAGCAGCGCCGGAGCGGCGACGGCGGTGCGGGCCAGCTCGGCCAGCTCGATGCAGCCTCCCCCAGCCAGGCGCAGCAGCGCCGCGATCAGTTCCGGCGCCGGTTCGAATCCGGTCGGAGCTGGGGGCAGCGCTGCCGAGCTGTAGCTGACTTCCGCCAATACCGTCGCGCCGCGCCGGTGCGCCCTCTGCCAATCTTCCAGCACCACGGCGCCGCTGATTTCCGGCCATTGCGTCGAGGTGTAGGACTGCTCGGGCGAGCTGGCGGACTGGGCCAACATGAGATCGGCGCGGCCTTGGGCCACCGTCCACCAGCATTCGCTCAGCGCCTGCATGCCCGCCCCAGCGCCGGAGGTAAACGAAAAGCCCGGCCCTTGCAGGCCCAGCAGCAGCGAGGTGTGGCCGACGGCCATGTTGGCCAGCAGCGCCAGACGGCGGAACGGATGCAACTCGCGCGCCCCCAGCTCGGCGAAGCGCGCCCAGCCATCGGGCCCGCAGCCCATGTGCGGCGCGACGGCGGCGAGAACGCGCAACAGGTCGGGGGTAACCGGGGAAATATCGGCCAGTGCCGTGGCCAAACCCGCTCGTTCCGGCGCCACGCCCATGGCTTGTACTCCGCCCTCGGCGGGCATGCCCGCCGCTTCCATGGCCATCACCGCCGCTGCGGTGACCAGTTGGAACGTGCGATGCATGGTGCGCAGGCGGCGGGGATTGCGGATGAAGGCGGCAGGATTAAAATCGGGCACCAGACCGGCTTGGCTGGAATGGGAGGCGGCCCACTGCTGCAGCGCGGCCACACCCGTGCCGCCGGGGGAAAACGCGCCCAGGCCGGTGACAGCAACCCGGCGGAGAGGGGCGCTCATGCGCGCAGTCCTCCGTCCACGTTGAGGATGTGGCCGGTGATGTAGGCGGCATCGGGGGAGAGCAAAAACGCCACCGCGGCGGCGACTTCGTCGGGATGGCCGTAGCGGCGGAGCGCGATGGCGGCCAAAATTTGTTCACCCGCCAGTGCCCGCACCTGGGCGCTCATTTCGGTTTCGATCATGCCCGGCGCAACCGCGTTTACGGTGATGTTGCGCGGCGCCAGCTCTTGCGCCAGCGCCTTGGTCAGGGCGTTGACACCGCCCTTGGAGGCCGCGTAGTTCACTTGGCCGCGGTTGGGGCGATCGCCGGAGCTGGAGGAAAGATTGACGATGCGTCCGTGGCGCTGACGCACCATGAGCTTGGCCGCGGCCTGGCAGCAATGAAACATGCCGCCGAGGTTGGTGGCCAGCACCTGGTTCCATTCCTGCTCGCCCATGCCCAGCAACAGGTTATCGCGCACAATGCCCGCGTTATTGATCAGGGCGTCGAGGCGGCCGAGTTTTTGGTGGGCGCCCGCGACCAGTTCGTGCGCGGCGGCGGCATCGGCCACGTCGCCGGCGAGGGCCCAGGCCAGCCCGCCGCGGGCGGTAATCTCCTCCACCACGTGTTCGGCGGCCGTGGCGTCGGCCCGGTAGTTGATAGCCACGTGCGCGCCTTCGGCGGCGAGGCGCATGGCGATAGCGCGGCCGATGCCGCGGCTGGCGCCGGTGATCAGCACAACCTGACCTTGCAGACGGTCAGGCACGGGCGCGGGGGTGCTGCTTTCAGGCAAGACTGCGATCCACCAACAGCGAGGCCGTGTTGCCACCCAGCCCGCTGGCATTGAGCAGCAAGCGGCGGTAAGAGCCAGGGCGCGCCTCGCCGCGCACCAGGTCCAGTCCCAGGTCAGGATCGGGAAGTTCGCAATTCAAGATCGGCGGCACGAAGCCAGGCTCCGCCAGCGCCCCCAGAGCGGCGATCAGCTCCAGCGGGCCAGAGCCAGCCAAAAGATTGCCGCTCAACGACTTAACGGCAGTTACCGGCGTATGCGGCACACGCTCGCCCAACAGGCGGGCTATGGCTTCGGCTTCGGCGCGGTCGCCAGCAGGCGTGGCCAGGCCATTGGCATAGATGGCTCCGATCTGGCCGGGAGCGAGCCCGGCATCGTCTAAAGCTGCCTCCATGGCGCCCAGGTACTCCTCAGCGCTCTCGTTGGGTCGCTCCGTGAGGCCGCTGCTGGCATTGCCGTAGCCGCGAATTTCGCCGTAAATGCGCGCTCCGCGGGCGCGCGCGTGCTCGCGTTCCTCCAGCACCACGAAGGCGCCGCCTTCGGCGGCTACAAAGCCTGCGCGACTGCGGTCAAAGGGGCGGCTGGCGGAAGCTCCATTGCCATCGCCCATGTACAGCAAGCCGGTCGGTTCGAAGCTTTCCAGCCGCTCCTCGTCTAGCAGGGACTCGTAACCGCCCGCAACGGCCAGATCCACGCGCCCACTGCGGATGGCGTGGAACGCCTCCCCCACTGCCATGCTGCCTCCGGCGCCGCTCATGCAGATGTTGGCATTGGGCCCCTGCGCCCCCAGCCGCATGCTGACGAAATAGAGCACCAGGTTCGCCAGGCTCTTCAGCAGCCAGAGGGGATTAATGATGGGGATGCCTTCGGCGCCGAAGCGTTGCAGATCCAGGCCGCTGCCGCCGTAGGACAGTTCCAGGGCCGGCAGCAGTTCATCGCGATCGCCGGCGTGCCCGGGCGAGCCGACGTAGCTGCCGACCCGTTCGGGAGCCAGCCCGGCACGCCTCTCGTCCAGACCGGCATCCTGTACCGCCAGTTCCACCGCCGCCACGCCCAGACGCACCGGGCGGGTCATCAGCTTCAAGGCCTTGGCGTCCTTAATAAATTGCCGGGGTTGAAAATCGCGCACGGCGCCGCCCACGTGCGTGCGGTACGCCTCCAGCGACATGTGCGGCACAGTCCCGACGCCGCTCTGGCCGGCGCGCAGCGCCGCCCAGACCGCGGGAACGGAATTGCCCAACGGCGACACCGTTCCGGCGCCGGTAATGACCGCCCGCCGGGGTTCAGGATGCATAGGCGCGCAAGACCAGGCTCCCATTGGAGCCGCCGAAACCGAAGGAATTGGAGACCACGGTGCGCACCGTTTGCTCGCGGCCGTGATTGGGCACGTAGTCGAGGTCGCAGACCGGATCGGGGTGTTCGTAATTGATGGTCGGCGGGATAAAGCCGCGTCCGATCACCAGGGTCGAGATGATGGCTTCGATGGCGCCGGCCGCGTTGACCATGTGCCCGGTCATCGATTTGGTCGAGCTGATCGGAATTTTGGCGGCGTATTCCCCGAAGCAGCGCTTGATGGCCATGGTTTCGCTGGAATCGTTTTGCAGCGTCGAAGTGCCATGGGCGTTGATGTAGTCCACCTCGGCGGCAGCGATGCCGGCGTCGGCCAGGGCGGCCTGCATGGCCAGCATGGGACCCTGTCCGTCGGGCGGAGAATCGGTAATGCGGTAGGCGTTGATGGAGGCGCCAAAGCCAGCCAGTTCGGCATAGATACGGGCGCCGCGGCGGCGGGCGTGCTGTTCTTCTTCCAGCACCAGCATGGCGCCGCCCTCGGCGAGCACGAAGCCATCGCGCTCGCGGTCGAAGGGCCGGGAGGCTTGCTGGGGATGGTCGTTATTTTTCGACAGGGCACCCAGCAAAATGAATCCGGCGACCATGGTCGGCTCCATCAGGCACTCGGCCCCGCCCGCGAGCATGACATCGGCTGCGCCGTTGCGGATGGTGTCAAGCGCGTAACCAAGGGCCTGGGAGCTGGAGGTGCAGGCGGTGGAAATGGTGGCCATGGGACCGCGCGCCTGCAATTCAGCCGCCAACACGTAGCCCAGCCCGTAGGGCGAGTAGCGCAAATACTCCCAACTGGGAACCGCGGCCAGTACTTTGCGGCGCTCGCTCAAGCCGGGCGGACGCAGTTTGCGTTCGGCGAGTTCGGGCAGGAGACTGTCGCGGCGGCCTTCCGTGCCCAGGGCAATGCCCAGCCGTCTGGGATCCACCCCGGCAGCATCGCCCGGCTTCAGACCTGCATCCGCGAAAGCGGCACGGGCGGCGAACCAGCCGAAGGAGTTTTTGCGGTCCAGGGCTTCGGCGATAGGCGGCCGCGCCTGGGCGCGGGCATGCTCGGGATCGAAGCCTTTTACTTCACCGCCGATGCGTGTCTCAAACGTCGATGCATCGAATAGCGTGAGCGGACCGATGCCGCAGCGGCCGGCCCGCAGACCCTCCCAGGTGGACTCGTGCGTGTGCCCCAGCGGCGTAATGGCCCCCAGTCCAGTGATGACCACGCGGCGGCGATGGCCGTTGCCGTTCATGCCGGTTCTCCCGGGCGAGAGCCAATTTCCAAGCCCTGGAGCAGGCTTCGGTTCACCTGCTCCGCCCACAGGTCGAGTTGAGCCCGCGCGGCCGGCGGAATCACCTGGTTCTGCCCAGAGTCATAACCGAGCATCAATTCCGCTGAAGCCACCGGTTTGCCAGCTACCTTGGCGGTGCAGCGGCAACGCCCGGCGCCATCCACTAGTCCCATCATTTCCGCACGCAGCTCAACAGTGTCCCCGGGGCGGACAAAATGGCGGAAACGGGCGTTTTGGATGGTGAGGAGCACTGGCAGCACCTTTTCACCCCCCTCGGCAGCGACCGAGTAAGTAATCAGGCGTCCCGCCAGTTGCGCCATGGCTTCCACCAGCAGCACCCCGGGCACCACCGGGAAACCGGGGAAATGATCGTTGAAGTAATCCTCGCTGAGGGCGACACACTTATGCCCCACTGCGTGCGAACCCGGCTGCAGTTCAGTGATCCGATCGAGGAGCAGATAGCGCATGCCTAGTGGACGGCAGCTTTTTCCGCCTCCAACTCGCCGATGCGCCACGCCACCAGCCGGGCAAAGGTCTCGGGCGTAAAGAGGGCGGGAATTTCCCTCGAGGTGAGGCCAACGTGCAGCTTGGCGGGGTTGACCTCAGGCATCAGAACGCGCAGCCGCTCCAGGGCGGCTGCGGTGAGCACGCCATTTTGCTGGAATTCGGCTTCGGTGAGCGAACCCTGGGTGGCGCGCTGAATGCCGCCGCGTGGGATCTTGATGCCGAAGGCGGACTCGAGCCGGAACAGCAGGTCGAGGAAATCCAGCGATTCGGCGTTGAGATCGTTCATGAGGCTGCTGGAGGGCTGGACTTCGCTTTCCTCCCGGCCCAAAACTTCGGCCACGGCGCTGCGCACCGTGCCCAGAATCTCGTCGTGCCGGCTAGCCAGCACACGATCGGCGGTTTCGCGAATCTTGACAACTTCCAAGGCACTGGCACTTGCTTCAGGCATAGGCAGGAGCTCCTTGCGTGAATTTTCAACTTCTAGCTGACGCTCAGCAGCGATAAGCCGCCGTCGGCGATGATAGTCTGTCCGTAAATCCAATTGGCTGCGTCCGAACACAAAAAGGCCGCGACTTCGGCCAGATCCTCGGGCGTGCCGATGCGCCCGGCAGGTGAAATCTTCTCACACGCTTCCTTCATTTGGGCGTAATTGGCGAACAATTTGAGGGCATCGGTATCGATCGGTCCGCCCGAGAGCGTGTTGCAGTTGATACCCTCCTTGCCTAGCTCCACGGCCATATAGCGGGTCAGGGCCTCGGTGGCGGCTTTGGTGACGCCGATGGAGGCGTAGCCGGGAATGTAGTACTGGGAACCGAGGCTGGAGAGGCTCAAAATTTTCCCCCGGCGGCCTTTCATCAGCGGCACTGCCTTTTGGGTACTGAGCAGCAGAGCGTTGGTATTGCCATTGATCGTGTGATCCCAGCCCGCCAGGCGCTGGCGCAGGACGGGGCCGTAGGTGCCAACGTCAATGGCGTTATTCACGAAGATGTCGAGCACGCCGAAATGCTCCTGCACCGCGCCGAACAACTTGGCGATGCCCTCGGCGCTGGTCGCGTCGGCGTTGACGGTTTCCGCTCGCCGGCCCAGGGCGCGAATTTCCTCCGCCAGTTTCGCCGCCGCATCTCCGCTGGTGACAAAGTTGATCACCACGTCGGCGCCGCCCTGCGCCAAGCGCAGTGCGATGGCGCGGCCGATGCCGCGCGCCGCGCCCGTGATGAGCGCAACTTTCCCACTTAGTCCGTTACTTTCCCCCATTGCCTCCCCCACGCTCTGCGGTGCAACTCCGCCGAGGCCGTCTACGACCGTACCGCCTGGGCCACCGGCTGCAGTTTGGGCGCCAGACGATGGAAGGCCTGCTGCAGATGCTGATACTGCGCTCCCAAGTCATGCTCGGGACGGCCATGCAGCGTCTGCGGGCTCTTGAAGTAGAAGCCCAGCCACTCCAGCGCGCCCTTTTCTCCCGCCCGCTGCGCCGCCGCGCTTAGCAGCGCCAGATCGAGCAGCAGCGGAGCCGCCAGAATGCTATCCCGGCAGAGAAAGTTGATCTTGATCTGCATGGGGTAACCCAGCCATCCGATTATGTCGATGTTGTCCCAGCTTTCCTTGTTGTCGCCGCGGGGCGGGTAGTAGTTGATCTTCACCTGGTGCGAGAGCTTGCCGTATAGCTCCGGGTAGCATTCTGGCTGCAGGATGTGATTCAGCGCCGACAGCTTGGATTCCTCCTTGGTGCGGAAGGCGGCGGGATCGTCCAGCGTGGCGCCATCGCCATTGCCCAAAATGTTGGTCGAAAACCACCCCGCCAGACCCAGCATGCGCTGCTTGATGCCGGGCGCGAGGATGGTTTTCAGCAGCGTCTGGCCGGTCTTGAGATCCTTGCCGCTTACCGGGCAGCCCTGGGCTTCTGCCAGTTCGATCATCACCGGCATATCCACCGTCAGGGTAGGTGTGGCGTTCACAAAGCCGCACTTTTCCTTCAGCGCCGCATAGGCATAGACCATGCTGGGTGCGATGGTGGGTTCGTTCTCCTTCATCGCGGTCTCAAAAATCTTGAGGCTCTGATGGGCTGGGCCGATGGGCAGGAAAACTTCAGTGGAACCGCACCACATTACCACCACCTGCTCCAGCCGGTGCTGCGTCTTAAAGGCGCGGATGTCTTCGCGCAGCGCTTCCGCCTGCTCGAACTTGTTGGTTTGCGCCTTGAGGTGGCGCCCTTCGCTGCGGCGCAGATACTGCGGATCGTGGATGCCGGGCAGCGACTTAATGGCCTCGAGCGCGGGGCGCACTGCGGCCAACTGCATCGGTTCCAGAACCGCTGCCGCCACCGCCATCTCATAGGCGTTGCCGGCGTGGATATCCCAGCCGCCGAACACCAGATCTTCCAGAGCCGTCAGTTGCAGATACTCGCTCAGGCTGACGCTTTTTCGTGCGCCCGCAGGCGTAATTTGCGCCAACTGCGTCAGCGACCCGAACGGCCGTGCCGAGCCCTGGCGGATGGCCTCGACGCCCGCAATCAGCGTCGTCGAGATGGCGCCCATGCCGACCAGCATTACTCCCAGACGGGACGAACCTGCATTCCTCGTAGTAGTACTCATGCTTAGCCCTCCCCTTCTTTTTTTACGCAACCGCCGCGTCCGGCTAACGCCGGCTCCGTTGGGCGGCCAGGAGCTTTGCTCCCGCAGCTTGCGAACAACATGCCCGCAAGCCCTGATTTTGGGAAACTGCCAATTAATCGTCCGTTAAAAAATGATTAAACAGATTTAACCGTGAAATCGAACCCGTTGCCCTAGAGAACTGGCTAGAGACGCGCATGCTCCGGGCGCGGTAGTGCTTCTTTCGCCATCCTCTCGTCCACGACGCGGCGGAGCTTGTGGCGGCGGGAATCGCCGGAGTCGCGAAGCGCCCCATGCGGCATCCAGCGAAGCTGCAGTTCAAACAAACCCATTTGCAGGTTCTTCTGGTAGTAGGGAAAAATTTCAGCGAAACGCTGGCGGAGACGGGCTTCGCGTTCGAGCAAGCTGGCGCGAGGATCGGCAGCCTCGCCATCCCGCAGCTCCAGCCGGGCTTCAATCAGGTCGCGGGATTCTGGCTGGAGCACGGCCACTTGCCATTCGCCGATGCCGGCATCCTCCTCAAGCCAGGTTTCGAAAATCCAGGGGCTGATCATGCCCATGCCGCAGGAGATGATTTCATCGCCGCGGCCCTGAATACGATCAATGCGCCGCATTTTCTGCAGGATGCAGCCGCAAGGTTCGTCCAGAAAGCGGGTGATGTCGTTGGAGCGGTAACGGATCAGCGGCATCACCTTGCGGGTGATGGTGCTGAAAACCAGCTCGCCGAAGCCAGCCTGGTTGGGGTGGAGAATTTCGAAGATAAAGTTGGGTTCGTTGAGGTGATAGCCCTTTTGCGCGGGGCATTCAATGGCGCTGGCGCCCAGCGATTCGGTTTGGCCGTAGGCTTGATAGACTTTCGTGTTCCAGACGCCTTCGATCCATTTGCGGGTGCGCTCGCTCATGTTCTCGCTGCCGGCCAGAATGAACTTCACCGGCCAGGCGCCTTGGCGTTCAGCGATTTCCGTCAAGCTCACCAGCCAGGAGGTGTCCACCACCATCACGTTGAACTCGTAATCGCGGACGCGGCGGTAGAACTCGGAGGGCTCGAGTTTGGAGGCGATCATGTGGAAACAGCCGACGGCGTTGAGCGAGTGCAGGAGGCTGATGCCCGCGTTCCAGAAGGCGTAATCGAAAGCGTCCACGACGCGGTCCTCGGGCCGCAGGCCGAGGTTCCACAACCCCACGGCGCCTTCGAAGCCGATGTCGTGGACTTCCTCGTTGGAAAAGTAGAGGCGCTTGTTGCGGGCGGTAGTGCCCGTGGTTTCAAAACCGGCTTGGGGCGGAGCGCACAAGAACTCGCGCGTATCGCGCTCCCGCAGGTCGGCGGAAGTGGTGTAGAAATCGCCCAGGCCCTCGGGGCGTCGAATGCGGGAAATATCCAAACCCAACTCCGCGAAGCGCTGCCGATAGAAGGGGCTGTGAGCGTTGACACGTTCCAGGGTGGTCTGGAATTCGGCCAACTGCACGCGCTCGATCCAACTGCGCGGTGCGCGCTGGGCCAACTTGGCGCGCCGCGGCACACTGGGGCCGAGAAATAGTTTCTCCAGCAGCGTGGGAACTTGGTCGAGCATAGGCAACGGCGCCGTGCGCGCAGGCACGACGCCTTCATCATATCTCCAGACGCTGCGAACGCCAACGGGCGTACGGCCGCTTGACGATGGGCGGCGCTTTGCCGCCTAATACTGCCATGAGCACTGCAGCACGATCCACCGATCCACAGTATCAAACCATGCTGGAGCAATATACCGCCGGCATGAAGATGTACAGCCAGCAGAAGTTTGAACGCGCCAAAGCGCTTCTGGAAAAAGTCTGCGATAGCCCTTACCGCGAACTCGCCGAGCGCGCCGGGATACACGTGAATGCCTGCAACGGCCGGCTGCAGGTAGGCGTGGCCAAGCCGAGCACGCCGGAAGAATGTTACCAGGCGGCGATTGTGAAGCTCAACGCGGCCCAGTATCAGGACGCCGAGGAACTGCTGGCCAAGGCGCTGCGCGGGGGCTATAAAGGCGCCGATGTTGCCTATGCGCTGGCGTGCCTGCGCGCCCAGACCCACGAGCCCGAAGCCGCGCTCACGCATTTGCGCGAGGCGATCCGCGGCGACTCGTTTTGCCGGGTGCTGGCGCGTCAGGATCATGATTTCGAGCCGCTGATGGAAGACCCGCGTTTCACCGAAATCCTTTACCCGGAGTCCAGGGCCTGAGTGGCCTCCAAGCGTGCACTCGCGGTGTTGGTGCTGGCCGCGGGGCGTGGCACGCGCATGCGTTCGGAGCTGCCCAAGGTCCTGCACCCCGCCGGCGGACGCACGCTGCTGGCGCACGTGCTAGCGGCAGTGACGAGCACCGGGATTCCGGCGGCGGCAATCGCCGTGGTGGCCGGTTATCGCGCGGAAGCGGTCCGGGTCGCGGTGCAAGGACTGGGAATGGAAGTTTTGATCCAGGAGCCGCAGCTCGGCACCGGGCATGCGCTGCGGGCGACGGAAGCCTGGTGGCGCGGCTATGAGCGCCTGATCGTAGTCCACGGCGATATGCCCTTGCTTTCCGCCGCTACCGTGCGCGGTCTGGCGCACCGGCAGCAGGAGACCGGCGCGGCGGCAGTGCTGGCCACCGCCGCACCCTCCGAGCCGCGCGCCTATGGCCGCATTCTGCGCGATCCTGCCCGGCCCGAGCGCATCATCGGCATCGTCGAAGCGCGCCAAGCCACGCCCGAGCAGTTGTGCATCCGCGAGCTCAACGCCGGCTTCTACTGCTTTCAAACCGCGCCGCTGACCCGCGCGCTCGCACAACTGGGCACCGACAACCCCCACGGCGAGTATTACCTTACCGACGCCATCGCCCGGCTCGCCGCCGCCGGCGAGACGGTTGCCGCCTTGCCGCTGGCGGATGAGCGCGAATGCCTGGGCGTGAACGATCAGCTGGAGCTGGCAGAGCTGGACCGCGATCTGCGCCGCCGCAAAGCCGAGGCGCTGCTGCGCACGGGCGTGAGCATTCAGTTCCCGGACACACTGGTGATCGATCCCGAGGTCACCGTCGGCGCCGACACGGTGCTCGAGGCCGGGGTGCAATTGCTGGGCGCGACCCGCATCGGGGCGCGCTGCCGCATCCGCTCCTACACCATTTGTGAGAATTCGGTGGTCGGCGATGGCGTGCTGGTGCGCCCGCACTGCGTGCTGGAAAACGCGCACGTGGACGAGTCCGCGCTGCTCGGCCCGTTCACGCGCCTGCGCGAAGGCTCGCACATTGGCGAAGGCGCTCACGTCGGCAATTTTGTCGAGGTCAAAAAGACGCGCCTGGGACGAGGCAGCAAGGCCAATCACCTCGCCTACCTGGGCGATGCCACCATCGGGGATGGCGCCAACGTCGGCGCCGGCACCATCACCTGCAATTACGACGGCGTGCTCAAGCACCCGACCCAGATCGGCGATGGTGCCTTCATCGGCAGCAATTCGACACTGGTGGCGCCGGTCGAGATCGGCGCGGGCGCCTACGTGGCGGCCGGCAGCGTGATCACCGAATCCGTTCCTGCCGATGCGCTGGCGCTGGGACGCGGACGCCAGACCGTGAAACCCGGTTGGTCCGCGGCGCGGCGCGCCAGCCGCGCCAAACCCGCCCCGCACTAAGGCGGCTTCATGGGGCGCCGGGCGCCGCCTTCGCCGCTCGCCGTGATTCGCACTGGCCGTGGCCGCCACGCTGGCGCTCGGGGTGGGCGCAGCAACGGCGGCGTGGCTGGATCCACTGCCCTACCCGCATAGCCGGCAATTGGTGAATCTCTGGCTGCGCAATCGGCGCTATCCGGACTTGTATCTCGGGCTGAGCCAGCCGCCCGCAACTCTGGCCCGCGCGCTGCTGGCGCTGAGCCCGGTCGCGACTTATGAATGCGGCTATGCGGAGTGGAGGGTGTATAGGCACCGGCAAAAATTGGGCACGGCGCTGGTGTCGCAAAGATTATCCCGTACGCTCGGATTGCCGCCCGTCCGCGGGCGCTGGCCGGCGATGTGCCGCTCACCTGGCTGCGGCCGCTGGAGAGCTCCGTGGCGGCTGCGCGCGCCGGGCCGCGCTTCCGCGCCGGCGTGCTGCTCGCACTGGCGCTGGGTGCCCGGCCGGGCCACATCACGGGCTGCGCGCCGCCGTGCCGGGCATCAGCAGCAACGGCGCCATCGCGCTGGCGGCCGCTCCGGTGCTGCTGGCGCTCACCGCCTTGGCCACCTCTTGCGGACCGGCCTGCCGCGCCGCTGCTGCGGATCCAGCCCGCACCTTGCACCAACTGTAGGCGGCCGCGGCGCGGTTTGACACTCACCGGGACCTAAGCTACCGTCAGGCCTGTGTGAGAGATGTCTGACTTGGACCATGCCGCGCCGGCGCTGCACGCCTGGTGGCCCGCCACGGAGCCGCAACTGCGGGCCGACTTGGTGGCGGCCGCCGAAACCGATGCTGGACTGGCGAATCGGCTGCTGCGCTACACCGCCCAAAAATTGAACGTGCGCGAGAGCTGGCTGCGGCGCCAGACGGGAGGGTGGCAGGCCCGCGCCGTCCGGCTCCCGGCGCTGCCGGAGAGCCTGGCAAGCGAGTTGGCGGCACATTTTCTGCGGGAACGGCACCGCCCCATGCTCGCCGCCTTCCTGGACAGCCTGGGCATCGCAAGCAATTTCGGTTTTCTGGACCACCACCCTCCGCCGCCGGAACCAGAGCGGCTGGGCAAGGCGGTGCATTCCCTGCTGGAACGGTATCCGGACGGGGTCGTGCGGCTGTATCTGCTGGCACTGTACTGGCAGAGCGAGGCATGGGCGGGACTGGCGCCGTGGCTGAGCGCGCCCCCAACCTCTGCGGACGCGCCCGTGCCGGCTGCGGCGCCCGCGCCCGAGCCCACCGGAGGCGAACAGCTTTCGCCGCTCGACAAGGTGTTGACGCTGGCAATCGTGGCCAGCGTGCAGGGAATCGAGGGGGCTCTGAGCGCCGAGGAGATGGACGACATCGTCGACGAAGTGGTCCACCTCAACCTGGCGCGGCACCGCAGCTACTTCCATTTGGGCCATCTGCATGCCCTCCGTCATCAGCCGCTGGCCGCGACCCTGGCGGGCGGGAATCCCGACCGCCGGCTCTGGTATCTCACCGGCGCGTTCGTCGGCTACGCCCGGGAGTGCAACTGGGATGCGATTTTGGCCATGCTCGACGCCGAGGATCTGTTGCCACTGGGCCAAGTGTGCGATGCGCGTGCCCTGCAAGCCGGTCCGCACATTCTGGCCGCGATGATCGAGCGCGGCCAGGCCGCCCGCATCACCTCGTTTTTCCGTCCCGGGGTGCTGCTGGCCTGCGGCGGCGTGCATCAGGTTTTTGCCTGCGCCCGCCAGCTGTTTCAGGACCAACGTTTGCAGGAAGCCGACAAACTGCTGGAGCTGGTGCTGCTGGCCTGCGGCGAGGGATTGCCCGACACGGAGTTGGAGACCATGGCGCTGCGGCTGCGCGCCCACTGCATGCAGTGGCGCGGCGACTTCTCCGGCGCCCGCCTGCACCTGCAGGCGCTGCTCGAGGACAGTAGCACCCACGATCGCGCCGGCATTCTGACCGATCTGGCCATGGGGCGGGCGGGGTTGCGGCGCCTGGCGGAGGTTGAGGTCCCGGCGGTTCGTGAAAGCGCGGCCGCGTTACGGCGGAATCTGGAAGACATCCGGGAGCTGCTGCTGGAGGCGGCGCGCGCGCCGGGCCGTCAGGGGCATGCCCACTACTGCCTGGGCGTGCTGGCGCTGCTGCAGGAGCAACATCGGGAGGCCGTTTTGCATCTCGAGCTGGCGCTGGCCGAGTTCCAGCGCGGCGATCGCCTCTACCGCGCCTTCCAGTTGGAAGAGCGCTGCTCGTTTTATCTGGGGGTGGCGCTGCTCGGCGATTTAGATGCAGCCCGGGTCAGCTATGCGCTGGAGCGGATCGAATCTGGTCTGCGCGGCGGCCTGCGACCGCCGCCAGCCCTGCTGCTAACCGCCGCCGAGGGACTGGACGCGATTGACCGCCAGTCGGGCCTGCAAAACCTGGCGGAGCTGGTGGCCGAGACGCTCGGCGAAGAGGCACTGGACTCCCTTGTCGTTCCCGGGCGCAGCATGTGCCTGCCGGTGCTGAAGCGTATCCACCGGCGCGCCCTCGACGGCGCCCGGCCAGCACAGGAGCGCATGCGCGACCTGCTACGGGTTGCCCGCGCCGCGCCCCAGGTGCGGGGGGCGGCCGGGCTGCAAGCCGAGGCCCTCGATGGGCTGCAAACCCTGTCGCGCGGTCTCCCGCACTCGGCCGCGGCCGATGAATTTCTGGATTTCCTTGAGGATCAGAAGGCGGCTGCCTACGATCCGGCATGGAAAAACACCGATGCGCTCGCCGCCGCTGCGCTGCTGCGCGAATGCCGCGGCGAACTCGATCGCGCGGCAGGCTTGCTGGAAGCATTGGCGCAGGCGCTGCTCAGCCAGAACGTGTACGGTGCCGAGCACGAGGCCCTGGATATCGCGGAACGGATCGAAGCCTACGGCGCCGGGCGCGATACCACGCCCATCCGTAGCCGCCTGCACGCCGGTTCCGCTCAGCCGCCGGCCTCGCCCGTGCGCAAGACACGGCCGGCGTCCATCGCCGTCATCGGCGGAGACGAGGGGCTCGCGGGGATGGAGGAACAAATCCGAACTCAGGTCGGCAAACTCGATGCCGCAATAACACTGGAATTGATTCACACCGATTGGTCCAGCAATGGCGGCGAGCAGTTCGATCGCCTCCGGTCCTCGTTGGCAACCTTCGACGCCATCGTAGTCATGCGCCTCATCCGGACGCACCTCGGCCGCATGTTGCGGGCCGGGCATCCGCGCTGGATCGGGTGCAGCGGCTGCAGCGCCAGCTCGATTGTGCGCGCCGTCCTGCTCGCCGCCGAGCGCAGCCGCGAAAAAGCGCCCGCGCGGGCCCGCGCGCGCGCCGCTGGCCGATGAGCTTGCGCCGTGCGACGCGAAAGAAGTTGTTCCAACTCCTAAAGTTGGGCATTAAAATGAATCGGAGAATGTGCATCGTGCAGTGATGAGCGTGGCGGGGGTGACTGAGAATGCGTAAGGAAAGTTATTTTCTGGCGGCGGTCGCGGTTCTGGCCCTGGTGATCAGGGTACCGAATGCAGTCGCTGCCTCGGTTCCGGCTACCGCGCTGACCCGCGCGCTGCGCTGGCGCAACGTAGGCCCCTACGTGGGCGGGCGCGTCACCTCGGTGGCGGGCGTGGCTCAGAACCCCAACCTCTACTACATGGCCACCGCCGGCGGCGGCGTATGGGAAACCAAAAACGCCGGGCACAACTGGAGGAACATTTCCGACAAGTACTTCAAGACTGGGAATATCGGCGCCATCGCCGTCTCACCCTCCAATCCCAGCATCATTTATGTAGGCACCGGAGACTCGGCGCCTCGCAACACGGTCCTGACGACCGGCGGAGACAATGGCGGGATGTACAAAACCACCGATGGCGGCCAGACCTGGACGCAAATCGGACTGGAACAGACGCATTCCATCAGTTGGATCGTCGTGGATCCGAGTAACCCGGACGTGGTCTACGTCGCGGCTTTGGGCCATATCTTTGCTCCCAATCCCGCCCGCGGCGTCTACAAGACTACCGATGGGGGTCAGACGTGGCAAAAGATTCTTTATGTGAATGACTACACCGGCGCCGTCACTCTCGCGATGGACCCACAAAATCCACAGGTGCTGTACGCCACCATGTGGCAGTTCTACCGCCGGCCGTGGACGCTCTCCAGCGGAGGACCCGGCAGCGGCCTCTATAAGACCACCGACGGCGGTGCGCACTGGACCAACCTCAGCCAAAACCCCGGGTTGCCGAGCGGCATTTGGGGCAATGTGGGTGTCGCCCTCGCCCCCAGCGAGCCCAATGTGGTGTACGTGCTGATTCAGGCGAATTATAAACCTGGGCTTCCGGGCGGCTTGTTCCGCTCCGACAACGGCGGGCAGAGCTGGCAGTTGATGAGCGACAGCCTCGACATCACCCAGCGCGCCTATTACTACATGCGCGTCTATGTCGATCCGACCGATGCCAACACGATCTATTTGCCCAACGTCGGCGTTTACGCCTCCCACGACGCGGGCAAATCCCTGATCGCGCTGCATCCTCCCCACGGCGACAACCATGCCTTCTGGATCAATCCGAACCACCCCAATGACCTGATCGAGGGAAATGACGGCGGTGCGACGGTCTCTCTGAACGGCGGAAAAACCTGGAGCACCGAGCACAATCAACCCACCGGGCAGGTTTATCACGCCAATCTCGACAACCAGTTTCCATTCCATATTTACGGCGCGCAGCAGGACGAGGATTCCTCCGAAGGCCCCAGCGCCGTACCTGCCGGCGCGATTCCCGCCGTGTGGACCTCGGTGCGCGGCGGCGAGGAGTGCTGGGTCGTGCCGGTGCCGGATCAGCCCTGGATCACGTACACCTGCGATGAATTCAGCGTCAACACCAAGTTCAACCGGAGGACGGGTGAGGACGACAATGTGAGCCCATGGCCCGCGGACAAAAACGGCTCTGCCGGATATGAAATCAAATACCGCTACGGCTGGAACCACCATGCCGCTGCCACCAGTCCCGACAATCCCAACGAGTTCCTGCTGGGCGCCAACGTGCTCTTCAAGACCCTCGACGGAGGCGTGGACTGGCAAGTCATCAGCCCGGATCTGACCCGCAACGACAAGAGCAAACAAGTCCGGTCCGGCGGGCCAATCAGCAAAGACCAGACTGGCGAGGAAATGTATGACACCATTTCCGCGATTCGTGTCTCTCCGCTGAACGGCCAGATCATCTGGGTAGGTTCCGACGACGGCTTGGTGCATGTGACCAGCGATGGCGGAGCGCACTGGAGCAACGTGACCCCGCCCGGTCTTCCTGCCTGGGCCGTCATCACCAGCGTGGAACCCTCGCACGTGGCCAAAGGCGCAGCCTACGTTTCCGCCAGCCGCTACATGATGGACGACTTCCATCCCTACGTGTACAAGACCAGCGATTTTGGCCAGCACTGGATCCCCATCACCCACGGCCTGCCTTCCGATGAATACATCAACAGCGTGAGGCAGGACCCGAGCGATCCGAACCTACTGCTCGCCGGCTCGAGCCTGAGCGTGTATTTCAGTGAGGATGGCGGCAGCCACTGGATGCCTCTCCGTCTCAATTTGCCCCCCGTGCGCGTCAACGACATCGAGTTCCAGCCCGAGCAGCATGCGGTCGTGCTGGCCACCTTCGGCCGCGCCTACTGGGTGCTGGACAACCTCCAGTTCCTGGAACAGCTCGGCAGGGCGAACGTATCGAGCACCGCACCCTATCTGTTCCAACCCCAGCAAACTTGGCTGGTCAAGCGCAGGACGTTCAGTTTCGGTGGAAGAGGTTCCGGAGGGACGAATCTCGCGCCCGGCGCGACGGTCTTCTTCTATCTGCCATCGAGTTACTCCCGTGGAAACCCCGTGAAGCTGAGCTTCACGACCGCCGCCGGCAAGCTAATCCGCAGGTTTAGCCTGCCGCAGGCTCCCCCGGTGCGTCACTCCGCATTCCGCGCAGCGGCCCGCAGGCCGCCCAGCCTTCACCCCGGCGTGAACCGCTTCCAGTGGGATCTGCGCTATCCCGATGCCGTGGACGTCAATGGCGTCCTCTGGTCGGAAAATGGCGCCAGTGAACCGGTGGGGCCGCAAGTCGTCCCCGGCACCTATTACGTGCTACTCAGTGATGCCGGCAATACGCAGAAGCAGCCCTTCATAGTGAAACTCGACCCGCGTCTCAGCGCCTCGCAGGCCGCCTTGCGGCAGCGTTTCGATCTGATGGTGCGGATCGACCATGCGCTCGATCAGCTTGATACGCTCCTGGACCAGTCTTTGCACGTGCAAACCGAGCTGCAAAAGGCCATTGCCGCCAACCGCGTTTCCGGCCAGGCCGCACAGCTGGCCGAGTCGAACCTGAGCCAAAACATTGACAGCCTGGTGAACCTCAAAATCCAGTCCTCCGAGGGCGGGCTGATGTTCCGTGCCCGGCTGCATGCCTGGCTGACGAACATTGACCAGCACGTGGATGGTCAGTACGAGGCTCCTACGCCGGGCATGGTCCGTGTCGCCAACATGTATATGCAACAGGCCCGTGAAGGAGTCGCACACCTGAAGGCCGCTCTCGCAGCGGCGCAAGCAGCCTTGAAGGGCTGAGCGCGCGCCCGCTTCAGGCGATTTTCTTCTGGTGCCGTTCGTGCTCGGCGTCTGATTCCGTGCCCAGCCGCGCCGCCTTGCCGGCCAACCGCTGCCGGTGCGCCTCCAACAGCGTTCCCCGCAGCTCCACCGGACCCATGCCGCGGCTGAGATCGAACTCGCTCTGCGGTGTACCCGGCTCGCGCTTCACCACCGTCCCCTGCTGGCCGGGGTTGGGAATCGTGGATTCGACCTTGGGCGCGGGCTGGCGCGGCGGCGGCTCGATGGGCGCCGGGGGGACAGGAGTGACCACCGTGGTGGTTTCCGCCTCGCGCGGCAGCGTGGAGCGCCCGCTGCCTGAGGTGGCGGGATTTTCGGCCGCCGAATCACCCCCGCACTCCACCAGCGTGCGCCGCGCCTGCTGCCACCGGTCTGCCGGCGCCTGCACCGTCACCAGCACGCCGTTGTGCTCCAGCCGGTCGCGATAGTTGCTCGCCTGGTGCTCGGACAAATTCGCGGCCAGCAGCGTGCCGTGTACGTCCATGATGCTGGCATAGTCGCTTTCTTCATCCGTGCGCTCCAGTGTGCCGACGTTGGCGCTGGTGGCCATGCCCGGCTTAGTTTCGGTCTTTTCCGCCAGCTGGCGTTCCTGGTTGTCGTCGTGCGAGGCGACGCCGATCTGGGCGAAGCCGGCCTGCCGCAGCTCTGCAATGGCGTTCTGCGCGTCCGAAGATTTGCCGAAAAAAGCCGCTGCCAGGTGTTGCAGTTGGGGTGACATGAGATCCTCCTTGCTTGACTTGGATGCGGCGGCTGGTTCCGCGGCTAAACTAAAGAGCAATGCTCGACCGCAATTTTGTTCGCGCCCATCTGGGCGAAATCGCCGCGATGCTGGAGTGGCGGCGCATGAGCCTGGACCTCAACCGGTTCCGCGATCTCGACCAGCGCCGGCGCGAGCTGATCCAGCACTCCGACGCGCTGAAGCAGGAGCGCAATCAGGCTTCCGAACGCGTGGCCGAACTGAAGCGCGGATCCGGCCGCGATGGCCCCGAAGCCGCTCAACTCGTCGCCTCCACGCGAACGCTGGGAGAGCGCATCGCCGCGCTCGACGCGGAAGCCAAATCCCTGGACCAGGAACTTGATCCCATCCTGCTCAGCCTTCCCAATCTGCCTTCCGCCGCCACTCCCCTCGGTTCCTCCGAAGCCGACAACGTCGAGATCCGGCGCTGGGGCCAGCCGCGCACGTTCGGCTTCACGCCCCAGCCGCACTGGGAGTTGGGCGCGCGGCTGGGCATTCTCGATCTCGACGCCGCCGCCCGCATCTCCGGCGCGCGCTTTGCCGTCTACCGCGGCCTGGGCGCGCGGCTGGAACGCGCGCTGGCCAACTTCATGCTCGACCGTCACACTGCCCGGCACGGCTACACCGAAGTGCTGCCGCCCGTGCTGGTCAACAGCCAGAGCATGCGCGGCACCGGACAGTTGCCCAAGTTTGCCGCCGATCTGTTTAAGTGCGAAGGCACCGACCTCTGGCTGATCCCGACCGCCGAAGTCCCTCTCATCAACTTGTTTGCGGGTCAGGTGCTCGACGCCGCTGCGCTGCCGGTGAGCGTGACCGGCTACACGCCGTGCTTCCGCGGCGAAGCCGGCTCCTACGGCAAAGACGTCCGCGGCATCATCCGCCAGCATCAGTTTCAGAAAGTCGAGCTGGTGAAAATTGCCCATCCCGACCACTCCGCCCAGGATCACGAACAGCTCACCCGCGATGCCGAAGCCATTTTGCAGGAACTCGAACTCCCCTACCGGGTTATGAACCTGTGTACCGCCGATCTGGGCTTCAGCGCCGCCCAGACCTACGACCTGGAAGTGTGGCTGCCCGGCCAGAATCAGTTCCGCGAGATCAGCTCCTGCTCCAACTGCGGCGACTTCCAGGCGCGGCGCGCCAACATCCGCTGCCGCGAGGGCAAGAAAACGGCGCTGGCTCATACCCTCAACGGCAGCGGGCTGGCGATCGGACGGACCTGGATTGCGATCCTGGAAAATTTCCAGCAGGCGGACGGCTCGGTCTTCATTCCCCGCGCCCTGCAAGCCTACATGGATACGGATCGTATCCCGGCGGAGTCCTGATGCATTCCACCATGAACATGCCCATCCATCATCCCATCGTTTTCAAGCATGCCAAGGTCTTCGACGGCGAATCCCCCGAGTTGCGCGCCGGGCAGATGGTGCGCGTGGTGGGCGACGCCATCGAAGCCGTCGGACCGCACGTCCCGACTGCCGATGCCGAGGTCGTCGACTGCGGCGGACGCGTGCTCATGCCCGGCCTTATCGATGCCCATGTGCACGTGTACGCCGCCAGCCTCAACGTCGGGCGCCTTGCGCGCACGCCCCATTCCTACCTGGCGCTGTTTGCCCTGCGTTCGCTGCGCTCCAGCCTCGACCGCGGCTTCACCACCATTCGCGACGTGGGCGGCGCCGATGTGGGCTTGGCGACCGCCCTGCGCGAGGGCCTGGGGGGGCTGGTGCCGCGCCTGTTTTACGGCGGCCGCGTGATCAGCCAGACCGGCGGGCACGGCGACTTCCGACCCGGAGATCATCAACTCGACGATGCCATTCCCTGCGGCTGCGCCGCTCACGCCGACGTCATGGCCGTGATCGCCGATGGGGCCGATGCGGTCCGCCGCGCCGTGCGCGAGGAGCTGCGCCGCGGCGCCAGCCACATCAAGCTCATGGGCTCCGGCGGCGTCGTCTCGCCCACCGATCCGCTCGAACGCTGCCAGTATTCCGATGAGGAAATCCGCGCCGCCGTCGAGGAAGCCACGCGCGCCGGCGCCTATGTCGCCACCCATTGCCATCCCGCCGCCGCGGTGCGCCGCTCGGCCGCGCTGGGCGTGCGCTCCATTGAGCACGCCACCCTGGTCGACGCCCCCACCGCCGACTTTGTCGCCGAACGCGGCGCCTTCGTCGTCCCGACCATGGCCACCGTGGTGGCGCTGGCCGAGGAGGGCGCCAACCTCGGTCTGCCCGCTCCCAGCCTGGCCAAGCTGCACCGCATCGCCGATCGCGCCCGGGGATCGCTCGCCATCCTCCAGTCTGCGGGCGTGAAGCTGGGCTTTGGCACCGATCTGCTCGGCCGTTTGCAGGAGCGCCAAGGCAGCGAGTTCACCCTCCGCGCCCAGGCCCTGCCCACGCTCGAGGTTTTACGCTCCGCCACCAGCACCAACGCCGAACTGCTGGGCCAGGCGGGCAAACTCGGTTGCATCCGCCCCGGCGCCGCCGCCGACCTGCTGCTGGTAAACGGCAACCCGCTCGAGGACATTTCCCTCCTGGCTCACAACGGCGCCGCCCTGGCGGTGATCCTCGCCCAGGGCCAGTTCCACAAGCACACCTCGTAGCAGATAAACTGAAGAGGTGAGTGAGAGCTACGATGTCGCCGTCATCGGCGGCGGACACGCCGGCGTTGAGGCCGCGCACGCAGCCGCGCGCCTCGGCCTGCGTACGGCCTTGTTCACCATCCGGATTGAGCTCATTGCTCAGATGTCCTGCAATCCCGCCATCGGCGGCATTGCCAAAGGCCACCTGGTGCGCGAAGTGGATGCGCTCGGCGGCCTCATGGGCGTGGTCACCGACGCGGTGGGGATTCAATTCCGCCTCCTGAACACCAGCCGCGGTCCGGCGGTCTGGTCGCCCCGCGCCCAGGCCGACAAAAAGCTCTATCGCCAGCGCGTGCAGCAGGTGCTGGCCGAGGTGCCCCATCTCACCCTGCGCGAAGGCGAAGTTGCCGATCTGGTGATCGAGACCGCGCCCGGCGGAGCGCGCCGCGTGCGCGGCCTCAAGCTGCGCGATGGATCCGTGGTCGCGGCCGAGACCGTGGTCATCACTACCGGAACCTTCCTCAACGGCCTCATCCACGTCGGCGAAACCACCTACCCCGCCGGCCGCGGCGGCGAACCCGCGGCCCAGCTTTTGGGCGAATCTCTCAAGCTGCTCGGCTTCACCTGCGGCCGCTTGAAAACCGGCACGCCCCCGCGCCTGGATGCCCGCACCATTGACTGGTCGCAGTTCACCCCCCAGCCCGGCGACGCCGAGCCCACGCCGTTTTCCTTCCAAACGCGCCGCATCGAGCGCGAACAGGTGCTGTGCTATTCCACCTTCACCAACCAGCGCACCCACCGCGCCATCCGCGACAACATTCATCGCAGTCCGCTCTATTCCGGCCAGATCGCCGGCATCGGTCCGCGCTACTGCCCCAGCATTGAAGACAAAGTCGTCAAGTTCCCCGAAAAGGAACGGCACCAGATCTTCCTCGAGCCCGAGGGTCTGGACACCATCGAAACCTACCCCAACGGTCTGTCCACGTCCATGCCGCTCGATGTACAGCAAGCCATGGTAGCCAGCATTCCCGGCCTCGAAAAGGCGGTGATGCTGCGTCCCGGCTACGCCATCGAGTATGATTTTGTGCAACCCACCGAATTGCGGCCGACGCTGGAAACCAAAAAAATTGCCGGCCTCTTTCTGGGCGGCCAGATCAACGGCACTTCCGGCTACGAGGAAGCCGCTTGCCAGGGCCTGATCGCCGGCGTCAACGCCGCGCTCCAGGTGAAAGGCGAGCCGCCCTTAGTGCTCAGCCGCACCGAGGCCTACACCGGCATTCTCGTGGACGATCTCATCGCCCGCGGCGTCGATGAACCCTATCGCATGTTCACCTCTCGCGCCGAGTTCCGCCTGCACCTGCGCATTGACAACGCCGACGCCCGTCTCACGCCGCACGGCCGCCGTATCGGCCTGGCCGACGAGGACCGCTGGCGCCGGTTGGAGGCCAAGCAGCGCCGCCTCGACTCGCTCACGGCATTCCTGGTTTCCGCCACGCGTCCCGGCGATCCGGCTCCAGCAGCGCAAATGCTCAAGCGGCCCGAGCTCACGCTCCCGGATTTCGCGCCCTGGCTACACCAGTGCCTGCCGGAACTGATGACCGCTCAGCAGCAGGCCGATCCGGCCGGATGGGAGCTGAAAACAGTCGAGACCGCGATTAAGTTCGAGGGCTATCTGGCGCAGCAGCGCCGGCACATGGAGCAGCTGCGTGAGGCCGAGGGCAAAACCATTCCCGATGGTTTCAACTACCGCGACCTCGCCGGACTCTCACGCGAAATGAGGGACAAGCTTTCCCGCATCCGCCCCGTCTCGCTTGGCCAGGCCTCCCGCATCCCCGGCGTCACCCCCGCCGCCCTGTCGCTGCTGCTGGTTCACCTCGAGCTGCGCCAGCGCCAGTCCACCCCGACCGCACGGGCCGCTAAGCTGCCAGGTCGGCTCGGGTGATACGAAGCCCGTTGAGGTTGCCGAGCACCGTCAGGCCCATGCGCGCCGGGTCGAAGCCCTCCCCGGTAATGCGTTCCAGATCTTCCGCGCTCACCCGCTCGATGCGCTCCAGCAGCTCGTTCAGTCCAATATAGCGCCCGAAGTAGATCTGCTGCCGCGCCAGATTGGACATGCGCGCGCCGGTCGATTCCAGCCCCAGCATCAGGCTGCCCTTAAGGTTATCTTTGGCGCGCCGCAGCTCTTCTGCCGGCACCGGCGCGTGCCGCAACTCGCGCAACTCCTTCAAAATCGAGTCCACCACTTGCCGCACGGTGCGGTTGCTGGTGCCGGCGTAAATGCCGAACATGCCGGTGTCGCTATACGGGCTGAGGTCGCTGAACACGGCGTAGGCCAGCCCTTGCCGTTCGCGTATGTTCTGGAACAGCCGCGACGACATCCCGCCCCCCACCACCGTGTTCAGCACCGACCACGGGTACCGCTGCTCGCTCATCAGCGACTCGGCCGGCATGCCCAGGCAAATCTGCACCTGTTCCAACTGTTTCTTGTTGCGCATCACAATGCGCGCATGCGTGGCTGGGGCGATGTCACGATGGCCGTTAGGCTGCGCCTTCATGTCGGCGAACCAACGTTGCGCCAACTCGACCAGCCGGCGGTGCTGGAGATTTCCCGCGGCGGCAATGAGCAGATTGCCGGGTGAAAAGCAGGCATGGTAGTAATCAAATAGCGCCGTCTGCTGCAGCCGCTTGATGGTTTCCTTGGTCCCGAGAATCGGACGGCCCAGCGGGTGATCCTTCCAGAAGTTCTGCGTGAAGATTTCATGCACGAGGTAGTCGGGATTGTCCTCGTCCATTTTGAGCTCCTGCAGGATCACTCCCTGCTCGCGCGCGATGTCCTCATTGCGAAACAGGGGATTCCGCACCAGGTCGGCCAGCACCTCCAGCGCCAAGGGCACGTGCTCGTCCAAGACCTTCGCGCTGAAACAAACATTTTCCTTCGACGTAAACGCATCCAGGTTGCCGCCGATGGAATCCACCGAGCGCGCAATCTCTTCCGCGGAACGGTGGCTGGTGCCTTTGAACACCATGTGCTCAATGAAATGCGTAATCCCATTGAGCTCAGCCGTCTCCCGCCGCGAGCCGTTCAGCACCCAGATGCCCATAGTCACCGAGCGCACGTGCGGCATGCACTCGCTTATAATGGTTAAGCCGTTGTCCAGAACCGTGCGTTCAACCTGCTGGAACTCACCGGCGCCAGGACAAACAAGTGGTTGAGTGCTGGGGCTCGACACGTGCGTCCTCCCTCTGGTGCTGCGCTTCCAATATTGTTGCACAATCAGCGGCAGTAAACCGACGATGCCGCTGTCTCAACAAGACGCTGAAAACAAGGCACTTAGCCTTGGCGCCATGGCGCTCGAAGAGGCAGAGTGGAAGCAACTGGCGCTCGATTGGGGCTGGCCAGCCTACCGTGGCAGCCAGATTTTTACGGCGTTGCAACGCGGCCAGCCTCACGACTGGAACGCTGTCCGCCAGATCAAACCACAAGAGCGCGAGCGGCTGGCAGCGGCAATGCCCATGCGCTGGCCCGAGATTGTCAGACGGATCGAATCCAGCGACGGCACTGTGCGCTACTTGCTCGCGCTGGCCGATGACGAACAGGTCGAAGCTGTTTACCTGCCCGACGAGGTTTTTGACGGCGAAGGAGGTAAGCTGCATCGGCGTACCACGTTTTGCATTTCCAGCCAGGTGGGTTGCGCGGTGAACTGCCAGTTCTGCTTCACGGCTACGCTCGGACTGAAGCGCAGCTTGAGCGCCGCGGAAATTGTGGCGCAGGTGCAGGCCCTGCTGGCTGAACACAACTTAGCTCCAGGCGGCAGGCAGGGGGGGAGCGATCGCGTGAACCTGGTGTTCATGGGGCAGGGCGAGCCGTTCCTCAATTACGCCAACCTGGTGCGCGCCTTGCGCGTCCTCACCTCGCCCCGCGGCGCGGGGCTGGCGGCACGGCGCATCACCGTTTCCACCAGCGGCATCGTCGAGAAAATCCGCTGCTGGAGCAGCGAGCCGTTTTCGCACGGGCGGCCGCGGCTGGCGATCTCGCTCAATGCCACCAGCGATGAGCAGCGGCAGCGGCTCATGCCGCTGCATCTTGGCCAGGGCGGCATGGCGGCGCTGTTTGCCGCCATCGATGGTTACGCTTACCAGCCGCGTGAGTATTTGACCTTTGAATATGTGCTCCTGGCTGGCATCAACGACCAGCCCGACGACGCCGACCGCTTGCTGCATTTTCTGGCGCCTCGCCGCGCCAAGCTCAACCTGATCGCCTGGAACGGGGGCGAGGGACTGGCGTTCCATGCGCCGGAGCCCCGCCGGGTATTGGCATTTCAGGCGCATCTGGTGGCAGGCGGCATCCGTACCTATATTCGGCGTCCGCGCGGACGCGACATTTACGCTGCCTGTGGTCAGCTCGCCGCAGCCGGCCGGACTTCGCCGGACACTACGGTGCGCAACTCCCCTGTGGCGGTGCGTACCCGCAAAAATCCCTCCTCGTCCAGTCCTTCAGTCACGCCTTCCCAGCTCCCGCCCACACGCACCCTCAGCCCGCGCGCGTAACCGCTGCGCCGCTCCCAATCCCGCCGCAGCGCGGCATCATCGCCTTGCTGCCAGGCGGCGTATCGCCGCAGCAGCGCCTCGACGGCGGCAATGCACAGCCGGTCGCGCCGGCACGGGGCGGCGGTGTGTTGATCCAGCGCCGTTGCGGTAGGGCTCAGCTCTGCCGGCAGTGCGCTGCCGGCGACATTGATGCCGAATCCAAGCGCCGCCGCCATGTCCACGCCCTCGCCAGAGCATTCGAGCAGGATGCCGCAGAACTTTTTTCCCTGCAGCAGCAAATCGTTGGGCCAGCGAAGGTCGGACTGCAGCCCGCACACGGCCTGCACCGCGTCGGCCAGCGCCAGTCCTGCCGCCAGCGTCAGCCACGGCAGCTTGGCGGCGGGGCGGCGCGGGTGCAGCAGCAGGCTGGCGTAAATACCCGCGCCCGGCGGCGAACTCCACTGGTGTCCGTGGCGTCCGCGCCCGGCGGTTTGCTGTTCGGCGGCGAACAGCGAGCCCTCCTCGGCTCCCTCACGCGCCGCCGCCATCGCCGCCTGTTGGGTCGAATCCACCTGCTCGAAGAAGCGCAAGGCGGCGCCAAACCTGGTTCGCAGCCCCGCCGCGAACCCCTGGTCTGCGGTCAAGCCCCCGCCCCACCCAACGGCACGATCCGCATGGACAGATCCGCCGCCGGGGCGGAATGCGTCAACGCTCCCACGCTGATGAAATCGGCCCCGGCTTCCGCATAGGCGCGCACCGTGGCCAGCTTCACCCCGCCGGAGACTTCCACCGGAACCCTGCCCGCCACCGCCGCCACCGCCGCGGCCACCTGCGGGGGCGTCATGTTGTCCAACAGCAGCCGCTCGGCGCCCCCGGCCAGCGCTTGTTGCAGTTCCTCGGGGTTGCGCACTTCGATTTCGATGGCTTGTCCGGGGCGGCGGCGCTGCCGCGCCCGCTCCAGCACCGCCCTCACCCCACCCGCCATTCGGATGTGGTTGTTCTTGATCAAAATCGCATCCGAAAGGTCCGCCCGATGGTTCCACCCACCCCCGCAGGTCACTGCGTATTTATCCAGCCGGCGCAAGCCGGGCGCGGTTTTGCGTGTATCCAGAATCTTTACCGGCAGCCCCGCCACCGCATCCACAAACTGCCGCGTCAGGGTGGCAATGCCGCTCAATCGCTGCAGCAAATTGAGCATCACGCGCTCGCAGGAAAGCAGCGGCTGCGCCGGCCCGCGCAGCACCGCCACGGTCTGCCCGGCATGCACGCGCACGCCGTCGAAGAATTCTGGCGTGTGGGACACTATGACGGGCGGCAGACTGGGCGCTGCATCCATTTGGGTGCTCATAGCGGCAAAGCAGTCCAAGACGCGGGACACGAGTTGCAGTCCCGCCAGCACGCAATCGTGTTTGGCCAGGATTTCGGCTTGTGCCTCCCGATCCGCCGCCACCGTGAGCAGCGTGGTGGTGTCGGCGAGGGCGTGATCCTCCGTCAGCGCGCGCTCCAGCAGCGAGGTGATGCGAGGGCTATTCCAATCCATGCGTGATCGTGGACGAGGATGGCTGCCGGGCAGGGACTCGAACCCCGATAGGCAGATCCAGAGTCTGCTGTCCTACCATTGAACGACCCGGCAGGGTTCGCTTGACAATTATACTTGATGCCCCTAGCCCGCCTTGCGGCCCCAGCGTGTGCGCGGACTGCGGTGCAGTTTCCGTTGATTGCACCCCGGGCAGGCTTGCATCTAGAGCCGCATTTTAAACCATTGCTCCAGCCGGTCTGTAATCTCTTCAGCGCTTTCGCTGGGGAAATGCATCATCGGTCCAAACCGCACACTCGCCGGTCCGCGATGCACGCGGCGCGCCTTGTCCGGCAGAATTTCGTACAGTCCACCCAATTGGATGGGCACCATGGGGAGCCGCAGCGCAGCCGCAAATACGCCGATACCGGGACGGAATGGGTGCAGCTTGCCATCGGGGGTGCGCATGCCTTCCGGAAAGATCAGGGGGCAGTAGCCTTGATCGGCTAACCGCCCGCTGTGGCGCAGCGATGCGGCGACGGCGCCGAAGGGAGTAAGCAGGTAGCCGTTGAAGAACAGTTGCGACAATTGCAGCCGCCAGCGGTCGCGAAAGCGCCGCCAGTGGGAGGCGCGGGGGTCAAAAGCCCCGGCATAGGGATCAATGCCCATGGCGGGCGCGAGCCAGGGGCGCCAGGAGCGCGGCATGGCGCGCAAGATGAGGGGCACATCCAGCAGGCTCTGGTGGTTGGCGACGAAAAAAATGGGTCGCTGCCAGTGGTCGAACTGCTCGGCTCCCTCGACCGTGCGGTGCGAAACGGCGGTCGCCAACACCGGAAACACGATGCTGGTGAACAGACCGGAGCGCAGATGCCGCATTCCCGGCCGCAAGGGCCAGGTTTTCTCGTGCGCCGGTACGAGCAGCGCCGGCGGGGAGCCGGAGATCGAGGGAGCGGCATCCCGGGGCGAGGAAGCGGGCGCCCGCCCGCCCGCCGCAGGCGCCAGCAGGGTGTCGACGTCGGCCACAGTTTGCGCCAGGACCAGGGCGGTTTCGCCCAAACCGCCGGCGGCGTGCGATTCCATCCAACTGAACAGTTCCACGCGGTCCAGCGAGGACAGTCCCAGGTCCGTGTCCAGGCGCGCTTGCGGTTGCAGGCGGGAGGCAGCTATGCCCCAGCGCTGTTCCACAAATTGCTTCCAGGTCTCGGCCGACTCGCTCGCCGAACGCTCCGGGGTGGCCGGCTCTCCCTGATTCAGCCAGCGGGCAATGGCCATGCGCTGGAGCTTGTGGGTGGAGGTGGTGCGCGGCAAATGCGGCTGCGGCCAACGCGAGGCAGCCCGCACCCGCTGGTGCGGTTCAAGTTGGGCGTTGGCGGCGGCCACGGCGGCATCCAGCGCCGACGCGGAAGCGCCGTCCTGCGCCACCAGCACCGCGTGGACCTTGCTCCCACCGTTGCGGTGGTCCTCGACGGCCGCGGCTTCGCTGATGGCGGGCTGCAGCAGCAGGGCACGCTCGACGTCCTCGGGATAGACGTTGAGACCGTCGGCGGTCACGATCATTTCTTTTTTGCGCCCGAGAAAGACCAGGTTCTTATTGGCCTCCATGCGGCCTAAATCGCCGGTGTGCAGCCAGCCATCGGAGAAGGTCTGCCGGGTCGCTTCGGGATTCTTGTAATATCCGGGCGAAACGTTGCCCCCGCGGACCAAGATTTCCCCGTCCGGGGCGATTTTGACTTCGACTCCTTCCAGCGTCTGCCCCACCGCCCCGCGCCGGATCTTAAAAGGATGGGTAATGGCGATGGCGGGTGCGGTTTCGGTGAGCCCATATCCCTGCACGACGGCATAGCCGAGCGCATGCCAGCCCTCTTCCAGCTCCGCCGAAAGGGCCGCCCCGCCGACGATATAGGCCCACATTTTCCAGCCCAGCCGCCGGTGCAGCTTGCGCCAGCGCCAAAAGCGCCAGAGCAGGCCGTGGCCGTGGCCGATGCCAATGGCTTCGTTGAAACTCACGCCAATCTCCGCCGTCACCCATTGGCTGAACAAGTGCAGCTGCTGCGGCACCGCGACCAGAGCCGAGGCGCGATAGCGCTTCATCAGACGCGCCCACTGAGCGGGCGACTGCGATTCCGGGTAGATTACGGTGCTGTCCACCATCTGGGGAATCAGCAAACCCATGATCTGCCCAAATAAATGGCTCAGCGGAATCAAGTGGATAAAGCCCAGCGGCAGCAGGATGCGCAGGCGCGCCTTGTATTTTTTCACCTCGTTGGCCACCGGGCGAAGGTTGGCGAGCACGTTGGCGTGGGTGATCATCACGCCTTTGGGATCAGCGGTAGCTCCCGACGTATAGACGATTTCCAAAAGCGTGCCGGGCAGTGGCAGGGGCGCTTCGGCCGGAATGGGGGCGGGCGCCAGCGCGCGAATCTGTTCAAAGCTCAACACGGCCGTGTCCAGCGTCTCGGTATGGTCGCTACACAGCAGCACCGCTTCGGTCTGTTGGCGCACGCGCGCCGCCAGCTCGGCGGAAAAAGCAGCATCCAGCGGCACCATCACTGCGCCGGCCAGCACGCAACCGTAAAACACCACGGCCCAGGCCTCTCCCGCCTGTCCCCACAGCATGACGCGATCGCCGCTGTGCACCCCGCGGCGTTCCAACTCCTGTTTCAAAGCGCAAGCCTTGCCGATCAGCTCGGCGTAGCTCAGCCGATGGGAGCGATACAGATGCTGCTCGACCAGAGCGGTACGCCGTCCCAAGCGGGCCAGGCTGAGGATGTAGCCGGGCAGGGAGTTGAGCGTGGGGGAGTCGTTCGGCATGCGGCCGGAGCAGCGGCGAATGGCTCGCTGCCTTCCCAGTGTAAGCGATCCACCCAGCTCACACCGGCGTGGGATACAGACCTGTGTAGCAGGCTTTGCAGAACTGGTCTTCGCGATTCTCCACGGCTTGGTCCAGACCCTCCAGCGACAGATAGGCGAGGCTATCGGCGCCGATGGCGGCGCGAATTTGCTCGACGCTTTGGTTGGCGGCGATCAGTTCGTGCCGCGAAGGCGTATCCACGCCGTAAAAGCAGGGAGCGATCGTGGGCGGGCAACTGATGCGCAGGTGCACCTCGCTCGCGCCGGCATCGCGAATCATGTGAACGATTTTGCGGCTGGTCGTGCCCCGCACGATGGAGTCGTCCACCAGGACAATGCGCTGCCCTTCCAGCAACTGCCGCACCGGATTGAGCTTCAGCTTCACGCCAAAGTCGCGAATCTGCTGCGACGGCTCGATGAACGTCCGGCCCACATAGTGGCTGCGGATCAGCCCGAAGCGAAACGGCATTCCCGCCTCTTCGGCGAAACCGACCGCCGCGGCTACTCCGGAATCCGGCACCGGGACCACGATATCAGCCGCAACCGGAGCCTGGCGCGCCAGAATGCGCCCCAGGTTCTCGCGGCTCTGGTGCACGCTGCGCCCAAATACCAGGCTATCGGGCCGAGCAAAATAGACGTGCTCGAAAATGCACTGGCGCAAGGGCCGTGGCGCGCCAAAATGGTGCGAGGAAATCTCAGGCTGAGTCGAGCTGCCGCACACCTTGATCCACTCCCCTGCGGCGACTTCCCGCACGTAGCGCGCCCCGACCAGATCGAAGGCGCAGGTCTCGCTGGCAAAAATCACGCCGCCGTTTTCCAGCCGCCCCATGGCCAGGGGGCGGAAGCCCCAGGGGTCGCGGATCGCGTACACGCTATCCGGAGTGAGCAAGACCAGTGAGTAGGCTCCCTCGATGTGGGCCAGCGCCCCGGTCAGGGCCGCATCGAAATCCGCCGCCTGAGACTGAGCCAGCAAATGCAGGATGACTTCCGTATCGCTGGTGGTCTGGAAGATGGACCCTTGCGCCTCCAGGCGGGCGTGGATGGCAACCGCGTTGGTTAAATTGCCGTTGTGGGCAATGGCGAGGGTGCCCTTGTTGCAATCCACCGTCAGTGGCTGAGCATTGTTGACGCCGCTGTCGCCGCAGGTGGAATAGCGGGTATGGCCGATGGCAGCGCGTCCAGGCAGCTTCTGCAGCCAGCGGGGGGTGAAGATATCGGCCACCTGACCCATTGCGCGGCGGGCGTGGATCACCTCGCCGGGGCCGCGCGCCTCGCTGGAGGCGATGCCGGCCGACTCCTGGCCGCGATGTTGCAGGGCATACAAACCGAGGTAAGCCAGATTGGCGGCTTCCGGATGCCCCCACACTCCCACAACGCCGCACTTTTCTTTCAGCTTGTCCCAGGGAAGCTTCATGGTTCCCCCTCCTCGCTCAGCCAACGCTCCAGGCCCGGCTCCCAGGCCGCGGTCAGCTCCTCCCGGCTCAGTTCCGCGATCACCTGCCCCTGCCAGCGCACCTGCACGCCCGCGGCGGCGGGCAGCGTTGTTCCCAGCCGATGCGCCCGCAAGGCGGCACGCTCCGCCTCAGCGCGCAGCCGCTCCCAATCCTGCGGCCGGCAACTGATCAGCACAGTCGAGGCCGGTTCGGCAAACAACGCCAGCACTGGTTCGGGTCCGCTCACTTCGACAGCCGCTCCGCAACCAGCTCCCGGAGGCTCCTCGGCCCTGCGCGCGAGGCAACATTCGGTCAGGCAGGCGGCCAGCCCTGCGGTCGAGACCTGGTGAGCCGAGGCCAGCCAGTGGTGTCGCCAGGCGGCGTGCAGAAGCGACAGCAGCCGCTGTTCCGCCTCCAGATCGAGCGCCGGCGGCATACCCCAGGGGCAGCCCAAAATCGCCGCTGCGTACTCGCTCGATCCCAGCCGCTGCTGGAGTTCCGGCAGGGCCGCCGGCGGAGCGCCGCTCAGGAGTGCGATCAGCAGCCCCGGCGCCGGGAAGCGCGCGCCCAGGGGGCGGCGCTGGCCGTCCTCATCCAGTTCCATCCGTCCCACCACGCCCACCACGGCCGTGGGTTGTATCCCGATACCCAGGGTTTCGTTATAGAGGCTGACATTGCCACCGGTTATGGGCGTGGCCAGCGCGCGGCAGGCTTCGCCCATGCCGGCGATGGTTTCCGCCAACTGCCACATCACTTCCGGCTTTTCCGGATTCCCGAAGTTCAAGCAGTTGGTGGCGGCGATGGGGACCGCGCCGGTACAGGCGACCTTGCGCGCGGCTTCCGCCACCGCCAGCCGCGCGCCGGCACGGGGATCGAGCCGCGTATAGCGGCCGTTCCCGTCCAGGGCCATGGCCAGCGCCCAGCGGGTATGCGGAATCCGGATGACGCCCGCATCCCCGCCTGGTCCGGCCAGCGTGTTGGTGCGCACCATGGTGTCGTACTGCTGCCACACCCAGCGCTTGGAGCACACGTTGGGCGCGCGCAGCAGCCGCAGCCAGTCGGATTTCACATCGCGGCCGCTCCAACTCAGTCCTGGGGGCGCATCGGAGGGCGCGGCCGGCGGCGGGGGTTGCCGGGGGCGATCATAGCGCGGAGCGGCGGCGGTAAGCGCGGCGTTCGGAATGTCGCACACCACCCGGCCGCGGTGGCTCACCCGCAAATGCCCATCGCCCGTCACTTCACCCACTGAGACTGCGTCCAACCCCCACTTGGCAAACACAGCCACGATCTCGCTCTCGCGGCCCCGCTGGGCCACCAGCAGCATGCGCTCCTGGCTCTCGCTGAGCAGGATTTCGTAGGCGCTCATGCCGGTTTCGCGCTGGGGTACGCAGTCCAGGTCGAGCGCCAGGCCGGTGCCGGCGCGCGCCCCCATTTCGCAACTGGAGCTGGTCAGCCCAGCCGCGCCCATATCCTGAATCCCCACCACGGCGCCGGTCGCCATCGCCTCCAGGCACGCCTCCAGCAGCAGTTTTTCCAGGAACGGATCCCCTACCTGCACGTTCGGCCGCTTGCCCGCGCTGGCTTCGGAAAATTCCTCGCTTGCCATGGTGGCGCCGTGAATGCCGTCGCGTCCGGTCTTCGCGCCCACGTAGATCACCGGATTGCCGACCCCGCTCGCGCTGCCCAAAAACAACTGGCCGACGCGTGCGATGCCGAGCGCAAACACGTTCACCAGCGGATTGGAGCTATAGCAGGCATCAAACACCGTTTCTCCGCCGAGGTTGGGGACGCCAAAGCAATTGCCGTAATGTCCAATGCCGCTGACAATGCCGTCCAGCAGCGCGCGATTGCTCGCCTGCTGCGGCGGGCCGAGCCGCAGCGAATCCATGATGGCCAGCGGCCGGGCCCCCATGGTGAATATGTCCCGTAAAATTCCACCCACTCCGGTCGCCGCACCTTGAAACGGCTCGATGAAGCTGGGGTGGTTGTGGCTCTCGATTTTGAACGCGCAGGCCCAGCCATCGCCGACGTTTACCACCCCGGCGTTTTCTCCCGGTCCCTGCAGGATGCCGGGTCCGCTGGTGGGCAGGGTTTTCAGATGAATGCGGCTGCTTTTGTAGGAGCAGTGTTCGCTCCACATGACGGCGAACACGGCCAGCTCGGTGGGGTTGGGATCGCGTGAGAGCAGCTCGCGGAGGCGCGAGTACTCTTCGTCCGTGAGGCCCTGCTGGCGCCAGGGTGCGGTCGCTAGTAGCATAGGCTCGCCAAACCGGAAAAGATCCCCCAGCCATCGCTCGACCCCAACTCCGCCTCAATCGCCCGCTCCGGGTGCGGCATCAATCCCACCACGTTGCCCCCCTGGTTGCACACGCCCGCGATGTCATGCGCCGAGCCGTTGGGATTGTCGCCGTCGTAACGGAATACCACTTGCTTGTTATGTTCCAGCCGCGCCAGCTCGCCGGGCGAAGCGAAATAGCAGCCTTCTCCGTGTGCGACGGGGAACCAAAGCCTCCGCCCCGCTTCCATGCCGGAGGTAAACGGCGTCGCCGCATTTTCCACCTTCACTGCCACCTGGCGGCACACGTAGCGCAATCCTCGGTTGCGCACCAGCGCGCCGGGCAGCAGTCCGTATTCGCACAGGATTTGAAATCCGTTGCAGATACCCAGCACCGGATGTCCGGCGGCGGCGAAACGCGCCAGCGGCCGCAGGATCGGCGAAAAGCGCGCGATCGCCCCGGTGCGCAGATAATCTCCGTAACTGAATCCCCCCGGCAGAATGATCGCATCCACGCCGTGCAGGTCTTCGCCGGCGTGCCACAGGAGCTCGGGGGCCTGTTCCGATGCCCGAGCGGCCGCCTGCAGCGCGTCGTGGTCGCAATTGCTGCCAGGGAACACCACCACGCCGAGTTTCATATGTGCTTCCCGGGAAAACACCAGTTTACTATGGCGCGCTAGTGCGCGACAGGAGTGCTGCCGATCAGCTTCTGCACGCGCTGCAAGCCCCGCTCGAGCGCAGCCTGGCTGCGCGCCTCGACGTTCAGCCTCAGCAGCGGCTCGGTGTTGGAACTGCGCAGGTTGAAACGCCAGGTGGGAAAGGCGACCGAAAGCCCGTCGGTGTGGTCAGCGCTGCCGCCGGCAAGCGCGGCTTCCACGCGCGCGAGCACGGCCGCCGCGCCGGCAACTTCAAAATTGATTTCGCCGCTGGGAAAATAGCGGGCGCGCAGGGGCGCCACGAGTTCGGAGAGCTTTTTCTTCTCCCGGCCCAGCAATTCCAGCATGAGCAGGAGGGGGATCAGGCCGTTATCGCGATACCAGTTGCGGCGGAAATAAAAATGCGCGGACATCTCCCCGGCGAACGCCGCGCCGACCTCGCGCATTTTCGCCGGAATGATGGTCATGCCCGCGCGGCTGAGCACGGTCTTGCCGCCCAGCGCAGCAATGGTTTCCTGCGTCGCCCAGATGCTGCGGGGATCGATGACCACGGTTGCTCCGGGCTCGTGATGCAGGATGGAACGGGCCAGGATGGCGGTGGTGAAATATCCGGAAAGAAAGTACCCCGTCTCATCCACGAAAAAGCAGCGGTCGCCGTCGGCATCCCATGCGACTCCCAAATCCGCGTGAAGCCGGCGCACCGCGGCGATGACCTCGCCCTGGTTGGCCGGGAGCAGCGGATTGGGCACGCCCCCAGGCACGGGGAAATTCCCGTCGGGCTCGTCGTACATGCCATCGATCTCCAGCGCCAGCCCCCCGCGAGCGGCAACCCGGCGCAGCAGCTTGACCTGCAGCCCGCAATTTCCGTTCGCCACCAGCCGCATCGGCCGCAGATGCCGGGCATCTATATAGCTCAGCACGTAATCGGCAAACGCATCCTGGATGTCCTGCTTCCGACAGGCCGCGGGCGGCGCCGCAGGGGCCGGGGTGCGCTCCTGGCGCAACGCCAGTTCCCGGACCTGCTCCAGACCGCTGCCCAGCGACAGTGGCACTGCGCCGCGCCGGCAGCAGTTGAACCCATTCCATTGGGGTGGATTGTGTGATGCCGAGACGGTAAAGCCGCCATCCACATCGAGCGTGGCGGCAGCAAAATAAAACATATCCGTGGATACGGTGCCAATGTCCACCACCTCGACCCCCGCCTGCCGCAGCGCCGCTATGGCCGCCGCCGCCAGCGAGGGACCGGACACGCGTACGTCTTTGCCGACCACCACGCGCCGCGCCCCCACTACTTGCGCGAACGCCCGCGCGATCGCCTCCGCTCCGGCTTCGTCCAGTTGTTCGGGATAGACTCCGCGAATATCGTAGCTTTTGAATATCACCGGATCGATCACTGGGAACTCCGCAAACCGCCCCCGAGTGGCACGACCACCTCTTGCTGGAGCCGCCCTTCCGCAGGTTGGGCTGTGGCCGGGCCGAAACTCCGCGCAGTGGAGGTCCGCTCCCCGGCAAGCCCGCCCCGCTGTGACAGGCGCGGGCGGGCAACGGGCGCCCGCCGGCGCTCGGGGCACCTCCGATTTGCCGCGTTGGGTAGCACTGCTCCATCACGCTAACAAACCTTTCCCTGTGAGCGCAAATGTGGCACGGCCACTTTTTGCCGGAGCCGCCCTTCCGCAGGTCGGGCTGTGGCCGGGCCGGAACTCGGCGCAGTGGAGTTCCGCTCCCGGCAGCGGGCGCCCGCTAGTTGCCGCGTCTTGCCCCGAGCGGACGGGGCAACGCGGTCCCCGCCCCCCCGCCTCCTCCTCGCCCCGCACAGGCCTGAAGTTACGTTTGGCACAATTTAAGCCCTTTGGAATCAGCAAACGTACTGTAGGTCGGCATGTACACTTGCGTTGCATTGTGTCTCACCGTGCCCACGATTGGCATTACCGCACAATTGCGCTCCCGAATATATAGAGTCCGAAAGTGGTGAAAAGGTTGGGGCAGGGCGGTCTCACTTTTTTGTTACAAAAGATCGACAATCGTTGCGGATTCTCCGGCGCGACCTCAAAAGGTCAGCTTCGCTGTCAATTCGATTAGCCGCGGCGAAGCGTCGCCGCCCAGGAAGGAACCCAAAAGACTAGTGGGCACGCTGATGGTGCTAATGACCTGCCCGAATTGAGGGTTGGCAACGTCGTCCACCGGCTCGTCAAAATTGGGGTGGTTGAAGAGGTTGAAGAACTGAATGCTCAGACCCAATTGACCCTGTTCCCAACCCGGGATTGGGGTGTTCTTGGTCACGCTCAGATCGGTATCGAAGAACTTGGGTCCGCGGAACTGGTTGCGCATCTGGTCGCCAAAGCCGGTGGGGGTTGCGGTGGTGGGCGAAAAGGCGGAGGTGGCGAGGCACTGCTTGTTCACCGTGCAAGCCCCGTTCTGGCCATCGGCTGCCACTAGGTTGGCGAACAGCGTCTCGCTGCCGGCGGTGTCATTGCCATAGTTGTCGGCGGCGAGGGTGGCGGTGGCATTGGTGTCAATCACGGTCAGCGGGAGGCCGCTGCGGGTAAACAGGCTACCGGCGAGCGTCCAGTCTTTCCAGAACGAGCTGGCGCTGCCAGTCCCGAACAGGTGGGCGAAAGGAAGCTGCCAGACATAGTTCAGGCTCAGATAATTGCGCACGTCATAGTCGGCGTTGCCATAATTGGCGCGCAGGTCGTAGGGGTCCTGCGGCGCCAGGACGCTGGAGTTGGTCGAGTCATTGAAGGGATCAAAGCCGCCGTTGGAAATTTCATCCAGCGCGTGGCTCCAGGTGTAGTTCACGCCGAATTCCAGATTGTTGGTCATGCGATGGTGCACCCGCAGGACCAAGCCGTTGTAGTTGGATATCCCATCGTTTTGCAGCACACTTACGGTTCCGAAGCGCGGGTCCGGGGCGGTCGCGGGCAGTCCCACAAAGCCCGGATAAAAGGCGTTCAGGCCGCTGTTGACGACGGGTTCGTGTACGCCGTGGTTGCCGACATAGTTGGCGCTTACGCTACTGTTGCGCCCCAACTGGCGCTGGATTTCGAGATTCCATTCGTAATAGGTGGGCGGCTTGACGTCCTCCTGCGTGCTGAAAAAACTCGGTGGCAGGAAGCCGGGGTTGGTCGCCGTGATCGAACCTACCGTGCCGCCACTGGCGAAGGCGCTCAAAAAATCGGCATTGTCGGCAGCAGCCGCGGCCACCGCGCTGCCCGCGCCAGGCGCGATGGCGCCGGGCACCGCGAAGGTGTTGAGGTTGGGGGCGTTGCCGGCCAGATCGTCCATGATCTGGCCCGGCAGGGTGTCGTTGAACAGTCCGAAGCCGCCCCGCAGCACCGTCTCGTTGCCGCCGAACGGGGTCCAAGCGAAGCCGAAGCGCGGCTCCCACAAAAGCCCCTCGTGAGTGGGAAACGCCTGGCGGAGTCCGGTGTCGATAATCGAGCTGTAGGGCACGGACGGATCGTGCGCCAAGTCGAGGAACGGCGTCGTCAGCCGCGATACACAGTCGTGCAGGCACACCGGATTCGAGTCGTGTTGCAGCCGCAGCGTCCAGGTGGTTTTCAGCGAGGGCGTAATGGCCACGTCATCTTCGAAGTACACACCCATGCGATACATACGGACCGGTTGATTCAAGCGGTTAGGAAACGCCTGCTCGGCAAAGGATGCGGAACCGGCGAAGAAGTTGGCCAGATTGGTCACGACTAGCGGCGTGGACAGAATGCCCAAGTCGTAGTCGTTGATCAGGTTCATGGTCCATTGGACGCCCGCTTTCCAGGTCTGAATGCCATGCACGGTGGAGTAATCGTCGGTGAGACCATACTGAGTGACGTTGCGGCCCTGGGGGAAAAGGTCGTCGATGCCTCCCAGGGTGGAAAAGTTGCCGCCGGAAAACGCCAGCGAATAGGGGAAAACGGCGGCGCGGGCGGCCGCGTCGGTGCCAAAGATCGCGTCGTAGTGATTGGCGTTGGCATTGAACTGATTGACCGAACCGCCGCTGAAGCTGTGGGTCCAGTTGTACTGGCCCTGGTATTCGGGCTGATTGCTGAAGATGTCGAAGGCGGAGTTGATGGGATCGGTGTTGGTGGCCTGGACGCCGCGGTCGAGGGAGTAGCGGAAATACATGCTGTCGTTGGCATCGAGATGCTGATCAATGCGGAAGGCCAGATCCCATTCGTGGGTGCGGTTATTGGCGTTGGACTGAAAGGCCAGCGCGCAGGGGGTACCGGCGGGCAGTCCGGTGAAGGTGCCGCAGCCGGAGCCGGTTTCTCCGGCTGCCAGGGGCAAGGCGGCGGCGCGGCCGGCACCGGGGGCGGCATTATAGAGGCCGAACAGGCTGGAGTAGAACGGGACCTGGGCGCTATTGCCGGTGGCGGCGAGATTAGTCAGCGTGGCGGATTCGAACGCGGGGCTGGGGATGAGGGCCTGCACGCTGGTGGGCAGCACGGTATAGAGCCCATCACTGTTGACGTAGAAGAAGGTTTTGTCCTTGACGATGGGTCCGCCAAAGCCGACGGTCCAATTGTTGATATTGTCGAACGAGCGCGGGGCGCCGTTGGCGTTGTTGAAAAAGCTGTTAGCGTTCATGGCGCGGCCATTCCAGTTGTAGACCGCCGTACCGTGGAACTGATTGGTGCCCGACTTGGTGACGTAGTTGACATTGGCGCCGCCGAAGCTGCCGTACTGACCCGAGTAGCCGTTGTTGGTCACCGTCACCTGCTCGACGCCACTGGATCCCAACATCAGGTTGGTCGGTCCGGAGTTGTTGAGGTTGAGGAAAGGATCGTTATCGGGCTGGCCATTGATGGTGAACAGATTGGAGGTCGCCGGCAGGCCGTAGGTCTCAAAGTTGCCGTACCCACCTTGGGTATTCATCACGGCGCCGGGCGCGGTCTGCACCATGGCGGTCAGATCGCCGCCGCCGTTGGGGACGAGCGCCACCTGCGCGGCGCTGAAGCTGGTGGAGATATTGGCGTTGTTAATCTGCACGGGCGCGGCTTCACCGGTCACCGTCACGGTTTGGGTGGCGGCGCCCACCTGCAAGGCGAGATTGGCGGCTTCCACCTGCCCCACGTTGACCGTCACCGCCGCCTTTTTCGGAGTGAATCCGGCCGCCGTGGCTTCCACCGTGTAGGCACCCGGAGGCAGCAGCGAGAAGCGGTAGTCGCCATGAACGCCGGTGGTGGTGGTCCGGGCAGCACCGGTTTGAGTATTGATCAGCACCAGCTTGGCGCCCGGGATCACCGCGCCAGTGGGATCGGTGACGGTACCGGCGAGGTCGCCCGAGGTCAGGCTTTGTGCTCGGGCGCGGCCGAGCGGCAGCATGCAAAACAGGGCGAGAGCCAGAAAAACAAGCGCAAGCGAAAACGACGAAGGGCGAGTGGAAATCATGAATCTCCTCCGGCAAAATTTGCTGACGCCCTAGTGGGAGCAACCTGGGGGCCGTTCCCGTTCTGCCGGCTGGCACTGATTCGGTTGTTGTTAGGCGAGCGGGGCGAAACACCTGCTTACGCATTGCCACAAGCGGCAAGTCTCGTTCTAGAATTCCGAAGTGGCTGACAGCGACCCACTCCTGCGCCGTTTCGGCGGCGCGCTGGATGCAGAGCAACTGCTGCGAGCGGGTGACCGCGTCGGTATCGCGGTGTCCGGCGGAGCCGATTCGGTGGCGCTGCTGCGGTTGCTGAGCGCGGTGGGGGGCAAACGAGGACTCCAGCTTTCGGTGATCCATTTCGATCATGGCTGGCGCTCCGGCTCCGGGGCCGAGGCGCGCTTCGTTGCCGCCTTGGCGCGGCAGCAGGGTCTGGAAATTCATCTCGAGCGAGCCTCGGCGGTGCCCCAGCGCGATCGCGAACAGCAGGCGCGGCACCAGCGCTACGCGTTTTTCCAACGCTTGCGGGCGCAGGGGGCGGTGGAGGTGGTGGCGACGGCGCATACGGCCGACGATCAGGCGGAGACGGTGCTGCTGCGCCTGCTGCGGGGAACCGGCCCCGGTGGATTGGCCGCCATTCTTCCGCGCCGAGCCGACGGCATCGTGCGGCCGTTGCTGGGCTTCCGCCGCGCCGGATTGCGTGCCTGGCTCCAGGCACAGGAGCAGACCTGGATGGAGGATGCCTCCAACCTTGATCTTTCTCATCCACGCAACCGGCTGCGCCTGCAGTTCATCCCGGAACTGGAACGCAGCTTCAATCCAGCCCTGGTGCAGCATCTGGCGGAACTGGCGGAGCTGGCACGCGCGGAAGAGGAATTTTGGACCGGCTATGTGGGTGCACTTTGGGGCGCGTTATGGGTTGCCGAGCCTGGCGGCGGCAGCATCGAGCGCGGTTCTCTGTTGGGACTGCCGCTGGCGGTGCAGCGCCGGATGGTGCGGGAAGGGATACGGCGGATACAACATTCACTCCGGGGCGTTGACGCGCTGGCGATCGAGGAAATCCTGCAGTGGATGGCGGATCCGGACCGCCATCCTCGCCGGCGGCGGCTGGGGCGGTGCCTAGCCAGGACCTCGGCCCGTAAACTCACGCTCTCGCTCGCCGATACGCTATGATGGGGACAGCACCCCAAGTGTGCCAGTGGCACCCTCCAGGGCCGGTGTGGAACAGTGGGAACCCTTCTCGCGCCGCTACATCTAACGTTTAAGAAGGCAGCTTGAATTCTACCGTTAAAAGCGTGGTTCTTTGGGTGGTGCTCATCGCCGCCGCATTGGTGTTGTGGCAAATGGTGAAGATGGGGGGCTCGTCCGCGCGCGAGCAGCAGATCAACTTCACCGAGTTTGTCAACGACGCGCAGTCGGGCAATGTGGCGTCGGTGACCATCTCCGGACAGGACGTGCATGGGAAAATGCGCTCGCCCAAGGATGCAGGCTTCCACACCATCATTCCCGCCAACTATCCCGATCTTTATAAGACGCTGCAGGACAAAGGAGTCGCGGTCAATATCAAGGACCAATCCAGCAACGGCTGGATTTCCGATTTCCTCTTCGACGGGCTTCCCATCCTGCTGATCCTGGCGCTGTGGATTTTCATGATGCGGCAGATGCAAACCGGCGGGAACAAAGCTCTGTCGTTTGGCAAGAGCCGCGCCCGATTGCTATCCACCCAGCAGAAAAAGGTCACCTTCAAAGATGTCGCCGGAGTGCAGGAGGCCAAGGACGAGCTGAAGGAAATAATCGAATTTTTAAAAGAGCCGCAAAAATTCCAAAAGCTGGGCGGGCGGATCCCGAAAGGAGTGCTGCTGGTCGGGCCCCCAGGGACCGGCAAAACCCTGTTGGCGCGCGCCATCGCGGGCGAAGCCAACGTCCCGATTTTCTCGATTTCGGGCTCCGATTTCGTCGAGATGTTCGTGGGGGTGGGCGCCAGCCGGGTGCGCGATCTTTTCGAACAGGGCAAGAAAAACGCACCCTGCATCATCTTCATTGACGAAATTGACGCGGTGGGCCGCCATCGCGGGGCGGGCCTGGGCGGCGGGCACGACGAGCGCGAGCAGACGCTGAATCAGCTTTTGGTGGAAATGGATGGATTCGAGAGCAACGAGGGCGTCATCCTGGTGGCGTCCACCAACCGGCCCGACGTGCTTGATCCCGCGCTGCTGCGGCCCGGCCGCTTTGACCGGCGGATCGTGGTTGGCCGCCCCGACCTGCGCGGGCGCGAGGAAATCCTGCGCGTTCACGCCAGGCGCGTTCCGCTGGCCGACGACGTCGATCTCGGGGTTCTGGCGCGCGGCACTCCGGGTTTTACGGGCGCCGATCTGGCGAACGTCATCAACGAAAGCGCGCTCAGCGCCGCTCGCTACAACCGCAAGACGGTGATCATGTCGGACCTGGAGTCCGCCAAGGACAAGGTGCTGATGGGCGCCGAACGGCGGTCGATGATCATCACCGACGAGGAAAAGAAAAATACCGCCTACCACGAGGCGGGCCACACCCTGGTAGCCGCGAAATTGCCTGATTCCGATCCACTGCACAAGGTGACCATCATTCCGCGCGGGATGGCGATGGGCGTGACCATGCAACTGCCCACGGACGACAAGCACACCTACTCGCGCGACTACCTGCAGGCGCGCCTGGCGGTGATGATGGGCGGGCGCATCGCCGAAGAGCTGTTTATGCAGCATATGACCACCGGCGCGGGCAACGATATCGAGCAGGCCACCGACCTGGCGCGCAAGATGGTGTGCGAATGGGGCATGAGCGAGCTCGGTCCGCTCACCTTCGGCAAGAAGGAGGAGCAGATTTTCCTTGGCCGCGAGATTTCCCAGCACCGCGACTTTTCCGAAGACACCGCCATTCGCATTGACCAGGAAGTGCGGCGCCTGGTGATGGAAGGCTACGATACCGCGCGCAAGGTTCTCACCGAAAACGCCGAGATGCTGCACAAGCTGGCGGCGGCGCTGCTGGAACGGGAAAGCCTGGACGCGGAGGAGATCCGCATGATCCTGGCCGGCCAGACGCTACCGCCGGTGGAAGTGCCGCCGCCGCCCTCCAGCGGCGAGCCCGGCACGCAGGAAATACTCCGGCCGGAGCCGGCGCGCGCGCCGCGGCCGGTGCCCGGCGATCATCCCCAGCCAGCCTGAGAGAGGAGCCGCGGTTGCGCTTAGGCAGGAGCTGCGGGATCTGGATCGCGGCGCTCGCTGCGCTGAGCGGCGGGCTCGCCGCACAGGCAAAAAAGGCGCCGCAGACGGCCGCCCATGCCGCCGTGGGCGAGCTGCTGGCCGCCACCGACAAGGTGGGCAACGCGCAATTCCGCCATGCGGTCGTGCTGCTGGTGGACGCTACCGCCCAGGGCGCGGCCGGGCTGGTGCTGAATCGGCCGGGACAGGAACGACTGTCGCAAGTGTTCCCCAAGGAAGCCTCGGCGAGCGGGCGGACCGACACGGCGTTCTGGGGCGGGCCGGTGGACGGAAAGCGAATCTTCTGTCTGGTGCAGGTGGACGGCAGCCTGCGCGAGGGCAAGCAGATTCTGCCCGGCCTGTATGTCAGCGACAGCCCGGCACTGATGGAATTGGCGCTTAATGCGCAGAAGCCCGCGGCTTCGTTCCGCGTGTACCTGGGATATACGGGCTGGGTGCGCGGTCAACTGCAGCGGGAAATTCGTGCAGGCTTATGGCGTGTGCTGCCGGGCTCGGCGCAGGCGATTTTCGACGCCGATCCGGCAACCTTGTGGACGCGCCTGCAACAGGCAAAGGCGAAGCGGTAGTGTGGTCGCTGACAATGCGCCAGCCCTGGGGAAAGCGCCGGAACAGCAGCGTGAACCAGCCATGGAGATGCCGGCCGCCGGCGCGGTCGAGCTGGTAGCGCCCGGTGACGTAAACCGCGCCGCGGCACAGGGACTGGATCTCAAGCCGGCTGAAGGTCAAATGCCCCATGGCGGCGCGGCCGGGGTAGTGCGTTAGATAGCGCCGGCGCGTCGCCGCCCAGCCACGGGTAATGCCTTGGGCGCCGACGAATTCGGTTTTGGGCGAGCGCCAGTACCCGTGCATAAAGGCGTTGATGTCGCCGCGGTTCCAGGCTGCCGCCTGATGCGCCAGAACTTGACGCACGGGCGCAGCGCCGGATTGCGCCGCGAGGGGAAGCGCGAGGGCCAGCAGCGAAAACAAGATGGTCCGCATGGGCGCGATTGTAGCGCAGGCGGAGCCAGCGTGCTGGTGAGCGCGCGATGTTAAACTTGATCGTCCGGGCGCGGTAGCCAAGTGGTAAGGCAGAGGTCTGCAAAACCTTTATTCGTGAGTTCGATTCTCACCCGCGCCTCCAGTCCCTCCCGGCGTCCTGGCGCCGACGCAAAGCTCGGGCTGTTGCACCGAGATTTGGCGTGGACCTGGGATGGAGCCTGCGCGCCTGGCGGTTGACCGGTCTGTTCAGCCGGTGGCGATTCGCGTTCCAATTACTGCCGGCGATGACGCCGCATTCATGGACGATATTGCGGCTTAAAAAGCTTTGCTTTTGATTGTGGGGTACCTGCAAATTGTCCCTCACTGCCGCGTGAGCCCATAGACCATGTCACCCACGAAGCGCTTGAACGACTCGTTCTCGACGAACTGTTTGTAAACCTGGGTGTCGTCCTTCAATAGGAGCTGCATGACCTGGGCGAGCGCCTGGTCGTGGGCCAGCCGCGCGGTGTGCGGCGTGTTCGCTTTGGCGTTCTGGTAGGCGGCGTCGGCGGCGACCTTCGGCGCCACGTCGTCAACGAGGCGCCTACCGACCCGGTCGCTGTCGGCGAATAGCGTTGCGAAATGCTCGTTGAAGGTTTTCAGGATGTTGCTCAGCCGGTCCAGCTCGGGTTCGGGCTTGTGCCCGCTCGACTCCGTCGGGGCGGGCTCGATCTCAGCATCGGCGTCGGCCAACGCGATCGTCATCGCCGCCTTTTTCTCGACCCGGTAGCTATCCATGTCAATGGCTTCGAGGATGCCCTTGGCGAGGTCTTCGTCCACCGGCGCCGGCAGTTTGGGCGTCAACAGGTCGAGAAAAATGGCAAGCTTCTCCCACTCGGCGTTGCTATAGGGAATCACCGACGCCAGAAAGCTATAGGTGCGGCAGAACATTTTGGCCTTACCCTTGAAGGCCACTTGGCCATCCTCGTCGAGCTTGCTCCCGTAGACGGCCGCACGGGCGTCGAGGATGGGGTCGAGGCGATCGCGGGCAGCACCATCGAGAAACAGTTCCACCACGGTCTCGACATGGGCCTTCGCATACACCTGCGCCGCATCGAGCGCGGCCTTCAAGTCGTGCACCTTGTTCGGGTCGGTCTCCTCCGCCAGCCCGGTCGTCCGGTAATAGTCCTGAAAGGCAACGGTGATCGCCTCGCTGTTGTTTTGGAAATCGAGCACGAAGCAGTCGTGCTTCCGCGGGTGCGCGCGGTTGAGCCGCGATAGGGTTTGAACCGCTTTGATGCCGGAGAGCGGCTTGTCCACATACATCGTGTGCAGCAGCGGCTCATCGTAGCCCGTCTGGAATTTGTCGGCGCAGATCAGGAACCGGTAGGGGTCGGTGCGGATCCTGGCGGCAATCTCACCGGTGGGAAAGCCGTTGAGCGATGGCTCGCTCACCGTGGTGCCCTTGTATTCGTGCTCACCCGAAAAGGCGACAATCGCCTGATAGGGGCTCTTGCGCTCGAGCAGGTACGCCTTTATGGCATGGAAATACTGGATGGCGCGCTCGATGCCGCTCGTCACCACCATGGCCCGCGCCTCGCCTCCAACCTTGCCCGCCCCGAGCACCGTGCCATGGAAATGGTCCACCATGATCTCGGCCTTGAGCCGGATCGCATGGTCGTGGCTCTCGACGTACCGCCGCAGTTTCTTGTTGGCCCTTTTGGTGTCGAATTCGGGGTCGTCCTCGGCCTTCTTGACCAGTTTGTAAAAGCTATCCACGGGCGTGTAGCTCTTGAGCACATCCAGGATGAAGCCCTCCTCGATCGCCTGCTTCATGCTGTAGTGATGGAACGGCCGGTGTTTGACCTTGCCGCCGGCGTCGGGCGCAAGCGACTCCCCGAACATCTCCAGCGTCCTGCTTTTCGGCGTGGCAGTGAAGGCGAAGTAGCTGGCGTTGGTGAGCATTTTCCGCGACTGCATGCGCTCGGCCAGGGCCTCGGTGACCGTGTCCTCGGGGTCTTTCGCCGCCGCCTCGCCGTCGGCTTGGGTGCTAAATTGGGGGTTCAGCGCCTGGCTCATCGCCGCCGAAGTCTTGCCGCCCTGGCTGGAGTGCGCCTCGTCAATCACGATTGCGAAAGCCTTGCCACTCTCGGTCGCGAGTTCGCCCAGGATGAAGGGGAACTTCTGCACTGTCGAAACGATGATTTTCTTTCCGCTCTCGATAAATTTCCGCAGGTCCCCGGAGTGCTCCGCGTGGCCCACGGTCGCGCTCACCTGCATGAACTGCTTGATGGTGGTCTGGATCTGGTCGTCAAGCAGGCGCCGGTCGGTGACCACGATGACCGAGTCGAAGACGTCTTGCCCCTCGCGCTTGAGGCCGATCAGCTGGTGCGCAAGCCAGGCGATTGAGTTGGATTTGCCGCTGCCCGCCGAGTGCTGGATGAGGTAGCGCCGGCCCACGCCATGGGTACGCGCATCGGCGAGCGCCTGCCGCACGACGCCAAGCTGGTGGTAACGCGGCCACACCTGCTTGCGCGCCTTCTTTCCCGTGCGCGCATCCTTCTCTTCGACGATCTGCGCGTAGTTCTCGATGACGTCTGTAAGGCCCGCTGGGGTAAGAACCTCTTTCCAGAGGTAATCGGTCTTGAGGCCGCCCGGGTTGGGCGGGTTGCCGGCGCCATCGTTGAATCCCTTGTTGAACGGCAGGAACCAGGATGCGTGAGTTCGCTACAGTAATCTGGCCCCAGTCGCTCACGTAATTTGGCCCCACCTTCGGGCTTGAACCGCTACCTTGGCTGTTGCGAAGCAGTGCAAGGGGGGCGGATGACAAGGAGAACGAAGGT
>JBOGKM010000087.1:0-4665 GCA_050747745.1 Terriglobales bacterium
GGCCGCCGCCGCCAGCGCCTCGGCGGGCAGCCCCGGCGGCAGCCACGCCGCCAGCGGCGCCAGCAGCGGCAGGTGCGCCACGCCGGCGCCATGATGCACCCGCGACCAGTGCCGCTCGATCGGCCCGATGAAGTTGATCCCGATGATGAAGGCGAAAAACACCACGGTCAGAATCTCGCGTGTTTTCCGCTGCGCCAACCAGCGCTCCAGCCATACGTAGATCATCTGCGCCAACAGCAGGTTGAAGGTGAAAAACAACACCGCCGCCGCGATGATTTCCGCCATCAGCGCCGGGCGCGCCAGGATCGCGCCGATGGCCAGTCCCAGCGTGCATAGCCCGCCCACCAGGTTGGCCACGTCCACCGAACCGAAGGCAATCCGCACCCAGCTGTAGGCGCGGAAGCTGAGCGGATAGCGCGTCAACTGGCTGGTGTCAATGTGTTCGGTAAACGCGCTGGCGGCGATGGGAAACACCTGCCAGAACAGAAACAGCGGCCACAGCAGCACGCTCAGCCAGATCGCTTCCCCGTTGTGCAGAAAATGCCAGCCGCCTATGCCGAACCCCACCGCCCCGCCCAGTCCCAGCACCACGAACCACAGCCCCGTCCACGCCCGCGACACCGCCTCCAGCGCTCCGCGCGTGGTCCGCAGCCCGTTCAGCATCAGTTGCCAGCGCACCTCGACGATCGCCCGTAGCTGCTCCCGCAGGGCGAGCTCAACCCGCGCTAGCTCAGCCACGACAGCTCCTGAGGCATCGCCGCGCCCGAGTCCACAATGCGCAGGAAGATCTGCTCCAGCGTCAGCGTCTCCCCTGCCATCCCGGCCTCCGCCACTCCTCCATTGCCCGCGGCCACTGCCGCCCCTCCATTGCCCGCGGCCACCGCCGCCACCCCTTGCCGCAACTGCGCCAGCGAGCCCTGCGCCACCAGCCGCCCGTGGTGAATGATGGCCACGTGGCTGCACAACCGCTCCACGATCTCCAGCACGTGGCTGGTCAAAAAAATCGTTGCCCCGCGCGCGATCATGTTGTTCAACATGGTCTTCAACGTGCCCGCCGCCACCGCATCCACGCCTTCGAAGGGCTCATCCAAAAACAGCACCCGCGGGCCGTGGATCACTGCCGCCGCCAACGCCAGCTTCTTTTGCATGCCATGCGAGTAGTCGGCGATCAGCTTGCGCCCCGCGTCGGTCAACTGCATGAACTCCAGCAGCTCGCCCGCGCGCCGCGCCGCCGTCACGCGGTCCAGGCCGTACATGCGTCCGACGAAGTTCAAATATTCGGCGCCGGTCAGCCGCCCGAACAGCGCCATACCCTCCGGCACCACGCCGATCTGCCGCTTCACCTCGATCGGCTGCGCGAATAGATCCAGACCCAGGATTTCCACCGCGCCGCTGGTCGGCGCCAACAACCCGGTCAGCATTTTGATTGTGGTGGACTTGCCCGCTCCGTTGGGCCCGAGAAAACCGAAAAATTGCCCCGGCGCGACTTCAAAACTCACGTCGTCCACTGCGGTGAACGTGCCGAAGCGGCGCGTCAGAGCGTGCGTAGCCACCGCCGCGGTTTGCATACCCTCCGACTCTAGCATTTTATTTGCTGTGCGCGCCCCAGCCCTCCGCCTCGCTTCAAAGCCTGCCCCCTCCAGCTTTAGAATAAAAGCGCGTGCCCCAGACCCAGGGAGTAAAGAACCGCCCCGCGCGCCGGTCGGCGGCGCTGGCCGGCTCCGGGATTCTGCTCAGCCGTCTCGCCGGGCTGGTGCGCGAGCGCGTCTTCGCCCATTTTTTCGGCGAGTCGTTCGCCGCCGACGCGTTCAAGGCCGCCTTTCGCATCCCCAACATGCTGCAAAACCTGTTTGGCGAAGGCGTGTTGTCGGCCTCCTTTATTCCCGTCTATATCGGTCTGATGGCCAAAGGCGACGAGGATGAAGCCAAGCGCCTCGCCGGTAGCGTGCTGGCGCTGCTCGCCCTGGGCGCGGCCATTACCGTGGTCATCGGCGTCGCCGCCGCACCCTGGCTGATCGATCTCATCGCCGCCGGATTTCGCGGCCCCACGCGCGCGCTCGCCATCCAGCTGGTACGCATCTTTTTCCCCGGCGCCGGCCTGTTGGTGCTTTCCGCCTGGTGCCTGGGGGTGCTCAACAGCCATCGCCACTTTTTTCTTTCCTACGCCGCGCCCGTCGTCTGGAACGCCGCCATCATTGCCGCGCTGGTCATTTTCGGCACCCGCTATGGCGAGTATCACCTGGCCGAATGGGTGGCGCTGGGCGCGGTCGTGGGCGCCGGGTTGCAGGCCGCGGTGCAATGGCCGACGGTGCACAAAATCCTGGGACGGGTGAAGCTGTCGCTCGACCACCGCACCCCGCACGTGCGCGAGGTCATCAAAAACGCCGCTCCGGCATTTGCCGGCCGCGGTGTCATCCAGATCAGCGCCTATGTGGACGCCTGGCTGGCCAGTTGGCTGCCTACCGGAGCCATGGCCGCCCTCGCCTATGCAACCACGCTCTATCTGCTGCCGGTGAGCTTGTTCGGAATGTCGGTTTCCGCCGTCGAGCTGCCGGAGATGTCCGGCGCCCTCGGCAGTCAAGCTGATGCCGCCGTCATCCTGCGCCAACGTCTGGGCGCCGGCCTGCGCCAGATCACGTTTTTCGTGCTCCCCTCGGCGCTGGCCTATCTGGTTCTGGGCGATGTGGTGGTGGCGGCTATATATAAGACGGGCAAGTTCGGCCACGCCGACGTCCTCTGGGTCTGGGGCACGCTCGCGGCGGCGGCGCTCGGTTTGCTCGCCGCGGCGCTGGGCCGGCTTTACTCCTCGACTTTTTACGCGCTACGTGATACCCGGCGCCCCTTGCACTATGCCGCCGTGCGGGTCGCCCTCACCACCGTGCTGGGGATCATCGCCGCCTTCTGGCTGCCAGGCTGGCTGGGCATCAACCCCAAATGGGGCGTGGCCGGCCTCACCCTCGCCGCCGCTTTTGCCGCCTGGGTCGAGATGACGCTGCTGCGCCGCGGCCTGCGCCATCATTTTCCCGCTGCACCGCTCTCGCGCCCCTTCCTCGCCAAGGTCGCCGCGGCGGCGATAATCGCGGCGGCCGCCGCGCGCGCGCTGCTGCAGGCTCTGCCCGGCTGGGGAACCTGGTCCACCGCCATCGTCGTCCTCGGCCTCTACGGTGTCGTCTATCTCGGCCTGAGCTGGCTCTTGGGTATCCCGGAGCTGGGTGCGGTGCGCCGTCGGCTGCTGCGCGCGCGTTGACTAAGTGACACGGCCACCTCTTGCTGAAGCCGCCCTCCCGCTGGTTGCCGCGACAAGTGTGCAATCGTTTGCATACCTATGTCTACTGAGACATTAAAAACTGGCTTGCTCTCGCCTCAATGGCAGCGCGGCGGCGATTTGCTATGGACCGCAGAGTGGCCATGCAATTGCATCAAGGAGCTTGGAAGTGTGTCTTCAAGGCGTAGCCATCGGTGTCCAAGCAGGCGCCGAACCAGGCGCCGTCTTGTGTAACGGATGACTATGCCTTTACCCAGGAGGATAAAGGGCAGTGGCGCTGTTCACGGGGCTTTTCGCAAGTCCCGCACACGCAGTTGCGCTGCCAGCGGCGGCTAATTCGCGAAGCCACATAACCTGGCCGAAGAGGTCAGGGGCTGGGAGCGGCACGGGAACAAAACTTCCGCTCCGGCGGCGCTGTGGACAGGAATGTGCAACGCATTGCATAGCTGTGTCTTCCTGTCATATTCAAACTAATCGCAGGTATTTCAGTCTCCCACTAGGGCTTTCGGCCTAATGCCTTCTCCTGAGATTTCTGGCACATCAAATGCAAGTACAAAGGCGAGACTTTTTACCCTGGGAGGGGCAAACATCATGAAGAGCAAACTGTTCACTATCGCTTCGGTCGCAACCGCCGTTCTGGGCATGGCCGCCTTCGCCAGCGCCAGTTCGATCTCGACCTATTCCAACATCAGCAATTTCACCGTAGCAAGTATCCTGGAATGGAGCAACGTAACCAGTGTGGAAAACCCGTTTAATGCTAATGTCTACGAAGACACCGGCGGGACGGTGAGCGCGACGCAGGTCAATACTGCAACCGTCAGCATGAACGCATCTGACAACCCGAACTTCATGATCAAGCAAGAAGGCAAAAATCCGAACGTCCTCGGTGCCTGGGTTGGCGACTTTGCGAACGGCCAGCAATTGCTGGCGACTGGTGCAACCGGCGTGGACACCCCTAACGGTTTGGTCCTCACCTTCCAAAACGACGTGGGCGGTGTTGGCACGCAACTTCAACCGTACGGTCTTTTTACCTTTACTGCCTCGATTACTGCATATTCGGGCGCGAAAGCGACCGGCAACTCCATCGGTACTGTCTCGCTGGCTTCGTCATCCCTCTCCACAACGAACAACGACGGCTCGGCGCCATTCCTAGGTCTGCAGGACACCACCGACGAAATTAAGTCCGTCCTGATTTCGCTCGACCTCGAAAATAGCACAGGCACGGCTTTCAATCTCACCAACGACTTCGCCCTCAACAACGTGCTGATCAACGAGGGCGTTCCTTCCCCCACCACCACGCCGGAGCCGGCTTCGCTGGCACTGCTGGGCACGGGCCTGCTGGGCTTGGCCTTTATCGGCCGCAAGCGTTGGACCGCCCGCCGGGCCACCCAGACCGCGAC
>JBOGKM010000088.1:0-40352 GCA_050747745.1 Terriglobales bacterium
GGCGACAACGTCAACCTCACCGTCGAGCTGATTACCCCCGTCGCCATGGAAAAGGGTCTCCGCTTCGCCATCCGCGAGGGCGGCCGCACCGTCGGCGCCGGCACCATTACCGAGATCGTTCAGTAGGAGTAGGAGATTGGCATGCCGCGCGAAATCATCACCCTGCAATGTCCCGATTGCAAAAATCGCAACTACTCCACCACCAAGAACCGCAAGACCACGACCGAGCGGCTGGAGTTGAAAAAGTACTGCCCGAAGTGCCGCAAACACACCGCGCATAAGGAGACGAAGTGAAGAAAGCTGCCAGTTGCCATTTGCCCGTTGCGCGCCCGGCGGTTACGCCCGAGCGCGTGCACACGGGCGTCTGGTGCGAACTGGCAGCCGTCCGCCCTCGCAGGGGCATAGGTTCAACGGCTAGACCGGCGGTCTCCAAAACCGCATGTGGGGGTTCGAATCCCTCTGCCCCTGCCAACCTTTTCCGCACCCACGGGCGCCGCGCCCGACTATTAACCATTAGCTAATTACTATTCGCTGTTTTATGTCTGTGAGCGCTGCTACCGAAAACAATTCCCCCAGCCGCGGCAAGGTCAAGGACCTTTCCCAACGCCTGAAGAGTTTCTACGTCGACGTGCGTTCGGAAATGAAGAAGGTGACCGTGCCCGCCTGGAAAGAGGTGCAGGCGACCACCATCGTGGTGCTGATCACGGTGGCCGTCTTCGGCGCCTTTTTCTATGGTTGTGACTGGATTCTGACCAAGATCATTAACGCCATCATCTACCATTTCGCCCATTGATGACCACGCTTATGGCGGACAAACGCTGGTACATTATTCACGCCTACTCCGGCTTCGAACGCAAGGTGGCCGAGAGTTTGCAGGGCCGCATCGAAGCCTTCGGTCTGGGAGACAAGATCGGCCAGGTCCTGATCCCCACTGAGGAAGTCTTTGAGCACCGCGGCGGCAAAAAGGTGCAGTCCACTCGCCTGTTCTATCCCGGCTACGTGCTCGTCGAACTGGCCGCCGACGCCAACGGAAAAATCGAAGACGAGATTTGGCACGTCATTAAAAACACCCCCCGCGTCGCCGGCTTTGTAGGCACCGGTCAGACGCCCACGCCGCTGTCGCAGGAGGAAATTGATCAGATCCTCCACCGGGTCGAAACCGGAGGCGCACAGCCGCGCCTGCAGGTGCAGTTCGACCGCAACGAAACCGTCAAAATCACCGACGGTCCTTTTGCTACCTTCACCGGCGTGGTGGACGAGATCAACGATGATCGCGAAACCCTGAAGGTGATGGTCACCATCTTCGGCCGCCAGACGCCGGTCGAGCTGGAATTCTCGCAAGTGGAAAAGGTTTAGGACGGTATTATGGCCAAAAAAATTCAGGCGGAAGTCAAACTCCTCGTCCCGGCCGGCAAGGCCACCCCTGCGCCTCCGGTGGGCACCGCCCTGGGGCCGCACGGTCTCAACCTGATGGAGTTCTGCAAGGCCTTCAACGCCAAAACCAGCGGCAAGGAGCTGGAAGGCATGAGCGTGCCGGTGGTGATTACCATCTTCAGTGACCGCTCCTTCACCTTCGTCACCAAAACCCCGCCCGCCGCGGATTTGCTCAAGCGCGCCGCCGGCATCGCCAAAGGCTCGGCCGCTCCCAACAAGGACAAGGTGGGCAAACTCACCCCCCAGCAGATCGAGGACATTGCCCGCACCAAGGCGCCCGATTTGAACGCCGCTTCCCTAGCCGCCGCCATCGCCAGCATCCGCGGCACCGCCCGCAGCATGGGCATCGAGATTGGTTGAGGTATCGTTTATGTCCCACACCGGAAAAAAAGTTCTCCAGGCGCGCCAGCAGGTCCAGCCGCACCCCTACGCCCTCTCCGACGCCGTGCCCCTGTTGCAGAAGCTCAAATTCGCCCAGTTCGATGAAACCGTCGAACTCAACATCCGCCTCGGCGTAGATCCCCGCCACGCCGACCAAATGGTGCGCGGCACCGTCGTGCTCCCCCACGGACTGGGCAAGAGCAAGCGTGTGCTGGTGATTGCCAGCGGCGATAAGATCGCCGAAGCCGAGCAGGCTGGCGCCGATTTCGCCGGCGGAGAAGAATTGGTTACCAAAATTCAAAAGGAAAACTGGACCGATTTCGATGCCGTGGTCGCCACCCCCGACGTGATGCGTTCGGTGGGCAAGCTGGGCAAGGTGCTGGGTCCGCGCGGTCTCATGCCCAACCCCAAAACCGGCACCGTCACTTTCGACATCGCCAAGGCGGTGGCGGAAATCAAGGCCGGCAAGGTCGAGTTCCGCACCGACAAACAGGGGCTGGTGCATTCCCCGGTCGGCAAAGTCTCATTCCCCGCCAGCCATCTGGTCGACAACGCCCAAACCTTGTTGCACAGCGTGGTGCGCGCCAAACCCTCCGCCGCCAAAGGAAAATACCTGCGCAGCATCACCCTCAGTTCCACCATGGGGCCAGGCATCGCGCTCGACCCGGCGGCCGTGGAAGCCGCCGCCAAAACCTAAGGATTTCCGTTCATGGCCCTCACTCAAGCCCAGAAACAAACGCGCGTGGAAAGCCTGCGCCAAACCCTCGAGGGGGCTTCCACGCTCATCCTCACCGGCTTTACCGGCCTCACCGTCGCCCAGGATTTCGAACTGCGGCAGCGCCTGCGCGCCGCTGGCGGCCGCTTCCGCGTCATCAAAAACACCCTGGCGCGCCGCGCCGCGCAAGGCTCGGCCGCCGCCGCAGTCCTCGACCAGCTGCACGGCGTTAACGCCGTTGCCTATACCTCCGGCGATGGCGTGGCGCTGGCCAAGGTGCTGCGCGAGTTCGCCAAGGATCACCCCACCTTGCTCGTCCATGCCGGTCTGGTGGAGGGCGCCACCCTCGATGCTCGCGGGGTCGAGCAGGTGGCCGCCCTGCCGCCCAAGGCCGAACTCTACGCCAAACTGCTTTATTTGCTGCAGGCGCCCGCCCAGCGCCTCGTTACCGTGCTCCAGGCCACCGGCCGCAATACCGCCGCTGTGGTGGACCAGGGCGTCAAGGCCCACAAATTCGCTGAATAGGTTTCATCCCCAGGAGACAGAAATGGCTGATCTGCAAACCCTCGTTGACTCCATCAAGAACCTCACCCTGCTCGAGGCTTCCCAGCTGGTCAAGCAGTTGGAATCCGAACTGGGCGTTTCCGCCGCCGCCGCCGCCCCCGTGGTGGTCGCCGCCGGTGGTGCCCCGGCCGCGGGCGGGGCTGCCGTCGCCGAGGAGAAGACGGAGTTCACCGTGGTGCTGGCCTCCGTCGGCGCCAACAAGATCAATGTCATCAAGGCCGTGCGCGAGGTCACCAGCCTCGGCCTGAAGGAGGCCAAGGATTTGGTCGATGGCGCCCCCAAGACCATCAAGGAAGGCGTGCCCAAGGCAGAAGCCGAGACCATCAAGAAAAAGTTCACCGACGCCGGCGCCACTGTAGAAATCAAGTAAGCGGGCGCAAGCAGCCCGTCCGCTTTCAGTCGTCAGCCCTCAGAGGTCAGTGGCCAGCTTGGCGGTTATGCCTGTGCTGGCGCACTCGGGCGTCTGGAATGTACTGACGACTGGTAACTGACAACTGACAACCGTTTTTTGGAGTACACATGCCCTCGCATACGGATGGAACCCCCACGCGCACCGATTTTTCCAAGATTCCCACCGCCATCCAGATCCCCAACCTGATCGAGGTGCAGCGCCAAAGCTACGAGCGCTTCCTGCAGATGGATCTGCTGCCCGCCGAGCGCGACGACGCCGGCCTGCAGTCGGTGTTCAATTCGGTATTTCCCATCAGCGACTTCCGCGGCATCAGTCAGCTCGATTTTGTCGACTACTCCATCGGTAACTGGGAGTGCAAGTGCGGCAACCTGCGCGGCCTGCACCATCTCCGCTCCACTTGCCGCGGCTGTGGTGCCACCATCATCACCGATCCATTCCATGCGGGAGATATCCTCTGCCATCATTGCGGCACCTACAACGCCAACGTTCCCACCTTCTGCCAGAAATGCGGCGATCCGGTCGGCCTGCAACTGAAAAATGACCGTACCGAGTGCGAGGACAAGGGCTCGACCTTTTCCGCCCCGCTCAAGGTCACCATCCGCCTCACCATCTACGACAAGGACCCGGAAACCAGCGCCAAGAGCATCCGCGATATCAAGGAGCAGGAGGTCTTTTTCGGCGACATCCCTCTGATGACCGAAAACGGTACCTTCATCATTAACGGCACCGAGCGCGTCATCGTGAGCCAGTTGCACCGCTCCCCGGGCGTGTTTTTCGAGACCGCCAATCAGCGCACCTATTTCCTGGGCCAAATCATTCCCTATCGCGGCAGTTGGGTTGAGTTCGAGTTCGACAGCAAAAACCTGCTCTATGTCCGCATTGACCGCAAGCGCAAATTCCTCGCCACCATCTTCCTGCGCGCCCTCGGACTGAAAGCCGACGAGGACATCCTGCGCACCTTTTACGCCGTCGAGCGCCTCGCCGTGCGCGGCGGCAAGCTCTATTGGCAGCTCGAGGCCAGCCGCGAGCCGGAGAAACAGACCAACCTGCTCGGTCAAAAGCTCACCCACCACATCGCCAACGCCCGCGGCGAGGAGCTGATCCACGCCGGCCGCCAGCTTCGCCTTCCTCTGCTGCGCGAGCTCGCCAAGGCCAAAATCACCGAGTTCGAAGTCGATCCCGCCGATCTGGATGGCGCCTTCACCGTCCAGGACATTGTCAACCGCGACACCGGCGAGGTCGTGCTGGAAGCCAACAGCGAAATCAAATGGGCCGATCTGGGCAAGTATCTCGCCGCCGGCGCGGGCGAATTGCAGTTGTTTTTCCCCGAGCGAGATCTGGTCGGCAACATCCTCAGCGCTACCTTGCGCAAGGATGCCATCAAGACCGACAAGGAAGCCCTCATCGAGATCTACCGCAAGCTCCGCCCCGGCGATCCGCCCACCCTCGATACCGCCTCGGCGCTGTTCACCGGCATGTTCTTCGACGCCCGTAAGTACGATTTCAGCCGCGTCGGCCGCCTCAAGTTCAACATCAAGCTCTACGATTCCGCCTCTGCCACCTCCCTCGACAAGCGCACCCTCGACCCCGAAGACTTTTACGCTACCATCCGCTATCTGCTCAAGCTGCGCCGCGGCGAAGGCGCGGTGGACGACATTGATCATCTCGGCAACCGCCGCGTGCGCGCCGTCGGCGAGTTGCTGGAAAACCAGTTCCGCATCGGCTTGGTTCGCATGGAGCGTGCCATCAAGGAAAAAATGAGCGTCTTCCAGGAAATGGCCACCGCCATGCCCCACGATCTGGTCAATGCCAAGCCGGTCATGGCTGCCATCCGCGAGTTCTTCGGCTCCTCCCAGTTGTCGCAGTTCATGGATCAAACCAATCCCCTAAGCGAAATCACCCACAAGCGCCGCCTCTCCGCGCTCGGCCCCGGCGGGCTTTCGCGCGAGCGCGCCGGCTTTGAGGTCCGCGACGTCCACCCGACCCATTACGGCCGCATCTGCCCCATCGAAACTCCCGAAGGTCCCAACATCGGCCTCATCTCCTCGCTCTCCTGCTTCGCCCGCATCAACGAGTACGGTTTCATCGAAAGTCCCTACCGCAAGGTGCGCGACGGCCGCGTCATTGATTACGTCACCGTCACCAACGCCGGCGACAGCGGCCATAAGGTCGGCGAACACCTGGAAAAAGAAGACGCCGATTCCTGGAACGCCTCCGCCAAGGCCAAAAAGCCCATCGAATACGAGCCCTTTTCCTTCTACCTGTCCGCCTGGGAGGAAGATAAGTACGTGATCGCCCAGGCCAACGCCGGTCTCGACTCCCAGGGCCGTTTCGTCAACGAACTGGTCAACGCCCGCCAGACCGGCAACTTCGTCCTTACCGCCCGCGACAAGGTCGACTACATCGACGTCTCGCCCAAGCAGTTGGTCTCCGTCGCCGCCGCCCTGGTGCCGTTTTTGGAAAATGACGACGCCAACCGCGCCCTCATGGGCGCCAACATGCAGCGCCAGAGCGTGCCCCTGCTTCGCGCCGAAGCCCCCGTCGTGGGCACGGGCATGGAAGCCGTGGTGGCGCGCGATTCCGGCGCTACCGTCCTCGCCCGCCGTGCCGGCGTCGTGGATTCGGTCGATTCCGAACGCATCATCGTCCGCATGGAGGGCCAGCAGCACGTCGGCCAGCTCTCGCGTGAGGTGGGCAGCGACATCTACCCGCTGACCAAATTCAAGCGCAGCAACCAGAACACCTGCATCAACCAGAAACCAGTGGTCAAAAAGGGAGAGCGCGTCGCCAAAGGCCGCGTCCTCGCCGATGGACCCTGCACCGATCAGGGCGAACTCGCCCTCGGCCGCAATGTCCTGGTCGCCTTCATGCCTTGGCGCGGCTACAATTTCGAGGATGCCATCCTGGTCAGCGAGAAGCTGGTCAAGGAGGACTATTACACTTCCATCCACATCGAGGAATTTGAGCTCGAGTCGCGCGATACCAAGCTCGGTCCGGAGGAGATCACCCGCGATATTCCCAACGTCAGCGAAGGCTTCCTGCGCGAACTCGACGACAGCGGCATCGTCCGCATCGGCGCCCAAGTCAAGGCGGGCGACATCCTGGTCGGCAAGGTCACCCCTAAGGGCGAAACCCAGCTCACCCCGGAGGAAAAACTGCTGCGCGCCATCTTCGGCGAAAAAGCCGGCGATGTGCGCGACGCGTCGCTGTACTGTCCCCCCGGCATCGAGGGCACGGTCGTCGAGGTCAAAATTTTCAGCCGCAAAGGCGCCGAAAAGGACGAGCGCGCCAAGGCCATTGACGCCGAAGAGGCCGCACGGCTGGATAAAAACCTCGCCGATGAAGTCCGCATTCTCAACGACGAGCGTGCCAAGCGCCTGTTGGCCCTGCTCGGCAGCAAGGTCCTCAACCAGGATCTGCACGACGAAAAAACCAACAAGAAGCTGCTGGGCAAAGGCGCCGCGCTCGACCGCGAAGCCATCGAGTCCATCTCCACCCGCAATCTCAAGCGCGCCCGCTTCGACGGCAAGGAGGTGCGCATCAACGAGCAGGTGGATGAAATCGAGGAGCTTACCAGCCGCCAGATCGACAACCTCACCAAGCTCCATCGCGAGCGCAAGGACAAACTCAACCGCGGCGACGAGCTGCCGCCAGGCGTCATCAAGATGGTCAAGGCCTATATCGCCATGAAGCGCAAGCTTTCCGTGGGCGATAAAATGGCCGGCCGCCATGGCAACAAGGGCGTCATCGCCCGTATCTTGCCCGAAGAGGATATGCCCTACATGGCGGACGGCACCCCCATGGAGATTGTCCTCAACCCCCTGGGCGTGCCCAGCCGCATGAACGTCGGCCAGATTCTGGAAACTCACCTCGGCTGGGCCGGCCGCGCCCTCGGCCTCACCTTCGCCTCGCCCGTGTTTGACGGCGCTCGCGAGCACGAAATCAAGGACCTGCTGCGCCGCGCCAACCTGCCCGAGTCCGGCAAGACCCGCCTGCGCGACGGCATCACCGGCCAGGCGTTCGAACAGCCGGTCACCGTCGGCTATATCTATATGCTGAAGCTCAGCCATCTCGTGGACGACAAAATCCACGCCCGCTCCATCGGCCCCTACTCCCTCATCACCCAGCAGCCACTCGGCGGCAAAGCCCAGTTCGGCGGCCAGCGCTTCGGCGAAATGGAGGTGTGGGCGCTGGAAGCCTACGGCGCCGCCTACATCCTGCAGGAACTGCTCACCGCCAAAAGTGATGACGTCTACGGGCGCGCCAAAATCTACGAAGCCATTGTCAAGGGCGAAGCCGCCATCGAACCCGGCGTCCCCGAGAGCTTCAATGTATTGATCCGCGAATTGCAATCCCTGTGTCTTGACGTGGAGTTGATGAAATCCCAGAAGGAGCCCCAACCCCTGGCCGTCGCCGCCGACGACTGAAACCTGATTCGCTGACCTGGCCCGGAGAGATAACGCCCCAAAGAGCCCTCCAACCTCTCGGAGAGAATATGTATCGCAGCAGCCCTTACGACCGCGCCAATCTGATTGCCGACTTCGACAGCATCCGCATCTCCCTCGCTTCGCCCAATAAAATCCGGAGCTGGTCCCACGGCGAGGTCACCAAGCCCGAGACCATCAATTACCGCACCTTCAAGCCCGAACGCGACGGCTTGTTCTGCGCCCGCATCTTCGGACCCGTCACCGACTGGGAGTGTCTGTGCGGCAAGTACAAGCGCATGAAACACCGCGGCGTCATCTGCGACAAGTGCGGCGTCGAGGTCACCTTGTCCAAAGTCCGCCGCGAGCGCCTCGGCCACATCGAACTGGCCTCGCCCTGCAGCCATGTCTGGTTTTTCAAGGGCCTGCCCAGCCGCATCGGCCACCTGCTCGATATCAGCCTGCGCGAGCTGGAAAAGGTGCTCTATTTCGAAGCCTATGTCGTGGTCGATCCCGGCGATACCCCCCTCAAGGAGCGCCAGGTGCTCAGCGAGGACGACTACCGCAAACTCCTGACCGAGGGCATGGGCGGCCGCTTCACCGCCCTCATGGGCGCCGAAGCCATCCGCGAACTGCTCAAGCGCGTCGACATCGCTGAGCTGGCGGTCGAGCTGCGCGACAAAATGCGCGTCGAACCTTCCCTGCAAAAGCGCATCAAGTACGCCAAGCGCCTCAAGGTCGCCGACGCGTTCCGTAAGAGCCAGAACAAGCCCGAGTGGATGATCCTGGAAGTCCTGCCCGTCATTCCTCCCGAGCTGCGCCCCCTGGTCCCGCTGGATGGCGGTCGCTTCGCTACCAGCGACCTCAACGATCTCTACCGGCGCGTCATCAACCGTAACAACCGCCTCAAGAAGCTCATGGAACTGCACGCCCCCGAGGTCATCGTGCGCAACGAAAAGCGCATGCTGCAGGAGGCGGTGGACGCGCTGTTTGACAACGGCCGCCGCGGCCGCGTGCTGCGCGGTGCCAACAACCGCCCCCTCAAGTCGCTTTCCGACACCCTCAAGGGCAAGCAGGGCCGCTTCCGCCAGAATCTGCTGGGCAAACGCGTCGACTATTCCGGCCGTTCCGTCATCGTCGTTGGCCCCGATCTCAAGCTCAACCAGTGCGGCCTGCCCAAGAAAATGGCGCTCGAGTTGTTCAAGCCCTTCATCTATCACCGCCTCGAACTGACCGGCCATTGCACCACCATCAAGCAGGCCAAGGAGATGGTGGAAACCAGCGAACCCATCGTCTGGGACATTCTCGAGGAGGTCATCAAGGACCATCCCGTCCTGCTCAACCGGGCCCCCACGCTGCACCGGCTCGGCATCCAGGCCTTTGAGCCGGTGCTGGTGGAAGGCAAGGCGATCAAGATCCATCCTCTGGTCTGCACCGCCTTCAACGCCGATTTCGACGGCGACCAAATGGCCGTCCATATCCCGCTGTCGCCCGAGGCGCAGGTCGAAGCCAGCGTGCTCATGCTTAGCGCCAACAACATTCTCTCCCCCGCCAGCGGCCAGCCCATCACTGTCCCCACCCAGGACATGGTCCTCGGCGTCTACTACCTCACCAAGTCGAACGAGAAAGCCAAAGGCGCGGGCCGTACCTTTGCCTGCACCGAGGATGTGCTCATCGCCCTGGAGCTGGACGAGGTCGAGATCATGACCCCCATCCGCCTGCGCTACAGCGGCGATGTGATCGACTTGACCCAGGAGCGTGATTCGCAGGAGGTCGCCGGCGCCACGCCCCGCGCGGTCGCCAATCATTACCTCAAGACCACGGTGGGATCGGTCATCCTCAACGATCACCTCCCCGCTCGCATGCCCTACGTCAACGGCCTGCTCAAGAAAAAAGGCCTGGGTTCGCTGGTCAACTACGCCTACCAGACTTTCGGACTCGAGGATTCGGTGAAGATGCTGGACGGCATCAAGGCGCTGGGCTTCATGGCCGCCACCCGCTCGGGGATCTCCATCGGCATCGAGGATCTGGTCATTCCCGCCAACAAGGCAGTGCTGGTAAAGGATGCCGAAAAACAGGTGGTCGAGGTGCAGAAACAGTATCTCGATGGCGCTATCACCAACGGCGAACGGTACAACAAGGTGGTCGAGATCTGGTCCAACATTACCGAACGCGTCTCGGATGAAATGTTTTCCGTGCTGGAAAAGCAGGACCGCGAGGGCAAGGTCAACCCCGTCTACGTCATGGCCGACAGCGGCGCCCGCGGCTCCAAGCAGCAAATCCGCCAGCTCTCCGGCATGCGCGGCCTCATGGCCAAACCCTCCGGCGAGATCATCGAAACCCCCATCACCGCCAATTTCCGCGAGGGCCTGACGGTGCTTCAGTACTTCATCTCCACCCACGGCGCCCGCAAGGGTTTGGCCGATACCGCCCTCAAAACCGCCGACTCCGGATATCTCACCCGCCGCCTCGTGGATGTCGCTCAGGACGTCATCATCAGTGAGGATGACTGCGGCACCGTCGACGGCATCCATGTCAAGGCCATTGTGGATGCCGGCGAAACCGTCGAGAGCCTGCGCGACCGCATCGTCGGGCGCGTCTCGCTCGAACCCATCAAGGATTTCGAGGGCAACGTCATCGTCAGGGTCAACCAGGAAATCAACGACGAGCTGGCCAGGAAAATTCAGGATCAGGGCATCGAGCGCGTGCTCATCCGCTCCGTGCTTACCTGCGAATCCAAGCGCGGCGTCTGCGTCGCCTGCTACGGCCGCAATCTGGCTTCGCGCAAGCTGGTGGAATTGGGCGAGGCGGTGGGCGTCATCGCCGCCCAGTCCATTGGCGAACCCGGCACCCAGCTCACCATGCGCACCTTCCACATCGGCGGCACCGCTAGCCGCGTCAGCGAGCAGTCGCGCCAGGAAGCCAAAAGCGCCGGCTTCCTCCGTTTCCAGAACCTCGCCACCGTCCGCAGTAAGGCGGGCGGCCTGGTGGTCATGAACCGCAACGGCATGGTCATCATTGCCGATGACAAGGGGCGCGAGCGCGAGCGCTATACCGCCGTCTATGGCGCCCGCCTCAAGAAGAACGAGGGCGAAGCTGTCGCCGCCGGCAACGTCCTGCTGGAATGGGACCCCTATACCTTCTCCATCCTCACCGAAATCAGCGGCACGGTGAAATTCAAGGACATGGAGGAGGGCGCTACCCTGCAGGAGGAAGTGGACGACGTCACTGGCCTGTCCCACTGGGTCGTCACCGAATCCTCCGACGAAAAGCGCCAGCCGCAGATTCTGGTCGCCGGCGAGGGCAAGGCCGCCAAGGGCCGCAAGTACCTCATGCCCTCCCACGCCCACCTCATGGTCACCGACGGCATGCAGGTCGCCGCCGGCGACGTGCTCGCCAAGATCCCTCGCGAAACCACCAAGACCAAGGACATTACCGGTGGTCTGCCCCGCGTAGTCGAGTTGTTCGAGGCGCGCAAACCCCGCGAGACCGCCGTCATCAGCGAAATTGACGGCACCGTGAAGTACGGCGACGTCAGCAAGGGTCAGCGCAAAATTCTCGTCGTCGCCGATAGCGGCGACGAACGCGAATACCAGCTCCCCCGCGGCGTCCACATCGCCGTCCAGGAGGGCGAGCGCGTCCAGGCGGGCGAACCGCTGATGGACGGCCCCCGCAACCCCCATGACATCCTCGCCGTGCTCGGCGAAAAGGAGCTGCAGCAGTACCTGGTGAACGAAATCCAGGAAGTCTATCGCCTCCAGGGCGTCACCATTAACGACAAGCACATCGAGGTCATCGTCCGCCAGATGATGCGCTGGGTGCGCGTCGAAGATGTCGGCGATACCGAATTCCTGGTCGACGAGCAGGTGGACAAGTTCCACTTCCGCGAGGAAAACGAGCGCGTCATCGCCCTCGGCCTGCGCCCGGCGACCGGCCGTCCGCTGCTGCTGGGCATCACCAAGGCGTCCCTGTCTACCGACAGCTTCATCTCCGCCGCCAGCTTCCAGGAGACGACGCGCGTGCTCACAGAAGCCTCCATTCAGGGCAAGGTCGACTACCTGCGCGGCCTCAAGGAAAACGTCATCATGGGCCGCCTCATTCCCGCCGGCACCGGTCTCGATCACTACCGTGCCGTTCGCCTGATCGGCGAGCAGGAAGAGGAGCAGGCCGCCCTCCAAGCCATTCAGTTGCCGCCCTCGCCCTACGAGGAGGCCGAGCGTGCCCTCGATCTCTTCCGCAATGACACGGGAGAAGAGGACCTGGAAGATTTGGGAGCGGAGTAGCTGCTGTCTTCCGCAGGAGGGTCTCGATAACCTCGGCGCCGCGTCGCGCCTGGCTGCTCGCCAGGCCGGAGCGCTCTCGCGTAGAGCAGGTTCTGCTCTGTCCCACAGACCGCGATGCTGCTCAGCGCCCGAACACCTGCCCCAGGATGGCCAAAATGATCAGGCCGACGATGATCAACACGATGATCAGCCAGGCGTGCTGTTGTTTGGCGGCCAACCCCCAATTTTAGCTGGCGCTCCACTCTGCTTCAACCGCGCTTGCTGGTTGGGCATCCCAATTGACTTGGGGGGTCTGCCATGCGCTCAGCTTTCTTCTGCATCGTGGCCGTGTGCCTTTGCGTGCCGCTAGCCCTCGTGGGTCAGCAATCCAACATTCAGAATCAAAACGCCCCAAGCGGCAGCCAGAATCAGCAGCTCAATCAGATCGGTGAGCAGGGCTACAACGCTGGTTTCCGCCAGGGGGTCACCGATTATCGCGATCGCGCTCCCTACGATTTTCAATCCCATCCCCTGTATAAGACGGGCACGTTCGGCTACTCACCCTCCGGCGGCATCAATCAGCGGACCTACGTAATGAATTTCCGCAGCGGCTATGAAAAGGGCTATGACGACGGCTTCTACGGCCGCAGCAACGATGAGGGCGCGCAACGTCAGCGCTCCTTCAGTGCCGAGTCCTCCGCCCGCATGCCCAGCGCCGTCGCGAGCCGGCCCAGTGCCAATCAAGGCGCCGAGAGTGCCACAACGCTTCCCGCAGGCACCGCCATCCAGCTCCAGCTCAACAATACCCTCAGCACCCGCAGCAGCAACCCCGGCGATACCTTCACGGCCACCGTCACCGAGCCGGTAGCCGGCCCGCAGGGCTCGCGCGTGCTGATCCCCAAGGGCAGCACGGTCGAGGGTCAGGTTGCTTCCGTCCAGCGCGGGGGCGCGGTGTCGGGCACTTCGCGCTTGCAGCTTCGCTTCGAGCAGCTGCGGCTGCCCAACGGCTCGAGCTTGCCGTTGAGCGCGGAGCTGAGCGACGTGCAGCAACAACCGGGCGTCGGCTCCGCCATTACCGGCACGCCTTCGACCACCAACGAGGGCGGCGTGACACAATCGAAAACCCGCCGCACCGTCGGCACCGCCGCCGCCGGAGGCGCGGTGGGTGCGCTGATCGGCGCCATCGCCGGAGGCGGCAAGGGTGCCGGCATCGGTACCCTGCTGGGCGCCGGCCTGGGCGTGGTGCTGTCCAGCAGCAATGGCGCGCTCGACTTGCCGGCGGGAACGCCAATCACCGTCAAGCTCAGCCAGCCGCTGCGGCTCAGTGGCCGCTGACGCCGGTTCCCTGAACCCTGCCGGTTAGCTGCAAGCGGTCCTGATTATCCACGGCTTCGGCGAAGGAGCGGAAGTTTCCATAACCCGAGGGCGCGATCCGGTTCGCCTTCAAAGACAGCTTGCGGTGAAACTCCAGCGTGGTGCCCTGCTGCGTGAAACTCGAGTTGAACGTTCCGAACTGGTTGCTCAGATGCGCGGCGGGCGGCAGGGTGGCGGCGCCGAACTTGGCAGGCAGGGTGATGTTCAGATTGGTGGCTTCGAAACTGCCGCCGCTAATCAGCAGCGGCAGGTTGCGGGTGGGCAGCGGGGCGTAGCGGCGCAGCACGCCCACCGCGGCGGTGAGGTGCTGGATGTCCCAGCTTCCATCTCCATCGGTATGGACGAAATCGGGCACGGTGGCGTCCATGGCGATGATCAGCGGCTTGGATTTGTCGTTGCGGTTCTCAATCTGTCCGTTACTGGTGCTGCCGTTGGGATACATCCCGACCAGCACTTGCTGGTAGATCTGCGGCAGGCTCGACCCCGGCAGGCTCGACAACTCCTGACGCACCGCGGCTCCGCCAGGTCCGCGGAACGCCATGGCCACGTGCAGGTTGGCATCGCCGTCGGCGGCCACCGATCCGGTGATGGTGACCACGATGCCGTCCAGGGGCGACTCGTAGGCGGGAATGTGGATGAACTCCGAGCTTCCGGTCGCGCCCGCCACCAGCGCCAGTCCGCCCCGGATCCCGGGCGCAATGTAGCCCAGCCGCGCGAACTGGCCCGCCAGGTCGTACCAGCCCGAGGCCGGATCGGAGGCACTGGCGCCCTCGGCGACGTGGATGAGCGGGTATTGAAACTGGAACACGCTGGGGATGCGGATGGAGCTATCGTCGGTCACCGCGCGCGCCTCGACAAACTGCCAGGGCACGTGCGCCGCCGACAGCAATCCCAGGAAAACGGCGATGCGGCTGCCGCTGCGGTCGGTGAAGTATTGCCGCGCCGGTGCCAGCGGCGCACCTTGTCCGGGTTGAATGTTGGCGGCGACCCACTGGAAAATGGCATTCGCCTTGGCTATGTCAGTCTTTTTGCCGCGGGTCAGCTCTGCCGCTTTGGCGCGCATTTCCGCCGTCGTGCGGCGCACCGCGTAGGTATGGTCGGCGAAGTAGCGGCTCACCTCGTCCCATTGCCGCGGGCTGCTGATCCACACCTTGGGCACCAGCGTGTCCTCGGGCGGCATGTGCGGTTCGGTGACCAGGATGCGGGTCTTTTGCACCAGCCATTGCCGCGCGGTGTAGCCATCGGGCAGGACCTGCCTCGTGGGCTTGCCGGGAAATCGCTCCTGGTCGACCAGCAGGGGATAGTCCGGCGGCGTGAGCACGATGTAGTCGGAGTAGTTATAGGGCAATTGCGACGAGTTGAAGACGAAAAATTCCTCGTCGTCGAGCGTGTCGGGAATCACGCTGGAGGCGTTCATGTGCTGCACGAACTCGATTTCGATGTAGTCGCCTGGCTCCAGATCAGGCATGGTGATGTCGGTGATGTTGGAGATGTTTTCCGGCAGGATGCGCCGCCCATCGGCCTTGATGGTGCGCAGCCGGAGAAGATCCGCGTTCTGCGGAATGCTGGTGACATTGCCGAATTGCGATACGCCGGCGGCGTTGAGAACCTTGTAGATCTGGTGGATGTACTGGTCCTGGGTGGCGTCGGAATTCACGCGATTCACCATCTGGTCGAACACCAGGATCGCGCTGGCGCTGGGATATTGCGCGCCGCTGGGGGCGTGCGCGATGATGGAGCGCGCGGAGTGGTACCAGGGCGCCCAGAAGCGCTGCCCAGCGAGAAAATCCGCCTGCTGGCGCAGCAGGTCGCGGTGGGCGTCGCTACGGCGCAGCGCGGCGATGCCGCTTGCCGCGCCTTGGCGCAGCGCCACTTGCGCCGCCACCGCGGCCAGCCGCCAATCGTGGGGAAATGCCGCCGTGGCCGCCTGCGCCTCGCGCGCCGCCTGCGCCACCGCGCCGCTTTCCAGCAGCGCCGCAATGTGCTCGCGACGCAATCCGGCCGAGGAAGGATCCTGTTGCACGGCCGCGGCCAGCGTCTGCACCGCCGCGGCCGCATCCCCATGCTGCAACTGGTAGCTGCCCAGCGCGGCCGCGGCGCGTGGATCGGCGGCCAGGACGCGTTGCCACTGGGCGACTTTGGCCGTGTCGCCCATGCGCGAGTAAAATTCCATGCCGCTGACAATGCCGCCCCAATCCGAACCCGATTCGGCCAGCGCATGCTCCAGCGCGTTTTCCGCCTCCGGCCGCCATCCCTTGCTGGCCGCCAGATGAAATTCCGACCAGTCGCAGTCCGCGTATCCCTTGTCGCTGCAGCGGGCGTACTGCTCGGCCGCCTGCGTGGCCTTGCCCTCGGATTCGTATACGTGCCCCAGCCGGTCGTAAGCGCGCCAAGCCTGCGGCGCCACCGCCAGCGCCTTGCGCGCGGCCTGCTCCATCTGCGCCGCGGCCCAGCTCTGGCTGGCATCATTCAGGTTGCCGTAGCTCTGCGCCAGGTTGATCCACACCGGCCCGGCTTCCGGCGCGAGTTTCGCCGCCTGCTGCAACGCCACGCGCGCATCTTCGGCATCTTCATCTTGCAGCAGGCGTAGCCCTTTCACCCACAGCGCCAGCGCATCGCCGGGATGGTGCTGCAAGCGCTGCCGGCTCCATTGCGCCAGCGTGTCCGGCGCTGGCAGCGGCCGGGGCGCGGCGCTCAGGTGTGCGCCTGCGGGCAGCCCCGCCGCATCCTCAAGCACGGTGCCCGGCGGGGGCCGCAGCATCAAGTCGAACTCGCGGCTGGCCGCGCCGCCCAGCTTCACCACCACCCGGTTCCAGCCCGCCGCCAGTTCCACCGCCGCGGCCGCGGTGGCCGGAGCATAGCTCGAGCGCCGGTCGTTGCGCATCACGCTCGATCCGTTGATCATCAGTTCCGCCGAAGCCTCGGCGTAGAAGCGCACCTGCACCGGTACCGGACGTGCCACATGCACGTAGGTGATGGCGTAATCGACGCCTTCGTCGTCCCAGTCGCTGGGGAAGTGTACGCCGCTGCCCACGCTGGTGTAGTTTTGCGGCTGCCGCTGGCGCGGCGGGTTGGTGGCAGGGCCGAAATCCGCCTGATAACTGGTGTCAATGTGCTTTTCGATGGGGAATGCGCGGTCGAAAGCCAGGTTGGAATAATCGCCGAACGGTCCCCACAACTGCCAATGGGGCAGGCGTCCGGCCAACTGCATGGCTTCGGCTTGCGTAAGCTCGAGCCCGGGCGCATGCACCGCGGCGAGCAGCGAGCGGCCAAGCATATAGCTGGTGGCGGGATCGGAGAGCGGCTCGCGCAGGGCGTGCTCGAGACTGGGCAGCGCGTACAGCAGCTCTCGTCCCTGATTTTCCAGTTGTCCGCTCAGCTCGCGCACTGCCAGCTCGGTGGCCACGTCGTTGGGAGCGCTTTGCGACAGTCGCAGCGCCGCTTCCAGCATGGCGCGATCCGAACCGTGGCTATAGGCGGAAACGATGCGCACAAAATCCATTTCCGGCGCGCTGTCGCCGGCACTGCGCGCCAGCTCCTTGTACGCGGCGGCCTTGGCGGCCGGATTGCCATAGAACAGCTCGATCCAGATGACGTCGGCCCGTCCCGCCGCGCCGCGCTGGCGCGCGGCGGCCAGCGCCTGCGCATAATGTCCCGGCGGGACGCGCGGCAGAACGTCCAACAAACTGCCACGCTGTTGCGCTCCGAGCGGTAGGACCAATAGCAGCGCCGCCGCCAGAGCCAACCACAGGGCCGGCCGCGGATGCGCCCTCATGGCCGCCCTCCCGCACTCAGCGCGATCGGCCGTCCCAGCGCCTGATCCACATGCGCCCAGAAATTCCGGTAGGCGGCATACTCGCCTGGAGAGATCAGCGATTGTTTGACCTCCACCCGGCTGCCCAGCGTGAGGGTGTTGCCGTTCACGCGGGCGCTCGCCTGAAATCCCGCAAACGGCGGATGCAAATCGCTGGCCGCGGGTAAGCCCTGCACGCGATAGCCGGCCGGCAGCGCCAGGTGCATCTGCTCGATCAGGATCTGGGGCGGCCCGCTCAGCACATCGGTCGAGCGCTGGCTCAGCGACGCCATGCGCGGCAGCCAGGAGCGCGGCACGATCTGGCGCGGCACCAGAAGCGTTTTGCCGTTGACGGTGGCGAAGCCCGGGATTGTGCCTTCGAAGTTGATTTCCAGCGGTTTGTTCCATTGATGCTCATTGGTGACCGTGGCCGACTCGACGTTGATGCCGGGCAGCCGGTCATGCAGCATGGCCTGCAGCGCGCCCGCTTGCCGGTCGGGAATCTCCATCGCCGCCCGGTACATGGGTGCATTGCCGCCGATGAGGACCAGATCCATTTGAAAATGCAGGTTGCCCTGGGCGTCCAGTTGTCCGTTGAGGTCGCGTGCGCTGACATTCGCGGTAGGGGCTTCCTCGGGCGTGACCTGGGGCGCCAGTGGCGCTGCCGCGCTGCCGGAGGACGGCAGGCTGGCTGCCAGCGCCTGCCCCTGCACCGGATCGACCCCCGCCAGGTCGTTGGCGATGGGAATGCGCAGCACGAAGGCACGCTGATCGCCGGCGGGCAGGTCGCGGGTGCCGTTGTATTCCGCAGTGCCATCCAGGTAGAGGTGCAGGTCGGGCACGTAGACGATGGCATGGTCAAAATCCGCCACCGTGGGCACGGCCGGATCCACCAGCCCTAGGTCGCGAATGCGCACCAGCACGAATTGCGCCTGCACGCCCGCCTGATGCAGCATGGCGATGAGCAGCGACGCCTTGTCCTTGCAATCGCCGTAGCGCCGCTGGAACACCTGCGTCACCGGGTAGGGCCGGTAGCCGTGAATGCCAAATTCCAGCGCGACGTAATGGGTGTTCTGAATCACCCAGCGATAGATGGCATCCACCTTCGCCGCTTCCGTGGTTTTGCCCTGAATCAATTGGTCCACCGTCTGCGCCATCTGGGCGTTCATCACGAAGGTATTCCGGATCAGGTGGCGATACCAGGCGCCGAACTGATCCCAGGTGCGAAACGCGGAGACTTCGACATAGGGCTGGCGCTCGATGTCGGGAGTAGAGTTGGGTTCGCCGATCTGTGCCGCCAGGCTGCGCGCGCTCCAGCGGTAGATGGTTTCTCCGTGTATGCTGGTCTGGCTGTGCTCACCGGAGAAGCGCACCGCATGCGAGTACAGCGGCTTTTCCGTCGGGCTGATCACCACGTACTGCTGGAACAGCGTGGGCGCGCTGCTGCCGAACTGGTCCAGGCCGCCGAAGTAGTCGCCGTAGAGCGACTCCAGCGTGGTGGGCAGGATGCGGTAGGCGATTTCGACAAAATCGCCCGAGCGCATGGCGGGCATCACCACGTATTTGTTGCGCACATCGTAAAAGGTCTCGTAGCCGACCGACTGGCTGATGGCTTGGTCGTCGGCCTCGGGCGCGTCGGCCGTGCTGCCGTCGGCGTGTACCACGTGCGCGGAAAGGAAATGGACCTCCTGTGTTGCCGGATCGTAGGTCACCGGATAGACATTGAGCTCTTGCGCGCCGCTATCGTTATTGACGCGGTAGATTTGCTGCTCATAGCTGCCAACGTTGCCGGAGGGAAAAATGTTGGTGACGTTGGTGTCCGAAAGCACCACCAGCGGACCGTTTTCCAGCGCCGCTTGCTGCGCGCTCGGCAGCGCCTTGAAGGCGGCAATGGTCCGATCGAGGTTCTGCATGTAGGGCCGTTCGAAGCTGGCCTCGACGGCGGCTTCGCCGCCGCGCGCCAACTGCAGCCGGTCGCGCAGGTCCGCATCCTGGGGATTCAGTTGCAGCGCCTCCTGCCATGCCGCCACGGCGGCGTGATGATGGCCTAAGTGGCTGGCAATTTCCCCCTCGGCCACGCGCAAGCTGGGCGAATCGGGCGACAGCGCCACCGCCTGGCGAATGCGGGCTTCGGCTTCCGGTCCGCGCCCCAGGCCGGACAACGACCGTGCCTCCATTTCCAGCAGGTTAGGCTGCGGACCGAGCAGGGCGCGTTCCTGCTTGATCAGCCGCAGCGCGGCCCCAGCGTGTCCGGCTTGATAGTCCAGATCGGTCAACTCCATGGCGATGCGCAGATTGGAGGCGTCATCGGAATGCGCGGCCTGCAGCCATTGTTCGGCGCTGCGCAGCGGCCCGGTGCGGCTCAGCGCGATGCCCACCGGCTCGGCCACGCCGGCTGCCTGCATTTCTCCGGCCGCGGCCAGCGCGTTGGCCCACGCCAGCGCCTGCGGCCGCAGCCCCACGGCGGAGTAAATTTCCAGCATGCCCATGGCCGCCATGGGCGCGGATTGGATGGCACTGGTGGAGGCGATGGCACCTTCGTCGGTTGCCGGCAGCCCGCTGGCCAGCGCCGCCTGCGGATGCAGCGCCGCCCAAAAATCGTCGCGTGCCGGCCAGAACTGGTGCCGACTGAGCTCGATCAGCGCCAGATCGAGGTGGACTTGTCCGCGCCACCGGGTGCCCAGGCCCGGCTGCAGCAGCAGGTGCTCCAGGTGCTGGTAGCGGCGGCTGGAGTCGTGATCGTGCTCCTCGAAATCGAGCACCGGCTCAGGCTGGCCGGGGGCGGCGCCGATGGCGGCGCGAAAGGCGTCCATGTCACTGGCATCGCCGCTGTTGAAGTTCTGTTTCTCGCTCAGCACCCAGGCGTAGTCCAGCTTGCCTTGCGGGCTAGTGGCCTGCGCCTTCGCCAGCGCGGTCAGATCCCGCACCTGCGGCGCCGCCGTGGCGGACGCTGCCAGGCGGCGATGCGGCTGATCGCTGCTGTCCAGCACCAGCGGCACGCCGGCGGGCGTGGTGATGCGCAGCGCAAACACCCATCCGCCGGTCTCCCCATTGCCGACCTTGGCCAAAATCTCATTCCAACCCGCGCGCAGTTGCGCGCCCGCGCTTTCCTGGTCAAACCCACTGGCCGGATGCGCTCCCGTCTCGGTGTAGACCAGCCCGCCGTTCACCCACACCCGCGTGGTGCCATCGTCACGCAGGCGCAGCGCCACCGGCTGCGCCCGGCTGCTCCTCACCCAGCTCACCGCATAGGCCGCCGCGCTCTGCGAGGGATGCAGAAATCCGCCCAAATCCAGTTGCCCGAGGGTGGTGCTGTAGGGAATGATGCGCCAGCCCACTTGTCGCATTTTTCCCTGATATCTCGCCCTCAAATCAATGCCCTTTTCCGGTCCCACCACGGTGCTGATCGCCGACGCGCTGGAATTGTCAAACGGCCCCACCACGCGCCAGTGCTCCACTTCCCCCAGCGTGCGCCAATCCTCGGCCGCCCCGTTCGCCTCGCCCTCGCGCAGCGCCACCGTGGCCTGCCGCGCCTGGATTTCAGCCCCGACCAGCGGCTCCCCCCCCGCTTCGGCCGCCAGCTTCGCCCACGCTGCCGGTTGCTCGCTGAGCGGCAACAGCCGCATCAGCTGTTCGATCCGGTAAACGCAGACCAGCTTGGCCACCGGTCCCGGTGCTGATACAAACGCTTGTTCCTGCGCCGCCACGCGCGCCGCCGGGGTGGCAACTCCCACCTGCGCCCCGGCCAGCGACAGCAGCGACGCGGCCGCGCCCAGCGCAGCCAGCGGCCGCAGCCAGAAGCAGGGATGTCGGGCGGGACAAGAAAAGGCCAGCCGTGCTAAACGCATGTTCCCCTAATTATACGTTTCCGGCTGTGGCTCCTTCACGCGGCAACTCGGAGCCGCCCCGAGCGCCAGCGGGCGCCCGGCCACAGCCCGACCAGCGGGAGGGCGGCTCCAGCAAGAGGTGGCCGTGCCACCTGTAACGCCGCTGCGGCAGCCGTCGTATTTAAGGCCCAGCCACCACAACCGAGCGCCCTATGCAAGTTATGTTACGGCGGTGCCAGCATTATTTTCTCCTAGCCGGCTTATTGCTCGCTTGCGGGCTGGGGCCGCTGGCGGCCCAGGCGCCCGCGAAAAGCTTTTCCGCCGAAATCACCGGCCACATTGAGGTGGATGGTCTCGCCGTGCCGGGCGTCAGCGTCACCATTACCGATCCTGCCAACGGGCAGCGATACGTGACCTCGACGGACGAAAGCGGCCGCTTCCAGGCGCGCGTGGCCCATCCTGGCGACTTCGAAATCCAGGCGAAAATGCTCGCCTTTGCACCGCTGACAGCGCAGCTCACCGTGCCCGCCTCCGGTGTTGCCCCGCCGCCCTTGCAATTGAGCCTGGTGCTGGCGTCCAACTCGCCTGTAGCCACCGCGGCGGCCCAGCCGGCGGCCGGTGCGGCCCAGCGGTTCGCCAGGCGCCGCGGCGCGGCCGGGAGCGGCGGCAACGCGAAAGCCTTCCAGCAACTCCAACTGAGCCAGACGGGCGCGGTGACCGGCAATGCCGATGCAGGCGCCGCCGACTCGGGCATTGCGGGCATGACCACCGATACGGCCACCGATGCTACCGTAGTTGCTGGCGCTGCCACTCAAGATGAGCGCCCCATGAACGGCAGGCAAATCCTTTCCTTGCTGCGCGCCAACGGCGGCATTCCGGGCGCGCCCACGGGCGGCGGCGCCTTTGGCCGGCGCGGCGGGTTTGGCGGCCGTGGGGGCTTTGGCGGCCGCGGCGGCGGCGGCTTCAATTTCCGCAACTTCCAAAGCCGTTTCAACCAGCCCCACGGCAGCCTCAGTTACTCGCTTGCCGATTCCGCCCTCAACGCTTTGCAAGACACCGTCAACGGCGTCTCCTCCACGGTGCATCCACCCAACGCCGCTGACCAGAACTACACAGCCAGCCTCACCACCCCGTTGATCATTCCCCACCTGTTCAACGATCACGGCAAAACCCACCTGTTTTTCAGCTACAGCGGCTCCCACGACGCCGACCTGAGCACGGTCAGCGCGCTCGTGCCCACGCTGGACGAGCGCCAGGGAATTTTTCAGGGCCTGACCAATCGCCAGGGCCAGCCCATTACCGTGACCGATCCGGCCACGGGCCAGCCGTTCAACAACAATTCCATCCCCGGCATGGATATTTCCTCCGCCGCCTCCGCCCTGCTCGCCTTCATTCCGCTGCCCACGCCCGGCGCCGCCGGCAGCTTCAACTACACCAACACCCTCGACTCCCTCTCGACCACCAACCGCTTCGCTGTCCGGCTCAATCATAGCTTCGGCTCCTCCACCGGCGGCGGGCGTGGCTTTTTCCGCCGCGGCCGCAATTTGTCGTTCAGCATGAACTATCAGGGGGGCAACAGCGATCAGCCGGGTGTCTTCTATCCCTACATATCCGGCCTGACCACCACCCGCGGCATGAACATCCGCCTGGGCTACACCCAGCCCATGGACGGGTGGATCAACATGTTTAGCCTCACCTATAACCGCAACCGCTCGGACGCCACCAATCTCTACGCCAATACCACCAACGTCGCCGCCCAGGCTAACATCACCGGCGTGTCCTCCAATCCGCTCGATTGGGGCGTGCCCACTATCGACTTCACCACCTCTGGCCTTACGTCGCTGCAGGATGTCACGCCCAAATTCGTCCGCACGGTCACCACCTCCCTCAGCGATGGCATGATCCGCCGTATCGGTCGCCACAACATCCGTTTCGGCGGCGACTTCCGCTGGCTGCAAAGCGATCCCGAAAACGACCCCGAACCGCGCGGTGTGTTCAGCTTCGACGGCCAGTACAGCGGTTTTGACTTCGCCGATTTTCTGCTCGGGATGCCGCAGCAGACCTCCGAGCGCTTCGGTGGCGGCGTGTTCTACTTCCGCCAGATCGAGCCCGACTTATACGTCAACGACAACTGGCAGGCGCTCGGCAGCCTCACCCTGAACTGGGGCGTGCGCTGGGAATATATCTCCCCGTATACCGAAATGTACAACCGCCTCACCAACCTGCTGGTGGGCCCGGATTACAGCTCGCTGACACCGGTGGTCGCGGGTGCGCCGGGTGTGTCCGATAGCATCATCCAGCCCGAATACGGTCATTTCCGCCCCACATTCGGCTTTGCCTGGCGCTCCTGGGCCAATATGATCGTCACCGGCGGCTTCGGCATGGCGTATAACACCGGCGCCTACGGCAGTATCGCCACCGCCCTCGCCTACCAGTCGCCCTTCATCACCAACCAGGCCAATCTGGGCACGGCGACGGTGCCGCTCAGCCTGAGCAATGGCTTTAGCGGCACGCCCACGGCGGTCAACACCTACGGCGTGAATCCCGACTACCAGGTCGGATACTCCTATTTGTGGGATCTCGATGTGCAGCGCACTCTGGCCCAGGTCTGGGTGGTCAATCTCGATTACAGCGGCGCCAAGGGCGAGCACCTCGATCAGTTGCTGGCGCCCAATCGCACTCCCACCGGCCTGCTTTATCCCGATTTGCCGCCCTTCCTCTACGACACCACCGGAGGCAACTCGATTTACAACGGCGGCAGCCTGATCGTCAGCCGCCGCCTCAGCCAGAGCGTATCGTTGCGTGCCACCTACACCTACTCGAAAATGATGGACGACGCCTCCCAGATCGGCGGCGGCGGCGGCGCCAACGGCGTGATTGCGCAGAATCCGGCCGACCTCGAAGACGAATGGGCGCTCTCGAGCCAGAACCAGACCCAGCGCTTAAATGTGCAATACGAATGGCAGCTCCCCTACGGTCTCAACCACCGCTGGGGTGACAGCTCCTCGTTCTGGTCTTCGGCGCTGGGCGACTGGATGTTCAGCGGCCAGTTCACCGCCGACAGCGGTCAGCCCCTCACCCCGCTGGTCAGCGACATTTATTCCAATGCCCAGGGTCTGCAGGCGCTGGGCGTGAGCGTGCCGCTGCGCGCCGATGTCACCGGCCAGCCCATCGCCGAGGCCAACCCGTCGCTTACCGGCTTCTTCAATACAGCCGCCTTTGCCGCGCCCGCGCCCGGCGATTATGGCACCGCCGGGCGCGATATCATCATCGGCCCCGGCCAGATCATGCTCGACACCTCGCTCAGTAAGACCTTCCGCCTGAGCGAGTTCCGCAACCTCGAGATCAGTTTCGCCGGCACCAATGTGCTCAATCACCCCAACTGGGCCAGCTTGGACACCAATCTCAACTCCCTCACCTTTGGCGACGTCACCGGCTTCGGCGCTGCCCGCAAGATTACCTTCACCGCCCGTTATCGCTTCTAGCCCTTTTCAGCCATGAAGCCGCATCTCGCCATTCCCGCCGCTCTCCTTCTCAGCGCTGCGCTGTTTGCCCAGCAGAAAGCGCAGTTCACCTTCAAGACCACCACCAATCTTGTCCTGGTCAATCTGTCCGTAGTCGACTCTCACGGCGACATCATCACCAACCTCAAGCCGGGCGACATCACCCTGCTCGAGGACGGCAAGCCCCAGCACATCGTCAGCTTCGATTTTGAAAACGTCGCCGCCGCCGGCCGCGCCGCGGCTAGCGCCGGCTCCGGTCCCGCCGGTGTGGTCGTATCGGGCAAGCCCGCCGCCAAGCCCGCGGCAAAATCCGCCCCCGCCACGCTCGCCCCTGCCGCGCCTGCGGCCGCCATCGCCTACCGCGACCGCCGGCTGATCGTAATCTACTTCGACTTGTCGACCATGCAGCCCGACGATACCGAAAACGTCGTCGAGCAGGCGGAAAATTACGTCAACAAGCAAATGCAGCCGGCCGATCTGGCCGCCGTCGTCACTCTCGGCGATTCCCTTCAGGTCAACCAGGATTTCACCAGCGACAAAACCGTACTCCTCAACACGCTGAAGGGGCTCAATCCCGCTACCGCTGCCGGCTATGCCGACGGCACCACCGGTTCTACCGAGGGCACCGCCGACGACGGCTCCAGCTTTGCCGCCGACGACACCGAGTTCAACATCGCCAACGCCGACCGCAGCCTGGAGGCGGTGCAGTCCATCTGTGACATGCTGCGCGGCATTGACCAGAAAAAATCCCTGGTCTATTTCTCCAGCGGCATCCAGCGCTCCGGCGTGGACAATGAAATTACCCTGCGCTCGGCGGTCAACTCCTGCGTCAAATCCAATACCTCGATCTACAGTGTGGATGCCCGCGGGTTACTGGCCAATCCTCCCGGCGGCTCCGCCGATGCCGGCAGCATCCGCGGCAATTCCGCCTTCAACGGCGGCGCGCAATCGGCCACGCTCAACGCCCAGTTCGAACAGCAGGAGACGCTATCGACGCTGGCCACCGGCACCGGAGGACGATCGTTCCTCGCCTCCAACGACTTCGGCCGCGTCTATGCCCGCGTCCAGGCCGACACCCGCGCCTATTACCTGATCGGCTACTACAGCACCAATCCCACCGAGAACGGCAAGTACCGCAAAATCCGCGTCATCGTTCACCGCCCCGGCGTCCGCATCAGCTATCGGCCCGGCTATTTCGCCCCGCGCGACATTCACCACATGAACTCGGCCGACCGCAAACAGCAGCTCGAGGAAGAACTCAACGCCAACGTTTCCGACCACTCACTCGATCTCTATCTGGCCGACGCCTGGTTCCGTCTGAACCCGTTCCGCTATTTCGTGCCGGTATCCATCACTGTCCCCGGCAATGAAATCCCGCTGCACGGCATCAACCCCAAAGCCACCCCCGAGGTGGATATCGCCGGCGAAGTCATTGATCAGCTCGGCCGCACCCTCGACCACGTTGAGCAAACCGTCAAGCTCACCCCCGAGCTTGCCGGTTCCGCCGGCCAGCTCCGCAACCGGAATCTGCAATACACCACCGGTTTTGTGCTTGCTCCCGGGCAGAAGTATCAAATTCGCTTCGCAGTCCGCGAGGACCAGACCGGACAGATGGGGGCATTCGAAACTGTGCTCACTATCCCCAATGTCGGTCGCGATGAATCCCAGCAACCCCACGTGCTGGCCATGAGCCCCGTTCTGGTGGGCAGTCAGTTCCGTGCCGTCAAGCCCAATCCTGAGGATCCGCTCACCGCCTCCGGGCGCGCACTGGTGATGAGCGTCAGCCACGTGTTTTCCTCCAATCAGCACCTCTATCTTTACTTCGAGGTCTACGATCCCAAGCTCATCGGCCACTCCGAAGACGCCATCAAGTTGCTCAGCAACGTTGCCTTCTACCATGGCCGTGTCAAGGCCTTCACCAGCCAGGCGGTCACCACCGAGCGCTTGACCGATCCCCGCCGCAGCGCGGCGGTCGTTCAGCTCGACGTGCCGCTCTCCGAGCTCAAGCCCGGCTACTATCTTTGCCAGGTGAATGCCGTCGATGATGCCGGCGCCAAGTTTGCCTTCCCGCGCATCCCGGTTCTCATTCGCCCCGCGGCCGCGCCTGCCGGAATGTCCGGTTCCCGGTAGCGGCGCCGCCGCAAGTCAACAAAACCGGCCGCGTGCAGCAAGCGGGTGAGTTCGCGCGCCCACCACTCCTACCGCCCCGCCGGGGCCTGAAACCGTGCCGCGTCCACGTCGCCATTCAGCCGGATGTGGCTGATCTTGCGCTGCCAATGAAAGTCGTGAGTGTCGAAGATCAGATCGAAGGGCAGCTTGACGTTCCCCACCTGCCGCCAGTCGCTGTAATCCACCTGCAGCGGCAGCGTGCCCAGAAACGTCGGCGCTCCCGTGGTATAGCGCAGCAGCAGCCCAGTGGCGGCGTCAAACGCGTAGCTGTCGAACCCGTTGGCCGTCCGCACGCCCACGACATACGCCTGCTGGCCGTCCACTTCCTGCTCGCTGAACACGCGCGCGTGGGTGGGATCTACCTCTGCCGCCGGGTACAGCGGCCGATCCACGCGCAACTGCGCGATGGTGCTGCTTTCCGGATTCAGGTTGGTGCCGCGCTTGCCCGACGTCCAGTAGGTCGAGCCATCGAAGCCGGATTTCGAGCTGGCGCCCTGGCTGAGCACCACCTTGCCGTCCGCGCGCGTGAGTTGCACTGGCGAGGTCCGGCCAAAAGCCACCCGCTGGGCGCTGACGGTTTCATTGTGAATGGCGGCAAGCGCGCTGCCGCCCCCGATGGCGGCAACGTATTTGGCCAGGATCCGCGCCGCGCCGGGAAGGTCTTGCTGGCTGCGCTCTGGGCGCTGGGGCGGGCGCGGCGGTGCGGAGGCGGTCAGGCTGGCCAGGCTCAGCCGCCCATCCGGATGGGCGCTGCCACGATGGCAGGTATAGCAGTTCACTTCGTTGCGGCCGCCGAAGGTGCTCTTGTTGACGGCAAACACCATTGCGATCATCTGCCGGGCCCGGCGCTTCGTGGGCTTGACGTCGGAGCTGAAATCGCGCGTGTTGTGGCAGAAGCTGCAGTGGACGCCGAGCGAACTGGCGATGAAATCCATGGTGGGGCGCAGCTCATTGGCCGGTTTGCCCTGGAAAACCTGGATATTCTTGAAGACCTGCTCGGCGGTCTTTTCCCCCGCCGTTTGCTGGGCCGAAGCCCAGCCCGCCAGTGACACCAGGACCAGAACCGCCAGCATGGACCGCGAGGTAAGTAGCCGCATGTACTTACCCTATCACCAACCACCCGGTTTAGTCCGCGGTTCGCTCCCGCCCCCGCGCCCCCTAGTGAATCGCCGCCAGCTTGCCCTCCACGCTGCGGTTGAAGGCCGGCAAGCCGGTGCTCATCACCTTGTCGTAGGCCGTTTTGGCGTCCGCCAGTTTGGCTTCAATGCCCGTCAGGATCGAGTAGGAGACGTCCGTGGGCCGGTAATCGGCGCCGCCGGCGACGTCGCCGGCTCCGGTTCCGATCTCGCCGCTGAACCAGATCAGGTTCATGTAGACCTTGTACTGCTCCGGATAATACTTGTCGTCGCTGAGCAGGCTCTCGTGGTCGAGCAACTGCATTTCCACTCCCATCAGTTGGCTCTCGAACCCGCGCAGCGCCGCCTCGGTCGCCGGGTTCGCTGCCTGCGCCTTTTCGTCCTGTTGCACCTGCCGCCGCATCAGCTCCAGGTGGTTGATCATGCTCACTGCGTCATCCATGTCGTTGCGCACCCGCACCTGCATTTTGGTCGAAGCCCGCAAATCGGCATCGCTCGAGGTGATCGACGGGTCCTTCACCACCATGAACGCCTGGCTGTAATTCTGGCCGTTCAGGTGGAAGCTCGCCTGGTAATTTCCGGGCGCGGCCAGCGGTCCGGCATGCTGCGCTCCCTCGATGCCCCAATGCACCACCGGGCGGTATTTCATGCCCTGAAAGCGCGGTTCAGTCCAGATGTAGGGATCAACTGGCGGCGTCGTGCGCAATTTCACGAATGTCGGCGCGGTGTAGCGCAGGTTCCAGTCCACGCGGTTGAGTCCCGCATTCGCGATCACCGGAAATTGCCGCACCACCGTGCCCGTGCTGTCGCGGATTTCAAAATCCAGCGGTTTCACCGGCGTCTGCGCTAGCGAAAAATTGAACTCCGCCGTTCCGCTGCGCGACAGCCGCAGCCCCGCCTTGGGCACATAGAATCGCGTCACCCCGTCCGGCGGTGCGATCTTCCCCGTCTGTTCCAGCGTGCTGATGTCCCGCAGCACGTACAAGCCGCGCCCGTAGGTGGCCACCAGCACGTCGTGCGCCCGCTTCTGCACCGCAATCCAGTTCACCGGCGAGGCCGGCAGCCCGCGGTTGAACTGCGTCCAGGTCGTCCCGTCGTCCATCGAGTAGAAAAACCCGTGTCCTGTGCCCGCAAATAACATGTCTTTGCGGTTTGGGTTTTCCGCCACTGAACGCAAATAATCCAGTGGGTTGCCGTGCGGCAGTCCGCCGCTGATGTTCGTCCACGTAGCTCCGAAATCGTCGGTCCTGTACAGGTACGGGTTCCGGTCGTTGTTCAAATGCAGGTCAAACGCCACGTACGCGGTCCCCGGATCGAAGCTCGACGGCGAAATCTGCATCACCGTTCCGTCCGGCGGCAGCCCCGGAATGTTCTTCGTCACGTTCACCCAGTGTCCGCCGCCATCTTTCGTATACCAAAGCTGCCCGTCATTGGTGCCCGCCCAAATCAGGTGAGGCTGGATTGGCGACGGCGCGATCGCGAACACCACGTCCCCGTAATACTGTCCCAGGTTGTCGCCCACCAGCCCGCCCGAGGAAACGATGTGCTGTGGCCCGCCTGCCGATAAATCCGGGCTGATCACCTTCCAGCTCTGCCCCTGGTCCGTGGTCTGAAAAATCACCTGGCAGCCGTAATACACGCTCCCGTCAAACGGATCGATCGCCATCGGCGGCGTCCAATGGCAGCGGTACTGCAGCAGGTTCGGCGGCGAATCCAGCGTGTGCATCCATGGCGCCACCGACCGTGCCGTGTGCGTGCGCGCCGACCAGCGCGTGATCTCGTCCCCATAGCAGCTCGACCACACCACGTTCGGATTGTTGCGCGCCGGTTCGGTAAATCCCGATTCGCACCCACCCAGCCCGTACTGCCACGCCGCCGTCAGCGCTCGCGGCGGTCCATACGAGCCGCCCCGCGATCGCGGCGCTTGCGGATTGCTCACCACCCCCGCCACCCTCCCGTTGCCCGTGCCTTCCGGCGCGTTGCTCGGCCCCCGCATGGTGCCGTCGTCCTGCCGGTTGCTGTACACCCAATAGGGAATCTGGTTGTCGGTAAAGATGTGATACATCTGCCCGTTCGGCAGGCTCACCCGCAACACGCTGTGCCCGGTGGCGATGCTCGCGCCGGCATCGTCGGTGAGCACGTACCGCCCCGGAATTTTCGGATCCATCCAGATGTCGTGGCAGTCGCCGCAATTGGCTTGTAATCGCGGTTGGCCCGGCCGCGGCCGTGTCGCCGGCCCGTCGAAGGTGTGCCCGCCATCCAGCGAGCGGTGAAAGCTGCTGTTGGTCACCAGCACGTCGTTTTCGTTGAACGGGTTCACCGCGATGCGGATGTAATACCCCGCCCGCCCGATCAGCGTCCGGTTCCAGTTCACGTCACGCCAGCTTTGCCCGCCATCGTCGGAGCGCCACAATGAGCCTTGGTCGGTGGTCTGGATGAGCGCGTACATGCGCTGCGGATCGGAATCGGCTATGGCCACGTCAATTTTCCCCAACGGCGGTTTGGGCATCCCGTTGGTGACGTGCGTCCAGGTATTGCCCGCGTCGTGGCTGATGTACACGCCACTGCCGGGTGTTCCCTGGTATCCCGGCCACGTGCCGCTGAACTCGCCCCAGCTGTGCATCAGCACCTGCCACGTTCCCGCCAGCAGGGTCTTCGGGTTGCTGCGGTCCATCGCCAGCCCCGAACAGCCGGTGTAGGGGTTCACGAACAGCACCCGCTTCCAGCTCTTGCCGCCGTCGGTGGTCTTGTAAACGCCGCGCTCCTGCGTCGGCCCGGTAATCTGCCCCAGCACGCACGCGTACACGGTATTGGCGTCGTCGGGATCGATCACGATCCGCCCAATCCGTCCGCTCTGCTTCAGTCCCATGTGCTGCCACGTTTGCCCGCCGTTGGCGGACTTGTAAATCCCGTCGCCGATCACGTCAATCCCGCGGATCGCCCACGCTTCGCCCGTGCCCGCCCACACCGTTTCCGGTTGTGACGGCGCCACTGCCAGCGAGCCGATCGCCATCGCATCCTGCCCGTCGAACACGGGCCGGAACGTGTGTCCGCCATCAATGGATTTCCAAACTCCGCCCGACGACGCGCCCAGGTAATAGACTTTCGGATTGCCGGCCACTCCCGCCGCCGCCGCGATCCGTCCGGCGGGCGAGGGACCGAGATAGTCCCATTTCAGCGGCAGCGGCGTCTGCGCCTGCTGCGGCCCGAAGGCGCGGCCAAAGCGCTGCCCCAGGCTCAGGCTGCACAGTCCCGCCAATATCAAGATCGCAACTCGCGTCAAGGCCTTCATGTGCTAACCGTATACTTTATGCACTCGCCTTGCAATCCTGATTTTTTCTACACTGGACGACTATGGAAGCTGCCGCCGCGCTGACCTTGTGCTCGCATGCGCGCTTGGCATTTTCGTTGCGAACCGCCTGGGGGGAGCGAGAACGCAGCCAGGGCATCACCAGTTGGGAGTCGCCGCCCGTTTTTGCGCTCGACGACTGGCTGGAGCAGATGTGGTTGGAAGCTGGCGATCGCATGCTCCTGACGGCCGAGCAGGAACATTTGCTCTGGCAACAGTTAATTGAGTGCGAGGCCGAGGAGTTGCTGGACGTGGCCGCGACTGCCGTGACCGCTGCCGAGGCTTGGCGGCTGGCGCATGCCTGGCAGTTGGATCACGCGGCGCTGGATCAAGGCGCAAGCGAGGAAGCAGCCGCGTTTTCCCGCTGGTACGCCGCCTTGTGCCGCCGATGCGAGCGTGAGGGATGGATCACGCACGCGCAACTGCCGGCCGCGGTCGGCGCGCTGGCCGCTCGGGGTGCGCTGGCGCTTCCGCGGCAACTGCGGCTGGCCGGCTTCGTGGCCGAAGACACGCCGCCTGCGGTGCAGGCGCTGTGGGCGGCGCTGGAGCGCGCGGGGTGTCGTCTCCAGCCGCTCGCCTCGTCTTTCCCCGCCGTGCAGGTGCGGCTGGCGCCGCCGGCGGCCAATAGCGAAACCGGGCTGGCGCGTGCCGCCGCGTGGGCGCGGCAGCAGCTCGAACGAAAAGACGCACAGGAAAGTGGCGCCCCCGTCGGCGTGATCGTGCCGGATCTGGCCCAGCGCCGCAGCCAGGTCGAGCAAGTTTTTCTTCACGCCTTCCATCCTGATCGTGTCCCCTGGGATGCGTCCCCCCGCGCGTTTCACCTTTCCGTGGGCCCGCCGCTGCGGGAAGCTCCGGTGGTTGCGGCCGCGCTGGCTTTTGTCGAGTTCTACGCGGCAACCTGGAGGCGCCCAACGCGCATGCGCGTTGGGGTGGCAGCGGGAGATCGGCTCCAGCAAGAGGCGGCCGTGCCACTGCTGACGCCCGAGCCGATTGAGCTCGCCCCGCTGCTGGCCACCATCCGTTCGCCGTTCCTCGCCGCCGCCTCCAGCGAAGCGAACGCCCGCGCGCGCCTGGAGCAGAAAATGCGGAGCACTTCCCGTTCCGCCTGGCTTTGGCCTGATGTGCTCGCCTTGTGCGCCCAGACCTGCCCCGCCCTCGAACGAGCCCTGATCCGCGCCCGCGCCCTGCCGATCCCGGAGCAGGCGTCGCACCAGGGCTGGGTCGAATTCTACGGTAAGCTCTGGCACGCGCTCGGCTGGCCCGGCGAGCGCCCGCCCGACAGTGCCGATTGGCAAACCCTGCACGCCTGGGAGCGCGTTCTCGACGACTTCGGCCGTCTCGATCAGCTCACTCCTCGGCGACTCGAAGGCGCCCTGAGCACCAGCGGGCGGCCGTTGCCGGGGACCGACGCCCGGCCACAGCCCGACCGCACGGAGGGCGGCTCCGGCGAGAAGTGGCCGTGCCACCCTGCCCCGATCTCCGCCTCTGTCGCCCTCGCCCGTCTGCGCCACGCCGCCGCGCGCCTGTTTCAGCCCCAAGCCGCGCCCGCACCGGTCCAGGTCCTCGGTTGGCTCGAAGCCTCCGGCCTTAACTTCACCGCGCTCTGGGTCTGTGGCCTCACCGACGAAACCCTCCCTGCCGCGCCGCGCCCCAATCCATTTCTCCCCCTCGCCTTGCAGCGCAGTCTGGGCCTTCCGCACGCTTCCCTCGAAATCCAATCCGCCTTCGCCCAGCGCCTTTGGGATCGCTTGCGCCGCAGCTCTCCTCTGGTCATCGCCAGCCATCCCCACCGCGCCGGCGATGGCCACGAATTTCGCCCCAGCCCGTTGCTCGCCGGCTGCGCGCCCTGGGATGGCTCGCCCCCGCCCGACCCTCAAATCCCTCCCCCGCTGCTCGAATCCCTCCTCGATGCGCAAGCTCCGCCGCCCGGCACCGCCGAGCTCCACGGCGGCACGGATCTGCTGCGCGACCAATCCGCCTGTCCTTTCCGCGCCTTCGCCCACCATCGCCTGCATGCGAGCTCGCCCCCAACCCTCGAGCCCGGCATTGCGGCCACCACGCGCGGCACCCTCTTGCACCGGGTGCTGCGCGACCTGTTCCGCGAGTTGCCGGTGGGACCGCCGGTCGCCGGTGACTCCCTGCGCTCGTGCATTGCCGCCCTCGCCGCCCGCGCGGTCCAGGACCTGCCCGGCCTTCGCGGGCGTCCCGCTCTGGCCGATCTCGAACGCCGGCGCCTCACCGCAACCGTCTTCGCCTGGTGCCGTGATGTCGAGTCCACGCGTCCGCCCTTCCGCGTTTTGGCCACCGAAGAAAAGTCCGGTCCCGTTCCCTTTGCAGGGCTCGATTTCGACCTCCGCCGCGACCGCGTGGACGAACTTAACTCCGGCGGCCGCGTCCTGCTCGACTATAAATCCGGCCGCGCCGAAAAAAGCTGGTGGGACGGAGACCGACCGGAACAGCCCCAAGTCCCTCTTTATCTGCTCACCGATCCCGATCCCTCCAGCGTCACCGCCGTCGCCTTCGCCCAGGTGCGTACCGGCGCCATGAAGCTGATCCAGCTCGACCGTCCTCCCGAAACCGCCTGGCGCCGCGCGCTGGAGGCGCTGGCCGCCGAATACCTCGCCGGTTTTGCTGCCGTCCAGCCGCGCGATGACGGCGCCTGCGCGCGCTGCGATCTGCACCCTCTCTGCCGCATCTACGAGCGGGCCTGACCATGGCAACCCTCCGCCCCTCTCCGCTCCCGCAATCCCAGGCTCCGCCGCCCGACCATGCCGCGCGCCGGCGCGCCCTCGAAATCGATCACTCTTTCCTGGTCCGCGCCCCCGCCGGCTCCGGCAAAACCGAGCTCCTGGTCTCTCGCTTTGTGAAACTGCTCGATACCGTCGACCAGCCCGAGGCGGTGCTCGCCACCACCTTCACCCGCAAGGCCGCCGCGGAAATGCGCGCGCGCGTGCTCGAAGCCCTCGCCTCCCAACCCGGTCCGGATCATCGCGAAACGTGGGATCTGGCCGCACCCGCTCGCGCCCGTCACCCGCATTTGTCCGCTACCCCCGCCCGTTTGCAAATCACCACCCTCGATGCCCTCGCGCTCTCCTTGGTCGCCCGCATGCCCTGGCTCTCGCGTCTCGGCGCCGCGCCTTCGCCCGCCGGCGATAGCGGTGATCTCTATCTCGCCGCCGCTCACGCCACCCTCGCCTGCATCGAAGGTTCCGGCCCGGACGCTGAAGCCGCACGCGCTCTGCTCCTGCGTTTTGACGACAATCTCGCCGCCTGCGAAAAAATGCTCGCCGCTCTGCTCGCCCAACGCGATCAATGGCTGCCGCTGGTCCGGCAGCCCGAAGCCGCGCAGCGCGCGGCGCTGGCCGCCAACTTCCGCGAACTCGTCGCGTGCGAGCTCGCGGCGCTACGCGCTGTGGTGGCTGCCGACCCCGAACTGGCGCACCTCGCCCCGCCCGCCCAACTCGAATCCCTGCCCGCCTGGTGCTCCCTGGCGGAACGGCTGCTCACTGACCGAGGCACGCTCCGCAAGCAAAAAGCCCCGCCCGAGCGCCCCGCCCCCGCCGCCTGTACTGCCCTCCATCGCGCCCGCTCCCTGCCCGCCGCTCCCTTCGACGATGCCGCCTGGGATCGCCTCCAGTCCCTCCTGCGTTTGCTGCCCCGCGCCGCCGCCCAACTCCAGCTCGTGTTCCGCGACCGCGGCCGCTGTGATTTCACCGCCATCACCCTCGCCGCCGTCACGGCCCTCAATCAGGACGGCGCGCCCACCCCGCTCGCCTATGCCCTCGACGTCCGCCTCCAGCACCTGCTCGTGGACGAATTCCAGGACACCTCCGCCGCTCAATTCGCCCTCGTCCGCGCCCTCGTTGCCGATTGGCAGCACCGCGACGGCCGCACGCTGTTCCTGGTCGGCGATCCCATGCAATCCATCTACGGCTGGCGCGGTGCTCGCGTGGATCTGTTCCTCGCGGCTCGCGACCGCCTGCCGGCTCTCGAGATCGAGGAACTGCAGTTGTCCGCCAATTTCCGCTCCCAGCAAGCGCTCGTCGCCTGGGCCAACGCCGCCTTTCCCTCCGCCTTCCCGCCCCGCCAGGATGCCGCCGTCGGCGCCGTTTCCTTCGCCCCGTCCGCCTCCACGCTCCCCGCCGCCCATCCCGATTACATCCCTCGCGCCTGCTCCAGCTATGCCGAAGAAGCCGACGCCGTCGCCCGCATCGTCGAGCAGGAGGTTCAGGCGGGCACCGGCAAAATCGCCGTTCTGGCCCACGCCCGCTCGCATCTGACCCACATCCTGCCCGCCCTGCGCGCCCGCGGCATTGCCTTCCAGGGCCTCAAGCTCGCCCCGCTCGCCGCCAGCCCCGTTGCCACTGACCTGCTCGCTCTTGCCCGTGCCTTGGCGAATCCCGCCGATCGCATCGCCTGGCTCGCCCTCCTGCGCGCTCCCAGGTGCGGTCTCACCCTGGCCGATCTCCACGCCCTTGCCGGCGATGCCGAAAAAGACGCCACCGTCGCCGAGCTCTGGGCGGCGCGTCGCGACCAGTGCAACCCCGGCGCCCAAGCGCGCGCCCTGCGCGTGCTCGGCGTTGTGCAAGCCGCCGCCGCCCAGCGCGGCCGTCAGCCGCTGCGCGCGCTGGTGGAGTCGTGCTGGCGGCAATTAGGTGGCCCGCTCTGCCTCGTCCCAGGCGCCAATCCTGCCGACGCCGCCGCCTTCCTCGATTTTCTCGAAGCCGCCGAAGCCCAGCCCGCCGGCTGCGATCCCCAGTCCCTGCAAGAGTCGCTCGCCCGCGTCTTCACGCCTCCCGACCTGGAAGCCCAACCGCAAGTCCAAATCATGACCGTCAACGAGGCCAAAGGCCTCGAGTTCGATGTGGTCATCCTGCCCGGCCTTGCCCGCCCGCCCAAGCGCGACTCTTCTGATCCTCAACTGCTGCTCTGGCTCGACTGGCCCGCTCCCGACCGCCAATCGCGCCGTTGGGCCTTAGCCGCGCACGCCGAGCGCGGCGCGGAAAATCCCGGCTTTAACTACCTGGCCGAGCGGCTGCGCGAGCGCTCGCGCCAGGAGTCGCTACGCAAGCTCTACGTCGCCGCTACTCGCGCCCGCCATCGGTTATACGCTTTCGCAGTGCGCCCTAAGAAAAAAGAAGCTGCCGCGCCCCTGTGGTTGCTCGGCGAAACTTTCGCCGCCAACTTCCTCGCAACCCTGCCCCCGCTGGCCTCCGCACCGCCGCCGCCTCCTGTCCCGTCCCTTCCCCTCCGCCGCGTCCTTGACCCAGCCTGGTCTCCGCTGGTGCCGCCGCCCCTGCGCTGGCAGGGGCTGGCAACGGTGCCGCCGCCGTCGCTGGGCGCGTCGTCGTTTCTTGACGCGGCAACCTGGAGGCGCCCGGCCGGCGCGTTGCGCCGCCGCGTCGGCATCGCCCTTCACGCCATGCTGCGCGCCTTGGCCGATACCGGCGCCCGCGGTTGGGATCCGCAGCGCCTCGATTTCCATTTGCGTCAGTCGGGCCTCGCTCCCGCCGATTTCCCCGCCGCCCGCCGGCTCGCCGCTCGCGCCCTCGAAAACACCCTCGCCGATCCTCGCGGCCTTTGGATCCTGGCTCCTCATGCCCAATCCCACAACGAATGGGAGCTGACCAGCATCGCCGGCGCCGCGTACCGCCAGGCCCGCATCGATCGCAGCTTCGTGGATGAAGGCATCCGCTGGATCATTGACTATAAGGACGCCGGCGATGCCGGCGCTGACCGGGAGGCGTTTCTGGATTCCCAGCTTGAGCTCCATCGGAGTCAACTGAACGAGTACGCAGCCATCGTAGCGGAGCTGGAACCGCGTCCCATCCACTGCGGCCTCTACTTCCCCCTGCTTTCCGCATGGCGGGAATGGTCTCCAAAATAGCCGGTCTTCCCACTGACCACCCCGTCGCGGCGCAAAGCCCGCGATCCCCCAGCATCCGACACGGCCAGCCCCAAACCTAGTCGGCGCGAAGAATTCGCGCATGGTTATCGGAGGCCGACCGGAGGGCGAAGGGAGAGCCGACTAACACAACCGTGAGTAACATCATCAATCCCACCCCGGCGAGCGGGCCGAGCATGTGCGGAGAGCTTCCAAGCAACTCGCCGCGCAGCGCAGATTCGAATATCCAACCGAGACAAAGACCGATGACGATGCCCGGCGCGGCAGCCCTGGCGCTGCGCGCGAGAAACAGCCGCGCAATGTTCGCCCCGTCGGCCCCCAATGCCGAGCGAATGGCCATTTCCCGCGCGGCGCGCGAGTAAAGCCCGGCGCAAACCCCGGCAACCCCGAGGACTGCAATCGCAAACGCAAAAATCGAGAAGCTCGCCAAAACCCACGCGAACATTGACTGCCTCCGGGTGTCGCTTCGCAGCAGCACATCGCCCGCCGCTACATCGGCTGCCACCGCGGGCTGGTCGCGGTTGAGCACGCCGCGAAGTTCGTCCGCCACGAGGGAGGCATCCGCTGTTGTGCGAACGACAAGCGTGTCTATAGGAATTAATGTCCCTTGGGCGGGGAAGAAGATCTCGGGAATTGCCGGGACCGTAAGGGCGGCGTCCTGGAAATCGCTGACCACCCCGACAACCCTCAGCCGCGGCATGGCCCCCATGTCCAGGTCCAGCTGCGCACCAATCGGGCGCCCCGGCAGATATCTCCGTGCAAAAGCCTCATTGACGAGTGCCACGCCGGACCCTCGGGCATTTTCGTCAGCTGCGAGCCATCTCCCCTGAACCAGGCGCACACCGAGCACACGTAGGGCGCGCGGACCGAGCGCCTGGTAGCCGACGCCCTCCGCCTCGAACCGCACTCCGCGCATTTCAATACGCACAGAAGTCTGATTGAGTCGCCGAGCTCCAGGCGGAGTGGTCACGATGCCGGCGCCGACGGCCCCTGGCACAGCGGCCAGCTCGCGCCGAAGCCTGGTCAGAGCCTGCCATCTCGCATGCGGGTTATTGTAGGGTCCGGTCAAATGCAGCTCCAGCGAGGTAATGTGACGCACGTCGAACCCGGCATTGTGCCGGAGAAAAATCATCAGGTTGCTCGCCATAAGGGCGAGGCCGACCAGTAGAGGCAGCGTGAGCGAGAGCTGGAGCGTTAGCAACGGGACACGCCCGCCGTGACGGCTCATGCGCGGTATCGCCCGAAAAGACTCGGAGCAGTCGGCGGCTCGGATTCGCCGAACAAAAGCCAACAGGAGAACTGCTGCCACGGCGGTCGCGACCGCGGCGCACGCGGCGGCGGCCAGCCAACTGGGCGTGAGCGCGTAGGCCCCCGGGAGCCCCGTCCGCCCGCGAAGCCTGTCAGCAAGATAAAACGCCAGCACGTATCCAACCGCGCCCCCGGCGATGCCCAAAAAGAGGAGATCTGAGGCGGGCCTCGCCATCAGGCCCCTGGTGCTGGCGCCGAGGACCGATCGTATGGCCAGACCCCTCCGTCGCCAAGCGGCCGATGCCGTCAGCAAGCCACCCAGACTAACGGCCGCGAGCAGCGAAAGAATCGCGACGGCACAGAATAACGGGAACGCGAAGTCTGCTGCGGGGCCGCCTATCTCGTCGGCCAACGGTCGCGCGTACAGCCGGCCCTTCGCCAATAGCGCATATTTTCGGCCAACCTGAGCCTGCAAGGTGGCGAGCTGCGAGGCGAGATCTTGCCGGTCGAAGCCATCGGCGATCCGCGCGACCGATGGCAAATCGAGGTCGTCAGGCGAGGCCTCGTTTTCCAAGGAGAACGGCAACAGGAACTCGGGCATTTCGGGGGACACGAATGCCCCAGGTCCGAACTGGAAATCCTGGTCGAGCACCCCGACCACCTCGAACGATTTGCCCATGGTTTCGACGCTGCGGCCGAGGCACTCGCCGCTCCCGAACATCTCCGCGCACAGGGGCGAGTTCAGGATGACCACGGCGTGGTCCGCGTCTGACGCAAGAAAGCCGCGGCCACGCGTCGCCCTCACGCCCAGCACGCTGAGGAAGTCGGTTGACACCAGCAGCCCAGCGGCTTGCCGATGCGCCTGGCCGCTGCGGAGGACGGCTTGGCCCGGGCGGTAGAACGCGAGGCCCTCCACTGCCCGAGACCTCCGCAGCGCTGCGATCTCTACCTCTGCCAGCGGCAGATTGCGCGCCTCGGCGGTTGCGGTGTGGAGCGCGTAGAGCCTCCCCGGATTCCCGAACGGAAGCGGGCGGCGGAGAACCGCCGAGTAGAAACCCGCCGCGAGCGACAGCGCCGCCACTGTCATCGCAAGGACGGTCAGATAGCAAACGCCAACGGAGATTCGCATAAAATCCCCTTCGTGGCCAAGCGGGAGCCGGTTCGTACAAAGGAACGGCCCCCGCCCGGTTCTTCTAGTTTGCTACTGCGTGCATTTGGTGCAGGGGCACCAGCTGCAGCACTGGCCCGGGCCGCAGGTCGCCGGACGCTGGGCGTTGCGCGACACAATCACAGTCACGCACACGCAGCGCCGGATGTCAACCCGCAGCCCCCACGTTTTGGCACCCCCAGCAGCAGACCCCAGATCGACGCGCTCTCCCATTGCCGTCTCTGTCTCCCCGCCCCCACCGTAGCCCAGAACGGCGATGCCGGCCTGGGCGCCGAGCGCGCCCGGCGAGAAACCAGGTTGACAACGTCCGCCCCGACTACAAATCCGGCAGCGCCGAAAAGAGCTGGTGGGACGGAGACCGCCCGGAACAGCCCCAAGTCCCTCTTTATTTTGAAAACACAGTTATGCTTGAAAACGCCGCCTTTTTCCATCCCAAAATCCCTTCTGGACGCTTCACCCATCAACTGCTGGTGAGAAATGCAGGCTAGGCCTAATACTGTTCACTTAGAGAATTCTGTGGCATTCTGTAATGGAAGTACAGGAGGGCCACATTGGCGCGAGCAGTTGCCGAACTTCCATCGGGGTCGCGGATCACGGACTACATCAGCCTTGGCGTGGTGAGCAAATCCTTTCCCGCCCAAGCGATCGAAGGGGTATTGGCGCGCACCGGCAGGGCCAGCCTCCGTCA